>NZ_BDCU01000026.1 GCF_001618425.1 Nocardia fusca NBRC 14340
ATGCGGGTTGCGTCTCGACTCATGCGGCGGCGTGGGCGCGGACGTTGCAGGTGGATGGGTGGACCTGCTTTTTTGTGGGCTCGGGGAGCTCCGGTCACACCCCGCCGGTGGCTATCGGCATGCGGACCGAGTTGCCCCATTCGGTCCAGGAGCCGTCGTAGTTGCGTACGGTCTCGCGGCCGAGCAGGTACTTCAGGACGAACCAGGTGTGGCTGGAGCGTTCGCCGACCCCGCTGTAGACGGTGACCGGGCCCGGCTCGACAGCGCCGTAGATCTCGTCCAGTTCGGCGCGGCCGCGGAAGCGGGCGCCGGAGGTGAGGGCACTGGTCCACGGGATGTTGACGGCGGTGGGGATATGCCCGCCGCGCAGGGCCGTGCCCGGCCCGCCTTCGCCGGGGTCACCCGCGTACTCGTGCGGCGAGCGCACATCGACCAGCGGGTCGCCCAAGTGGGCGAGGACCTCTTCGCGGAAGGCGCGGATCGACGTATCGTCCCGTTGGACCTGTGGGTATCGGCTGCGGGACGGCTCGGGGGTTTCGAAAACCGTGTCGCGGCCCTCGCCGATCCAGGCGTCGCGGCCGCCGTCGAGCAGCCGGACGTCCTGGTGGCCGAACATGGTGAAAAGCCACAGCGCGTGCGCGGCGTGCGAGTTACCGTCATTGCCGTACAGCACGACGGTGTCGTCGTGTTCGACGCCCTGGGAGCGCATGAGTTCGGTGAACCGCTCGCCATCGATATAGTCACGGGTCACCGGGTCGTCGAGGTCGCTGCGCCAGTCGAGCTTGCTGGCCCCGGGAACATGGCCTATGCCGTAGAGGAGGACGTCGGCATTACATTCGATGATCTTCAAACCGGGCGTGCCGAGGTTTGCCGACAGCCATTCCGTGGTTACCAGACGGTGTGGGTGCGCATAGGAAGCGAAGGCGGGATATGGGTCCGGGGCGACGGGCACGTTCGGGTTCCTTCACAGGAGGCGGGCAGTGCTGACGACAGGTTCGAGCCGCACTGTGGATAGTAAGTGTGACTTGACGTGAACTTGTTGATGAGCACAGAGTCGGTGCAATGGGCGATTTGATCGCACATGTCTCCGATAAAGTCTCCCCGAAGGAGGGGTGAGCATGTCTGATTCTTGGCCGCGGCGGCGCCTGCTCGCGATCCTCCGCGGCGCGAGCGAGCCCCTGGACGCGCAGCAGCTGGCGCAGATCACCGGCCAGCATGTCACCACGGTGCGGTTCCATCTCGACATCCTCACCCGGGAGTCACTGGTCCGGCAGTTCCAGCAGCCGCCACGCGGCCGGGGCCGGCCCCGGATCGGCTACCGGGCGGTCCAGCGGACCATCGGCTACCAGGACCTGGCCCAGGTGCTGGCCGACCAGCTGGGGCCCGATCCGGAGCAGCAGGCGGCCGCCGGCCGGGCGGCCGGACGGGCCTGGGGAGACAAACTCGACACCGCCGGTGAACCGGTCGAGTCGGTGCGCGACGCCAAGGACCGGGTCGTCTCGCTGATGTCGGAGCTGGGCTTCGCCCCCGAACGGGACGGGCGGGAGAGCGCCGCGCGTGACCCCGGCCAGGGCGCGGTGGTCCGGTTGACGGCCTGCCCGCTGCGCGATCTGGCGCGAACACATACCGAAGTGGTGTGCGGGGTTCACCGGGGGCTGCTGGCGGCGCTGCTGGAGCGGTCCGGGGCCCAGGGTGTGGTCGAGGCCGAACTCGTGCCGTTCGTGACCGAGGAGATGTGCGAGGTGCGACTGCGGTGGGTGGGTCCGCCACCCACGCAGGCTCCGGCCGGGGAAGCGGCCGACTCCGCGACGACGGCCGCGCGCAGGCGCCCGCAGCCCGGCCGCATCGACGCGGCCGCCGGGCAGGCGGGCCGGTTGTCGCGGGCATCGGGTCAGACGGTGCCGCCGGGTAGTCAGTTGCCGCCCGCGTCCGCGTCCCTGGAGTCCGACCCGTTCCCGCCCGCTACCGGGCCGCTGGCGCCGTCTGCGGGACAGCAGGGTGGCCGGGTGCTCCGCGGCACTCCGCCCTCAGGTGCGGTCGGCCCACAGCTGGGCGACACCAACACCCACTTCCTGGAGCAGTCGGCGCAGCAGTGGTAATCCGATTCCGACGACGCTGGAGGGGTCGCCGTCGATCCGGTCGACGAACCAGCCCCCCAGCCCGTCGAGGGTGAACGCGCCCGCCACCTGCAGTGGTTCGCCGGTGGCGATATAGGCGTCCAGCTCGGCGGGATCGGGCTTACCGAAGTGCACGGTGGTGGCGCTGCAGTCGATCGCCTCGGCGGTGACGACGCCGTCGCGTACGCGCAGGACACAGTGCCCGGTGACCAGGTCCGCGAAATGCCCGGCCATGGCCTGCCAGCGTGCCAGCGCCACCTCCGGCGTATGGGGTTTGCCCTGGAGTGCGCCGTCGATCAGCAGCATGGAATCGCAGCCGACCACGACCAGATCGGGATCCGGTGCGTCGTCGGCCAGGGTGGATGCCACGGCCCGGGCTTTCGCCCGGGCCAGCTCGACGACGACTTCCCGGGGGCCGGTATCGGCCGGAAGGGCCGCCGCTACGGCATCCTCGTCCACGTCCGAGACCCGGACGAGGGGTTCGATGCCCGCGGCCCGCAGTACCGACCGGCGGGCGGGTGACGCGGACGCGAGTACCAGCCGGGTCACGTCTGGGGTTCTCCTGGGATCGGTGTCAGAACCGCAGATGCGACAGCTGCGGATAGGAGTACGGCGAGAACGGGGAGTTGCCGCGGTGCATCATCGTGGGCTTGCCCCACAGATCCTGCGGGCCGGAATCGGCGGACGCCGAACCCGCGGCGGCGGCAGCGGTGAACACACACACCAGTGCGGCGATCTCCGCATCGGTCGGTGCACCTTTCTCGATCACGAGGAACGGCTTCTCGCCGTTCGTCGCGGCGGCAGTGCCCGCGGCGGCTTCGGTCGCGGTATCGACCGGCACATCCCTGGTGGCGAGGTCCAGTTCCGCTGCGGCCAATACTTCTTCTTCTGCCACAATCGTCACAGTGCCAGATCCTCTCTCTTGCCTCGAGCGGGCTCGCGCGGTGCGGCGGAACCCGGTCGATCTTCTCTCACCGATCGCATACCCGAAATCAGTGTGCGGCCTACAGAGCGTATCGCCGGATCACAGCGGGATGTTGCCGTGTTTCTTCGGAGGCATGGTCACCATCTTCCGCTCCAGCAGCCGCAGCGCGGAGACGATCTGGCCGCGAGTGTGCGACGGAGGGATCACCGCGTCCACGTAACCGCGCTCGGCGGCGACGTAGGGATTGACCAACGTGTCCTCGTACTCGTTCTGCAGTTCCAGCCGCAGTTTGTCCACGTCGGACCCGTCGCGGGCGGCGTCGGCCAGCTTCTTGCGGTACACGAATCCGACCGCGCCGGAGGCGCCCATCACGGCGATCTGGGCGGTGGGCCAGGCCAGGTTCACATCGGCGCCCATATGCTTGGAGCCCATGACGTCGTAGGCGCCACCGTAGGCCTTGCGGGTGATGATCGTGATTTTGCCCACAGTGGCCTCGCCGTAGGCGTAGAGCAGCTTGGCGCCGCGCCGGATGATCCCGTTGAACTCCTGATCGGTACCGGGCAGGAAGCCGGGCACATCCACCAGGGTGATGATCGGGACATTGAACGCGTCGCAGGTGCGCACGAACCGCGCGGCCTTCTCCGAGGCGTCGATATCGAGGCAGCCGGCGAACTGGGTGGGCTGGTTGGCGACGATACCGACGCTGCGGCCGTCGACCCGGCCGAAGCCCACGATGATGTTCATGGCCCGCTCGGCCTGGATCTCCAGGAATTCGTCGTCGTCGAGCAGCCGCCGGATGACCTCGTGCATGTCATAGGGCTGATTCGGCGAATCCGGGATCAGGGAGTCGAGTTCGAGGTCCTCTTCGGTGAGCGATTCCTCGATCGCGCCGGTGATCGGATCCGATGCCGGGAAGCGTGGTGCTTCGGCGCGGTTGTTGCTCGGCAGGTAGGACAGCAGGTCCTTGACGTAGTCCAGGGCGTCCTGTTCACCGGAGGCCACATAGTGCGCCGAACCCGACTTCACCATATGGGTGTGAGCGCCGCCCAGCTCCTCCATGGTGACCTCTTCACCGGTGACGGTCTTGATGACGTCCGGCCCGGTGATGAACATCTGGCTGGTCTGGTCCACCATCACCACGAAGTCGGTGAGCGCGGGGGAGTACACGTGCCCACCCGCGGCGGCGCCCATGATCAGCGAGATCTGCGGGATGACGCCGGAGGCCTGGATATTGCGGTGGAAGATCTCGCCGTAGAGGCCGAGTGAGACCACGCCCTCCTGGATACGAGCGCCGGCGCCCTCGTTGATACCGATCAGCGGCCGGCCGGTCTTGAGCGCCAGGTCCATGACCTTGACGATCTTCTCGCCGTACACCTCGCCGAGGCTGCCACCGAACACGGTCACGTCCTGGCTGAAAATGCACACCTCGCGGCCGTCGATGGTGCCGTAGCCGGTCACCACGCCGTCACCCAGCGGGCGCTGCTTGTCGAGACCGAAGTTCACGCTGCGGTGCCGGGCCAGGGCATCGAGCTCGACGAAGGAACCCTCGTCGAGCAGGGCGAGAATGCGTTCCCGGGCGGTCATCTTGCCCTTGGCGTGCACCTTGTCGACCGCGGCCTCACCCATCGGATGCTGGGCTTCTTCCAGCCGATTCCGCAGGTCAGCCAGTTTGCCGGCGGTGGTGTGGATATCGGGCGCACCTGCCGAATCCGGCGTGGGCTGCTGCTGGACACTCGTCATGGCTCGGAGTGTAACCAGAGCCGCACCGCGCTGTTAACCCAGATCCTGCTACTGGCGAGTAGAACCCGATCCAGAAAACCCCAGGTGGACAAGTCGTCACCGGTTCATATGTGTACCGCGAATCGCGGCAGACGTCCACACGACACGCCACGGTGATCCGTCACAAGCCTAACCCGTCGGCGGCGTGAGCGCGCGGCCCGCCATTAAATCGCTTTCGCTGCGCCGGATCGGGCAATACCCTTGGAGCAGGCCACTTTTGGAATACAGAGGGGAGGTGGCCTGTTATGTGGCACTGGACAACTCGAACCGGCCGATTCCCGGAGGCCGTGGCGTTCACCCGGGTTACCGAGCCGGAACCGACCATCACCGAAGCAGCCGTCGAGTGCGAGGGCGAAACCGACGAAACCGAAACCGCGGAGAACGAGGCGATGCCCGCGGTTTCCCGGCCCATCGGTTACGACCTCGCCGGCTAGACCCGGTGGTCACCGCACCCGCCGTGCGGTGACCACCGGCCCCGGCCAGTACCCTGCCCTGGTGCAGAGGCCACCGTTGGACGTCGAACATCTCCGGCGAGCGCTGACCGGAACCCCGGAACTGGCGTTCTACACCGGAATCGACGTGATCGAATCGACCGGATCCACCAACGCGGACCTGATCGCGCGCGCCGGGGACCCGGATATCGACCGCGCCGTACTGGTCGCGGAAGCGCAGGAGAGCGGGCGCGGCCGGCTGGCCCGCGCCTGGGCCGGTCCCCCGCGTGCACAGATCGCCCTGTCCCTGCTCATCCGGCCCGAGGGCCTCGACCCCGAAGCTCTCGGCTGGTTGCCGCTGCTCACCGGGATCGCCGCGGTCGACGCGCTCACGACGACCGCCCGGGTGCCCGCCGCCCTGAAATGGCCCAACGACGTGCTGATCGAGGGCCGCAAGGTCGCCGGCATCCTGGCCGAAGTCGCCGCCCCGGGCCCCCGCCCGGCGATCGTCGTGGGTATCGGCATGAACGTGAGCCTCACCGCCGACGAGCTCCCCGTCCCGCACGCCACCTCGCTGCTCCTCAGCGGCGCCACCGACACCGATCGCACCCGCTTGGTGCTGTCCTTCCTGACCGAGTTCGCACGCCGCTACACCCGGTGGGAGGAATCCGGATGGGCCGCGGAGACGCTCGCCGACGCCTACCGGGAACGCTGCGCGACGCTGGGCTCCCGGGTCCGGGCGGAACTGCCGGGGGGCGGGGTCCTGACGGGGATCGCTCGCGATATCGATTCGGCGGGGCGGTTGCTGATCGAGGACCGAGCTGTTGCCGCCGGAGATGTGACACACCTGCGGCCGGGGGACTGAGAAATCGGCAGGGCGCACACGCGGGAACCATCGGGCGATCGAGTCGGCGCCCGACCCGGCCGTCGAATGCCGAGGTAACCCGCATGTGTCGAGTTTTACGAGACACCTCCAAGGGTTGAGGCCCGTCTCGCCGTTTCGGCCTCGAAAGCGCAGGAGCCGAAGGCTCGAGTCTCGAGGCCGAAACGGCGAGACACCAGGGGGCCTCAACCCCGCGACGCCGCAGGCGGCGCCAAAAAAACGGTAATGTGCGCACATGGGTTATCCGGAGGATGCGCTGGCGCCCGACGAAGAGCTGATCCTGCACACCCATCCGCATTGGAAGATGCTGTTCTGGCCCATCGTCACATTGATCGTGGTGACCGCGGTGGCGGGCTTCCTGGGTGGTCTGGTGTGGCGTACCGCCGACGAGTCGTGGCGGACGGTCCTGCTGCTCGTGGTGCTGGTCGTGTGGCTGTTGCTGCTGGCATGGCGCAGTATCGCGCCGATCGTGACCTGGAAATCCACCCATTTCATCGTCACCGATCGCCGGGTGCTGGTCCGTGAGGGTGTGCTGACCCACACCGGTATCGATATCCCGATGAGCCGGATCTCGAGTGTCCAGTTCCGGCACGGGCTGGTCGACCGGATGTTCGGGACGGGGGAGCTGATCATCGGATCCTCGTCCGAAGAACCCCTGGAATACAGCGATATCCCGAATGTGGAACAGGTGCACGCGCTGCTCTATCACCAGGTCTTCGAGGCCGCGCCCCGGTACGGCGGCTTCTGATCCCGGCGCCGTGGGCTGCTGCCCGGGCGTGAGGAGGCCGGTACCAGGCCGGCGGACCGTAATCTTGTCGCATGACCGCCGTATTGCTGGGCGAAGACGACGAGGCCATCGCGGCGCCGCTCTCGCGGGCGCTGGGCCGCGAAGGATATTCGGTGACCGTGGAGAGCTTCGGTCCCGCGGTGTTGGACCGCGCACTGGAAGGACACCATGATCTGCTGATCCTCGATCTCGGGTTGCCGGGAATGGACGGGCTGGAGGTGTGCCGGCAGGTGCGGGCTCGTGGCGCCGAGATGGCGGTGCTCATGCTCACCGCCCGTACCGACGAAGTCGATTTCGTGGTCGGGCTGGACGCCGGTGCCGACGACTACGTCGGGAAACCCTTCCGGTTGGCCGAACTGCTCGCCCGGGTCCGAGCCCTGCTGCGGCGCAGTGGGATCGGTGACGACACCGTGGAGGTCGGCGGGATCCGCCTGGAGCCGGCGGCCCGGCGGGTGCTGGTCAACGGGGTGGAAGTCGGGTTGGCGAACAAGGAGTACGAGCTGCTCAAGGTGCTGATCGATCGGGCCGGCCAGGTGGTGCCCCGGGAGACGATCCTGCGCGAGGTCTGGGGCGATGCCGAACTGCGTGGATCCAAAACCCTGGATATGCATATGTCCTGGTTACGGCGCAAGATCGGCGACGAGGGCCCGATGGCCGAACGGCGGATCGTCACCGTGCGCGGTGTCGGTTTCCGGTTGAACACCGACTGACGTGCGGCGGCGGATTCTGCGGTCGATGCTGACCGTGCTGATGCTCACCACCGTCGTGCTCGGGGTGCCGCTCACCTATACGGCGTGGCTGTGGGTGGAGGACATCACCCGCAACGATCTGCGCAGCCGGTTGGAACTGATCTCCGCGGAGGTCATCGGCCAGGAACAGGGCAGCGGGGTGATCAGCGGCGGCCTCGATCTGCACACTGTGCAGCCGCTGGTGCCCGAGGGCGGGCGGCTCACCGTCGTATATCCGGCGCCGGCGGATACGGCGGTGAAGGTCGAGGTCGGCGCCGCCACGGTGACCGACCCGCTGGTGGAGTCACTGTCGATGGGCACCGATGTATCACTGCGACTCGAGGTGCCCGCGACCCCGATGCAGGCCCGGCAGCGACAGGCGGTGGCCGGGGTGGCGCTGGCCGTGGCGATCTCGCTGGGCGCCGCGATCACGGTCGCCATCGTCACCGCGCGCCGTGTCGCCGACCCCATCCGTGATGTGGCCGCCCGGGCCGCCCGGCTCGCCATGGGCGATTTCCGCCCGGATCCGCGCCGCCACGGTATCGCCGAACTGGACCGCGTCTCCGATGTGCTCGATTCGGCCACCGTCGAGATCGCGGGCCGGCTGCAACGCGAGCACGCGCTGGTCGCCGATGTATCCCATCAGCTGCGCAGCCGGTTGACCGCGGTCCGGTTGCGGCTGGACGAACTGTCCGCGCACACCGATCCGGCGGTGGTCCACGAGGCCGAGGAAGCCATGGCCCAGGTCGACCGGCTGACCGAGGCCATCGACGATCTCGTCCGGGCCTCGCGCGACGAGGACGCCACCGACCGCGATCCGGTACCGGTGATGGACGAACTGCGCGGCATCGTCACCGAGTGGACGCATCCGTTCCGGGAGGCGGGCCGCACCCTGTACCTGACCGGTGACGAATCGCTGCGAGCGCCCATTTCCGGGTCCCGGCTGCGGGAGGCGGTGACAGTGCTGGTCGACAACGCGCTGATGCACGGCGGCGGCACCTGCACGGTCTCGGTGCGCACCGTCCGTCCCGGACAGGATCGCGAGCCGCTGGTGTGTGTGCAGGTGGCCGACGAAGGCGAGGGGGTCAGCGACGAGCTGGCCCCGCATATCTTCGATCGTGGTTTCTCCGGCGCGGGATCCACGGGTGTGGGCCTCGCGCTGGCGCGTGCCCTGATAGAGGCCGACGGCGGCCGGTTGGAGTTGCAGCGGCGGCGGCCCGCGCTGTTCGCGGTGTTCCTCGGCAAACCACTGGCCGCGCGAGTGGAGACGCGGGAGCCGCGCTGATCGGTCGCGGCGGTGGACTCAGCGGCCGAGAGTGCGCCGGTCGTGCTCCTCTTCCACGTACTCTTCGAGCTGTTCGAGCATCTCGTCGACCTCGTCGGGGAAGACCCAGCGCCGCATCGCCCAGTACCGGAACGCCATCTGCAGCAGGTTGCCGATGATGTAGGCGCTGATGAAGTCGGCGATGTTCTCCACCATGAAGCTGACCGTGGGCTGGTGCAGCTGGAAGGCATAGCGGGAGAGGTAGAGCGGCACCATGCTCAGCACCACGCCCACTCCGCTGACCGCGAAGAACAGCAGTGCCTCGTGATGGCGTTCCCGGCCGCCGCGGTTCTTGAACGACCATTCGCGGTTCAGGATGTAGGAGGCGATGACCGCGATGACACCCGAGATGATCTTCGCGGTGACCGGTTTCTCTTCCAGGACCGTCCACTTCAGGATGTAGAAGATGCCGCTGTCGATAACGAACGTGGTCGCTCCGACAATGGCGAACTTGATGAGCTCGCGCTGGCGGTAGGCGATCTCCTGGAGAGGTCGCGGCAGGACGCTGACCACGTCGTCGACGAATGACACAAGTCCGGAGCATACCGCCAGCTGCCGTTCGCGCAGGACATGACAGTATTGACCGACGTGAACGCACGTAGTTTCGACCCTGCCGCGATGCCGACCGTCGCCATGATCGGTGGCGGGCAGCTGGCGCGGATGACGCATCAGGCGGCCATCGAGCTGGGGCAGCGGCTCCGGGTGCTCGCCGAACGGCCGGACGACCCGGCGGCTCAGGTGAGCCCCGATGTAGTGCTCGGCAGCCATTCCGACCTCGGCGCGTTGCGCCGGGCCGCGACCGGCGCCCACGCGCTCACCTTCGATCACGAGCATGTACCCACCGAGCACCTCGAGGCGCTGGTCGCGGAGGGGGTGAATGTGCTCCCGCCGCCGCACGCGCTGCGCTTCGCCCAGGACAAACTGGCCATGCGCACGGAACTGTCCGCGCGTGGGTTGCCCGTCCCCGCGTTCACCGTGGTCGAGTCCGAGGCCGCGGTGGTGGGCTTCGGCGAAGAACACGGCTGGCCGATCGTGCTCAAGGCGATCCGCGGCGGTTACGACGGGCGCGGCGTGTGGATGCCGGAGGACGCCGACGCCGCGGCGAAGATCACCGCCGAGCAGCTCGGCGCGGGCGTGCAACTGCTGGCCGAGGTGCGGGTCCCGCTGAAGCGCGAGCTGTCGGCCATGGTGGCCCGTTCACCGTATGGTCAGGCCGCGACCTGGCCGGTGGTGGAGACCGTGCAGCGCCGCGGTCAGTGCGCCGTGGTGATCGCCCCGGCGCCCGATCTCGACGAGGACCTGGCTGCCGAGGCCGAGGAGCTCGCGCTGCGGTTGGCCGCGGATCTCGGGGTGGTCGGCGCGATGGCGGTCGAACTGTTCGAGACCACCGGCGGAACCCTGCTGATCAACGAGCTGGCCATGCGCCCGCACAACTCCGGGCACTGGGGGATGGACGGTGCCCGCACGGGCCAGTTCGAACAGCATCTGCGCGCGGTGCTCGACTACCCGCTCGGCGATACCCGCCCGCTCGCGCCGGTGACGGTGATGGCGAATATCCTCGGGGCGCCCGAGGCGCCGGCCATGTCGATGGACGAACGCCTGCACCACCTGTTCGCCCGGATGCCGGACGCCAAGGTGCACCTGTACGGAAAGGGCGAACGCCCGGACCGCAAGATCGGGCATGTGAACGTGCTCGGCGACGATGTCGCGGTGGTACGGGAACGAGCCGAGCGCGCGGCGCACTGGATGTCGCACGCGGTATGGACCGATGGATGGGACCCACATGAGTGACGTGGTGGAAGGCAGTGTTCCGGGATCTCCGGCGGTCGGGTTGATCATGGGCAGCGATTCCGACTGGCCCACGATGGAGGCCGCCGCCGAGGCGCTGGCCGAGTTCGGAATCAGGTTCGAGGTGGGTGTGGTGTCCGCGCACCGGACCCCGCAGCGCATGCTCGATTACGCCCGCGACGCCGCCGGCCGGGGTCTGCGGGTGCTCATCGCCGGTGCCGGCGGTGCCGCGCATCTACCGGGCATGGTCGCCTCGGCGACCCCGCTGCCCGTAATCGGTGTGCCGGTACCGCTGAAGTACCTCGACGGTATGGATTCGCTGCTCTCGATCGTCCAGATGCCCGCCGGAGTCCCGGTGGCCACCGTATCGATCGGTGGCGCCCGGAACGCGGGCCTGCTGGCCGCCCGGATTCTCGGTGCGCACGAGACGGCGTTGCGCGAGCGGATGGAGCAGTTCCAGGCCGGTCTCGAGACGATGGTGCTGGAGAAGGACGAGGCGCTGCGCGCGCGTTTGCTGGGCTGATCGCGTTTCCCGGGGACGACCGCGGTCTCACCGTTCCCGGGAAGCGCCGTACACCCGGTCGGCCTACGATCCTTGCCGGTGTACAGGGTCGACAGTCAGGCGGTTCCCGTGGCAGAGTTCCCGTTCGCCGAGGTGACCGCGAACGAGATGTTCTTCGCCGAGCGCGACGAGCGCTACCGCCGGTTGCACGAATGGCCGCAGCGCTCCTACGCGCACCGGTCGGGACTACGGATGATCTGGAAATACGACGATGTCCGCGAGGTTCTCGCCGCCGGTAAAACGGAGATATCCCGGGACAACTCGTTGGAGCCCTTGGTCGGGTATCCGCGCATCGCCGCGACTCCGCGAGCGCTGCCGCATCTGTTCCGGCATCTGATCCCGTTGCCCGCGAAGGCGACCGCCGATCTGGCCGACGAACCTTTGCACGACCGGGTGTGGAACACCATGGCCGGTCCGGCCGGTCATTTCACGATCCGGGCCGCGGACAGGCCGCAGCATCGCGCGGCGATGACCGAGCATTTCCACGCCGCCCTCGCCGCGACGGCGCCGTCCGGGCCGACGCTGGACGTGACCGCGCTGTCCATCGCCTACGCCACCAGGGTGACCGGTTCCGCGGTGGGCCTGCCGCCCGAAGTGTGGCCGCGGGTCGCGGTGTGGAGTGGCGCCCAATCGGGATTACTGGGCCGATCGATGCGCGGCCGGGAACTGGCCGGCGCGGTGGCGGCGCTCGGACAGTTGTTCACCGTCAGCGGGCGTGCTGTCGACCACGGTCTGCGCAGCGACACGGCCGGTTTCGCGACCCGCCTGCGCGATGCGGGAATCCCGCGCCGGGTGGCGGTTTCGGCGGTGGCGAATTCGCTGGCCGCCGGGGTGCATACGGTGAGCGGCAGTATCCAGCAGGGCGTTCAGCGATTACTGCACGACCCGGATCGGGAATGGTGGCGGCTGCTGGCCGAACCCCGGACCGCGGCCGATGTGGCGGTCGAAGTGCTTCGGCTGGACCCGGGGCTGGTGGCCTGGAAGCGGCGTATCCGGCGTCCGGTCGTGTTGACCAGTGGGACCGAGTTGCCCGCGGGACCGGTGCTGGTCATGTTCGCGGCGGCCAACCGCGATCCCGCGGCTTTCCCGGACTGCGGGAGCCTGCGGCGGGGTGGGAAACTACCGCTGACGTTCGGGTTCGGCGCGCATATCTGTCCGGGTAAGCAACTCGCGACGCTCGCGGTGGAGGTCTTCCTGCACCAGCTGTACCTTCTCGCCCCGCGGGCGCGGTCCATCGAGAGCGATCCGCCGCCACGACGCACTGCGGATCTGCTGTTCAGCGGAGCCGACGTCCATATCGCGCTCGACGGACGACGCTGAGGGCAGCGCGGCACCGCTCGCTACGGTGTCGCCATGGACAACGAGGAAACCGCCCGCCGAGTCGGCGGCGCCGAGCTCGTCCGTTTCCGGCTCGGTGTCGTGGACGAGGCGTTGCGTTTGTTCGCGGATCAGGGCTACGAGGCGACCTCGGTGGACGAGATCGCCGAGGCCGCCGGAATATCGCGGCGTACGTTCTTCCGGCAGTTCCGGTCCAAGGAAGATGTGATCTTCGCCGACCACGAGGCCCAGCTGGCCGCTGCGCAGGAATACCTGCAGCAGGCGCAGCTCGACCCGTGGGACGCGGTCTGCGAGGCGGCGGTCGGGGTGTTCGAGCGGTTCACCCGCTGGCGCGATATCGCCGAGCGGCGGTATCGGGTGGTGCGCCGGGTCCCGGCACTGCGGGACCGGGAGATCGTGACCGTCTTCCGGTACGAGCGTCTGTTCACCGATTACCTGCGTGAGCGGCTGCCTGATTCCCCCGACCTCGCGCGCGTACAGTTCGCGGCCGCGGTGACCGCCACCCACAACTATCTGCTGCGCCGGATGATCCGCGGCGAATCGGCGGCGGGCCCGGGCGACCTGCGGACCGCGCTCGGCGAGATCCCCCGGGGTGGCCGGCGGCCCGGCGGTGAGGACGATCTCGTGCTCGCCGTATTCCGCCGGGATCTGCCCGTACGGCATGTCACCGAACTGCTGCGGCAGCGGCTGGGCAGTTTGGCGGAAGCGCCCGCCGATTGACACCGAGTGCCATGATGCGGGGCGCTAACCCGGGCAAGCGCGGGGTATACTGGGCCAAGGCCTTGACACTGAGTGCCGATTATCGGCACCACCCCGTACGCAACAGGAGTGAACCCAATGGCGGGAAACCCGGATTTCGATCTGTTCAAGCTGGCGGACTTCCACGATGAGCTGCGTTCGGCCATCCGCGCTCTGTGCGAGAAGGAAATCGCACCGTACGCCAAGGACGTCGACGAGCACGCCCGGTTCCCCGAGGAAGCCCTCTCCGCGCTCAACGCCGCCGGCTTCAACGCCGTGCACGTCCCCGAGGCCTACGGCGGCCAGGGCGCCGATTCCGTGGCCACCTGCATCGTCATCGAAGAGGTCGCCCGCGTCTGTGGTTCCTCCTCGCTGATCCCGGCCGTGAACAAGCTCGGCACCATGGGCATGATCCTCAACGGCTCCGAGGAGCTCAAGCAGAAGGTGCTCGCCGATATCGTCAACGGCGAAATGGCCTCCTACGCGCTGTCCGAGCGGGAAGCCGGCTCGGACGCGGGCAGTATGCGCACCCGCGCCCGCCAGGAGGGCGACGACTGGATCATCAACGGGTCCAAATGCTGGATCACCAACGGCGGCAAATCCTCCTGGTACACCGTCATGGCCGTCACCGACCCCGACAAGGGCGCCAACGGTATCTCCGCGTTCCTGGTGCACAAGGACGACGAAGGTTTCGTCGTCGGCCCGCTCGAGCACAAGCTCGGCATCAAGGGCTCCCCGACCGCCGAACTGTACTTCGAGAACTGCAGGGTCCCCGGCGACCGCATCATCGGCGAACCCGGCACCGGCTTCAAAACCGCCCTGCAGACCCTCGACCACACCCGCCCCACCATCGGCGCGCAGGCGGTCGGCCTGGCCCAGGGCGCCCTGGACGCCGCGCTGGCCTACACCAAAGACCGCAAACAGTTCGGCAAGTCCATCGCCGACTTCCAGAACACCCAGTTCATGCTGGCCGATATGGCGATGAAGATCGAAGCCGCCCGGCTGATGGTCTACACCTCCGCCGCCCGCGCCGAACGCGGCGAACCGAACCTCGGCTTCATCTCCGCCGCCGCCAAATGCTTCGCCTCCGATGTTGCCATGGAAGTGACCACCAACGCGGTGCAGCTGTTCGGTGGCGCCGGCTACACCACCGATTTCCCGGTGGAGCGCATGATGCGCGACGCCAAGATCACCCAGATCTACGAGGGCACCAACCAGATCCAGCGGGTGGTCATGTCCCGCGCCCTGCTCAAGGGGTAATTCTCCGGATCACCGTGCCCGGTCGGCGGTCTGGGAAATCGTTCTTGGGCCGCCGCCGGGCCGTCGGACGTTCCAGGGCCGTCCTAACACGTCATCGAGGGCTGCCGCGCCCTCTCGTGACTGGACGACACCAGATGTGTGTGCATCCGTGGCACTCATGGTGGCATGGCCAAACTGATGGATGCTTTCGCGACGGATGATCAGTACTCGACACTCACCTTCCTTCGACGCCGCACGCTATGCGGTTGTCGAGATTCAGGTGATGGTTGACGTTGTGGCCTCTGTTGAGGCCTGACGTTTGTCCTGGAGAGTTCAGTGGATGGTTCCGCCGCGAATAAGGATTGGCCGTCCGAGGGTCGGAGAGGCATGATTCGCCGAACTGAGCGACCGAGGAATGGAGATGGATGGACGCGAGACACTGACCCTGTGGCGGCCTACGGGGCCAGAGGAGTTGGCGCTGGTCGAGGCGTCGGAATGGACGGCGTGGCCGCCGCGGCTGCCCGATCAGCCGATCTTCTATCCGGTGTTGAACGAGGACTACGCGATACGCATAGCCCGAGACTGGAATGTTGCGGCATCGGGCGTCGGCTACGTGACTCGGTTCGAGATCGATGCGGACTTCGCGGCCAGGTATCCCATCCGCCAGGCAGGCGGGGAAACGATCCTCGAACTGTGGGTGCCCGCCGAGGAACTCGAAGAGTTCAACCGCCACATCGTGGGCCGCATCGAAGTGGTGCAGGAATTCCGGTAGCCAATCCAGTTGCTCGGATCGTCACCCGGCGCGCAGCGCACTTGCTCGTACCTCACCGCCCCGCACCGGTGCGTCGGCCGCACGCTACGCCGTCACCACCTGAACCGAGATGGCTGATATTCGAAAACCGAGAAGTGTGGGCACGACGAGAGCCGTACCCGACTTACCTTCCGCAGTCGACCGCAAACCGCCAGTCCTTTGCGCCGTCAACTGGCTGTGGTCCGGTCTAACGAGAGTCGAGCGAACTACGTGTTCGACTTAGCGGCCAGTAGCCGGGCTTTCGCGATCTCGTGTTGCTCGCCCGCGCTGGGACGTACGCTCTCGAAAGAGAAGCCGACTGTGGAGGGGGCGGATGACATCGTGGTTGCGGCATAGCGACAGAACAGGCCCAGGCCAGCAGGTAGGGATCGTGGTTCGTGAATACCGTCTGGCGAGAGGCTTGAACCAGGCTGCCGTCGCTGAAGCTTTGGGCATCACCCAGCAGTTCCTCAGCCAGGTTGAAACCGGTGTCCGAACGTAACTCTGGATCAGCGGCAAGGGTTCATGCATGTCCTGGGGATTCCTGCGGAAGAACTCGGTCTGGCCGGTCGTAGTCGCGGTGGTTCCGCGCTACACGAGATGAGTACGGTTGTTTCGGCGAGCAGGGGGCGGTGGCGAGTCCGCAATGCTTCCCAGCTCAGCCCGATTACGAGCAGCTCAGCGATGCCAGACGGGGAGGCAGGCTGAGCGCGTTCGTGCTCGGGCTGGGGCTGGACGCCCTCACCTTGGCTGCGACGATCTTGACGGTGGTCGTAATCGACGACGACCTGTTCGAAGATGTTTTCGGCGCGACCGTGCGGTTCAACGAAGAAGGGGAAGTCGTCGCAATCGGGGCAGGCTCTGCTGCCGAAGGTATCCCGTTCACTGAATCGGCAATCGATCGGCTGCTCGACACCGAACCGGTCGCCGCGCCAGGAGCCGCCTGTCTGGCGCTCGCGTGGGAGCATCGGCACAGTCTGATCGGCTGAGTTCGAACGTCAGGAGTACGAGATGAGCGGCAATCCACGCGCACTGACACCTAGCGAACGCGCGTGGATGGATACACGGAGCTACATCCGTGAACACCGGTCCGCCCTCGACGCTGCGGCCGCACAGACCTACCCCGCACTGCGCCGTGTCGCCGACTCGACGCTCCTGGCACGCGAGGAGTGGATTCCTACCACTCCGATTCGGCTGGAAGAGGTCGGGACGGCGCTGGAAGTATCGTCGGTCTCCGAGGCTGCGGGCATCGAGCCGACACTGAGCTCCGCGCTGCCGGTGCGACAGACGGGTGATCCGTATACGAGTTATGCCGAGGCTGTTGGTGAACTGGTCGCGCCGACAATGTTCGAGAATCGGCCGACCTTCCGGCTCGTCCACGCCGACCTCACCGCAGAGAATCCCTCGATGCGATTCGGCCTCGGTTGGTACTTCGACAGCATCAATGTCGGGGAGGCCGCAGCGCACGAATTCGCCTTGGCCGAGCAAGGCCACGACGAGCTATCCGGGGTCCGGGCTACGATCGCCGACCCCTGTGATCCGACGCAACGGCCGGTCAATATGGCCATCAGCACCGTCACCATCCGCCACGATCCGGACACAGTCGGTAAATCGTTCCTGCTGCATTGGCGAGACCCTCGGAAGGTCGGTCATGCCGGCGGGATGTACCAGGTCGTTCCGGTAGGAATCTTTCAACCTTCCGGCTATGCCGAGTGGAACATCGGTAACGATTTCTCGCTGTGGC
This sequence comes from Nocardia fusca NBRC 14340, assembly GCF_001618425.1. GTDB lineage: Bacteria > Actinomycetota > Actinomycetes > Mycobacteriales > Mycobacteriaceae > Nocardia > Nocardia fusca. The sequence goes on from NZ_BDCU01000026.1 coordinate 17,174, forward strand.
GCAACATGGTCCGTGAGTTCGCCGAAGAGTTGGGTGGCGCCGACGAAGACCACGGCAGCGAAATCGCTCCGATCGACTATGAGACCTGGGAGTTTGCGCAACGCTTCGACGAGGCTCGGCGGGACGGTTCCGTCGCGGCGTACTGCCTCGGCCTCGGTGTCGACCCGCTGAGCTTCGCGACCGATCTACTTACCGCTGTCATCATCGATGCGCCGGTTTGCGACAACCTCTTCGGTAATGCGCTGGGCAGCAACGCCGAGGGACGCGTCCTCGAATGGCAGCCGTTCACTGCTGAGCATGTGGAGAGTGTCGTCACCGGGCACCAAGTGCAGGCCGCCGGTATTGCCGCGCTGAGGCGGGCGGTCTCGCTGCTGGGCTGACCGGTACAACTGCCAGCTGTACAGCAGACAGTTGTTGGCACCGGTGCCCCTCGTGGCGCGACGCTGCGGGCGTGAAATCTACCGACTATTTGCGGTTGGTCAGTGGGACGTTCGATGCCGACCCGGGTGCGCTTCCGCGGCCCCGAGCCGATCGCGCGGCGCGTGGTGGCTCTTGTTCTGGCTCAGAGGCGTCGAGGTCCGGTCCGGTCGGTCAGTTGCCCAAGGCGATCGGAGTGATCCGGCGAGAGGTGATCGGCCGCGGTGCCGATATTCACCCGCTCGCCGGGCGCCACGGGTATCGGCTGGTGCACAGTGTCGTCCTCGACACCGGGCCGCTGGTTTCGGCTCTGGTCATCGCGCAGCACGTTTATGAGCACAACGCGCTCGCTGTGGTTGTTCCCGGTTTCGAGCACGCCGATCCGGTGCGACACATCATCACCGATCTCGCCGCGCTCATAACACCCGTGTGTGTCTACCCGCGCGGCTACCGGTGGGAGATACCCGAACCGGGAGATCAATGATGAGCGGCGCCGATATCGCCTTGGCGCTACTGGCGCTCGGTCTTATAGCGCTGACCGTGGTGTTGTGCCGACCATAGCCATAAGTACGATCCGCGAGGGCGTTGCGTCGTTACCGCCGCTCACTCCGGTCCCCGACTCGGCTCGGGCTCACGGCGACCCTGCTGGGTCACAACCGGCTCAGGCTCGCGCGGCCAGGAGATCGGCGGTGAGCCGGGCGAGGCGGCGGGCATTGCCGGGATCGAGTGAGGGGAGCGAGAGGTCCAGGGTGCGGCCGCGGTCCACGGCGGTGAGCGGTTCCGCGGGTGGGTTGTCGATGACATCGTGCAGTGGGCGAATCGATTTGCGCACCGGGCGTGCGGCGACCGCGGCGAGGGAGCGGATCGCGGTCCGGGCGAGGACGCCGAGCGCGGAGAGGTCGCCGCTCCTGGTGAAACCCGGGTGGTAGAGGACGACCTTGATCTTGTCGCCGTGCTCCTCGGCAAACGACACACCGAGCAGGTCGTTGGCCCGCCCGGCCTGTAACTGGGCGCCGACCACGCTGTAGCCGCGGGTGAGGTGGGGATCGTCCCAGTGGACCGCGCCCTTCTGCACGCCGACACCGGCGATACTGACGATCACCGGTCGCGCGGCACGTGTCAGCAGTGGAACCAGCTCGTGCGAGAGCAGATACCGGCTCAGGTAGTACAGCGCGAAGGTGTATTCGAAACCCTCGGCCGTTTGGACGCGTTCGGGCATCGGGCGATTCGCGAAGAGCAGGAGCGCGTCCAGGGTGTCGTAGGCCGCGCCGATCTCGCCGACCACCCGTTCCACCTCCGCGACGGAACTCAGGTCGGCGCGGACGACGTGGAGGCGGTCGGCGTCCGCCCCGGCCGCGGCGGTGAGTTGTTCGCCTTTGGCCGGGTTGCTACCGATCGCCACGACCCGGTCACCGCGGGCGAGGCGCTCGAGAGCGATCGCGCGGCCCATGCCGTCCGTGCCGCCGCTGATAAGAATGGTTCTGGACATCACACCTCCGTGGACCCGACTGCTGTACTCATCCTGGGCAGCGGCCACCGGAAGCGAAAGAAGGCACTTTTATGTCCAGTACGCACACGGATGTGCCCTCCATCTCCGCCGCCGCGCTTCCCACGCCGGTACCGCTCGCGGAGCACGAGCTGTGCCCGGTGTCGGGGCTGATGAGTCGTATCGGCGACAAATGGAGCCTGCTGGTGATCGCGCTGCTGGCCGCACGCCGGTACCGCTACAACGAACTGCACCGCTCGATCGAGGGCATCAGCCAGCGCATGCTGACCCGGACCCTGCGCGCGCTCGAGGACGACGGGCTCATCGATCGCGTGGTGTACCCGACGGTTCCGCCGGCCGTGGAATACGGGCTCACTCCGCTGGGGGACACACTGCTGGTCCCGCTTTCGACGCTGGCCGATTGGGCGGTCGACCATGCCGTCGATATCACCGCCGCGCGCGCGGACCGCGCCGGAGGGCGCACGGCCGGCGCGTCCGGGAGAGGGTGATCGGCGACCGAACAGGCCGGTGCGCGGCCCGGGTCCGCTCGGCCGCGTCCGGGATCAGGCCGGGTACCGGTACGCCGGGTAGGTCAGATAGCCCCGGTCACCGCCCTGGAAGTAGGTGTTCTCGTCGGCGGGGGTGATCGGGAGCGCGTTGCGCAGTCGCTCGACGAGGTCGGGGTTGGCGAGGAAGGCGCGGCCGAAGCTGATGAGGTCGGCGCCCAGGCCGAGCCAGCGTTCGGCATCGGCCGGGCCGGCGGGTTTCGGGCCCGACGGATGCACCGGGTTCATGACGAGGGGGCCCGGCCACGCGCGGCGGAGATCGAGGAGCGTCTCGTCGTCGGTGGTGGCCTCCAGATGGATGTAGGCGAGGTCGAGGCCGGCCAGCTCGTCCAGCAGTGCGGCGTAGAGCGCGGGGGTATCGGTTTCCTCGACACCCCAGAAGCCACCGCCGGGGGAGAGGCGGATACCGGTCCGGGAGCCGCCCACCGCCGCGACGGTCGCGGAGACCGCTTCGACGGCGAACCGGATTCGGTTGCGGAGAGAGCCGCCGTAGCGGTCGGTGCGCAGATTGGCGTTCGAGGAGAGGAACTGGGAGATCAGGTAGCCGTTGGCGCCGTGCAGTTCCACACCGTCGAAACCGGCGTCGACGGCGCGGCGGGCCGCGTCGGCATAGGATTCGACGTGCGCGGGGATCTCGGCGGTGTCCAGGGCGCGTGGCACCGGAGCGGGGATACGGCCGGTGGGCGCGAAAACATCACCGACCGCGGCTACGGCCGAAGGGCCGACCGGTTGCAGCCCGGTGGTGTCGGGATGGGAGACCCGTCCGCCGTGCATGATCTGCGCGAAGATCCGTCCGCCGTTGGCGTGCACAGCGGCGGTCACCGGGCGCCAGGAGTCGACGTGTTCGTCGGTGTACAGCCCGGGTGTCCCCGGATTGGATTGACCGACCGCGTTCGGTTGTACCCCTTCGCTCACGATCAGACCGGCGGTCGCCCGCTGCGCGTAGTAGGTCGCCATCGCGGGTGTGGCCAGACCGCCGGTGGCGGCCCGGACCCGCGTCATGGGAGCCATCACCACGCGGTTGGGCAGCGTCAGATCACCGAGTCGGTAGTTGTCGAAAAGGCTGGTCACCTCTGGTCTCCTTCATATTCGGTGTGCCCGGTTCGGGCATATCGGCTACCGTAAAACCTCACATGGATGTCAGAGGCAAGGTCTGTGGCGTGAATCATGTGGGAGGACGCGATGCGCATCGGCGAATTGGCGGCACGCACCGGGGCGAGTATTCGGTCCCTGCGCTACTACGAAGAGCAGGGACTGCTCACCAGCACCCGCAGCGCAAGCGGGCAGCGGCACTACACGGCCGACCAGGTCGAGCGGGTCGAATTCATCCAGCGGATGTACGCCGCGGGACTGTCCAGCCGGACTGTCGCCGAGGTGCTGCCCTGCGTCGAATCGCCGAGCGAGGAAACCTCCGACGCCGCGATGGCACGGATGGAACAGGAACGAGACCGGTTGTCCGCGCATATCGACGAACTGATCCGGACACGCGACGCACTCGACCGGCTCATGGCCGTGAACAGGGAACACCGCGCGAGTCTGCGGCGGGCGTAGTCGAATCGTCTCCGGTCCGGCCGGCAGCCGCCACCGACCGGGTGACTCCCCACGTGACCAACCCGCCGAGCGCGTAGAGCGCACCGGTCAGGCAGGAAGCCTGCCACCCCCATGTCGTGTAGGCCCAGGACGTCGTGATCGCACCCAGGGCCGAGCCGAGGGAGTAGAACGCCATGTAGGCGCCGATAACGCTGCCGGTGCGGTCCGGATGCGCTGCGGTCAGCAGGTGCTGGCTGCTGACATGTACGGCCTGAACGGCGAAGTCGAGCGCGACGATACCGATGACGAGCAGCCACACTGTCGGTTCGGTCCGGGCGATCAGCAGCCAGGACGCGGCCAGTAGGACGAGTGACCAGCCGGTGACCGATTGGGCGCGACCGGAATCGGCCCAGCGGCCGGCCCGGGCGGCTCCGGCGGCTCCGGCGAGCCCGGCCAGGCCGAAGAGCCCGATCTCGGTGGTGCCGAACGTCCAGGGTTGCGCGCCGAGTGGTAGGGCCAGGCCGCTCCACAGGGTTCCGAACGAGGCGAAGACGAAGAAGGTGATGATGCCTCGGCCGAGGAGTAGCGGGTCTTTCGCGGCCGACCACCCCGTGGATTTCAGTACCTGCGGATATCGGCCGCCGGATGATCTGGGGTCGGGCCGGAGTCTCGTCCGGACCGTGACCGCGAGTGCGGCGCAGGCCGCGGCGAGCACGACATAGACGGCGCGCCAGCCGATGGTGTCGCCCAGGAGCCCGGCCAGGACGCGGACTCCGAGGATGCCGATCACCACGCCCGACGTGACCGCGCCGATGTTGCGCCCGCGCTCGTGTGGTGCGGAGATCGCCGCGACGTAGGCGACGGTGACCTGGACGACGACCGCGAACAGGCCGGCGATGGTCAGGCCTGCCACGGCGATGATCCCGTTCGGCGCGATCGCCGCGGTCGCGGCTCCGGCCCCGGTGAGCAGCAGGTGGCCGGTGATGAGCCGCCGGCGATCCAGGATGTCGCCGAGCGGTACCAGCAGGATCAGTCCCGCGAAGTACCCGATCTGCCCGGCCGCGACCAGCCGGCCCAGCGATTCCGGCGCCAGCCCCAGTTCGGCACCGGCTTTTTCGAGAACCGGCTGGATCGCGTAGATCGTGGACACCGCCACGGCGCACACCATGGCCAGGACGAGCCGCGGTGACTTCGCGACATCCATAACCGCCTCCAATTGGTAGCAATATGCAACCATCCGACGGTATGGCAAAATAGTTTCTAAATGCAACCTAATGGTGAGGTGGATCTATGGAACTCGGCGCCGGCCGCGAATGGACCGACCCCACCTGCCCGGTGGCCCGGACGGTCGACCTCGTCGGCGATCGATGGAGCCTGCTCATCGTGCGGGACGCCATGGACGGCGCGGCGTCGTTCACCGAGTTCCGGCAGCGGCTCGGGATCGCCCGCAATATCCTCGCCGACCGGCTCCGCCGGCTCGTCGACAACGGGATCCTGGCCACCAGCACAGCCTCCGGCGGGAAGCGGCACGTCTACGAGCTGACCGCCGCGGGCAAGGATCTGTTCACGACCATCGTGGCGTTGCGGCAGTGGGGCGAGCGTCACGCGTTCACCGCCGGGGAGGCCCGGTCGACACTGACCGACCTCGCCGGTAACGAACTCGCCGAACTCGGCCCGCGCACCCGGGCCGGTCACGAGATCGGTGCGGACACTTCGCGGGTACGACGCCCGGTGACCTGAGTGGGGCCGGGTGGCAGCGCGAGCCGGCCCCGTGCGCGCGAGCTGGGTCCGCTCTCGGGGACCAGAACGGCTGACCCGGCCGGTAACGGCCCGGGCGCCCGCACGATCGCTGTTGCGGGGTTCCGGAGAGAGCTTCGTGCAACAGCCGGCCGCGCTCGGACCGACCCGAATTACCCTGCGCGGGAATCGTGCTGCGGATATCGTGGCCGGATGAGGGGTTCGGTGGGTGAGACGGGGGCCTGATGGTCAGCGGCGCCGCGCGGGCGCTGCAGCAGGTGCTCGCCGCGACGAAAAGGTTCATTGTCGGCAACAGGGACGTGCGGGTATCGGCACTTCTCGGACACGCCGGTAAGTCTCGTGCGGCCGCCGACCGGTTCGAAGGCTTGGATCCACGGCTCGCCGACGGGATCCGCAGCCCCGATTCCCGTGGTACGGACGACGGTCCGACCGGGGAGTACCCGTTGCCGAACCGCGCTGATGTGCCACGGTTCGAGACGACCGGGCTCGGTGACGAGGTCGATCGATTGGCCGCTCTGTCACCGACGCTGCAGCGATTCCTCGGGGAACTTAAGCAGGACGGGTGGACGATCGGGTACCGCGATGTCGGTGGTGGCGCGCATACGAGGCGCAGCGACGCGCGGATCACCGTACACAGCGGCGACCGCGACGATCCGGCAAAGGTCCTCGGCGCGCTGGCGCACGAAGTCGGGCACTCGTATCGTTCGGCCTACGAGCCGCAGCCGGTGCGGTATGACGGGCAGGGCCGTACCCGGTGGGTACGGGCGAGTGCCTTCGAGCATCTGCGGGACGAAGGGGAGGCCGCGCTGGTGGAAACGCAGATCCTGAGGGAGATCGCCGCGGCGGGCGGGCCGAAGTTGCGTACGTCCGGCCGGTTCGGAGACCGATACGAGGATCACTATGACCGGTACCTGCGCGGTGAATTGACCAGAGAAGACGCGCGCGACGAGAACGCCCACTGTTACATGAAGGAATACCGCAGCGGTAGCGAGGAGTCCGGCACGCCGGAGACCTATCTGGCCCATTACGAGGCCATTTACCACAGTGACTTCGACAATGACGAGGCGATGCAGGGGGCGCGGCTCATCTACGGTGAGTAAATGAGTGCAGAGGCGTTACCGGCCGAGCACAACGGCGGCTCAATCCGAAGACGCGTGGCGGTGCAGGGCAACGGTGGTCAGTGTTCTGGACTTCGCCCTGAGATCGAGGAACACCGCCGTGTCGCCGATCTCCTCCCGGAACGATACGACTCCCTCCGGTGGCACATGGGGTTCGAGAGCCATGCCCTTTCTCGGCATGGCGAAGTACCCACGTAGTTCGTCCTCTCGCACGACCACGCCCGCGCGGACCGTCAGCGCTGCCAGGTGCAGCGAGGCCGGCGAATAGGGACGTGGTATCCGCAGGGTGAGGGTTTCGAACGGGCCGATGCTCGGGGATCCGGTGAATTCCCGCATGAAGGCGTTCGAACACAGGATCTCTCGCAACTCGGTCGCACAGGCAGCGGCGACCGTGGAAGGGTCGAACGGTCCGACTGCGGTGAGCAGCCGGTCGACCGATGCCCGGATCGCGTACGCCTGCGACGTATCGGTCATCGAGAGTCCCCTCGGAGGTGTGGAACCGAACCGATATCAGCATCGCGCAACCCGGTCCGGCCCGCTACTGCGAATTTCCTTGCAGGGGACGCCTATCACTGTTCAGGGGGCCGGTGCCGCGCGGAGGGCTTCGAGGATCCGGCGCAGGGAGGCCAGGGTGTCGGACAAGGCGCCGGGGCCGGGGGAGGTGGCGAGCCAGAGGGCGGCTTCGTTCATGGCGCCGGACAGCAGGTGGGTGAGCGGCGGTATGGGCTGGGGCGGGATGACGCCGGCGGCGACCAGTGCGGTGAGGGCTTCTTCGAGGTGGCGGGCGGAGGCGGATTCGTCCATGGCGCGCCATTCCTGCCAGCCGAGGACCGCGGGGCCGTCGATCAGCATGATGCGCTGGATCTCGGGGGTGGTGCAGATGGTCAGGAAGGTTTCGCAGCCGGTGACGAGCTGGGTCCACGGGTCCGATTCGGTGTCCGCGGCGGCGGCGACGCGGTCGCCGACCTCGGCTTGCACGTCCTCCAGGACCGCGCGGAACAGCGTGAGTTTGCTGTCGAAATTATGGTAGAGCGCGCCCTTGGTGACGCCCGCCGCGGTGACGATCTCCGAAAGACCCACGGCGGCATAGCCTTTGGCGGCAAAAAGCTGTCTGCTCTGGTGCAGCAGCGTTGCGCGGGTCTGTTCCCGCTGCTGGGTGCGCAGCGATCCGGCCATCGCGAACCTTCCATTGACATACCGACGGTATGCGACCTAGCCTAGTTCGCATACCGTTGGTATGTGAAATTCGGCGCGAAAGAGGCAGGTATGGCACTCGGCAGCTTCTACCCGGTCATCGGCACCACTCGGATCGCGCAGGCGCGCGATTTCTACACCCGCTGGTTCGGATTCGAGATCGCCTTCGAGGCGGACTGGTACGTCAGCCTGCGGCGGACCGAAGGCGAGCGGTACTACGAGCTGGCGCTGCTCGACCCCACACACCCGACCGTCCCCGCCGACTACCGCAAACCGGTCCAGGGTCTGCTGCTGAACTTCGAGGTCGACGATGTCGACGCCGAATGGGAACGGCTGGTCGTGCGGGGCGGATTGCGGGCCGAACTCGATATCCGCTCGGAGGATTTCGGGCAGCGGCATTTCCTCGTCGCGGATCCGAGCGGCGTGCTGATCGATGTCATCACCGAGATACCGCCCACCGGCGAATACGCCGGACAGTTCGCCGCCGGGGCGGCAGCGGTTTGATGCTCGAGTTCCCGTCGTGGTCCGGGCGCGGCTCGGGCCCGCCGGTCTTGCCGGATGGGCGCACAATGGATCGAATGACATCCGGTGCGCGTACGCAGTTCGACGACCCGGCCGAACTCCGGTCGCGACTGCGGCACGTGTACTGGATCGGTGGGGGGAGCGGCGCCGGGAAGTCGGCCGTCGCGACCGCTGTCGCCGCCCGGCACGGTCTGCGGGTCTACTCGACCGATGACGCCATGGCCGATCACGCGGAGCGCAGCACGCCCGGCGACGCACCGTATCTGTCGGCGTTCCTGGGTATGAGCATGGACGAGCGCTGGGTGCACCGGACCCCGGAGACGATGTTCGAAACGTTCCACTGGTTCCGGGGCGAGGGTTTCGGCGCGATCGTCGACGACCTGCTGGGCATTCCCGAACCTACCGTCGCCGAGGGGTTCCGCCTGCTGCCGCACCTGGTCGCGCCGCTGCTGGCCGAGCCCGCCCGGGCGATCTGGCTGCTGCCGTCACCCCAGTTCCGCCGCGATGTCTTCGCCGGCCGCGGCTGGGAGATCCCGCGCCGGACGAGCGACCCCGCCCGTGCGCGGCACAACTTGCTGCGGCGCGACGAAATGTTCACCGACCACCTGCGTGCCGAAGCGACCTGGCTCGGGCTGCCCATGCTCGAGGTCGACGGATCGACGACCGAGCACGACGCCGCGGACCAGGTGGGACGTGCCTTCGGCCTGTGATCCGCCGCGGCGGTTCGGATCCGGCCGAGATCGATCTTCACGGGGAACGGGGCGGAAGCTTCGGCGACCTGCTCGCATAGGCGGTCGCGGGTCGGCTCGGTGTGATCGGCCGGTCTGATGGATCATGTACGCCGTGAGCGATACCGATCTTGTGGACGTGACCATCAGTGGACCCGACGAAGAATGGCTGGCGGAGTTCACCCACCGGCTCGTCACGGATCGGTTGGCGGCATGCGGGAACATCTTCCCGGATGTGCGATCGATCTATCGATGGGAGGGCGCGGTGGAGGACGCCTCCGAGGCCGTGGTCGTACTGCACACGCGGGCGTCGCTGGTCCCCGCGATCGTCGAACGCGCCAACTCGGAGCACCCGGACGAGGTTCCCCAGGTCGTCGCGGTACCGGTGGCGGGGGTGAACCCCGCCTACGGCCGGTGGATCCTGGACGAGACCGCGAGCTGATGACCGGCGGATACCGCGCCCGGTCCGTCCGGCGCGGTATCCGGGCTCAGCGATGTACCAGGTCGGCGTACTCGGGGTGGGCGCCGATGTAATCGTCGACGTACCAGCAGGTGGCCACGACCTCGAAGCCCGCGGCCCGGGTCTCGTCCAGCGCGTACCCGACCACCTGGCCCGCCACCCCTCGCCCCCGGAACTCGGGGAAGGTGATGGTGTGGTGGAAGTTGCGGACCTTCGGCGATTCCGTCTCCGCGTAGTCGGCATAGCCCGCGAGGGTCCCGTCCAGGTAGATCTCGAAGCGGGTGTCCTCGGCATTGTGTCGCAGTTCGGTACTCACCTTCGGTGAAACGGCGGGCCCGGTGCGGTTTGTTCCGGTGTTCAGAGGACAGCGCCGGGGTTGAGGATGCCGTGGGGGTCGAGGGCAGTCTTGATCCGCCTGGTCAGGTCCATCACCTCGGGGCCCAGCTGATCCGGGAGCCAGGCCTTCTTGAGGCGGCCCACACCGTGTTCGCCGGTGATGGTGCCGCCGAGGGTGATGGCCAGTGCCATGATCTCGCCGAAGGCGCGGTGCGCGCGCTCGGTCTCGTCCGGATCGGACGGATCGTGCACGATCAGCGGATGGGTGTTGCCGTCGCCGGCGTGCGCGATCACCGACACCGTGACGTCGTTGCGTTCGGCGATCTCGGCGATACCGGTCACCAGATCGCCGAGCCGGGGCAGCGGCACCCCGACATCCTCGAGCAGCAGCGGGCCGAGCCGTTCGACCGCGGGGATCGCATAGCGGCGGGCGGCGGTGAACGCTTCGCCCTCCTCCGGGTCGGCGGTGTGGAACGCCTCGGTGGCCCCGGCGGCCCGGCAGGCCTCGAGCATGATCCGGGCCTCCTGCGCGGCGTGGTCGCCGGGCGCGTCGGAGCGGGCCACCAGCAGGGCGGCGGCGTCGCGGTCCAGGCCCATCCGCAGTTCGTCCTCCACCGCGTTGATGGCTACGGAGTCCATGAACTCCAGCATGGCCGGGCGCAGCGCGCCGGTGACGGCGAGAATCGCCTCGGTGGCCGCGGTGAGTGTGGCGAACGAGGCGACCACGGTGCTCTGCGCCGGCTGCGCGGGCAGCAGCCGCAGGGTGAGTTCGGTGATGACCCCGAGGGTGCCCTCGCTGCCGACGAACATCTTGGTCAGCGACAGCCCGGCCGAATCCTTCAGGCGCGGGCCGCCCAGCCGGACCGCGGTGCCGTCGGCGAGCACGACCTCCATGCCCAGGACATAGTCGGTGGTCACGCCGTATTTGACACAGCACAGGCCGCCCGCGTTGGTGGCGGCGTTACCGCCGATCGAGCACATCTCGAACGACGAGGGGTCGGGGGGATACCAGAGCCCGTGTTCGGCGACCGCCCGTTTGACCTCGGCGTTGAGCAACCCGGGGCCGACGACCGCGGTCCGGGTGACCGGGTCGATGGCGATACCGCGCATCCGCTCGGTGCTCAGCACGATTCCGCCGTCCACCGCGGTCGCGCCGCCGGAGAGGCCGGAACCGGCGCCCCGCGGGACCACCGGGACCCGATGCTCGTCGGCCCAGCGCAGCGTCGTGCACACATCGGCGGTTCCGGTGGCGCGGACCACGGCAAGCGGCGTCCCCGCCGCCGGGTCCTTCGCCCAGTCCTGCCGGTACCCGGCGAGGACATCGGGATCGGTGAGCACCGTGCCGGCGGGTAGGAGATCGATCAGTTCACGCAGGTCCACGCCCCAACGCTAACCGCTCGCGGCCCGGATGGGGTCCCGTCCGTTCAGACGGGACCCCCGGTGATCACAGACCGTGGCCGCGGGCGCTGTTCACCGCTTGCGCGAGTTCGGCCTCGGCGGCCGCCGCGAACCCGTCGCGCGCGGCGGCGACCGCGGTATCGAATTCCTCCTCCACGAGATCGGCGTTGATCTGGGCACCGGCCGTCGCACCGGCCGCGGCGGCCGCCCCGACCTGTGCGGACAGATCCGTGACGTTCCCGGCGGCCCAGACCCCCGGCACCTCGGTGCGGCCGGTGGCGTCGCACGGGATGTACCGGCCGAATCCCGCCGGATGCTCGGTGGTCGCCAGGCCCAGACCGGTGAGGAACCCGGCGCGGGCGACCATCCGCGAGCCCACGGCGACGACCTCCCGGGCGACGATGGTGCCGTCGGCGAGCCGGACGCCGGTGATCCGGTCGTCGGTGATCTCGATTCCGGCCACCTCGCCCGGCACCACGCGGACGCCGCGCGCGGCGAGCCGTTCCGCGACTTCCGGTGTGGGATCGGGCTGATCGTGGGTGAAGTAGACGACGTCATCGCTGAGCTGGCGGAACAGCTGGACCTGGTGCAGGGAGATCGGCCCGCGGCTCAGCACGGCGATCGCCCGGTCGCGAACCTCCCAGCCGTGGCAGTACGGGCAGTGCAGCACATCGCGGCCCCAGCGTTCCCGCAGGCCGGGGATCTCGGGCAGTTCGTCGGTCAGCCCGGTGGTCACCAGTAGCCGCCGCGCCCGGACCGCTCGGCCGTCGGCGAGCGTGATCGTGAAACGGTCACCGTCGCGGACCGCGCCGGTGATCTCCCCGGACACCACCCGGCCGCCGTAGCGGCGGATCTCGGCGCGGCCGGTCTCGAGTAGTTCCGCCGGCGGCGTGCCGTCGCGCGCCAGCAGCCCGTGCACGCCGTCGGCGGGGGCGTTGCGCGGTTGTCCCGCATCGATCACCACCACGCTGCGCCGCGACCGGGCCAACATGAGCGCCCCGTTCAGGCCGGCCGCCCCGCCGCCGGCCACCACCACGTCGTAGTCGTTGTCCAGTTCATCGGTCACCATGACCACCTCCTCGGCGCCGACTATCCGTACCTTCGGACCAATTGGCAAACATTTTTGCTGTATTGACAACTCGATGGAGTCGGCGGGACTGCGGGATCCCTCCGAAAATCGCGCCCGAACTGTGGGTTTGCCCCGCGCTCACCTCCCGGACACCTGGTCCTGCGAGGCTGGCGAGCGTGCAGGACCTGGCGACGAGCGCTGATACGTGGGAGATCCGGTTCGCCCGCTGGTGCGCCGCGGTGGTCGCGCGCCTGCCGTGGGGCCTGGACCGCCTCGTCGCTCCCACATTCCTCGGTTTCGCGCTGATCAACAGCTTCACCTTCGGGGTCGATCTACTGATCCTCACCGGGATGCGCAGCGGACTCGGGTTACCGGGATGGTTGTCGGTATCGGTCGGCTACGTCTGCGCCTTCGCGCTGGCGTTCTATCTCAACCGGCGGTTGAACTTCCGCTCCCACGCTCCGGCGGGACGGCAGGCGATGGTCTACACGGTCGTCGTGCTGATCAACTACCTCGCCTTCATCCTGGGCGTCGGCGCCGGACTGGCCGCGCTCGGTGTGCAGTACCACCTGTCGCGGATGCTGGCCGGGGCATGCGAGGCGGTGTACATGTACTCGGCCATGCGCTGGGTGGTCTTCCGGCGCCCCTGACCGCCGATCAGCCCGTGTACACCCGGGTTTCGTCTCCGTCGCGGACCACGACATCGGCATCGGTGAGCGCCCAGTGCGGGGTGCCCGCCACCCGGAGGCGGTCGGCGAGGGCGTTACCCGTCCGTTCGGGGTCGGTGGGTGAGTCCAGATGCGGCACGATCGGACGATCGACCACCCCCAGACCCGTCCAGATCGGATCGATACCGCAGGCCGGCCGTACCTCGGCGGGGTCGTCGGCGGTCTCCAGACCGTGCAGGTCCGGGCTCAGTACACAGGCGCCCGCGCTGTAACCCGCGTAGACGACCGAATCCGACGCCAGCAATTCCGGGATCACCCGGTCCGCACCGCTCCGTGCGAACTGGGCGCGCAGGACGAAGGTGTTGCCCCCGCGGACCCAGAGGACGGGGAACCGGGCCAGCCGTCGGCGCAAATTCTCCGGACGCCCGGCGTATTCGCGCAGATCCACCTCCTCGGGCCGGAACCCGAGTGTGCGCAGCGGTGTCAGTTCGCTGGTCAGTGCGGCGGCCCGGCCCCGCGGCCAGGAGTCGAAGGCATTGGCGATCACCGCGACCGGGCCCGGTGCACCGACCAGCGAAGCGAAGACGTCGTAATGAGCGCCGAACCGGTAGCTCGCCAGGAACAGCCGCATCTCAGATGGTGAACGCCAGATTCCGGACCAGCTGCCGGCCCAGATCCGCGTTCCCGTGGAAGGTGATCCGGCCCAGTGCCGAGTCGGCGGCCACCCGGCCGCCGCCGAGCCGCACCAGCAGACCGGAGTCCAGTTCCAGTGTGACGGTGGGTTCGGTGGCGGGCGCGTCCACATAGCGGGCCCGGTCACCGACCTCGATGTGCAGGGTCCGCGCGAGCGGACCGGTGAGCGCGAGGGTGATCAGCGAACCGACCGGCGCCTTACCGCGTTTCGCGACCACCCGGGGCAGCGACTGCGCGAACTCGGCGAAGGCGAGTTCGCCGCGCGGACCGCCCTCATCGATCCGTTTCCCGAGCGCGTCGGCGATATCGAGTTCGTGCATCCAGCAGTCGAACAACCGCACCCGCATGAACCGCGCGTAGGGCACCTCGCCGATGGGGGACGGTGACGGTGCCGACCACGCCGCGTCGTCCATGGCGGTGAGCGCGGCCCGGCGGCGGCCGATCACGTCGCGGTACAGGTCGAGCAGTTCGGTGCCCGCGCGCGGCCGCAGCCGCTGCACCCAGATCTCGTTGAGTGCGCCGATCTCGTTGCGCACGTGCGGCAGAGTCTGCACGTCGATATCGGGCGCCTGCGGATCACGTGCCGGGGGCTTGTCCCCGAGCAGCAGCGATTCGGTGCCGATCACATGGCTCAGCACATCGAACACGGTCCACCCCGGTAGGGGTGAGGGCGTCCGCCACTGCTCCTCGTCGAGGCCTGCGACCAGTTCGGCGAGGGCGTCGAACTGGTCGGACAACCGCGCGGTGAGTTCGGGACGGTCGAGGGTGTCAATCATTCGGTTCTCCTTCGAAGCCGGTACCTGCGTGCCGCGGAGCCGACGTGCCGGCCGAGGGATCGCATCATCGGCAGTGCCCTCCGTGGGCTGATCGGAATTCGTACGGGCCCGGGATCAGGTGCCGTCGGGTCGCAGGGCGGCCAGGTCCGCGCGGAGCGTGGCGGCGACGCGGTCCGGTTCGTGCGAGCGGCGCAGCAGGAGTCCGGTCGCGAACCGGAACTTGTCGCCGTGGCTGCGGGGGATCACGTGCAGATGGACGTGCGCGACCGTCTGGAACGCGGCCTTGCCATCGTTGATCAGCAGATTCGCACCGTCGGCGGCGAACCCGGGGCCCTGCACCGCCCGGGCGATGAGATGGCCGACCCGGAACAGATCCACCCCGGTCTCGGCATCCAGTTCGGACAGGTCGGTGGCATGACGTTTCGGGATCACCAGCGTGTGCCCACGGGTGATCGGCCGGATATCCAGGAACGCGGTCACCGTATCGTCCTCGTACACCCGGTGGGCCGGTGCGGTACCGGCCACGATCCCGCAGAAAACGCAGTCGCTCACACGGCGCACTCTACGGCGTAAGGGTGCCGCGGGTCCCGGAGTGGGCGTCGACTTGGCAAACTTTTCAAACTCCCGGGCATGCTTCGGCGGATATATCCCGCCATCAGGCTTTACCGATGCGAAGACATCCGGCTGTCGACTCGGAATGTGACGGGCATCTCAGCTAATCTCACTGCGGCCGATGTACGGTTGCCAGGATTTCGGGCGGTGGTGTCCCAGGACACCTCCGCCCGGCGCCGTTGATCGGCGGCCGAAACACCAGGAGAGGGAAGCAGACAAGTGGAGACAACGCAGGCCGTGAGCGATTCGTCGCCGCGCGGGGCGCGTGTCGGTGTCGTTCGCGAATCCGCCGCGGGCGAGCGGCGGGTCGCCTTGGTTCCGAAGATCATTCCCACGCTGGTGAAGCAGGGCGTGGAAGTCGTGGTCGAGGCCGGAGCCGGAGCGGGCGCGCTCATTCCCGATACCGCCTACGAAGAAGCCGGTGCGAAGATCGGTGACCCCTGGTCGGCCGATGTGGTCGTCAAGGTGGCCCCGCCCAGCGATGCCGAGGTGGGCAAACTGTCCTCGGGACAGACGCTCATCGGATTCCTCGCCCCGCGCAACGCCGACAACCAGATCGACGCGCTGAAGAAGGCCGGGGTGCAGGCGTTCGCGGTGGAGGCCATCCCGCGGATCTCGCGCGCCCAGGTGATGGACGCGCTCTCCTCGCAGGCCAATGTCGCCGGGTACAAGGCGGTACTGCTGGCAGCGTCGGAATCGACCCGCTTCTTCCCGATGCTCACCACCGCCGCCGGCACCGTGAAACCGGCGACCGTGCTGGTGCTCGGCGTCGGTGTGGCCGGCCTGCAGGCACTGGCCACCGCGAAACGCCTGGGCGGCCGGACCACCGGCTACGACGTGCGCCCCGAGGTCGCCGACCAGGTGCGTTCGGTGGGCGCCCAGTGGCTCGATCTCGGTATCGACGCCGCCGGTGAGGGCGGCTACGCCCGCGAACTCACCGACGAGGAGAAGGACAAACAGCAGCAGGCGCTCGAGGACGCCATCAAGGGTTTCGACGTGGTGATCACCACCGCGCTCGTACCCGGTCGTCCGGCGCCGCGGCTGGTGACCGCAGGTGCGGTGGCCGGTATGAAGCCGGGCAGTGTCATCGTGGATCTCGCCGGGGAGACCGGTGGCAACTGCGAACTCACCGAACCGGGCCAGATCGTGGTGAAGCACGATGTGACGATCTGCTCGCCGCTGAACCTGCCCGCCACGATGCCCGAGCACGCCAGCGAGCTGTACTCGAAGAACATCTCCGCGCTGCTGGAACTCATGCTCGCCGAGGGCGAACTGAAACCCGATTTCTCCGATCAGGTACTGGCCGATTCCTGCGTCACCCGTGACGCCGAACCGACAGCGAAGGCCGAATGATGTACACCGAACTGCTGGCGAATATCGCGATTCTGGTGCTGTCCGGTTTCGTGGGTTTCGCGGTGATCTCCAAGGTCCCCAACACCCTGCACACGCCGCTGATGTCGGGTACCAACGCCATCCACGGCATCGTGGTGCTGGGCGCGCTGGTCACCCTCGGGCGGATGGAGGACCCCTCCCTCGGGGTGCAGGTCATCCTCTTCGTGGCCGTCGTGTTCGGAACACTCAACGTGATCGGCGGTTTCGTGGTCACCGACCGGATGCTGGGCATGTTCAAAGGCAAGAAGCCCGCCGCGGGTGCCGAGAAGGCAGGTAAGTGACCCATGGACAATCTGGTCGATATTCTCTACATCCTGTCCTTCGCCCTGTTCATCTACGGTTTGATGGGGCTGACCGGCCCGAAGACCGCGGTCCGCGGCAACTGGATCGCGGCGGCCGGTATGGCGATCGCGGTGATCGCCACCCTGATCGCCGTCCGTGACACCACCAACTGGATTCTGATCGTCGCGGGCCTCGTCGTGGGTGTGGTGCTGGGCGTGCCGCCCGCGCGCTATACCAAGATGACCGCCATGCCCCAGCTGGTGGCGGCGTTCAACGGCGTCGGCGGCGGTACGGTCGCCCTCATCGCCTGGGCCGAATTCATCGACACCACCGGCTTCTCGGCCTTCCATCACGGCGAGGAACCGACGGTGCACATCATCGTGGGTTCGCTGTTCGCCGCGATCATCGGTTCGATCTCGTTCTGGGGTTCGCTGATCGCGTTCGGGAAGCTGCAGGAGATCCTGCCCGGCCGCCCGATCGGTCTCGGCAAACTACAGCAGGTGGTGAATCTGCTGCTGCTGGTGGCCGCGGTCGCGGCGGCGGTCGTCATCGGGCTCGGTGCGTCCGACGGCGGCGTCTCGCAGTGGTGGATGGTCGGCCTGCTGCTGGCCGCCGGGGTGCTGGGCCTGATGGTGGTGCTGCCGATCGGCGGCGCCGATATGCCCGTGGTGATCTCGCTGCTCAACGCGCTCACCGGCCTGTCGGCGGCGGCGGCCGGTCTGGCGCTGAACAACACCGCGATGATCGTGGCCGGCATGATCGTCGGCGCGTCCGGCACCATCCTGACCAACTTGATGGCCAAGGCGATGAACCGGTCCATCCCGGCCATCGTGGCGGGCGGTTTCGGTGGCGGCGGCGCGGTCGCCGCATCCGGTGGCGGCGAACAGAAACAGGCCAAGGCCACCTCGGCGGCCGACGCGGCGATCCAGATGGCCTACGCCAACCAGGTGATCGTGGTGCCCGGCTACGGTATGGCCGTCGCCCAGGCCCAGCACGCGGTCAAGGAGATGGCGGGACTGCTCGAAGCCAAGGGCGTCGAGGTCAAATACGCCATCCATCCGGTGGCGGGCCGGATGCCCGGGCATATGAACGTACTGCTGGCCGAGGCCGAGGTCTCCTACGACGCCATGAAGGAAATGGACGATATCAACGGCGAATTCGGCCGCACCGATGTCGCCCTGGTAATCGGCGCCAACGATGTCACCAACCCGGCCGCCCGCGAGGATTCGGCCAGCCCGATCTACGGTATGCCGGTCCTCAATGTCGACCAGGCCAAATCGGTGATCGTGCTGAAGCGTTCGATGAACAGCGGTTTCGCCGGTATCGACAATCCGCTGTTCTACTCCGACCACACCTCGATGCTCTTCGGAGACGCGAAGAAGTCGGTCGGCGCGGTCACCGAGGAACTGAAGGCTCTGTAACCGCACGGTAGTCGCCACGGCCCCGGGTGGGTTCACCACCGCGCCCGGGGCCGTTGTGCTGTGTACGGTCGGCCGACGGCGAGTGTCGGAGCGAAACTGCTGCAGCTCCGTTGGATCATCCGACCGCCGATCTGGTTGTTCCGGGCCCGGCCGGGTTACCTGTTCGGTGGCCGGCTCCTGCTGCTGGAACATTTCGGCCGCAAGTCCGGCGCCACGCGCTGGGTGGTACTGGAGACGGTGCACCGGTCGAGTTGTCGCTGCGCTCCTGAGCCCTCCGGCGCGGGCTCGGATCACGGTTCACCGGTGATTCGCGGAAAACGGGTGGACGCCGCCGTGACGGTGGGCAGATCATGGTCGGCGATGCCAGAACGCAACGAACCCCTGCGCTTGATCGAGTTCGACAGCACCACTACCGAACCCGCCGACGCCCTCCCGTGGTCGGCCGTCCTCGATTCCTATTCCACCCCGCGTGACCTGCTGGACATGCTGGCGCTCAGCCTCTTCGGCCGGGGTGTGCAGCCCTTTTACCGGAAGAGTCAGCTGGAGCGGGTGCGGGCCGACGCGCCGTTGCGCCCGCCGGGTTCGGTGATCGCGCGACAGGTGGTCGAGGCCGACGCGCTGTCCATCCTCGTGCTCGGGGACGGCTGGGCATTGCGCGCCGATCGGTGGGCGGACAAATCGGCCACCGTGGAAGTGACCGCGATCAACGACGAACTGGCCGAACGCATAGTCGCGGAAGCGACTCGCGGCGCCGAGGAGGCGGCTCCCGCCGACCTGGCCTCGGTGAAGATGGGGTTCTGGCACCAGAGCGACCGCGGGGCCACCCGGCGGGTCCTCACCGTCACCACGCCGGAGTGGCCGGAGATCCGGGGGAACTACAGCGCAACCGTGGCCGGTGCTCTGGATCGCCTGATGGCTCTGCGCCCGGCCGACATTCGCGGCCGGCTGCTTCTGCTGCACGGTCCGCCCGGAACCGGCAAGACCACCGCACTGCGGGCACTGGCCAGATCGTGGTCCGAATGGTGTCAGGCCGATTGTGTACTCGATCCCGAGATGCTGTTCGCCAAGCCCGGGTATCTGATGCGTGCGGCGATGGGCGCCGAAGGCGAGGACGAGCAAGCCGACCGCTGGCGGCTGCTGATCCTGGAGGATTGCGACGAGCTCATCCACGCGGAGGCGAAAAGCTCCTCAGGACAAGGGCTTTCCCGGTTGCTCAACCTCACCGACGGGATGCTGGGGCAGAGTCGCGATGTGCTGGTGGCGATCAGCACCAACGAGGATCTGTCGCGACTGCACCCCGCGGTCACCCGGCCCGGGCGCTGTCTGGCCCAATTGGAGATCGGGAAGCTGTCGGCCGCCGAAGCCCGGACCTGGTTGGGCGATCACCCCGCCGCCGGGTTCGCCACGGAGTCGACGCTCGCGGAACTGGTCGCGCTCCGCGACGGCCGGGGGGATATCGCGGTCACCGCGGCTGCCCCCGATTCCGGGATGTACCTGTAGTTCCGCGAAACGCTGTGTCCGAGAACAGGGGCGAGCCGGGCCGGCCGGGGTGAACCGCTGCGCCCTGGCCAGAGCGAAACGCGAGCTCTGGCCAGGGCGCGGTGCGATGTCGACTCCGGCCGGTCCGGACCGCGGCCGGCCTATCAGATCTCGGGTGGCGCGACGTAGGTGAAGGCACCGGTCGCGGTAGCGCTACCACCGCTGGTGGTGACGACCACGTTCACCGCGCCGGCAGCCCTTGGCGGCGTCACCGCCGTAACCTGCATATCGGATATGACGGTGAACGCTGCCGGCACGCCGCCGAAGGTAACCGACTGGGTGGTGGTCAGCGCAGCGCCGGGAATGGACACCGAAGTCCCACCGGCAGTCGGTCCGGCGGCGGGGGAGGGCGACCCGATCGTGGGCACCGCGACGTAGGTGTAGGCGACTCCGTTGCTGGTGCCACCCACGGTGGTGACCGTGATCTGCACGGTGCCGGTCCCGGCCGGCGCGACCGCCGTGATCTGCGTGCCGGAGACGACGGTGAACGAGGTCGCCGGTGTGGCGCCGAAGGTGACCGCGGTGGCTCCGCTGAGGTCGGCCCCTACGAGGGTGACCGTGGTGCCGCCCGCCACCGGCCCGGCGGTCGGACTGACGGACATCAGCGCGGGGACCGCGATGTAGGTGTAGATCAGACCGTTGCTGGTACCACCCGCGGTGGTGACGGTGACCAGTACCGCCCCCGTTCCGGATGGGGCGACGGCGGTGATCTGGGTGCCGGAGTTCACGGTGAAGCCGGTGGCGGGGGTGGCGCCGAAAGTGACCGCGGTGGCCCCGCCGAGGCCGGTGCCGGTGAGGGTG
>NZ_BDCU01000027.1 GCF_001618425.1 Nocardia fusca NBRC 14340
CACAGCACCGTCACGAGCAAGCCCAGCTTCCACCTTCACGAGCGAGTATCCCCAGCAGCAAGCCCCACCCACCAGGTATAGCCGGACGGCCGTTCACTCCGGCGGCGTGAAGGTGGTCGTGCGTTTCAGGCCCGCTGCCCGGCCCTTTTCCGCGATGACCACCGCCATTTTCGCGCTGGCCTCGTCGATCATCTCGTCGCCGAGCATCACCGCGCCGCGGGCGCCGCCGGCGGCGGAGGTGTGGTAGGCGTAGGCCTCGAGGATGAGTTCGGCGTGGTCGTAGTCCGCCTGCCGGGGGCTGAAGATCTCGTTGGCCGCGTCGACCTGGCTCGGGTGCAGCACCCATTTTCCGTCGAAGCCCAGGGCGGCGGTGCGGCCGGCGGCGCGCCGGAAGCCGTCGATATCGCGGATCTGCAGGTAGGGGCCGTCGATGGCCTGCAGGCCGTGGGCGCGGGCGGTGAGCAGGATGGTCATCAGGATATGGTGGTAGGCGTCACCGGTGTCGTAGCCCTCGGGCTGCTCACCGACCACGAGCGTGCGCATATTGATGCTGGCCATGAAGTCGGCCGGGCCGAAGACCAGGGTCTGCACCCGGGGGCTGGCCGTGGCGATCTCGTCGATATTGCGCAGGCCCAGCGCGTTCTCGATCTGCGGTTCGATACCGATGCGGCCGGGTTCGAGTCCGTTGGCTCGTTCCAGCTGGCTCAGCAGCAGATCCAGCGCGCGCACCTGACCGCCGTCGGTGACCTTGGGCAGCAGGATCGCGTCGAGTGCGGTACCGGCGCCGTCGACCACCGAGATCACATCCGCGTAGGTCCACTGCGTGGTCCAGTCGTTGACCCGCACCACCCGCAGCTGCCCACCCCAGCCCGAGTCGTTGAGGGCGGCCACGATATTCGCGCGGGCCGCGGCCTTGGCCTCGGGTGCGACCGCGTCTTCGAGGTCTAGAAAGACCTCGTCGACCGGTAGGCCCTTGGCTTTGGCGATCATCTTGGGATTGCTGCCCGGCACGGCGAGCACGGAACGGCGCGGCTTCATCAACTCTCCTGGGGGTCGGCCCGGTCCGGCCCCGGAACATCTAGCCTGGCACCCATGGCAGCTACCAGGGTGTATATCGCCAGGCTGACCGGCCTGGCGGTGCTGGGGCCGGACGGCGAGTCTATCGGCCGTGTTCGCGACGTGGTGGTCGCCGTCCGGTACGACCGGCAAGAACCGCGTGTCCACGGCCTGGTGGTGGAGTTGCCGACCCGTCGCCGGATCTTCGTCCCGATGCTGCGCGTCACCGCCGTCGAACCCGGCTCGGTGAACCTCAACACCGGCAATGTGAGCCTGCGGCGTTTCGCGCAGCGTCCCGGTGAGGTGCTGGCCATGGCGCAGATCGTCGACTCGGCGGTACGCGTGGACGATCCCGATCTGCCCGATCTGGCGGGGGTCGATGTGTACGTGGTGGATCTGGGGATGACGCTCACCCGCACCCGGGACTGGCGGGTGTCGCGGGTCGCGGTGCGCGGGCACCGCCGGCTCGGGCGGCGGCGTACCGTGCATGTGGTCGACTGGGCTCGGGTGGAGGGCCTCACACCGTACGAGCTGGGGCGGCCGGGTCAGGATGTGAGCACCCTGCTCGAGCAGTTCGAGGGTCAGCGCGCCGCCGATGTCGCGCTTCTGTTGCGCGAACTGCCGGAGAAGCGGCGGCTGGAGGTCGCCGTGGCGCTCGACGACGAACGGCTCGCCGATGTGGTCCAGGAGTTGTCCGGCGACGATCAGCTGGAGCTGCTGGGCAAGCTCGATATCGGGCGCGCGGCCGATGTCCTCGAGGCCATGGATCCCGACGACGCCGCCGACCTGCTGGGCGGGCTGCCGGAGAACGAGGCCGAATCGCTGCTGACGCTGATGGATCCGGAGGAATCGGAACCGGTGCGTCGCCTGCTCGAGCACTCCCCGGATACCGCGGGTGGGCTCATGACGCCGGAACCGGTGGTTCTGACGCCTTCGACGACCGTCGCGGAGGCGCTGGCCCGGGTCCGGGACCCCGACCTGACGCCCGCGCTGGCCTCGATGGTTTTCGTTGTGCGGCCGCCGACTGCGACGCCGACCGGGCGGTATCTGGGATGCGTGCACCTGCAACAGTTGCTGCGGGAACCGCCCGCCCATCTGGTGGGCGGGCTCCTGGACACCGATCTGACCACTCTCCGCCCGGAGGCCCCGCTCACCGCGGTGGCCCGCTATTTCGCCAGCTACAACCTGGTGTGCGCGCCGGTGGTGGACGAGCAGAATCATCTGCTGGGCGCGGTGAGCGTGGACGACGTACTGGATCATCTGCTGCCGCGGGATTGGCGTGCGGACGAGCAACTGTTCGAGGGTGTACGGCAGTGACGGACAAGAGCACCGCGAGCCGGGCGGCGGCAGCCGCCCGGCAGCGGCTGGAGACACCGGTGGAATCCCGGTTCCGATTCGATTGGGACGCCGAGGCGTTGGCGCGCGGCAGCGAACGCATCGCCCGGTTCCTGGGCACCGGACGCTATCTCGCGTTGCAGACGGTGCTGGTGATCGTCTGGATCGCGTTGAACATCTTCTTCGTCGCGCTGCGCTGGGACCCCTATCCCTTCATTCTGCTGAATCTGGCCTTCTCCACCCAGGCCGCCTACGCCGCGCCGCTGATCCTGCTGGCGCAGAACCGGCAGGACAACCGCGACCGGGTATCGCTGGAAGAGGACCGGTTACGGGCGGCCCAGACCAAGGCCGACACGGAATTCCTGGCGCGCGAACTGGCCGCCCTGCGGCTGGCGGTGGGCGAGGTGGCCACCCGCGACTATCTGAGGCGGGAACTGGACGAGATCCGCGACGCACTCGACCGCCTCGAATCGGCGGCGGGCGTGGGTCCGACGCGCCCGGAAAAGTCTGCCAAGCCGAAACGCAAGAAAACCTCCGGTCACAAGCCGGTTACGGGCTCTGTTTCGTCGCCTGTCGCGGACGAATGACCGGAAATCAGCAATATGCTCCTGACCGGTAGGTAACCTGGATCACGTTGTCCCGAGCACGCCGTCCGGGAATGTCCGGGACGGTTGCTCACCTGTGACATAGAGGAATGGTGGAGCCGAATGCGGATACCTACCCCTGTGGCAATGTCGGCTCTGGTCATGGCGGGCCTGGTAGCGAGCGGTTCGGCCGCCCACACCACCTTCTCGTCGACTCCCCCGGAGGCTCCCGGGGCTCGGCTCACCGCCGATTCCGATCGTTCCGAAGACCCGGACGTGACCACCGACGCGCCACTGCCCCAGACACTCGGAATGTTGCCGGTCGAGCGCTCGACACCTCGGAAACTTCGCGCACTCAGCCCCTCCCCTGCCGACGGCATCCCGCCCTTCGGTGGCATCGTCCCGCTGCAGACCATCGACCTGCCCCGCGGGGGCGGCGCGCTCGGCATTCCGGAGATCGTGCTCGCGGCCTATCGCAATGCCGAACTGGCCCTGCAGTCCTCGACACCGGGCTGCGGTGTCACCTGGAATCTGCTGGCCGGGATCGGCCGGATCGAATCCGGCCACGCGAGCAACGGCCGTACGGACGCTGCCGGTACCACCAACCCGCCCATTTTCGGTCCGGCACTGGATGGTTCGCTGCCCGGCAACGAAGTCATCCGCGCGGCCGACGGCGGGTACGTCCGGGCGCTGGGACCCATGCAGTTCCTGCCGAGCACCTGGTCGCGCTACGCCGCGGACGGCAACGCCGACGGGCGTGCCGATCCGCACAATGTCTTCGACGCCGCCCTCGGCGCCGGGAAGTACCTGTGCTCGGGTGGCCTGAATCTGCGTGACCCACAGCAGGAATTGCGGGCGGTGCTGCGCTACAACAACTCCATGTCGTATGCGGCCGATGTGCTGAGCTGGTCGGCGGCCTACCGGACCGGCGGCCGGCCGGCCCCGGTCACCGTCTCGCCCGATCTGGTTCCGCCGGGCAGCGCCCCGACCGAATTCCCGCCCGGCCCAACGGATCTGCTGGCCGCGCAGACCGAGAACCAGGTCCCGCCGCCCCCGCCCTCGCTGCCGGCGCAGACGCCGCGGCCGGCACCCATGATCCGGATCCCGGGCCTGCCGCCGATTCCCTGCGGGCTGCTGTGCCCGCCCGCTCCGGGCGCCCCGAAGGTCGGCGAGGCGCTGCCCGATCCGGCGCCGGTCGTTCCGGACGGACCCGCGGGCCGTACCGGTCCGGCAGCTCCGGCCCCCGCTCCCGGAGACCCGGCGGCACCGGAGCCCGGCGGCCCGTCCGCACCGGCGCCCGGCGAGAACCAGAACCCGCCCGCCCCCGCACCTGCACCTGCACCGCCGGCGCCACCGTCGATCACGCTCCCGGGCGGAATCGTCATCCCGCTGCCGATGGGGCTCGTCCCGGCTCCCGTGGTGGCTCCGCCCGCGCCGGCGGATACCGCCCCGGTAGCTCCCGAACCTGCGACTCCGGCGGCTCCTCAGGCGCCTGCTCCACCCGCCTGAACAGGCGTTTCCATCGGACGCGCGGTAGCCGCACCCACGCCGGAAAGGCGGGCCCGGACACCGGCCGGGCCCGCCTGCCGGTGCGCCCGGCCGGGCGGGCGGGAACCGAGTTCCGAAGCGGCGCCGCCGCTTCCCATTCCCATCCGCGCGGAAATAATGGTCACGGAGGAGTAACAAACAGATCTCGGATGCGGTATGGTCGACGCAACAGGTCACGGACCGGCAACGAACCACTCGTGACCGCAGGCTGTGCGTTGAGATGAAGGGCTTGAGTACGTGGGGCGTCACCGTAAACAGCAACCTGCCACCGTTTCCCGTAGCTCGGTGATCGCACTCACCGGGCTGGTTCCGGCCGGAGTCGTGGCCACCAATGCCGCCGCGGCAGTGGTCACCGATCCGACCGCGGCCTCGGTGGCCATGCAGGTCTCGGCACTCGGCGCCGCCCCCGCGCAGGCCGCCGCCCCCGCCGCGGTCGACCCCACCGCAATGCACGCCATGGCCAAGCAGTCGCCCGAGGCACGCGTCGAGGTCAAATCGGTCGCGCTGGATCCGAACCGCCCCCGCAACGATCTCCCCGTGGCCGCGTCCGGTATCCCCGGTATCGCCGAGGCCGCCTATATCGGCGCCGCGGAGATCCTGGCCGACGAGAATCCCGACTGCAATATGCCGTGGACCATGCTCGCCGGTATCGGCCGGGTCGAGTCCACCCATATGAACAACGGCCGGGCCGATGCCGACGGTAATGCCCTCGCCCCGGTGTTCGGCCCCGTGCTGGACGGCAGCCTGTCGGGCAACAATGTCATCCACGATTCCGACGGCGGCGCACTGGACGGCTTCAGCGGCTACGACCGCGCCGTCGGCCCCATGCAATTCCTGCCGGAGACCTGGACCAGTTTCGCCGCCGACGGCAACCGCGACGGCATCTCCGATCCGCAGAACTACTACGACGCCACCCTGACCGCCGGCAAATACCTGTGCTCCGGTGGCCTGGACATGAGCGATCCCGCCCAGCAGACCAGGGCGATCCTGCGCTACAACAACTCGATGGCCTACGTGGCGAACGTGATGGCCTGGGAGCAGTCGTACCAGACGGGTATCGCACCGCGGCCCGCGGAACTCCCCAAGATCTGACCGCACTACCATCGGCGGTATGCCAGTGGTAACGGAAGCGGAGGTGCGGGGCGCTCTCGCGAAGGTCGACGACCCGGAGATCCGCAAACCGATCACCGAACTGGGCATGGTGAAGAGCATCCGGATCGAACCGGACGGCAATGTGCATGTCGAGGTCTACCTGACCACCGCCGGCTGTCCGTTGCGCACCGAGATCACCCAGCGGGTCAGTACCGCGGTCGCCGACGTCCCGGGCGTGGGCGCGGTCTCGGTCGATCTCGATGTGATGAGCGACGAGCAGCGCACCGAACTGCGCAAACAATTGCGCGGTGACTCCGCCGAGCCGGTCATCCCCTTCGCCCAGCCCGGTTCGCTGACCCGCGTGTACGCGGTGGCCTCCGGAAAGGGCGGCGTCGGTAAATCCAGTGTGACGGTCAACCTGGCGGCGGCACTCGCCGCCCGCGGCCTCTCCGTCGGAGTCCTCGACGCCGATATCTACGGCCACTCCATCCCGCGCATGCTCGGTACCGACGCCCGGCCGACCCAGGTCGAGCGGATGATCATGCCGCCGGTCGCGCACGACGTGAAGATGATCTCGATCGCGCAGTTCACCAAGGGCAACACCCCGGTGGTGTGGCGCGGCCCCATGCTGCACCGGGCACTCCAGCAATTCCTCGCGGATGTGTTCTGGGGCGATCTGGACGTCCTGCTGCTGGATCTGCCGCCCGGCACCGGTGATGTGGCGATCTCCATCGCCCAGCTGATCCCCAACGCCGAGATCCTGGTCGTCACCACCCCGCAAATCGCGGCTGCCGAGGTCGCCGAGCGTGCCGGCGCCATCGCACTGCAGACCCGGCAGCGG
Source organism: Nocardia fusca NBRC 14340 (assembly GCF_001618425.1). Classification (GTDB taxonomy): domain Bacteria; phylum Actinomycetota; class Actinomycetes; order Mycobacteriales; family Mycobacteriaceae; genus Nocardia; species Nocardia fusca. Next base: position 6,457 of record NZ_BDCU01000027.1, read on the forward strand.
ATCGCCGGTGTGGTGGAGAACATGTCCTGGCTGGATCTGCCCGACGGCACCCGGATGGAGTTGTACGGGTCCGGCGGCGGTCAGGCGGTGGCCGACCGTCTCACCCGGGCGGTGGGCGCGGAGGTGCCGCTGCTGGGTCAGATCCCGATCGAACAGGCGCTGCGGGAAGCCGGTGACGAGGGCACGCCCATCGTGCTGAAGGATCCGGAGAGCCCGTCGGCCGTGGCCCTGCGCGGAGTGGCGGACAAGCTCGCGGTCCGCCGGCGCGGTCTGGCCGGAATGTCGCTGGGTATCGACACCACCCGTCATCTCTGAGCGCACATAGACTCGGTCCATGCTCACCCTGCTGCTGTACGTCGTGATCGTCGGTTTGGTGGCCGCAGTCCTGTTCCTCCTGGCCAGCGCCCTGTTCGGGCGGTCGGAGGAGTTGGGCCCGCTCCCCGAGGGCACCACGGCGACGGTGCTACCGGTGGAGGGCATCACCGGCGCGGATGTCCGGGCGCTGCGCTTCCAGCAGGTCGTCCGCGGATACAAGGCCGGCGAGGTCGACTGGGCGCTGGCCCGGCTGGCCGCCCGGATCGATGAGTTGCAGGGTCAACTCGCCGAGGCCCGCGCGGCCGATGCCGCCTCGCAGCACGGTCCGGAGCAGCCGTGACCGGCTCCGTGGCGACCGACACGCTGATCCGTTGCCCGTGGTCGGTGGAATCGCAGCTCTACCGGGACTACCACGACCAGGAATGGGGCCGGCCGCTGCACGGGGACGACGCCCTGTTCGAGCGGCTGTGCCTGGAGGCGTTTCAGTCCGGCCTGTCGTGGATCACGATTCTGCGCAAACGACCCGCGTTCCGGGCGGCGTTCGCCGGATTCGCCATCGACCGGGTCGCGGAGTTCGGCGACGCGGATCGCGAACGTCTGCTCGCCGATGCCGGCATTGTGCGCAATCGCGCGAAAATAGACGCGTGTATCGCCAACGCGAAAGTCGCGCGCGAACTCGATATCGGACTCGACGAATTGCTGTGGTCCTTCGCGCCGCCGTCGCGACCGCGTCCGCGCGCATTGCCCGATATTCCGGCGACGACGCCCGAATCCATCGCACTGGCAAAAGAATTGAAGCGGCGCGGTTTCCGTTTCGTCGGGCCCACCACCGCGTACGCGCTCATGCAGGCCACCGGTATGGTCGACGATCACTTGGCCGAATGCTGGGTCGATACCCGGCCCACCGCGGTCGGCTGACCGATCACATTTGGACGTCGAGTGTCCGTCATCTCATGCGATAGGGAAGAATGGACCGAGTGCGGTCCGTCGTCTCAGCCGACGGACCGCCCGGTTGGCGACAACCGGAGTTCCGAGCAAGTGCGCAGCATACAGCGCAGATCTGGAGGGAGCAGAGGATGGCGGCCATGAAGCCCCGTACCGGGGACGGTCCCCTCGAGGCAACCAAGGAAGGCCGTGGGATCGTCATGCGGGTCCCACTCGAGGGTGGCGGGCGTCTGGTCGTAGAACTCACGCCGGACGAAGCCGCGGCACTCGGTGACGAATTGAAGAGTGTCACCGGCTAGACAGGTAGCCGAACAATCGGCGCTCGCCGCGGTCGCCGAGGTACTGAGCTGCCCCGAATGCGACCGCGGCCTGTCGTCCGCGCCGGGCACACTACGCTGCTCGCGCGGGCACAGTTTCGATATCGCCCGGCAGGGCTATATCAGCCTGCTCACCGGTGCCGCCACCAAAATGACCGGTGACACCGCCGCCATGCTCGACGCGCGGGCGGCATTTCAGGGCACCGGAAATTTCGCTCCGATCGCCGACGCCGTCGCGGCGGCCACGGTGACCGCGCACGATACCGGCGCCGGCGGGCTCATCGCGGATATCGGTGCGGGCACCGGCTACTACCTGGCGCGAGCTCTCGACGCGGTCCCGGCGGCCCGGGGGATCGCCTTGGATATCGCCAAACCGGCCGGCCGCCGGTGCGCCCGCGCCCATCCGCGCGCGGCCGCGGTGGTGGCCGACGCCTGGCGGGGCCTGCCGCTGCGCGAGCACACGCTCACCACCGCGCTCTCGATATTCGCTCCGCGCAATCCGGACGCCGTGGCCCGGGCCCTCGGTCCGGGCGGGCGCTATATCGTCGTCACACCCACGGACCGGCACCTGGCCGAGCTCATCGATCCGGTCGGCATGGTCACCGTCGACCCAGCGAAGGACCGTCGTCTCGCCGAGGCCATGACCGGCCGCTTCACCCGGACCGATCGCCGCACGGTCGAGTATGCGATGACGCTCTCCCGCGCCGATATCGCGAACCTGGTGGCGATGGGACCGTCCGCGCACCACGCCGACGACGCGACGGCCCGGATCGCCCGCCTGCCCGATCCCATCGAGGTCACCGCGTCGGTCACCGTCGGCATCTACACTCCGACCTGACCTCACCGGCCACTCGCCGCCGCGGTGAGAACGGGGCAATCCCCCTGGCACAGCGGGCAATCCACTCGCGACATCGGCCTGATCGCCGAGTAACACCGTCCTGATGTCCTTGTCCTATGCGGATACCGACATTCGGCAAACGGAAAGACACCGGCACCACCACCATCTACGAGCAGATCGGCGGCCATGAGGCGCTCGAAGCGGTCGTCGCCGATTTCTACACCAGGGTCCTCGCCGACGCGGAACTGGCCGGTTTCTTCAGCGGGACGAACATGTCCCGGCTCCGGGGCAAACAGGTGGAATTCTTCGCCGCGGCACTGGGCGGCCCCGAACCCTATTCGGGCGCGCCGATGAAACAGGTGCATCAGGGACGCGGGATCACCATGCACCATTTCACCCTGGTGGCCGGGCACCTGACCGATTCACTGACCGCGGCCGGCGTCGGCGAGGAGACCGTCGCGCAGATCATCGCGGCCGTCGCCCCGCTGGCCGACGACATCACCTCTGGGTCCTCCTCGGCCTGACGGCCGGCGAGAGGCTCAGCGTTTACAGACGGTGTGGTACACGGCCAGGGTCTGCTCGGCGATCCGGTACCAGTCGAATTCTGCCCGGGCGCGGCGACGGCCCGCCGCGCCCAGTTCGGCCGCGCGCGCCCGGTCCAGCGCCAGCTCGTTGATCGCGGCCGCCAGCGCGCGCTCGTAGGCGCCGGTCGCCCCCGCCTCGAAATGCACCAGCCGGCCGGTCCGCCCGTCCGCGACCACCTCGGGGATTCCGCCCACATCCGAGGCGATCACAGCGGTAGAACAGGCCATGGCCTCCAGGTTCACGATCCCCAGTGGTTCGTAGACCGACGGGCAGACGAACACTTCGGCCGCCGCCAGCAGCTGCCGGATCTGTTCGGTGGGCAGCATCTCCCGGACCCAGAACACATTGCCCCGGCGGCGGTGCAACCCGGACACGGCCTTCGCGACCTCGGCCTCCAGTTCCGGCGTGTCCGGCGCGCCCGCACACAGGACGAGCTGGATCTCCGGGTCGATCTCGCGCGCCGCGCCCAGCAGATGGCCGACGCCCTTCTGCCGGGTTATCCGTCCGACGAACACCGCCAGCGGCCGGTCCGCCCGCACACCGAGTTCGTCGAGGATTCGGCGGCTACCGGGCTCCGGCGGGCCGGGATGCCAGACGTCGGCGTCGATCCCGTTGCGTACGACGTGCACCCGGGTGGGGTCCAGCCCGGGATAGGCGTCGAGTACGTCGCGGCGCATCCAGTCGCTCACCGCGATCACCGCGTCGGCGTGTTCGAGCGCATTGCGTTCCGACCAGGACGAGAGCCGGTATCCACCGCCCAGCTGTTCGGCTTTCCACGGTCGCCGCGGTTCCAGCGAATGGGTGGTGACCACGTGCGGGATCCCGTAGAGGGTGGCGGCCAGATGCCCCGCCAGCCCCGAATACCAGGTGTGCGAATGGACCACGTCGGCCGCGCCGACCGCGTCGGCCATCCGTAACTGTGCCGACATCATCCGGAGGGCGGGATTGGCGCCGTCGAGGGCCGGATCGGGGCCGTGCACCTGTGCGGTGTCGCGCGGTACTCCCATGCAGTGCACGGTCACCGCGCTCATCCGCCGTAACCGGGCCGCCAGTTCGGTCACGTGGACGCCCGCGCCCCCGTAGACCTCGGGTGGAAACTCTCGGGTCAGCATGGCCACCCGTAGCTCGTCGGCCGCGGACAACTCGGCCGCGCCGCTGGAACCGGAACTCACGAATTCACGGTAGCCGCCGAGCGGTCGATGCCCGCCGACCACCTCGTTCGGTAGTTTGGCACTGTGAGGAGCCAGCCGCACGTACTAGGAATCGTGCTCGCCGGTGGCGAGGGCAAGCGACTCTTTCCGTTGACCGCCGACCGGGCCAAGCCGGCCGTCCCCTTCGGCGGCGCCTACCGCCTCATCGACTTCGTGCTCAGCAACCTCGTCAATGCCGGTTTCCTCCGGATCTGTGTGCTCACCCAGTACAAATCGCATTCACTGGACCGGCATATCTCCCAGACCTGGCGGCTGTCCGGTTTCGCCGGTGAATACATCACCCCGGTCCCCGCCCAGCAGCGACTCGGGCCGCGCTGGTATACCGGCAGCGCCGACGCCATCATGCAATCGCTGAATCTCATCTACGACGAGGATCCCGATTACATCGTGGTCTTCGGCGCCGATCACGTCTACCGGATGGACCCCGAACAGATGGTGGCCCACCATATCGACTCCGGGGCCGGGGTCACGGTGGCCGGTATCCGGGTGCCGCGCAGCGAGGCGGGCGCTTTCGGCTGTATCGATTCCGACGAATCCGGCCGCATAATCGGTTTCCTGGAGAAACCGGCGCATCCGCCCGGTATCCCCGACGACCCGAATTCGACCTTCGCCTCGATGGGCAACTATGTGTTCACCACCAAAGTACTGGTGGATTCGATCAAGGCCGACGCCGAGGATTCCGATTCCGACCACGATATGGGTGGTGACATCATTCCCAGCCTGGTCTCGGCCAGCCAGGCGTCGGTCTACGATTTCGCCGACAACGAGGTGCCCGGCGCCACCGACCGCGATCGCGGCTACTGGCGCGACGTCGGCACCATCGACGCTTTCTACGAAGCCCATATGGACCTGGTGTCGGTGAACCCGGTGTTCAACCTCTACAACCGGCACTGGCCCATCCGGGGTGCGGCGGAGAATCTCCCGCCGGCGAAATTCGCGCAGGGCGGCCTGGCCCAGGAAACGATTGTCGGGGCGGGCAGCATCCTGTCCGCGGCGACCGTCCGCAATTCGGTGCTCAGCGCCAATGTGATGGTCGACGACGGAGCCACCGTCGAGGGCAGTGTGCTGATGCCCGGGGTCCGGATCGGGCGGGGCGCGGTGGTCCGGCGCGCGATCCTGGACAAGAACGTCATGGTGTCCGAGGGCGAGATCATCGGCGTGGATCTGGAGCGGGACCGCTCCCGTTTCGCGATCAGCAACGGCGGTGTGGTGACCGTCGGCAAGGGCACCTGGGTCTGACCGATACGCCAGGTGCCCCCTCCCTACGGAAGGGGGCACCGCACAGACCGACAGGTCAGCGGACGTCGCGTCCCCGCACCCCGGCGAGTCCGGCCGCGAGCAGTACCGCGGCGATCACGGTGACCGCGACGAGCGGAGTCGCGGTGAACTCCGATCCCGGCACCTTGGGCGCGTGACTGAACGGTTCCAGGTCGCGGAACCACTGCGGCGCGCCGGAGAACGAACCGAGCAGGAACACCGCGATCGCAGCGGTGAGCAGCCCCCAGGCCACCGGAGTCCAGCGCGGTACCAGCCCGAACAGCGCCAGGGTCACCCCGGCGAAGAACCAGATCGCCGGAAGCTGGACCAGCGCCGCGGCCACCACACCGGGCAGTTCCCCGCCGATATCGTCCTTGGCGAGACCGTAGGCCACGCCACCGAGCAACCCGGCGGTCAGCATGATCACCACGGGCCCGCCCAGCGCGAACACCAGATGGCTGCCGGCCCAGCGCAGCCGGCCCACGGCACCGCTGAGCACCGATTCGGCCTGATGGCCGTTCTCCTCGCCGAACAACCGCAGTGTCGCCGAGACGGCGTACGCCGCGCCCGCGACCCCGAGCATGGTGAAGGCGTAGGAGATGAACGAATCCTCGATCGATTCGGAGCCGCCCATCCGGGTGATCAGATCGCGCAGCGTCTCGTTCTCGGCGAAGCTGTCCCCGATCCCCGCCACCACGCTGCCGATCACCAGGCCGTAGAGACCGACCCCGATCGTCCAGGCCAGCAGTGTGCCGCGTTGCAGCCGTACCGCCAGGCCGAACGGTCCGGCCAGGCCCGCACCCGCTGCCGGTGCCCCCAGTCGTTCCGCGATGAGGCCCGCACCCACATCGCGGCGGCGCAGCAGCAGATAGGCGACGGCCATCAGCACCACCAGCAGGGCCAGGTGCAGCGCCAGAACCCACCAGCGATCACCGGCGTACGGCCGCACCTGCAACGACCAGCCCTGCGGGGACAACCAGGTCAGCGGACTCACCGGACCCGCCCCCGCCCGGGCGTCACCGATCGCCCGCAGGGTGAAGGTGACCGCGAGCACCGCGAACGCCAGTCCACGGGCCAGCCGCGCGCCGGTGCAGACCTGCGCCGTCACCGCGGCCACGGCCGCGAACACCATGCCGGATCCGGCCAGCGCGAGCCCGAAGGCCAGCGATCCGCTCGCCGGAACATCGGTCGCGCTCAGACTGACCGCACCGAGCAGTCCGGTGAGCAGTGCGCCGCCCAGCGCCAGGACGAGCGCGGCCGTCAGGTTCGCGTAGCGACCGACCGAGGTGGAGGCCAGGATCTCGCTACGCCCCGTCTCCTCCTCGGCCCTGGTGTGCCGGATGACGGTGAGGATGGTGGCCACCGCGATCAGGGTGTGGAACATCCCGGCCTTCCAGATGCCCACCGCGCCGATCGAGGTGTTGTAGATCGGGCCGTACATCGCCAGTTGTGCCGGGCTGGCCAGGATGGTGGCCGCGAAGGAGGCGCGATCGGCCGCGGTGGGATACACCGATTCGATACTGGCCACATAGACCCCGCCCAGCGGCAGGGACAGCAGCAGAATCCACAGCGGCGCCACGATCCGGTCGCGGCGCAGGTACAGCCGCAGCAGCCGGGCGGTCCCGGTGAATCCGGTGCGGCCGGGCCTCGTATGGAGCACGCTGTGCCGTGCTCCGGCGACGGCGGTCGTCATTTCCGCGCCTCTTCCAGTTCGCCGGCCTCCTGGCCGTTGATCGAGTAGTGCCGCATGAACAGCTCTTCCAGCGTCGGCGGGCGGCTGGTCAGGCTGCTGACGCCGGTATCGCCGAGGACGCGGATGAGTTCGGCCAGATGTTCGCCGTCGACCTGGCAGCGCAGCGTGTGGTCGTCCATGCTCACATCGGCCACCCCGGGCATGGCCGCGATATCACCGGGATCACCGGTGAGTTCGGCGGTGATGGAGGTACGGCTCAGATGCCGCATGGACGCCAGCGTGCCGCTCTCCACCGTGCGCCCGGACCGGATGATGGTGACCCGCTCGCACAGTGCCTCCACCTCCGAGAGGATGTGACTGGACAGCAGCACGGTCGCCCCCCGCTCGGCCGCCTCGGCGACACATTCCCGGAAAACCTGTTCCATCAGCGGGTCCAGGCCGGAAGTGGGCTCGTCCAGCAGCAGCAGCCGGGCGTGCGAGGAGAAAGCCGAGACCAGCGCGACCTTCTGGCGGTTGCCCTTGGAGTAGGTGCGTGCCTTCTTCCGGGGATCGAGTTCGTAGCGTTCGATCAGTTCGGCCCGGCGCGCGGTGTCGAGCCCACCGCGCATCGAGGCCAGCAGGTCGATGGTCTCGCCCCCGCTCAGCGACGGCCACAGGGTCACATCACCGGGCACGTACGCGATCTCGCGGTGGAGTGCCACCGCGTCCGCCCAGGGGTCGCGCCCCAGCATCCGCACCTCGCCGGAGGTGCGCGCCAGTAGGCCGAGCAGCACCCGGATGGTGGTGGACTTGCCGGCTCCGTTGGGGCCCAGGAATCCGTGGACCTCACCCTCGGATACTTCCAGGTCCAGACCGTCCAGTGCCCGGACCTGACCGAAGTGTTTGTGCAGATCCCGGATCCGAATTGCCGAAATCATCGTGTCTCCTCGTGGGACAGAGATAGAGCGTTGATGGAGAGGGTTCGCAGGCGCGGCGGATCGGACGCCGCGCCGGCTCAGTGCGCGTCGCCGGCGGTTCGTGCCGGCGTCGGCGTTTCTGGTGGGTGCGTAGCGGCCGCCTCCGCTCCGGCGTCCGGCGCGTCCGCGCGGCCGGCGGTCGGTGCGTCCGGCGTCGGCGGTGCGCCGGGCCCGGTCCGGGCCGCGGCGTCGGCCAGGAGGGTGTCGAGCATGGTCGAGTCGGGCAGCAACCCTTCGGTGAAGATCTCCAGGGCGGGCAGCAACATCTGGTCGCCGTACTCCCGCAGCGCCTGCCGGTAGTCGACCCCGCCCGAGTCCCCGGCATGCAGCTGGATGAACAACAGCATTCCGCCGCCGTTGATGGTCGCCAGATAGCGCGACATCGCTTTCAGGTCCCGCGGCCGCCGGACGGCCCCGGAGGCGATACCGGCTTCCAGGTACTGCTCGACATCCTCGACCATGTGCTCGAACATGGACACCGCCAGGTCGCCGCCGGCCTGGAAGCTGCGCATGATGTAGGCGATGACCGGGGCGAACTCCTCGATCTCGGCCAGCTGCTGCAGCAGATTCCCCGACGACGGCCGGTTCATATAGCTCATCTTCGATTCGCGGATCACCGCGCGCATATGGTCGTCGCATTCGCGCCGCAACCCGTCCTTGGACCCGAAATGGTGGTTGACCAGGCCGGGCGACACCCCTGCGGCCGCCGCGATGGCGCGTACCCCGACCCCGAAGCCCTCCTCGCCGAACAGCACGAGGGCGGCGTCCCGGATCCGGGCCCGCGTGTTCAGATCATCGCTTGAACGCATGTTCAATAGGTTAAACACACGTTCAATCATCGCGCAAGAGGGGGCGGCGTAGAGATTCCGTAAAGACATCCGGGGGCCGCACGCCACCCGGCGAAGAACACAGTAAATACCAGATCACGGCCGTAGATCAGCGCCGCCGTCCGCTGGGACCCAGCGGCCACTCGTGCCTCGGCGACAGGTCCCTGTCCGAAACGAGCCGGCCCGCCGGATCGCGCCGCACACCCGTCACCCCACCGGATCGGACCTCGACGCAGGCTTGCGCACCCCCAACGGGGCAACATCGCAGCAATACCGACGCTCGCACGGGAGAACGACCCGGTATGACCTTCGACGCGTCGTGGCACAGCCGGACGGACCGGCCGCGGGACGAGTACGGCCAGAGGAACCCAACCGGCAACAGCACCAGCCGTGTCCGCGGTGAGGTCTACCCCGCAGACCTCGGGCGGGGGTCACCCTCGGCGCCCGGTCGAGCGCCACGACGGCGACGACCGCAGCGACCGGACTCAGGCCCGGCGGGCCTGCCGCATTCAGGGCTCAGGTCCGGTCGGCCCGCTGCGCCCGGCTGTCGACACAGGTGCCGTCGAGCGCCGGACGACGAGGAGAGCAGGGCTCCCGCGGCGACCGATGTCAGCCGCGGCGCTAACCCTTGGACGCGCAGAGCAACCCGTCGCCGAGTGGGATGAGTACGCTGGTCAGGCCCGGATCCTCGGCCACGTACCGGGTGGCCGAGCGGACCGCCTGGGTCGCCGCGTCGCGATTCGCCGGGTCCGGCACCCGGCCGCCGAGCAACGCGTTGTGCAGCAGGACCGCCCCGCCGGCCCGCAGCAGCCGCACCGCCTCGGCGATGTACTGCGGATGCTCGATCGGCGAGGCATCCAGGAACACCAGGTCGTAGGCACCGTCGGCCAGCCGCGGCAGCACGTCCAGTGCACGCCCGTTGATCAGCCGGGTCCGGGCGAGCGGGATATCGGCGGCACGGAACGACTCCTTGGCCGCCCGCTGATGTTCGGGTTCGGAATCGATGGTGGTCAGCGTGCCGTCCTCGCGCATACCGTCGAGCAGCCACAATCCGCTGACCCCGGCACCGGTACCCACCTCGACCACCGCCCGCGCGTCCAGCAACTGCGCGTACATGCTCAGCAGCGCGCCGACCGACGGCGGCACCGGAGCCACGCCCAGCTCGGTGGCCCGTTCGCGGGCGCTGACGAGTACCTCGTCCTCGACGACGGATTCCTCCACGTAGGCGAGATTGAGCTCCAGGTTCGATGCCACGTCCAAGAGGCTATGCCAAACGCGGCGATGCTGGTCGCAACATTCTCAGGTGTCCCTCAGGATCCCCATAACCGCCCCACACCGGGAGGCGGAAGAGTGTGGGCTACGCAAGACCAGCCGACCGAGCACACCGCGACGGGAACAACGGAGTACCGATCCACCGTTGTACCCCATGAACGACGGCCCGAACAACGGGCCGCGTATTCGAGCTTACGCCTCGGTCCCGATCAGGAGGTTGTCACCATCCACATGGTCGATGCGGCACGCGAGTCCGCCACCTTGCCCGAACTGTCCCGGGCCGACCGCTCGGCGACCCCCGCCGGGCACGGCCTGCCGAGGCCGGAGGAATTCGGCCCGCGACCGTTTACCGGGCCGAATTCGGAGGTAGCCGCGCACCGCGACCCGGTGACCGAAGACCCCGCTCCACCGGACGCCCTGATGGAGGTGCCCGATATGTCCAGTACCGACGAGCGAGCCGAGGAATACGACGCCGCCCAGGCCGTGTTGGCCGATACGTCGTCCGAACTCGACAGCCTGCTGCCGCTCACCGGCACCGCCGCCTTCGATGCCACCGGCGACCGCACCGTGATGCCGACCTGGGACGAACTGGTCCGCGAACACGCCGACCGGGTCTACCGGCTGGCCTACCGCCTCTCCGGTGACGCGCAGGACGCGGAGGATCTCACCCAGGAGACCTTCATCCGGGTCTTCCGGTCCCTGTCGAACTACCAGCCCGGCACCTTCGAGGGCTGGCTGCACCGCATCACCACCAACCTCTTCCTGGACATGGTCCGGCGGCGCAGCCGTATCCGGATGGAGGCGCTACCGGAGGACTACGACCGGGTACCCTCCGACGGCCCCGGACCCGAGCAGGTCTTCCACGACGCCCGGCTCGATCCGGACCTGCAGTCCGCGCTGGACTCGCTGGCTCCGGAGTTCCGCGCCGCGGTCGTGCTCTGCGATATCGAGGGACTCTCCTACGAGGAGATCGGCGCGACGCTCGGCGTGAAACTCGGCACGGTGCGCAGTCGAATCCATCGCGGCCGGCAGGCACTGCGCGAGTATCTTGCGCATAATGGAGTCCAGGAGCGTTTCGCCGCCGAGGCGAGCTTCGGGTGATCCTGCGATCATGACGCCGGGATCACAGCAGTTTGTGATACCGGTCGGGAAGGATGGGCAGCGAATGAGTGGCGACTCCGAAACGCCCGGTCGTCGTTCCCCGCAGTTCCACTCCACCGAGCATCTGGCGAGCGAGGCAGTCGCCGCCTACGTCGATGGCGAACTGCGGATGAATCCTTATCTGCGTGCGGCCCAGCACCTTTCGGTGTGCCCGGAATGCGCGGCCGAGGTCGAGGCCCAGCAGCAGGCGCGGATCGCCCTGCGCCGTGCCTCCCAGGTCTCGATTCCCACCGGCCTGCACGACACGCTGTCCCGCATTCCGCTCGCCGAACCACCCAGCGGTGCACAATCGCAGAATTCGGCCGGAAATCAGCGTAACGAGGCGGTATTCGGCTTCACGAGCCAATCTTTCTCGGCAACCTTCGACAGCTTCCGGTGGTCGGTGTGGTGGCGCAAGTAGAGTTTGCCGCGTGAGTTCCGAACCGACGCAGAATTCCCCTGCCGATAACGCTGATTCGGCGGACGAAAACGGCACGACGCCCGACAACGGCACTCTGCGCCCGCCCGATGCGCCCGTGTTGGCTCCGCGGCCGGTCTACCGGCCCCATGTGGACTCACATACCGCGAACGTCTTCCGCCGGCCCTCGGGTCAATCCGGATCCTTCGCCGCACGCCCGGCCCGCCCGGACGCCGATCCCGCGACCCAGGTGGCCCCGAAAGGGCCGCCGCGCGCCGTGCTGGAGGAGGCCTTCGGCCGGCCACCCGGTTCCACCGAACTGCTCCAGCGCGATCCCGACGCCGATAACGAGCGCGAACCGGTAGCCGGCCCGGCCGATCCCTGGCGCGATCCGGATTCGGCGGCCCGCTTGGGCGCTCCGGCGCTCGCCACCCCGGCCGCGCGAGAACTCCCGCGCGCCGAACAGCTCTCCGCCCGGCAAGTGCTCTTCGGGTCCCGGGTCGCCCCCAAGGCGCTGCTGGCGCTCGGTGCGATCGCGCTGGCGATCGGCCTGGTCGGCGGCTTGGTCGGCCGGTTGACCGCGGAAACCGCCTCGACCCTGACCTCCCGCAAGGTCAGTCTCGAGCAGACCGACGGCGAGCAGCCGCACGGCCCGATCGCGCAGGTCGCCGACGCGGTATTGCCGTCGGTGGTGTCCATCCGCACCACGGTCGGCGACAACGGCGCCACCGGGTCCGGCGTGGTCATCGACGGCAACGGCTATATCGTCACCAACAACCACGTCGTCTCCATGGCGGCGCAGGACCAGTCCGGGCGCGCCCGGATCCAGATCACCTTCTCCGACGGCACCCGGACACCGGCCAATATCGTTGGCCGAGACCCCAAGACCGATCTCGCGGTACTCAAGGTAGATGTGAAAAATCTCACGGTCGCACAGCTGGGTAAATCGGATGACGTGCAAGTGGGAGACGCGGTGTTGGCCATCGGATCCCCGCTGGGCCTGAGCAAAACCGTCACCTCCGGTATCGTGAGCGCGCTGCACCGCCCGGTGAAACTCGAGGGCGAGGGCAGCGATACCAAAGCGGTGATCGACGCGGTGCAGACCGACGCGTCGATCAACCCGGGCAATTCCGGTGGCGCGCTGGTGGACGCGGACGGCCGGGTCATCGGGATCAACACCGCCATCCGCAGCGAGAGCGGCGGTTCGGTGGGCCTCGGCTTCGCCATCCCGGTGGACCAGATGACCCAGGTCGCGCAGACCCTCATCCGCGACGGGTCGATCCATCACCCGATGATCGGGGTGAGCGCCCGGCAGAAGACCGTCGCCAACGAAGTCATGAGCGGTGCCGAGGTAGCCGATGTGCAGCCGGGCGGCCCGGCCGCGAACGCCGGCATCGTCGAAGGCGATGTGATCGTCCGGATCGGCGACCGCGAAGTCACCAACCCCGACGAACTGGTGGTGGCGGTTCAGATGAACAAGATCGGCGAGTCAGTGAACGTCCAGCTCATTCGCGAAGGCCGGCAGGTGGACATCCCGGTGACGCTGGCCTCCGACTGATCCGCTGATCGCGGCGCCGGGTAGCCTGTAGGAGTGTTCAGCAGTATCGGGTGGGGCGAGATGCTCGTGCTACTCGTCGCCGCCCTCGTGATCCTCGGTCCGGAGCGCCTGCCCGGCGCCGCACGGTGGACTGCGCGCAGCCTGCGCCAACTTCGCGATTACGCCACCGGAGCGACATCGCAATTGCGATCCGAACTCGGGCCCGAATTCGAGGAGCTGCGTAAACCACTCGCCGACCTCCAGGAATTAAGGGGTATGTCACCGCGTTCGGTGGTGACGAAACATCTCCTGAACGGCGATGATTCCCTTTTCAAGGATCTCGACGGCGCCCTGCCGGACAGCAAGAATGTGCTGGGGACACACAGCGGGATGCCAGATTACCCTATGCCCAAGTTGGATAAACCCTTGGAGCGCAACGAACGTCCCCCGATCGATACCGACGCCACCTGATCGTCAACCAGGCTAGACGCAGTTCAGCGTCTCCCTGTCTAGACTTCGCACATGTCGGCCGATGACGTGGCGCGAATATTCGCGATCGAAGACAAAGTCGAGCGACTCAAGGCCGCCACCGAAGGTGTCGCAGCGGCTCAGCAGACCATCAACGAACTCACCCGGATTCGGCGCGCGGTGATCCGGGAGTTACACGCCGAGGGCTGGACTTTCGCGAGAATCGGTGCCGCAGCGGGCCTTTCCCGCGCCCGGATCCACCAGGTGAGCACGCAGGGCCCGGCGCCCGAGGGATTGTTCTTCGGGCACGGGCCGCTGACCCTGCTGGTCCCGGATACCCGCGCGGGCAGGCTGATCGGAGCCCCGGACCCGGCGGCGGCGCCCCGGCTGGCCGAACAGCTACGGGAACTCGGCTTCGCGGTCACCATCGAACCCTTCGCCCCGGGACGCCCGATCGATCTGCTCCGGGACGGCCTCATCGTGCTCGGCGGCCCGGAACTGTCGCCGAGCCTGCGGCATCTCATCGCCGCCGATCCACGCCTGCGCCGCGCTGTGGCGCGCCCCGGGGACGGCCGCCGCGGTATCGAGGATCGCGCCGCCCGGCGTATCTACCGGCCGGCCAGCCCGGAACCGCACGATATCGCCTATCTCGCACGGCTGCCGCGCCCGGACGGCCGCGGTTCGATCCTGGTTCTCGACGGCCTGCACCCACCGGGTTCGCTCGGTGCGGTACGGCTGCTGGCCACCCGGCTGGCGACCCTGCACGAACGAGCGGCCAACCGCCGCTTCTCCGTCCTGATCGGCGTCCGTTACGAGCGCACCACCGGCGAACCCGTGGACGCCGATCTGCTCACCCCCGTCTATCTCCACGAACCGGTGGATTCCCGCCCCCCGGCGGTACGCCAGCGTCGCTGATCGCGACACCGCGCCGACCGCGAAAGACCGGCGGCCGCTACCGCCGACACGCCGAAACACCGATAGCGACAGCAAATATTAGCTGGTCGAAGAATTGCTACTGTGGTGCGAAGTAGGCCGATTTCTATTACCGCGACCGGTTACCCGGGCCCGACGATTCGATAGCCATAGCATTACTCGGTATCCCCTGCGGTGCACAGTAGCGATTGTCGGCTCCGAAAGATAATTCGTGGAGGCTCAGGTGAACGCGTTGATCATCCTGGCGGTGGCCCTGGTCGCGGTGGGCTTGCTGATCACCCTCGTCCTGTGGCTACGCGCTCCACATTCCGCCGAAAGCGAGTACGTGACAGTCGCCGAACTCCGCGCGCGTCTGGACAACGAACAGGAACCCACCGAAGAGGAAACGGCCGAAGAGCCCGGCGAGGATCGACCGGAAACCGGCGGAACCGGGGCCGCCCCGGAACCGGCACACGACGCCGGCCGTCCCGCGGCGGCCGTCGTCACACCGCCCACAGTGACCGGGGCCGGACCCGACATTCCGCCCACCGCGGAATCCACGCCCGACACCGGCGGCGCCGAACCCGGAGGTTCCGGCCGGACAGCGAAGGAGCCCGGAGCCGAACCGCCCCCGGAAACCGGAGCCCTCGGCAACCCGGCGAAGAAGCCCGGAGACGAGCCGCCCCCGGAACCCGGAGAGGAACCACCGGCGGAAAAACCGGACCCGAACCACTGACGCCGGCGGGCGCCGCGGTGCGGGCCCGTCCGCTCATGCGGCCGCGACGTCCGGCCGGATGGTGTTCATCGGCGGCCGATCGACCAGATCCACCGCGGTGCTGTGCGGGGTGAACTCGTCCCCGATCAGCGGGAACTGGGTCAGCGCGGCCCCCGAATCCGGGACCCCGCTGCGCCCCAGCACCGTACCGAGAATCTGCCGGCTCATCACACCGAGATCGGCCAGCGGACGGTTGCGATGGGTACGAACCCCCAGGTTGACCTGTCCGATCGCGCCCAGGCCCAGCCGATCGTAGGTATCGAGCAGCAACCCGATCTCCACGCCGTATCCCGGGGCGAACGGAACCGCTGTCAGCAACTCCCGGGTCCCGGCGTACTCACCGCCCAGCGGCTGCAACACCTGGGCCAGCCCCGGCCGCAGCGCGGCCAGCAGAGGCCGGGCCACGAGCTCGGTCACCCGGCCGCCACCGTGTGCGTCGACCCCGCCGCCGTGCCGCAGCGGCCGCCGGTAGTAGGCCTTCACCAGATGCAGGTCGGGAGTGGTGAGCAGCGGGCCGAGCAGCTTCGGCACAAAAGCCGGGTCCGGGTCGATCAGATCGGAATCGACGAACGCCACCAGATCACCGGTGGTCACCGCCAGCGAACGCCACAGCACCTCGCCCTTACCCGGGGAAGGCTCCAGCTCGGGTACGGCCTGCTCCCGGGAGATCACCTCCGCGCCGGCCGCGCGAGCGCGGTCGGCGGTGGCGTCGGTCGACCCCGAATCCAGCACCACCAGCTCGTCCACCAGAGAGCCCAGCAGCGGACGGATACTCGCCACCACCTCGGCGACTGTTCTCTCCTCGTTCAGCGCGGGCAGCACCACCGATACGGTCCGGCCGGCCTTGGCGGCGACCAGATCGGTCACCGACCAGTCGGGGGCATCCCAGGTGTGGGTCGATGCCCAGTCGAGCTCGTGGTGGGGAAATTTCATACGAGACCTCGCAGAGTTCGCACGGGGGGCCGGATGCCCTGGATCGCGGCGATCATGTCCACGACGCGACGAGTCGCGGCGACCTCGTGCACACGGAAAACGCGAGCACCGGCCGCGGCCGACCATGCTGTTGCCGCCAATGTGCCCTCCAGCCGTTCGGAAAGTCCGACACCTAATGTCTCTCCGATGAAATCCTTGTTGCTCAGTGCCATCAAGACCGGCCACCCGCTTTTAACAAGAACGTCCGCTGCCCGCAACAGTGCGAGCCCGTGATAGGTGTTCTTCCCGAAATCATGGGTCGGGTCGATGAGAATCGAATCCCGGCGCACCCCCGCCGCCGCGGCCTGCTCCGCCGCCCGCACCACGGTATCGGTCACCTCCGCCACCACATCGGCGTACCGGACCCGATGCGGCCGGGTGCGCGGCACCGCCCCGCCGGTGTGACTGCACACGATCCCGGCCCCGGTCTCGGCCGCCACCGGCACCAACTCCGGATCCGCACCCGCCCAGGTGTCGTTGATCAGGTCCGCCCCCTCCGCCACCGCGGCCCGTGCCACCTCCGACCGCCAGGTGTCCACACTGATCAGCAGGCCGGGATAGGCCGCCCGGATCGCCGCCACGAACGGCACCACCCGCCGCGACTCCTCGGCCGCGTCCACATACTCTCCCGGACCCGCCTTCACCCCACCGATATCGACCAGATCGGCACCCTCGTCCACAGCCCGGGCCACCGCGGCCAGCGCGGCGGAATCACTGAAGGTCGCGCCCCGGTCATAGAAGGAATCGGGGGTGCGGTTCACAATGGCCATCACCAGCGCGCGATCCGTCGCGACGGTCCGGCCGCAGAGTGTCGGCAACGGCCGGACGGGCTCGAACATGAACTCAGTTTATGGCGTCACTTCCGGCGCCATGGTGCCAGGTAGTCGCGTCGCCCCCCGATCCGAACATCGAATGCCCACGCAACCCGCCTGCGTCGAGTTTTACGAGACACCTCAAAGGTTGAGGCCCGTCTCGCCCCTTGGCCGAAGGTGCTCGAAGGTCGCCCTCTATGGACGGCCCACCGCACATCGCATGAGCCGAAGGTTCGAGTCTCGAGGCCGAAACGGCGAGACCCAGGGGGCCTCAACCCCGCGCCGCCGCAGGCGGCGCCAAAAAACACAGCGCCTCCCCGAGCAGGCCCCCTCCTCACCTTCGCGGTCAGGACAGCCCGGTCCGCACACCCAACTACGCGGCTCATCGAGCCAACTACGCGGCTCATCGAGCCGTGGTGAGCCTGCGTCGTCCCTCTCGAACAGCCACCGGCCGCCCGGCCTCGGATCAACTCACCGATCGGAGTCTTTGCTCAGCGCCGCGAAGGCTTCGGTGAGATCGGGGGTGACCGTGACGCGGTCGAGGGCCGCCTGCGGGACGAAGCCGCGGTCGTGGAGTTCGGTGAGCCAGGTGAACAGTCCGCTGTAGTGCCCGGCGGGGTCCAGGATGGCCATCGGCTTGTTGTGCTGGCCCAGGTGGCCGCCGGTCCAGGTCTCGAAGAACTCCTCGAGGGTGCCGATTCCGCCGGGGAGGGTGAGGAAGGCGTCGGAGCGGTCCTCCATCACCTGTTTGCGCTGGCGCATCGTATCGGTGACGACCAGTTCGTCGGCGTCCACATCGGCCACCTCCCGGTGGACCAGGTGTTTCGGTATGACGCCGACCGTATTGGCGCCGCCGGCCCGGGCGGCGGTGGCCACCGCACCCATCATGGAGACGTGCCCGCCGCCGGAGACCAGTTGCCACCCGCGCCGGGCTATTTCGGTGCCGACCCGGGCGGCCAAGGCGAGCTGATCGGGGTCGGTGGTGCTGGCCGAGCAGTACACGCACACCGCGAAGGGCCGTGGAGTCACCATTCGTCCTCCGTACCGATCTTCTCGATGGTGGCGGCGCCCGGTTCGGACTCCTGGATGATGCGCACCACGTCCTCGACCGAGTCGGTGACGTGCAGCAGATCGATATCGCCCGGGGAGATACGACCGTCGGCGGCCAGGGACCCGCGTATCCAGTCCACCAGCGGCGCCCAGTAGCTGCTGCCGAACAGGATGATCGGGAACCGGGTGATCTTGCGGGTCTGCACCAGGGTAAGCGCCTCGAACAGTTCGTCCAGGGTGCCGTATCCGCCGGGCATACAGACGAAGGCCTGGGAGTACTTCACGAACATCGTCTTACGCACGAAGAAGTAGCGGAAGTTGATCCCCAGATCGACCCAGTCGTTGAGGCTCTGTTCGAACGGCAGCTCGATACCCAGTCCGATGGAGTAGCCGCCGGCCTCGGAGGCCCCGCGGTTGGCCGCTTCCATCGCCCCGGGACCGCCGCCGGTGATGACCGCGAAACCGGCGGTCGCCAGGGCCCCGCCCAGTTCCCGCGCGGCCTGGTACTCCGAGCTGCCGGGTTCGGTGCGTGCCGAACCGAAGACGCTCACCGCGCGCGGGACCTCCGCCAGGGCGCCGAAACCCTCGACGAATTCGGCCTGGATCCGCAGCACCCGCCACGGGTCGGTATGTACCCAGTCGCTGTCGCTGCGCTGATCGAGCAGATGCTGGTCGGCGGTGGTGCCTCGCGGGGTCCGTTCCCGGCGGAACATGATGGGCCCGCGGTAGCGGGTCTTGGGTTTGCCGGCCATCCCGGATTCGGCGGCGTCGGTTGACATGGCCGCAGTGTATTTGGCCCGCGGGCGCGCGCGGGGTCGAGGCCCCTCGGTGGACGGCCGGTCGGGTTCGAACCGTGCCGGCTCCGCAAGCGGCCGGCGATTCGCCGGAGTGCGCTAGGCCGGAGTGGTGAGATAGTGGCGCAGCATCTCTGTCACCGCGGTGATCTGGGCCAACGGGACGTGCTCGTCGCGTTTGTGCGCGAGGTTGGGGTCGCCCGGGCCGAAGTTCACGGCGGGGATACCGCGGGCGGCGAACCGGGAGACATCGGTCCATCCGTATTTGGCCCGCACGCCCGCCGACCCGTGCGCCCGCACGGTGTCGACCAGACCGCGCGCCGCGGGGGCGGTGAGACCGGGCAGCGCGCCGGGGGCCGCGTCGGTGACCTCCAGGTCGAGTTCGAGACCCGCGAACACCTCGCGCACGTGGTCGATCGCCTGCTCCACCGAACGGTCCGGGGCGAAACGGAAATTCACCTCGACCTCGGCCTCGTCCGGCACCACGTTGCCCGCGACCCCGCCGCCGGCACGGACCGCGGACAGCCCCTCGCGGTAGCGGCAACCGTCGATCTCGACCTCCCGGGCGCGGTACTCCGCGAGCCGCCCCAGGACCGGCGCCAACCGGTGGATCGCGTTGTCGCCGAGCCAGGAGCGGGCCGAATGCGCACGAACCCCGGTAGTCCGCAACCGAACCCGCAGCGTGCCCTGGCAACCGGCCTCGATCCAGCCGCCGGAGGGTTCGCCCAGGATCGCCAGATCACCGTCCAGCCATTCCGGCACTTCCCGCTCGATGGCGGTGAGTCCGTTGAATTCGGCGGAGATCTCCTCGCAGTCGTAGAAGATCAGGGTCAGATCGTGGGCCGGTTCGGCGACGGTGGCGGCCAGATGCAGGAACACCGCGTCGCCCGATTTCATATCCACCGAACCGCAACCGTAGAAGACCTCGGCGCCGTTCTCGGTGGTGAACCGGCCCGGCACATTGTCCGCGATCGGCACGGTGTCCAGATGCCCGGCCAGCACGACCCGGGTCGGCAGTCCCCGGTTCGTCCGGGCGAGCACCACATTGCCGCGGCGCAGCACCTCGAAACCGCTGGTCTGGGTACGCAGCGCAGTTTCCACGGCGGCCGTGATCGCGGCCTCGTCCCGAGAAACGCTCGGGATGTCGACGAGGGCCGCGGTGAGGGCGATGGGGTCGGCGTGCAGGTCGAGTGTCACAGCGTACGAGCGTAGAGGGGCCCCGCCGTATCGGACCGCCGGTGGGTAGGCTTCCGTGTCGTGAGCACTCAGGGAGCATCCGCCATCGGCATCGCCAACGTGACCTCGGACGGGACCGTTCTGGACACCTGGTTCCCCAACCCGGAGCTGGGTGAGTTCGGTGACACCGGCACCGAACGCCTCGCCACGGCGCCCGCCGAATTCGCCGAGCTGGTGGGCCCGGACCCGGCCCGCGGCGTCGATGTCGTCGCGGTGCGCACCACCATCGCCGACCTGTCCGCCGCCCCGGTGGACGCTCACGATGTCTATCTGCGGCTGCACCTGCTCTCGCATCGCCTGGTCCGGCCGCACGGGGTGAGCCTGGAGGGCCAGTTCGCCCTGCTCAGCAATGTGGTGTGGACCAATCACGGCCCGGCGGCGGTCGAAGGATTCGAGATCACCCGTGCCAAATTGCGCGCTCGTGGCCCGGTCACGGTGTACAGCGTCGACAAGTTTCCGCGCATGGTCGACTACGTGGTCCCGTCCGGTGTCCGTATCGGTGACGCCGACCGGGTCCGGCTGGGCGCGCACCTCGCCGCCGGCACCACCGTGATGCACGAGGGCTTCGTGAACTTCAACGCCGGCACCCTGGGCACCTCCATGGTCGAGGGCCGGATCTCCGCCGGAGTGGTCGTCGGCGACGGCTCCGATATCGGCGGCGGCTCCTCTACCATGGGCACCCTTTCCGGCGGCGGCACCACCGTCATCTCGATCGGTGAGCGCTCACTGCTGGGTGCCAACTCCGGCCTGGGCATTCCGCTCGGCGACGACTGCGTGGTCGAGGCCGGTCTCTACCTCACCGCCGGCACCAAGGTCACCGCCCCGGACGGCACCGTGGTGAAGGCGGCCGAACTGAGCGGCAAGGACAACCTGCTGTTCCGCCGCAACTCGCGCACCGGAACCGTCGAGGTGGTGCCGCGCGCCGGGACCGGTATCGAACTCAACGAGGCCCTGCACGCCCACAACTAGGTCCGACGGGGGATCAGAGCCCGAAGGCGATCACGCGTTCGGGGTGGATGCGGATGAGTTCGCTCTCCTCCGGCCCGATGTAGGTGACCGTTTCGGTCAGCGCTTCCGCGGTGCCCCGGATCTCCAGGCACCGCACCCGCCACGGCTGGACCGAGGCGATATCGTCGACCACGAATGCCACCCGGTTGTTCCGCGCGAGATTGCGGAACTTCCGGGATCGGCCCATGTTCCAGCCGGCGATATCGATGGTGCCGAGTTCGGGGTTGTAGCGGAATCCGACCGGATTGTTCTGTGGTGCCCCGTCCGGCGCCACGGTGGCCAGCCGGCCGAGCCGCTGTCCGGCGAGGTAGTCGATATGGTCCCGGGTGAGCGTGGTTTTCATGACCAGAACATAAAACCGCAACTTAAGTTGAGGTCAATGGTCGAACCGTACTTCCGCGCCTGGCAACCGGCGAGCTGCCACATTGCGGGCCAAGCCCTGCCAGTACATTGGTTCGAGGATTCATTCGGCACGGGTCTGGAGGCGAGTGCGTAACGAACCGTGGCAGTCCGCCCCACGGTTAAAAACCGTATTGGGGCTGCCGCACGACAAGTGGCACCGATCTGGCCGGGCGAGTGGCTGGCCTGGAAGGATGTCAGCGTGCCCGAGCCCTACCCGACTGAGTTCCGCCGAGATGTCGTGCGATTCGCCCGCAACCGTGAGCCCGGGTGACGCCGGATGAGGTCGCCCGCGGATTTCGGATTGCATACAGTGACGCTGTCGTAATGGATGCTGCGTCGTGAGGCCGCATTTGAACGACATAGACGCCTGCCTGCTGGTGCGTACGGCGAGTTCGGTATTGCATGGGCATGCCGAGCCGGTTGCCCTTGATCCCTCGCTCGGCGAAACGGTCCAGGAGGCGGGCAGTAGCCTCGCCCAGGTATGCGGCCGCGATCGCAACGCGAAGACCGACTGAAAGACAGCGCAGGAGATGACTACCCTCGAGTCCCGTGACACCATCGAGCGGAGGGCGCACACCACCGGTGAGGGTTCCGGCGTCGTTGCCAAAAAAGGTTTTTCCGGCGCTTGGCGTCTCCTCCGCGAAGCAGTGGCAGCAGCCCTCGTTGCCTTGTGCGTGGCCAGTGGTGGACTCACCGCCTTTTCGCTGGTGCAGTGGCCCGCGTTCACCACTTCAAATGTCCTCCGGGCGCTGACTACGGTCGGCCAAGTTGCATCAGTGGCGCTATTGGTCGCCTCGGTCTTGATGCAAAGACGAGCCACGGAAACAGCTAGCTCGGGACAAGCCCCACGACGGACATGGGTGACGAAGCTACTGTCATGGGCTGGTGTGTCAGGCCTTGTTACGGCGACGTTGGCGATCCCTCTCGCCGCCACCAGGCTGTATATAGCCGGCCTGGAGCCCGAACAGCAGAAGCGCACGGGGCTTCTCACTGCGCTCAGCGACAGCCCTGGGCTTCGTGACAGCACATATCCCGACCTGCCGTCCGACACCGCCGCAGGATGGTTCTGGATCGGTGGGCGCCTCGCAAACTTGGCTGGCGTACCTGCTTGGGAGCTGTTCAAGCCATTTTCGGTGGTATCAATCGCAGTAGCAGCGGCCGTAGCCATGGTGTGGTGGACCAAGCTGGGACGATCGCTATGGATGACCGGAGCCGCAGTCGTTACCACGGTGGCAGCGGTAGTCGCCGCGGCCGATGATCCGCCAGCGGTGATCGCCCTGGTGATGCTCGGACCAGCGCTGGTTACCGCTTGGGGGGCAGTGCGGCCGCAACCCGTTCTGAGTGGCTGGGGTCCGGTCGTTCTGCTCGCTGCCAGCGCGGTCCTCTGCGCCGGTATCGATGAGCACTACTTCACGCTTCTGGCAGTCAGCCTCGTCGTGATGGTCGTGGCCTCTGTCGCAGCGGCTCGAATGCAGTCGCGGAAAGCGTTCCCGTCGCTCAAACCGTTGATCGTCGTGATGGCCGTCGTGGCTGTGTCGGGCGCCGTGATGTACGGCCCCTACCTGCTGGCTCTCATCACCACTCCAGCTTCGGAACGCACTGATATCGGCCTTTCCGCCAGCGAAAGAGCCCTCCCATGGCCAATTGATGTCTCCGCTCTCGGAGCGCTGGGTCTGGTAGGTTTGCTCTGGCTCGTGACTCGGGTCTACCGTGACCGATTTGCCCAGGCAATAGCTTTGGGTGTCGTCGCCACCTATGTTGGCTGGCTACTTTCCGTCCTCGCCGGTACCGCGGCCATGACGTCGCTGCAAGCCGAGCAGGCTCTGCGCGTGCTTCTCGCGGCGGCAGGAATATTCGCGTCCGGCGAGCTGGTACGTGAGCTCGCTTCCAGTATCCCTTCGATCCCGATCCAGCGCGTAGCGCTTGCCCTGGGCGTAATCGCAACGGTGGCAGTCGTGCAGGAGATACCCACCGACCTCCGGACGCCGATATCAGCGGCGTACACCGACACTGACGGTTACGGTGACCGGGCCGATGGTTACCCGCCCGCAGCCCCCACACATTTCGACCAGATAGACCAGGCCATACGTGCTGCTCGGCAAGGTCAACCTCGCGACCAGACCACAGTGCTCACCGGTGACTCGGCGTTCTTCGCGTACCATCCCTACCCGGGCTTCCTGAGCCAGAGCGATCGCTACTCCAACCGACTGGCCGACTACAACCGCCGCGTGCGTCAGCTATCTGCCTGGGCGAACCTTCCCAACAGCGAGTCTCTTGTCGACGAACTCGACGCCGGCCAATGGGACGCACCCGAGGTGTTTCTGCTCCGTGAAACACCCACGGACTACACCCTGCGGATAGCGCGCGATACCCAGCCCAGCGATCTCGCGACCAGGAGCTACACCACCATCCGATTCCCTCGAGCCGTGTTCGACAGCGACCATTTCACCACCACATCGGTGGGCCCCTTCGCGGTTATAGCCCGAAAATAACTGTTCAGCGCGACGATGAGTCCCATACTGCGGAGCTCTTCGCGACTGGCGCGCCAACTCGAGCCGGAGGCATCAACAACCGCCCGGGTTGCTGATCGATAGCAACCATCGATCGACGTCGATAATCGCTGGACATGATGCAAGGCAACGTCTTCATGGCTTGAGCATCAGGCCGTTGGGCCTGATGCGACACAGGGAGGACAGACCATGTTGATCAAATTGACCGTCGGCGCAGTGGTGGTGGCAGCCAGCATTCTCGGTGCTGGCGCTGCCGTGGCGACACCGGTGCCGGGACCCGACGCCAGCCAGACAGCTCTAGGGGGATCCAGTTCATTGCTCGCTTCGACATAAACAAGCCATACGAATCGGTGGAATTCCGCGACCGAACGTCATGTGAAGATGCTCGAGCGAAGGAGACCCGTGGTCCGAAGGAGGACCAGTGCACCTTCCACGGGGGTAGCAGCTCGAAGCCCTGGAGCTACTCGTACAACAAGTAACTCACCACCGCCTCACTGTCCGGTTGACACCAGCTGGTAGCGCAAGTGGGCGGGCAACCTGAATCCGGAGGTCCCGATCGCCAGCGGCGATCGGGACCTCTCGATTTTCGCGACCCCACAGCCTCGGCCGCAGTGACTGCACGGCCAATCCGAAGTTCGATTCCCTCGACGAGGCAATGCGGGCGCGCCCATCGCACCGCGGCCACGAACCCCCTCTGCCGCCGAATTCAGGGGCAATCGCCGACCTCCGACGACAGCTGAATATTCCGAAGTCCAGTGACCTCAGCTCGCTGGAGCGTCGGACGCCGCGGCGCCGATGGCGCCGCAGAGAGCTCAATCCAACTGATTCTTCTGAACCTTGCCCATGGCGTTTCGCGGGAGCGAGTCCACGAAGCGGATCTCGCGGGGCCGTTTGTGCACCGAGAGTTCCCCGGCCACGTGGTCGATGAGTTCCTGTTCGGCCGGCGCCGCCCCGCGCGGGACCACGAAGGCGACGATCCGCTGCCCCAGGTCCGCGTCGGCCGGACCCACAACGGCCACTTCGGCGACCGACGGATGGCCGAGCAGGGAGGTTTCCACCTCGCCCGCGCCGATCCGGTAGCCGCCGGATTTGATGAGGTCCACCGATTCGCGGCCCACGATCCGATGGAAACCGTCCGCGTCGATGGCGGCGACATCGCCGGTGCGGAACCATCCGTCCTCGGTCCAGCAATCGGCGGTGGCCTCGGGGCGGCCGTGATAGCCGTCGAAGAGCATCGGCCCGCGCACCTGGAGGCCGCCGATACCGGAGCCGTCGTGCGGTACCGGCTGTCCCGCCTCGTCCCGGAGCCGGGTCTCGACGCCGCGCACCGGTACGCCGACCCAACCGGGCCGGCGTTCGCCGTCCGCCCGGGCCGACAGGGTGATCATGGTTTCGCTCATGCCGTAGCGTTCGATGGGCCGATGCCCGGTGAGTTCGGCGAGCCGCTCGAACACCGGCACCGGCAGCGGGGCACTACCGGAGATCAACAGCCTGGCCGCGGCCAGCTCCGCGGCCGCGGCCGGATCCTCGGCGATCCGGGTCCAGACCGTCGGTACGCCGAAGTACATCGTGCCCGGTGCCGCCGCGTAGTTCGCGGGAGTCGGTTTCCCGGTGTGCACGAGCGGACTACCGACCCGCAGCGGCCCCAGCAGACCCAGGATCAACCCGTGCACATGGAACAGCGGCAGTCCGTGGACCAGCACATCGGCCGCGGTCCAGGCCCAGGCATCGGCGAGCGCGTCGAGTCCGGCGGCGATGGCCCGGCGGCTCAGCACCACACCTTTGGGAGCGCCGGTGGTGCCGGAGGTGTAGAGCACGAAAGCCGGTGCGCCCGGGTCGGGCTCGGGGTAGGTGTGCCAGGAGCGGGCGTGCCGCCGCACCGGAACCACCGGCAGGGCGGTGCCCTCCGGCGCTTCGCCGAGCCATGCCCGGGCGCCGGAATCGGCGAGCATGTGGTCGAGTTCGGCCGTTCCGGAATCGGGCGGTACCGGCACCACGGTGACTCCGGCGATCAGGCATCCCACCACCGCGAGCACGGTCGCCGTCGTCGGCCGGGCCAGCACGGCGACTCGTTCGGCGCGGGCGATACGTTCGGCCACCGAGGTGGCCGCCCCGAGCAGATCACTGCGGGACAGCGTGACACCGTCGATGGTCACGGCGTCCGGGATATCGGCGCCCGCGGCGACGGCGAGGGGGTCGAGGGAGCTGAGCAGACGGTGGCCGTAGGACATGCGCCCAAACTACTGCCCCGGCCTCGGCCGGCGGTCGGGCACCTGCCCCGGAAAATCCGGGAAATGCGCCGATAGGAGTTCACGTATTCGGCTCGCGGGAAATTCCGCACCCGACAGTGAAACTTTATCGATTCAAATCACACATACCACGACCGGGCTCCGAATCGCACGAGATCGAATTGTTCCGGCGTCGCTTGACACATATGGGCAGCGGCGAGAAGGTGAATCGTCAGCTTTCTCGAGCCCTCGAAACGGTGGCTTCCATGACCAGCACGCCCGCCGGAGGACCGCCCGTATCCGGCTCCGCCGATCGACGGGCCGATTCGGTGCAGGACGAGGATTTCGATTTCCGACCCTATATCGACGGCGCCGCGATACTCGGGGCCGCCGCCAATGTCATCATGCAGCTCGCCGTCCCCGGGGTCGGTTACGGAGTTCTGGAAAGCCCGGTCGACAGCGGGAAGCTGACATTGCATCCGGTGAAACGCACGCGCACCACACTCACCTATCTCGCGGTCGCACTGCTCGGCAGCCCCGCCGAGCGGGCCGCTTATCGGGCAGCCGTCGATACCTCGCATCGCCGGGTGCGCTCGACCACGCAGAGTCCGGTGCGGTACAACGCATTCGACCGCGATCTGCAACTGTGGGTGGCCGCCTGCCTGTACTGGGGCGCCCGCGATATCCGGGAGCGTATGCACGGCAAGGCGGACGCCGACCTGGAAGAGACGATCTATCGCCATTCCGCACGATTGGGCACCACCCTGCAGGTGCCGCCGGATGCCTGGCCGGCCGACCCGGCGGCCTTCGACAGCTACTGGACCGAAAACCTGGCCACGACCCGGATCGACCCACCGGTCCGGGACATGCTGAACGAGATCGTCGATCTGAGGATGTTCCCCCGCCCGGTCCGGCTCCTCGGCGGCCGCTTCAACCGATGGGTCACCGCGGGCCTCCTACCGCCACACCTGCGCACGGAGATGGGCATGGCCTGGTCGGCCGACGACGAGCGCCGGTTCGGGCGCATGCTCCGCGGACTGGGCCGGGTATCGGCGACGCTACCGGCACCGCTGCGCAGTTTCCCGATCCAGGCCTACCTGGTGGATTTCCGGATCCGCCGCAGGCTCGGACTGAAACTCGTCTGATTCGAATTCGCGGATATGAAAACGAGCCTGTCCGACATTCAGGATCCGGCGACCTGGCCCGGCACCCGGAACGAGACCGCCACATGATCACGCGCGTATCTGCGCACCGCGATATCGTCGTCCAGGGGGATAACCGTTTGCGGGGTCAGCGCCAGCGACAGCGCGGTCCGCGCGATCATTTCGGCCAGCGGCAGCGGATCGTATTCCGGCAATTTGCCTTCGCCCTGCAGACGGGTGATGAATTCGGCGACGTAATCGCGGCCCAATTCGATCACCGGGGCGCCCCGGGTGGTCAGATAGGGCAGCACGATCTCCGGTTCGGTGTTCAGCAGCCGATCCAGCAGCTGGTTACCGCGCAGACCGGCCAGGAACGCGACGAACAGTTCCACGATCTGGTCCTCGGCACCGGCGTCGCGCTCGATCTGCTGCTGCACCGCGGCGTCGACACCCTCGATGAAATCGCGGGTCTGCGCCAATCCGACCGCCTGGATCAAGTCCGATTTGCTGGAAAACCGCCGGTACAGTGTGGCCAGGGAGAGGCCGCCACGCCGGGCGACCTCGACCATACTCGTGCGCTTGATCCCGAAGTCGAGAAAAGCCTGCAACGCCGCGGACAGCACGGATTGATCTTGATCTCGGCGCGGTGTTCGGACCAGAGGCAACAATCGAGCCAGCGCACCCATCTCGGCACCTTCCCGCGCTCGGCGATGCAATGACACGGTAAGCATCGCACAATTGCGGGGGCGGTTGACGCAACATCGAGAGAATGAGATGGTTATCATATAATCTTCTCATAGGAAAGAGGTCACCGATGACCGCTCCCCGGCCCGCTCCGATGAACGATCCCGAACCCCAGCGGTTGTACGCACCCGACTTCGATATGAACGATCACATCATCGGAGTCACCGCGTTCCTGGGCGGCACCGCGAACGTCATCATGCAGCTGGGTTTGCGGCCGGTCGCCTACGGCGTGATGGAAAGCGACGTCAAGAGCGGCAACGTCATGGAGCATCCCTTCAAACGGCTCCGCACCACTCTCACCTATCTCGCCGTCGCCATGCTGGGCACCGACGAAGAACGCAACGCCTACCGGCTCGCGGTCAACACCTCCCACCGCCACATTCGCACCAAACCCACCAGCCCGGTGAAGTACAACGCCTTCGACCCGAAACTCCAGCTGTGGGTCGCCGCCTGCCTGTACTTCGGTTTCGTCGACCTGCTGGAGAAGGTCCAGGGCCCGATGGACGAGGCGACCGCCGACACCTTCTACGCCCACAGCATCCGGCTGGGCACCACCCTGCAGGTCCGACCGGAGATGTGGCCGGCCGATCGCGCCGCGTTCTGGCGGTTCTGGGAAGAGAATCTCGACGCCCTGGAAATCGACGACACCACCCGCGCCTACTTCAACGACCTCATCGACCTGAAGATGGTGGCGCGCCCGATCCAGTGGGTATCGGCACGATTCCACCGTTTCGTCGTCACCGGCTGCCTGCCGCCGCAGATCCGCGAGAAAATGCATCTCACCTGGACCGAAGGCAACCAGCGCTGGTTCGACCGCACCATGAAGCTCATCGGCGTGGGCCTGAAGATCCAGCCCCGGGTCCTACGCCAGTTCCCGATGAACTACTACCTATGGGATATGCGCCGCCGTATCCGCAAGGGCAAACCCCTGGTCTGAACTGTGTTTATTTGCGCGCCTCCGGCGCGCGGGTCGGGGCCCTGTGACCCCGATTCTTCCCTCCTCCGCTCAGTCGCTACGCTCCCTCGCTCCGTCGGTCCAGAATCGGGGGCGGGCCCCGACCATTGAGGCAGACCATCCGAAATAGACAGAAGGTGCACGCTGTCATGCGCCTCGACCGGCCTGGAGAGGCTCACATCACTGCCAGTGCTCAATGGTCACCGATCTATTGACGGACCAACGGCACACGCTCAGTCGCTGCGCTCCTTCGCTCTGTCGCTCCAGAACCGGGGGGCGGGCCCCGACCACTGAGGCCGACCATCCGGAGGAGACAGAGGGTGTATCACCGCCCGGCCAGCGCGCGGAGGAAGAACGCCAGGTTGGCGGGGCGTTCCGCGAGCCGGCGCATGAGATATCCGTACCACTGGTGCCCGTAGGGCAGGTACACCCGGACGAAATCCCCGCGGTCGGCGAGATGGAGCTGCTCGTCGGTGCGGACGCCGTACAGCATCTGGTATTCCAGCCGGCCGGGGCGACGGCCGGTGACCGTCGCGAGGTCGGCCGCCGCCGCGATGACCACCGGATCATGGGAGGCCACCAGGGGACGGCCCGCGCCGCGCATGAGCACCCGCAGGCAGCGCAGATAGGCGCGGTCCACATCCACACGTCGCTGGTAGGCCACGGTTTCCGGTTCCCGGTAGGCGCCCTTGCACAGGCGCACCCGGGCGCCCGCGTCGGCGAGGTCGCGGCAGTCGTCCTCGCTGCGGTACAGGTAGGCCTGGATCACCGTGCCCAGCCAGGGAAAATCCGGGCGGACCTGCCCGGTGGTGGCGAGGGTGGCGGCGGTGGTGGTGTGGTCTTCGGCGTCCACGGTCACCCATACCCCGGCCTCGGCCGCCTTGGTGCACACGGTGCGCAGGTTCTCGGTGGCGATCGCCGGGCCGTCGGCGCCCAGCGCCTGCCCGAGCGCGGACAATTTGACCGACACCTCCAGCGGCGCGGCGCCGGTGGGTACCTCGGTGGTGGGCAGGGCCGCCAGATCGTTGATCAATGCCAGATATTCGGCGACCGCGGCGTCGGCCTGCGCGCGGTCGGTGGTGTTCTCGCCCAGGTAGTCGACGCTCACCGCGCGCCCGCTCATCAATAGTGCGCGAGCCGCGGCGATGAGATCCGGCCGAGCTTCCCCGGGTACGAAGCGCTGGACCATCGCCGCGGTGGCCGGGCTCGTCGTAAGGGTTCGTTTCACCCGGTCCGACCCGGCGACGGCGAGGATCGCCGGACGCAGCGGGTTCACCGGGACTCCCCGCGGAGACGGAGTGGGACCGGGCGCCGCGCGGCGGGGCGGGGTGAGCCGTTCATCCCTGCTCCATGTGCGGGTAGCGGTGATCGGTGTGCGGGACGAAGGTTTCCTTCAGGGTGCGCGGGGCCACCCAGCGCAACAGGTTCAGCGGAGACCCCGCCTTGTCGTCGGTGCCCGAGGCCCGTGCGCCGCCGAAAGGCTGCTGCCCCACGACCGCGCCGGTGGGTTTGTCGTTCACATAGAAGTTGCCGGCCGCGAACCGCAACAGCTGGGCGGCCTCTTCCACGGCGTGCCGGTCCTGCGCGAAGACCGCGCCGGTCAGGGCGTACGGGGCGGTGGATTCCACCTCGGCCAAGATCGTCCGGTAGGCGTCGGGCTGGGAATCGTCGTACACGTACACCGACAGGATCGGGCCGAAGTATTCGGTGGCGAACGATTCGTCGCGTGGATCGTCGGCGAGCAGTACGGTCGGGCGGACGAACCACCCCTCGCTGTCGTCGTAGGTGCCACCCACCGGCACCTCCACCCCGGCGGACCGCGCCCGCTCGATCGCCCGCACGCTCTTGTCGTAGGCCCGCCGGTCGATCACCGCGCCACCGAAATTCGACAGATCCGCAATATCGCCGTAGCTCAGGCTCTCGGCGATACCGAGGAAATCGTCACCCATCTCCCGCCACAGCGAGCGCGGGAGGTAGGCACGCGAGGCGGCCGAACATTTCTGGCCCTGATACTCGTAGGCCCCGCGGATCATCGCCGTACACAATGCGGCAGGATCCGCCGACGGATGCGCGACGATGAAATCCTTGCCCCCGGTCTCCCCCACGATCCGCGGATACCCGTGATAACGCCCGATATTGGCGCCCACCCGGCTCCACAGATACTGGAACGTGGCGCCCGAGCCGGTGAAATGGATCCCCGCCAGGCGGGGGTCGGCCAGAGCGACCTCGGAGAGATCCCGCCCGTCACCGGTGACCATATTGATGACGCCGGGCGGCAGCCCGGCCGCCTCCAGCAGTTTCATCGTGTAATAAGCGGCCAGCGTCTGGGTGGGCGAGGGCTTCCACACCACCGTATTGCCCATGAGCGCGGGCGCGGTCGGCAGATTGCCGGCGATCGCGGTGAAATTGAACGGGGTGATCGCGTAGACGAACCCCTCCAGCGGGCGGTAGTCGAGCCGGTTCCACACCCCCGCGCTCGACTGCGGCTGCTGTGCCAGGATGCCCCGGGCGAAGGAGACATTGAATCGCCAGAAGTCGACCAGCTCGCACGGCGCGTCGATCTCGGCCTGAGCCACCGATTTCGACTGGCCCAACATGGTCGCCGCGGCGAGAGTCTCCCGCCACGGTCCGGCCAGCAGGTCCGCGGCCCGCAACAGCACCGCGGCACGTTCGTCGAACGGCAGCGCACGCCATCCGGGGGCGGCCGCGGTGGCGGCGTCGATCGCCGCGGCGGCTTCGGTGTGTGTGGTGTCGGTATAGGTCCCGAGTACCTGCCGGTGTCGATGCGGTGCGACGATCTCCCGTCGCGTGCCGATCCCCGGACGATGCTTGCCGCCGATGACCAGGGGGATCTCGGTGGTGCCGTCGGAGATATCGGCGAGCCTGCCGAGCAACCGTTCCCGCTCGGGGCTCCCGGGCGCGTAGGTGTGCACCGGCTCGTTACCGGGGGTGGGGACAACTGTGACAGCGTCCATACCCCAGGCTAGCGCCGCCCGCCCGGCCCTGCCCGAACTCGACGCGCGAATCTCTGCGGAGTCGTTACCGCACTGTCGCACAGCGGCGGGGAGAGCGTGGTCAGCCGCGTAGGCGCTGTGCGGCCGTTTCGATCCGCTCGTCGGTCGCGGTCAATGCGATACGCACGTGCTCGGCGCCCGCGGGACCGTAGAACTCCCCCGGAGCCGCCAGGATGCCGCGCTCGGCCAGCCACTCGAGCGTGGTCCGGCACGGTTCACCGCGAGTCGACCACAGATACAGCCCGGCCGCGGAATGGTCGATCCGGAACCCGGCATCCAGCAGCGCCGACCGCAGGATCTCGCGGCGGGCCCGATACCGCTGCCGCTGCACCGACTCGTGCGCGTCGTCGCCCAGCGCCACCGCCATCGCCGCCTGGATCGGGAAGGGCACCATCATGCCGGAATGCTTGCGCACCTCCAGCAACTCGGCCACCAGCTCCGGATCACCGGCCACGAACCCGGCCCGGTAACTCGCCAGATTCGACGTCTTCGACAGTGAATGCACCGCCAGCAAGCCGGTGTGATCTCCGTCGCAGACCCGCGGGTCGAGAATCGATACGGCGGGTTCTTCCCAGGCCAGCCCCAGGTAGCACTCGTCGGACGCGACGATCACCCCGCGCTCGCGCGCGAAGGTAACCACCTTCCGCAGATGCTCCACACCCAGCACCTTGCCGGTCGGGTTGGACGGTGAGTTGAGATAGATGAGCGCCGGAGTCTCCGGGCCCAGCCGGGTGAGCCCGTCGGCGCGCAGAATCCGGGCCCCGGCGAGCAGTCCGCCCACCTCGTACGTCGGATAGGCGACCTCGGGGATCACCACCAGATCCGCGGGCCCCAGCCCGAGCAGCCGCGGCAACCCCGCGATCAGCTCCTTGGTGCCGATCACCGGCAGCACCGCCGCCTCGGGCACCCCGGTGATACCGAAACGCCGGGTCAGCGCGGCCACCGCGGCGGCACGCAACTCCGGCGTGCCGTGCGTGGTCGGATAACCGGGTACCTCGGCGACCGAACTCAACGCCGCGCGGATCAGCGGGTCGACCGGATCGACCGGCGTACCCACCGACAGATCGACGAGTCCGCCCGGATGCGCGGCCGCCCGCGCCTTCACCTCGGCGATGGTGTCCCAGGGGAAATCGGGCAGGACCGCACTCACCCGGCGACGTTCGGTTACCTCGGTGCTCATCGTGCGAATGCTCTACTCGCCCGCCATGGGCGGCAGCTCTTTGATGAACGCCGGATCGGAATCGACCTTGCCCAGCTTGGTGGCACCGCCCGGCGAGCCCAGCTCGTCGAAGAAGTCGACGTTGGCGTTGACGTACCCGCTCCACTGATCGGGCGTGTCGTCCTCGTAGAAGATCGCCTCCACCGGGCAGACCGGCTCACACGCACCACAGTCAACGCATTCGTCGGGATGGATGTAGAGCATGCGACCGCCCTCGTAGATGCAGTCCACAGGGCATTCTTCGATGCATGCCTTGTCCTTCACGTCAACGCACGGTTCGGCGATGATGTACGTCACTCCCGCTCCTAAGTCTTCCTTCTCCGGGTAACTGCGCCCGCACACAAGTATCCCTGGCGCCCCACAGGCTACGCCTGGTGAGCCTGCCCTAATACTCGACGCCGGCTCCGGCGTCGCCTGGTCGGAGCTTCGTGGCCCCGGTATTCCACTACTGCGCTGGGTCGCTGCGCGCCTTCAGTCGAGGGCCACGCGCCTAGACGAGTTCCAGGCCGGGGGCTGCCGCACTCCGCTGGGGTGGAACCCCGTACGTGGTGGTGCGCTCCCGGACCGGCCGGCCGATACCCTCGGCGATCTCTGTGAGTTCGGCCACCGTCTTCG
Organism: Nocardia fusca NBRC 14340; assembly: GCF_001618425.1. Lineage (GTDB taxonomy): Bacteria > Actinomycetota > Actinomycetes > Mycobacteriales > Mycobacteriaceae > Nocardia > Nocardia fusca. Next base: position 40,624 of record NZ_BDCU01000027.1, read on the forward strand.
CCGACCCGTGCTGCGAACCCGCCATCCGGGAGATGGTCTCCTCCATGAGGGTACCGCCGAGGTCGTTGGCGCCGCTGCGCAACATCACCCGGGTGCCCGTGGTGCCGAGTTTCACCCAGCTGGTCTGGATGTTGTCGATCCGGCCGTGCAGCATGATCCGGGCCAGAGCGTGCGCGGCGCGATTGTCGCGGTTGGTGGGGCCCGGACGGGAGGCGCCGGCCAGGTAGAGCGGGGCGCTCTGATGCACGAACGGGAGCAGGACGAATTCGGTGAAACCGCCGGTCTCGTCCTGGATACCGCGCAACACCCGCAGGTGCCCGACCCAGTGGCTGGGGTTGTCGACGTGCCCGTACATCATGGTCGAACTCGACCGGATGCCGACCTGATGGGCGGTGGTGACCACATCGATCCAGGCGGAGGCGGGCAATTTCCCCTTGGTCAGCACCCAGCGGACCTCGTCGTCGAGGATCTCGGCGGCCGTACCGGGGATAGTGCCCAGCCCGGCTTCGCGCAGCGCGGTCAGCCAATCGCGGACGCTTTCACCACCGCGCGAGGCGCCGTTGACGATCTCCATCGGACTGAAGGCGTGGACGTGCATGGACGGCACCCGCGCCTTCACCGCCCGCACCAGATCGGCGTAGCCGGTGACGGGCAGGTCGGGGTCGATACCCCCCTGCATGCAGACCTCGGTCGCGCCGTCGACGTAGGCCTCCCAGGCCCGGTCGGCGACCTCGCCGGTGCTGAGCGTGAAGGCGTCGGCGTCACCCTTGCGCTGCGCGAACGCGCAGAACCGGCAGCCCGTGTAGCAGATATTGGTGAAGTTGATATTGCGGTTCACCACATAGGTGACGTCGTCGCCGCAGACATCGCGGCGCAACTGGTCCGCGAGACCCGCGACGGCTTCCAGATCGGGTCCGTCGGCGGTGGCCAGCGCCAGGTACTGGGCATCGCTGAGGCCGGCCGGATCCCGTTCCGCGGCACGCAGCGCGTCCAGTACGTCGGCGTCCAGCCGCTGGGGCGCGGCGGCGAGATCGCGGACCTGTTCGCGGATGGTGTCCCAGTCGCCGAACGCGTTGTCGATATCGCTGCGGGTATCGGTATTGCGCCCGGTGGTATCGATCTCGGTGTTCAGATCGGTACGACCCGCCGACTCCCAGGACTCATCGGGTTCCTGCCAGGGCAGACCCACCGGGAGCGCGCCGGCCTTCGCCAGCCCGGTCTCGGCGTCGGTCAGGGCCGCGACATGCGCGCCGATCCGCGGATCGATCCACGGGTTGCCCGCCCGCACGTATTTGGGATGCGCCGACGTGCGTTCCACCAGTTCGAAACCGGCGGCCGCGGTGATCTCGGCCAGCGTGTCCAGGTTGGGCCAGGGCCGCTCGGGATTCACATGGTCAGGGGTGACCGGCGAGACGCCGCCCCAGTCATCGATCCCGGCTTCCAGCAGGGCCCGGCACTCCGCCTCGGACACCAGGTTCGGCGGCGCCTGCACCGAGACGTCGGGTCCGAGCAGCAGGCGGGTCACCGCGATGGTGGCCAGGAACTCCGTGAAGTCCGCGTCGGGCGCGTGCCGCATGGCGGTGTCGTCCTTGGCCCGGAAGTTCTGCACGATCACTTCCTGGATATGACCGAACGCCTTGTGCTGCTTGCGGATCGCGGCGATCGTATCGGCCCGCTCCGCCATGTTCTCGCCGATACCCACCAGGACACCGGTGGTGTAGGGCACCGAGAGCCGGCCCGCGTCGGTGATGGCACGCAGTCGAACCGCGGGATCCTTGTCGGGGCTGCCGTAATGGCAGTTACCCTTCTCCGTGAACAGCCGGGTCGCGGTGGTCTCGAGCATCATGCCCATCGACTGCGCCACCGGTTTCAGCCGCGAGATCTCCTCCCACGACATGACCCCGGGGTTGAGATGCGGCAGCAGTCCGGTCTCCTCGAGCACCAGGATCGACACCGCACGCAGATAGTCGAGGGTGGAATCGTAGCCGCGTTCGTCCAGCCACTGCGCGGCCTCGGGCCAGCGGGCCTCGGGGCGGTCGCCGAGGGTGAACAGCGCTTCCTTACAGCCCAGTTCGGCACCCCGGCGCGCGATATCGAGCACCTCGTCGGGTTCCAGGAACATCCCGCGACCCTGTGCCCGCAACTTGCCCGGCACCGTCACGAAGGTGCAGTAGTGGCAGGTATCGCGGCACAGATGGGTCAGCGGAATGAAAACATTGCGCGAATAGGTGATCGTGGCGGGCCGTCCGGCCGAGGCCAGCCCGGCGTCGCGTACCCGGGCCGCACTGCGGCACAGGTCGGCGAGGTCGTCGCCGCGCGCGTGCAGCAGCACCGTGGCCTCGTCGACGTTCAGCGTGACCCCGTCACGTGCCCGGCGCAGCGCCCGGCGCATGGCGGACGGGGGCGGCACGGGGGTCGGGACGGTTGGTTCGGGTAGTTCGGTCACGCCCTCGATCATGCGGCACACATCCGGAACTGTCTCCTCCCAGGTCGTTGAGCGTTCACAACCGCGCTGCGTCTCGGGCTATTCCGTGCAGGTCGGGGCTGTGTTGATGGCGGCGCCTCCGGCGCCGCGGGTCGGGGCCCTGTGACCCCGATTCTTCCCTCCTCCGCTCAGTCGCTGCGCTCCCTCGCTCCGTCGGTCCAGAATCGGGGGCGGGCCCCGACCACTGAGGTAGACCCTCCGGAAAAGACAGAAGGTGCATGCTGCCGTGCACCTCGACCAGCCTGAGGAGGCTCACGTCACTGTCAGTGCTCAATGATCGCCATTCTCTGGACGGTCGACTGCACACGCTCAGTCGCTGCGCTCTCCCTCGCTCCGTCGCTCCAGAACCGGGGGCGGGCCCCGACCGTGGAGGTAGCCCATCCGGAAGAGACAGAAGTGCATGCTGCCGTGCGCCTCGACCAGCCTGAGGAGGCTCACAGCCCTGTAAGTGCTCAATGGTCACCGACCCATGAACGGTGGACTGCACACGCTCAGTCGCTGCGCTCCTTCGCTCTGTCGCTCCAGAACCGGGGGCGGGCCCCGACCACCGATGTCGACCATCCGGCGGGGCCGGAAGGACAGACGGGAGAGCATGTGCCTCGGCAAACCTGGGTAGGCCCACATCACTGTAAGTGCTCAATGGTCGCCGACCTATGGAGGGCCAACCGCACACCGCGCCGTGCGACGATGAATATATGTCGCCGGACAGCCCGCCGCGGTCCCCCAACGTTCTGGCCGATCCGTCGTGGCGGCCCAGTCCGCGCGCGAAGACGCTGTGGACCGTGCAGATCGCGCTGTCGTGGCTCGGCGTATTCGCCGTGCTGCTCGGGTGGGTCGTCGTCGACCCCGATCGCCGGATCTGGCAGGCGGCGGTGGCGGTGGTCGCGGTACCGATGGCCACGCTCACCGCGATCGCAGTGCCCCGGTGGCGGTATCGGGTCCACCGCTGGGAGGTGACCGACGACGCCGTCTACTCCCGATCGGGCTGGCTCACCCAGGAGAGCCGGGTCGCGCCGATCTCCCGGGTGCAGACCGTGGACACCGAACGCGGCCCGCTGGAACGCATCCTCGACCTGTCGACGGTCACGGTGACCACGGCCTCGTCCGCGGGTGCGGTGCACATCAGCCTGCTGGACCGCGCGGTGGCCGAGCAGACGGTGACCCGGTTGACCGAGACCGCGGCACGTCACCGCGGGGACGCCACATGACGGAACCGCGTCCGGCGAACGGGCCCGGCCCGGCCACCGAGCCGGAGACCCTCGTTCCCGGCGACGACGAGCCGTGGCTACACGTGGATCGCCGGATGCTGCTGGTCCATCCGATCCAGGAGATCGTGAAGTTCCTGCCCGCCGTGATCGGCGCGGTCGTCCTGGGTGTCAGTTCCGGTAACCCGCTCTACAGCCTCCTGGGCCTGGTATTCGTGGTCCCGTACGCACTCACCCTGTGGTTCACCACCACCTACCGGGTCGGACCGACCCATGTCGAACTGCGCACCGGCTTGATCAGGCGGAAACGGCTGGCGGTGCCGCGGGCGCGAATCCGGTCGGTGGATATCGAGGCCGACCCGCTGCACCGGATCCTGGGCCTGGCCGTGGTGGTGATCGGCACCGGCCAGGAAGCCGAGGCCGGCGACCGATTCAGGCTGGACGCACTCGCCGCCGGACACGTCCGGCCGCTGCGCGCCGAACTGCTGGCCCACACCCGCACCCTGCCTACCGCTGCCGACGATCCCACTCCGGCCCGCCTCCCCGCCGCCGGCCCGGACACCGGGCCGGAGGCCCCCGCGGCCGAGCGGGGTGCGGAGATCGGTCACTGGCAGCCGGGCTGGGTCCGGTACGCGCCGCTGTCGCTGACCGGTTTCGCGCTCGCCGCCTCGGCACTCGGCCTGGCCGCTCAGTTCGGATTCGGTGCCGCCGAGATCCGTATCGGCCACGGCACCGTCGACACCGTGCGTGGTTTCGGGGTGCTGTCGCTGTTCCTGGCCGGCCTCGCGGCGCTGCTCGCCCTGGTGGTCGTCGTCAGCGTGGCGGCGTGCGCGCACTACCTCGCCACGTACTACGGACTCCGCGTCACCGATCACGGCAGCACTTTGCAGATCCGCCGCGGACTGTTCACGCTGCGCCGGATCACCCTCGACACCGCGCGATTGCGCGGCGCCACCATCCGCGAACCACTCCTGCTGCGTCTCGCCGGGGCCGCGCAACTGGAAGCCGTGATGACCGGTGAGAATCCGCGCCAGAAGATCCTGCCGCAATCCCCCCGCGCGGCGGTCGAACGAACCCTGGCCCGGCTGCTGAGTCCACGGAACGCGAACGCCGCCGCGACAGCGGCACGACTGGCCGCCCTCGCCGATATCCCGTTGACCGGGCACGGTCCGGCCGCCCGGCGCCGCCGATATGTCCGGGCCTGCTGGCCCGTTCCGCTCACCGCGGTGGCCCTGCTCCTCGCGACCGCGGCGGACTGGCAGGTCACGGTGTGGTGGTGGCTGCTGCCGGCCGGCCTGGCCCCGGTCGGCGCACTGCTCGCCGAGGACCGCTACCGCGGCCTCGGTCACGCGGTCGTCCCCGCCACCGCCGGCTCCCCCACCTGGCTGGTCGTCCGTTCCGGCTCCCTCGACCGCGAACGCACCTGTCTCGAAGCACCGGGCATCATCGGCTGGACTGTGCGGCAGACCTTCTGGCAGCGCCGAGCCGGCCTGGCCACGGTCGGCGCCGCCACGGCAGCGGGTAAGAAGCTCTACCTCGTCCACGACATACCGCAGGATCGCGCCTGGGCGGTGATGGATCGCGTCGCCGCCGGCGTCACGCGGCGAGCCCCGGCCATGGACGCCCACCATCCGGAATAGACCGATGGTGGGCAGGGAACGGTAGTACGCCGAGGTCAGGTCTGGCAGTGGCAGGTGGCGGACTCCCGCAGATCGGGTTCGTCGGCTACCACGCGCAGACCGGGACGGGTGTCCGGACTCGCGTGATCACCCATCCAGGACAGCAGGGACCACCGGGACAAGCCGGACAGGGCCGAGCCGAGACTCAGGAAGGACCCGCTGGAGATCGCTGAACCGAACGATCCGATGGACCCGATCGACAGCACCGACCCCACGCTTCCGATGGACAGGATCGAATACGCGGAGCCGATGGACAGGATCGACCCCTCGGAGCGGATCGACAGAATCGACCGTGACGAGCGCCGGCTACGGATGCCGGACCTACGCGAACTTTCGACAGTCGCCATCACCCCGGTCTACCACAGCCGGGCGGCATACGCGGCACGCCACGAGCCGACGCTCCGGTGCCGGGCGGTCGCCGCGGATCGACCCGAAGGCCCATCCCGCGGCGCCGGAGCAGCCACCGTCGGCTCAGCCGACGGTGAAGAACCCGATGGTCGGCATGAAAGTGCAGCTGCGGGTTTCGGTTTCGGTGGCCTGGGTGGTGAGCCCGCCACCGATCACCGCGACGATCCGGCCGGTGCCGGTATTCGCGATGGCCGACAGGGTGGCCGGGCCGTCCGGGTTGATCTTGGCCGCATCGGTCAGCGGCTGCGAGCCCGCCTCACCGGTGTCCAGGTTCCGCCATTGCACCGTCATCGGCTGCACCTGCTCGGCCGTGGGGCGTTCGGTGCCCAGCGCGGTGAACACGAAACCGGTCTGGCCGGCGGCGGGTCCGGGCGGCGGCAGCTGCGCCGGGCCGGGCACCGCGAGGGCGGTGCCGACCGAATCACCGGACGGGGCGATGCAGTCCTGACCGATGGTCGGGTAGAGGAACTGGGCGATAGCCGGCCCGGATTCGGGGATCTCGGGGCCGCCGCCGCCACTGCCGTCGAGGAACGTGATGACCCGTTCCAGCGTGGATTTGATCTGCGGGGGCAGATTCACCGCGGCCAGCAGCGCGCGGGCCTGGGACAGAATGGCCTCCTGCGGGCTGCCCGGTGCGGCGATGTCCTTGGCCGCCGGGGCAGGTGCGTTGACGATGGCCGGGGCCAGGGCGGCGAGAACGTCGACGGGAACCCCTTCGGGGACCATCGGGACGCTGCTCACCGACGCCTCGGTGGCCGGAGCCGCGACGGCCGTCGCGGGCGCCACGAGGGAGGCGCCCGCCGCTATGGCGAGCGCGGACATTGCGATCCGCGATCCTCGGGTGCGAAGCACTGGTCTAGCCGTCCTTACCTCGGGTACATCTGGGCGACGCTGAAAAGCCGTCGTTTCGGGGTCACTCTAAGGACACTGACGCGCGTTGTACAGCACCGGGGTAGGGATTGCGAGCCCCAATTCGCTGTGCTACTGAACAGTAGGGGGTAACGCGAGTGACCGGTGTGAAAAATGAGGCGTATGTGGACTCGTGACTCATCGGTTGCTCGATGGTTACCGGCCCCTGTGCGCACTGTTTGCCGCCCACCGCGCGGAGCGCGTGCAAGGCTCGCGTCCGCCCGGAAACCGGTGGGGTTAATGTATTCCGGGCCGGAAAACCGGCGACGCGCCCAACAGCACCGGGTCCGGCCGCCGGCCCGGACCGACTCGAAAGCTCGTGTATTGACTCAGCCCAGCGGCGCCCGGACCGACATTCGGGGGTTCGTACCGTTTCGCCTGGCCCTGGTGGCGCTCGGGATCACCGTACTGGCGCGGCTGCTGTGGATGCTGCTGACCCCGAACGGGATGAACCTGGTCGACCTACACGTCTATGTCGACGGGTCGGCGGCTCTGCTCACCGACCATCTCTACGATTTCACCTACGCCGAGAAGACACCGGATTTCCCGCTGCCCTTCACTTATCCGCCGTTCGCCGCGGTGGTGTTCTTCCCGTTGCACTTCCTGCCGTTCACCGTGGTCGCGATGTTGTGGCTGTTCGCCATCGTCGCCGCGTTGTACTGGGTGGTGCGAATCGCGTTCGAGCTGATACTGGGACGCGAGGCCCTGCGCGAAGCGCGGTGGCGCACCGCGATGGTGGCGTGGACGGCGGTGGGCCTCTGGTTCGAGCCGGTACGCACCACCATCGACTACGGCCAGGTCAATGTCTTCCTGATGCTCGGCGTGATGGTCGCGATCCGCAGCTCCCGGTGGTGGCTGTCGGGAACCCTGGTAGGCGCGGTCGCGGGGATCAAATTGACGCCCGCGATCAGCGGCCTCTATTTCGTGGCGCGGCGCCGCTGGGCCGCCGCCGTCTGGTCGGCGGCGGTATTCGGCCTGACCGTGGCGGCGAGTTTCCTGATCAATCCAGAGGAGACCCGGCGCTATTTCGGCACCCTGCTCGGTGACGCCGACCGGATCGGGCCGGTGGGCTCGGTGTGGAACCAGTCGCTGCGCGGCGCGCTCAGCCGGCTGCTGGGCAGCGATGTGGGTACCGGGCCGTGGTGGATCGCGGCGGTGGCGGTGGCGGCGGTGCTGGGGTGGTGCGCGTGGCGGGCGCTGCGCCGCGACGATCTGCTGGGCACCGTGCTGATCGTGCAGTTGTTCGGGCTGCTGGTCTCGCCCATCTCCTGGTCGCACCATTGGGGCTGGCTGCTACCGACCGTCCTCTGGTTGCTCTACGGGCCGTACCGGGCGGTGCCCGGCGCGCGGATACTGGCCGGATACTGGCTGGTGACGACGCTGATCGGCGCGCCGTGGGTGCTCTCGTTCCTGCAGGATTCGATCTGGACCATCTCCCGCTGGGGGGTGTGGTCCTGGTTCGGCACGGTGTACGTGCTCGGTGCGCTGGCCTGCTACGGCTGGATCGTCTGGGCGGGGCGGACGGCTTCCCGGACCGCTACGGTGCCAGCCGATCTATCTCCCGGGCCAGCGCCACGTCCCGTGCCGTGAGCCCGCCCGCGGAGTGCGTGGTCAGGGCGAAGGTGACCTTGCGCCACCGGATATCGATATCGGGATGGTGATTCGCCGATTCGGCGATATCGGCCACCTGCCGGACGAGTTCTATTCCGGCGGGAAAGGTGGCCGCCTCGACCGTGCGGGTCAACGCGTCACCGGCCCGGCTCCACTCCGGCAGGGTTTCCAGGGCCGCCGCGATCTCGGATTCGGAGAGCAGTGATGTGGTCATATCGCGGGCATACCCCGCCACCGCATTCCTACAACCGCACCAACCGCCCCCTCATCCACAGCCACGCACTCCCCTATTACGAACTGCCCGGCCTCCAGGGCGCGGACGCCGGAGCGAAGGCGGAGGTCGCCCCCCTCAGGCGGCGCGCGCCTTCTTCAGGCCTTTCTTCAGTTCTTTACCGGAGGCGCCCGTGGCCTCCAGGCGCTTCATCCGCATGATGACCACAGGGCATTTCACGCAGCGTGTCTTCTTACGACAGCACTTCTTCTTCGGCTTGAGGCTCGAAACCTCGCTCGCCTTGACCTTGCCCATGCGGGTTAGCATACCCTTACCTCTGGGCGGCGCCAGCAGGCCACCGGGTTCCCGGTAGGGTGTAACCGGCCCAGATGCCCGGTGAGTTCGAATCTCCCTGTCGCAGGGTCCGGCCGCAAGCAACAGTTACCAGCAGGAGGAACCGGCGTGTCGTCTGCACGCGATTTTCGCAACGTCGCCATCGTGGCCCACGTCGACCACGGTAAGACGACGCTCGTCGACGCCATGCTGCGCCAGTCCGGCGCATTCGCCGAACGGGCCGAACCGGTCGACCGGGTCATGGACTCCGGCGACCTGGAGCGCGAGAAGGGCATCACCATTCTCGCCAAGAACACCGCCGTGCACCGGCATCATCCGGACGGCAGCGTCACCGTCATCAATGTCATCGATACCCCGGGTCACGCCGATTTCGGTGGCGAGGTGGAACGCGGCCTGTCCATGGTCGACGGCGTGGTGCTGCTGGTCGACGCCTCGGAGGGCCCGCTCCCGCAGACCCGGTTCGTGCTACGCAAGGCGCTGGCGGCCTGTCTGCCGGTGATCCTGGTGGTCAACAAGACCGACCGGCCCGACGCGCGCATCGCCGAGGTGGTCGAGGAAAGCCACGACCTGCTGCTGGATCTGGCCTCCGATCTGGACGACGACGCGGCCGAAGCGGCCGAACTCGCCCTCGATCTGCCGGTGCTCTATGCCTCCGGTCGCGCGGGCAAGGCGTCCAAGGAGCAGCCGCAGAACGGCGAGGTACCGAACGCGGAGAACCTGGACGCGCTGTTCGACGTCCTGCTGGAGAACATCCCCGCCCCCAAGGGCGACGCGTCCGCGCCGCTGCAGGCCCATGTGACCAACCTCGACGCCTCGGCCTTCCTGGGCCGGCTGGCGCTGGTGCGTATCCACAACGGTGAGCTCCGCAAGGGGCAGAACGTGGCGTGGATGCACGCCGACGGCGTGAAGAGCGTCAAGATCACCGAACTGCTGCAGACGATCGGCGTCGAACGGCAGCCTGGTGAGGTCGCGGTGGCCGGCGATATCGTCGCCGTCGCCGGTATCCCCGACATCATGATCGGCGACACCCTCGCCGACCCGGACGAGCCCGTCGCGCTACCCCGCATCACGGTGGACGAACCGGCCATCTCGGTGGTGATCGGTACCAATACCTCCCCGCTGGTCGGCCGCGTCCAGGGACACAAGCTCACCGCTCGCATGGTGAAGTCGCGGCTCGACCAGGAACTGGTGGGCAATGTCTCACTCCGCGTTCTCGATATCGGGCGCCCGGACGCCTGGGAGGTCCAGGGCCGCGGCGAGCTCGCGCTGGCGATCCTGGTCGAGCAGATGCGACGCGAGGGCTTCGAGCTGACCGTCGGCAAACCGCAGGTGGTGACCCGGCAGGTCGACGGCAAGGTGCATGAGCCCTACGAAGAGCTCACCATCGACTGCCCCGACGAGTACCTCGGCGCCATCACCCAGCTGCTGGCCGCCCGCAAGGGCAAGATGGTGCAGATGAACAACCACGCCGCGGGCTGGGTGCGGATGGAGTTCATCGTGCCCTCGCGCGGTCTGATCGGGTTCCGCACCGACTTCCTGACCGAGACCCGCGGCACCGGTATCGCCAACGCCGTCTCCCACGGTTACGCGCCGTGGGCCGGTGAGATCCGGGCCCGGCACACCGGTTCGCTGGTATCCGACCGCTCCGGTTCGGTGACCCCCTTCGCCATGATCCAGCTCGCCGACCGCGGGCAGTTCTTCGTCGAACCGGGCGCGGAAACCTACGAGGGCATGGTCGTCGGGATCAATCCGCGCGCCGAGGATCTCGATATCAATGTGACCAAGGAGAAGAAGCTCACCAATATGCGCTCCTCCACCGCCGATGTGATGGAGACGCTGGCCAAGCCGCTGCAGCTCGATCTGGAAATGGCCATGGAATTCTGCGCCGCCGACGAATGCGTCGAGGTGACGCCGGAGGTCGTGCGTGTGCGCAAGGTCACCCTGGCCGCCAACGAACGGGCCCGGGAGCTGTCGCGTCGCAAGGCGCGCGACCGGGCCGCGCTGTAAGCGGTTTCGCCCCCGGACGGGCCGGCGCGGGTTTGGGTAGAGTGCCGAACGTGATTTCGGGGAGGCGCGCGGTGTGGCGCGGGCTGCTGGTGCTCGTGGCGGTGCTCGTTCCGGTGCTGGCCGGATGTACTGCCGACCCGCCGCCGCCCATCGCCAGTACGGACAGCCCGAAGACCGAACCGGCGCAACCGACCAAGAACACGGTGGTGGTCGCCATCGATGACATCGGGATCGGTTTCAACCCGCATCTGCGGTCGAACCAGTCCCCGGCGACCGCCGCGGTGGCGGCCATGGTGCTGCCGAGTCCGTTCCGGCCCACACCCGACCCGGCCCTGCCCGGCGGCACGCTGTGGGTTCCGGATACGGCGCTGGTCGATTCGGCGACGGTGACCGCCGAGGCCCCGTTCACCGTCACCTACACGCTGAAGGACCAGGCGAACTGGTCCGATGGGGCGCCCATCGCGGCCGAGGACTTCCACTACCTGTGGCAGCAGATGATCACGCAGCCCGGTGTGATCGACCCGGCCGGATACCGCCTCATCACCGAGGTCCGTTCCGCCGGCGGCGGTAAAGCGGTTTCCGTGGTGTTCGACAAGCCCTATCCGGCCTGGCCGCAATTGTTCGCGAACCTGTTGCCGTCGCATCTGATGAAGGATTCGCCGGGCGGTTTCCAACGGACGCTGGTCGAGCAGATACCGGTCTCGGGCGGGAACTTCACCATCGAATCCGCCGATCCCGGTCGTGACGAGATCCTGCTGGAACGCAACGACCGCTACTGGGGCACTCCGGCCCGCCCCGACCAGATCCTGCTGCGCCGCGGCGGCACCCCCGCCCAACTGGCGGATTCGCTGCGCACCGGCGACACCCAGATGGCACTGGTGCACGGCGGGGTCGCCACCCAGGCCCAGCTGGCCGCGATCCCGTCGGTACGCACCGCGATCATGCCGCAGTCCCGGCAGCTGCGCCTCACCCTGAACGGCCGCGAGGGGGTGCTCGGCGACCATCGGGTCCGGACCGCGGTCCTCGCACTTCTCGATCCCGCGCTGCTGGCCACGGTCGGCGCGCAGACGGGTAACTGGGTGGAACCGGTACGCGCGCAGGTGCTCTCGCCCTCCGATCCCGGCTATACGCCCACCGAACCGCCCCGCCTCAACCCCGACCAGGCATTCGGCCTGCTGGCCGAGGCCGGGTTCGGCCGCGCCCCGGAGCCGCCGCCGGTCTCGGCGACCTCACCGGCCCCGCGGCCCCGCTCGCTGGCTCGCAACGGGGAACCGCTGGTCCTGCGGATCGGCGCGGTGACCGGCGACGATACCGCTCTGGCGGTGGCCAATACCGCGGCCGACCAGCTGCGCAGCGCCGGGATCGACGCGTCGGTGCTCAATCTGGCGGCCGACGAGCTGTACGGCAAAGGCCTGGTGGAGAATTCCGTCGACGCGGCAGTGGGCTGGGAGGCGACCGGTGGTGATCCCGCTACCGCGCTGGCCTCCCGCTACGGCTGCCCGCCCGCGGCGCCCGTCACCCCCACGACCGACGGCGAACAGACCGAGGTTCCGGCCGCCGTGGAGGCGGCCCGCCGGGCGCCGAGCAATCTGTCCGGTATCTGCGATCCGCAGTTCCAGCCGTCGATCGACGGCGCGCTGCACGGCGTGGAAGTACCGCGCACGCTGGGCGAGGCCGAACCCCGGCTGTGGAGTGCATCCACGGTACTGCCGATCGTGCAGGACAACGTGGTGGCCGCGGCCGGTCCCTCGGTGGACGGGGCGTCGCTGAGCGGAGCGATCCAGGCCGGGATATTCGGCGACGCGGCGATGTGGCGGCGCGTCCCGTGACCGGTTCCGGCGAAGGACGTACCGGCGGGTTGCTGCTGGTTCACGCCCACCCCGACGACGAAACCATCACCACCGGGGGCACGATCGCCCACTACCGGCGTCTCGGTGTCCCCGTGACAGTGGTGACCTGCACTCTCGGTGAAGAGGGCGAGGTGATGGGCGACCGCTGGGCCGGCCTGACCGCCGACCGCGCGGATCAACTGGGCGGGTACCGGATCGGTGAACTCACCCGCGCCCTGACCGAACTCGGTGCCGGACCGCCGTGCTTCCTGGGCGGCGCGGGCCGCTGGCGCGATTCCGGTATGGCCGGGACTCCGGCGGCGCAGCATCCACGGGCCTTCGTCGAGTCCGGTCCGGCGGCGGTCCGGGCGCTCACCGAGGTGATCCTCGACCTGCGGCCCCGCGTGGTGGTGACCTACGACCCGCGCGGCGGCTACGGCCACCCGGACCATATCCGCGCCCACCGGGTGACCACCGAAGCCGTCGAGGCCGCGGCCGCGCAGGGCTGGGACACGCCCAAGTTCTACTGGACCGTGACCGACGCCGACATCCTGCGCGATCATCTGCGGGCGCTGGCGCGCCGCACGGTGGACGGCCTGCCGGGCGCGCTACCCGCCGGCTGGCGGCTGCCGGCCGAGGACGAGTTGGCGTGCGTACCGGGTAATTCGGTGACCACGGCGATCGATGTCACCGAATCCCTGCCCCGGAAACGCGCCGCGCTGCGCGCCCACGCCACCCAGCTCACGGTCGCGCCGTCGGGCCGGGAGTTCGCGTTGACCAATATGATCGCCCAGCCGGTCCTGCCGGAGGAGCACTACATTCTCGTCCGCGGTCGCGCCTGGGCGGGCGGGCCGGACGGCCGGGAAGACGATCTCTTCGCCGGTTCGCTGTAGCCGAGCGGCGCCCACGCACCAATAGACTCGTCGCTATGCAGCACTCGGAATCGGAGAGCGGGACCGGACCCACAGCGACCGCCGGACGGTGTTCGGCGACCCGGTCGCACGGATGACCGCCACCGTGGACGATCGGGCCGGTGCGGATTCCCGCACCCGCTGGACCGCACTGGCGACCGCGGCACTCGGCCCGGTGCTGATCGCGGTCCTGATCGTGGACGCGGTGATCACCTCGGCTCTGGAGGTGCTCTACCTGCCCTTCCATCTCGGCAGCGTCGCCGTACCGGTGGCCGCACTGATCGCCGCGCCGGTGAACGTGGCCCTGGTGTGGGCGGCCGCCACGGTGACCACCCGGCCGACCGTGCTGTTCCTGCCGATCGCCGCCTGGCTGGGTGCCTTCCTGATCGCGGCGAGCCGGGGCCCCGGCGGTGATGTCCCGCTGCGCAGCGATCTGCCGACGCTGCTGCTGTTCCTGTGCGGGGCGGTGGCGCCGCTGGTCTACCTGTACGTGGCCGCCAACCGAACGAAACGCCCGGCACGCTGACCGGTCCGCCGGGTGGCGCCGGTCACCAGGCTCCGTACTCCGTGGCGAGGATATCGTTCACATCCACGCCCACCCCGTCGACCGTGCGGTCGTCGATCTCGAACTGGTGCAGATGCGCGGCCGGATGCACATACCCCGGCGCGGTTCCCCAGTCGTGCTGCCAGAACCACGCACCCACACCGGCCGCCCTGGCCAGATCGATGGTGGGCGCATTGGCGTAGACGCCGGTGTGCTCCCGGCCGATCACCGCCTGCCAGCCGAGCAGATACGGCAGGATCATGGTGGCGAATTCCACGGGGTTCGGATTGTCGTCGATGGAGGCGTAGATCGGCCGGTTGTCCGGTCCCCCGGCGGCGCGGTGTAGAGCCAGTCCGCGCTCGGCGTGCCGACGACCCGCGTCGTATCCGCCGCGCCAGTCGGCGGTGGGCCCTTTGCCGAACTGGTAGCAGGACACGATGGCCAGCCCGGCGGCCCGCAGATCCTCGACCTCCCCGGCGAGCAGCGGTTTCCCGGCCATCCATTCCGCTCCCGGCCGACGATCGGACACATACCGGATGACCCCGGTGTGCCCGGCCGCCTTGATGGCCGCCGCGGACGGCACACCCCCCGCGTAATCGAGCAGGGTCCCGAGCGACGCCGCACCGGCGCGAAAAGTTCCGAAGGCCGACCCCACCGCGCCCGCGGCGACGGCGGCGGCCGTATATCCGAGCAGAGCCCGGCGAGACAGTGCAGAAACCATCGAGACTCCTTCGCACACCCGGGTGGACAGCAACGGCATGCCCGGCGCACCTTCCCCATCAGCACTGCATGCGCCGGGAGCCTCGAACGTGGGGTTATTCCACCACATCCACCACCCGACCGCCACGACCGACGACTGCACGCGTCACCGCGGGTCCGGGCTCTACCGGAGATCGACAGAGCGGGCGCGAGAAAAGACCGGGACGCATCACGCGGTCGGATGCGCTGCGCGTCCAGCGGGCCGAGCCGTGAAACCGCGCTGTGGGCTGCTTGCGAAGACGCTGTGTCAAAGCAACAGATACCCGCGACAACCGGGCAGCGCAACCCCATGCGTCGAGTCTTATGAGACACCTCAAAGGGTTGAGGCCCGTCTCGCCGTTCAGGCCTCGAAGCGCATGCGGCGAAGCCGCGAGTCTCGAGGCCTGAACGGCGAGACCAAGGGGGCCTCGACCCCGCGCGCGCAAGCGCGCCAAAAAACAGCGCCGCAAATTACAACAGCCGGTCTATGCGTTCACCTACGTCGAGGGTTCGCATGGCCGGATCGGCGAGTTCGGCGCGGACGACCCGGACCACCTGCGCGACGATCTGTTTCTTGATGCCCGCCAGGACGCCGAGGACGGCGGCGCGCATGCCCTGGGCCGCGTATTCGAGGCGGACGTTCTCCCGTTCCGGCGGGTCGACCTCCACCACGATGAGCAGAGGGTCGGCCGCGTGCGCGGTGAGTTGCAGGGGGATCTCCACGTCCGCGCGGTACTGGTTGTCCTTGAGCACGCTGACCGTGATGTCGAGGGTGACCGGGACGGTCAGGTCGAAGCGGACCAGCGCCGGATCGTCGTCGGCCGTGGCGGTCTCGGGTACCCGGTCGGTCAGTGCGGGCCGGCCGACCTCGCCGCGGACGGTGACCTCGGCCGCCGCCCGGGGACCGGCCCGCAAGGGGCCGATCTCGATCTGCCGGTCGGCGAGCTGGGTGACGAATGGTTCGAGCCGGTCCCGGGTGACGATGCGCGGAAAGAACCGCCGCCCGAATTCGGCGTAGTCGATCCAGTCGAAGCGGGTGCGGGTGCGGTGCGGGGAGCGTTCGCGGGCGACGATGGCCTCGATATCGTAGATGCGGCTGCGCATCACGCCCGGATCGCGCAGCATTCCGTTCACCCGATTGGCGACCTCGCGTTGCAGCAGCCCGGCGATCGGGTCGAGTAGCCATTCGGCCACCGAGTCGGCGGCGGACAGGCGCAGCAGCACACTCACATCCGCGGGCTCGACCCGCGGGATATCGATCACGATCAGCAGCGGGTCGGCGGTGCGGGCGTGGAAGGTGAGACCGATGGATACCACCGTCTCCGACCGCAGGGGTTTGCCGGCGAGCAGGATCTTGGCCCGCAGGGATACCGGTATCCGCACGTCGAAGGCGACTTCGGAGCCGCGGCGCACCACCACGGGACGGTCGATCCGGCCCTCGGCGAGGAACCCGGCGAGTCCGGCGGGCGCCAGATTGACCGGGCCGATGGTCAGCCCGCGCCCGGTGATGCCGGCGACCGCCTTCTCGATCCGCCGCTCGGTCACCGCGTGGGTGACGAACCGCCTGCCGAACTCGGCGTAGTCGATCCACCCCGGGTCGCCTACCTCGATCGGTTCCATGAGTCGTTCCGACACCTCTACCTCCACCGAATGACGGTCACGGTACGCGATGAAGGTATCGATCCGGCAAGCCCGTCACCACCCGGGCGACAGCCGCCCGTAACCGACGATGTGGATATCGGGGACGGCGGCGGGGTTCCAGCGTTCGATACCGACCGCGTCGCCCTCGTTACCGCCGATCGTGGTGAGGGTGCCGTGGTCTTCGGCCAGCACGATATTGGTGTGCTGGCCGAATCTGCTCTCCGGGCTGTAGAGGATCACATCCCCGGTGACCGGCCGGTATCCCGACCCGGCGGCGGCGAAGCGGCCCGAAGTCTCGTAATACTCCTGCAGGGTGTAGACGCCGGGGATACGCCACGATCCCGAGTTCGGATTGATCAGCGGCAGCCCGGCCGCACGCATCACCCAGCTCACGAAGTTGGCGCACCACGGTTCGGTGTTGCCCTCGGAGTAGCCCGCTCCCGCGCGGGGGTCGGCGAATTCGGTCGCGGCGGCGTCGACGACCCGCGCCTGGGTCGCGGTGAGTGTGGCCCGGTCGATCACCGGGAAGGAGGTCAACCGCTCACCGACGAGTCCGTCGGAGGAACCGGAGAAGAACGAACAGCCACACAGAAACAGCGCGGCGGCCACCAGCAGGAGCGCGGTGCCGCGCACCGGCTTCCTCCGCGTGCGTACCTGTTCCGAAGATCCGACCATTTCCACACCCCGTGCCTCGGCAGAACTTTCCGGTGATCGACCGGTGCCGTCCAGCATGCCCGTTTGCGGAACCGATCTACGGGGCGACCCTGACGATCCTGACGGAGTTCGCGGACAAGGGGCGCTACAACCACCTCGATACCCTTGGGTCCAGCACGGTCACATCCGAAGACGCCGGACTGGAGTGGGACAACACGGTGCTGCCGCTCCTGATCGAGGCCCAGGGCTGTCCGGACACCGACAGGCTGTTCAACCGCGCCACTGGTTGGACTCAGTTCGAAAGCAGAGCAGGAGCCGAGGCTCCCCAAGCGGTAACCCCTTGGCATGACTTTTCTCGTAAATGTTCCCGACCCCGTTGACCGAACGGCGACGAGGCCGACATGACCGAGTACGGACGGCGGCTGCTCGCGATTCCCGGCACTACCGAAGCTTGAAGTCAGCCGGCAGACGCCGGATCGTTTCCCCTTCTGAAGGTATAGCGCACCTGGGGGCTTGCGGCAAGACCCGGTTCATACCGCAGAATTGCCCGGCTGAGCCAGAACCTGTGGAAAGAGGGAGTGTCCGAATGCCGGATTTCGACGTGATCATCGTGGGTGCCGGTCCGGCCGGTCTGACCCTGGCCACTGAACTGAGCCTGGCCGGCGCGCGCCCCTTGGTGCTGGAGAAGCACCTGGTGCCCCGGGAAACCCAGAAGGCCAGCGGGATCGGCGGGCGGATCCTGGACGTGCTGCGCTACCGCGGGCTGCTGGAGCGCTTCGAAGCGGCCAGCAGCGACCCGAATATCGCGCCCCGGTTCCCCTTCGGCACGTTGCAGCTGGACTTCACGCAGCTCGCCGATCCGCCGATGCGCGCGATGCCGATCCCGCAGCACGTCATCGAGCGACTACTCGGCGAACGCGCTCGCGAACTCGGCACCGAGATCCGCCGTGGACACGAGGTGCTCGGCGTGACCCAGAACGCGGCCGAGGTCACCGCGGAGGTCCGTGGTCCGGAGGGGACGTATCAGATGCGCGCCGGCTACCTGGTCGGTTGCGACGGCGGCCGCAGCCGGATCCGCGAGCTGGCCGGAATTCCGTTCCCCGGCACCACCTATCCGGAGGTCAACCGGCTGGGCCAGGTCCGGTTGGACGACGCGGTCACCGTGCTCGACAACGGCGATATCGACGTGCCTGGGCTGGGCCGGGTCGCCGCGGGCTTCACCCGCAACGACCGGGGTGTGTTCGCGTTCGCGATCGACCCCGAATCCGGGACAACGAGCCTGATGGCCACCGAGAACGAGACCACCGAATACGACGACGAAGAGCCGCTGACCCTGGCCGAGCTGAGCGCCAGCGTGCGTCGGGTGCTCGGCGTCGACCTCCCGATGACGGACCCGAAGCGGCTCTCGCGCTTCACCTTCAAGGATCGGCAGGCCGAGCGGTATCGCGACGGCCGGATCCTGCTGGCCGGCGATGCGGCACACCTGCTGCCCGCCACCGGCACGGCGCTCAATGTCGGCATGCTCGACTCGGTGAACCTGGGCTGGAAGCTGGCGGCCGCCGTGCGGGGCCGGGCGCCGGAAGGCCTGGTGGACAGCTATCACAACGAGCGGCACATGGCCGCTGGCCGGGCCCGGCTGCAGACCCGGGCGCAGGTCGCGCTGCGGCGCGGCCGCGACGACGCCGACGAAGCGCTGCGGCAGATCGTGCAGGAGTTGCTGCTCGACGAGCCGGCGCTACGCCGGATGGGTGGACTTGTCGGCCACAGCGACATTCGCTATCCGATGCCGGGGGTCGAACACCCGCTGGCCGGGACCTTCGCCCCCGATCTCGCCCTGCACACCGGAGCGGGCGCCACCAGTGTCGCGGAACTCATGCACAACGCGCGGCCGGTGTTTCTCGAACTCGCCGACCGGCCGGAGTTGCGCGTGATCGCCCAGGAGTGGAGTGACGTCGTCGAGATCCACAGCGGGAAAGCCGAAGACCAGCCCGCCGACGCCCTGCTGATCCGTCCGGACGGTCACCTGGCTTGGGCGGCGGCGATCGGCGAACCAGCCGACACCGCCGTGGACACGCTGCGCGCGGCGCTCACGCACTGGTTCGGTTCACCGGCCGGTGTGTAACGCACGCATCCCAGCGCATTCGGCTCGGCCGGCGGCAACAGCGCCACCAGGATGGCCGCGCCGGTGAGCGGGAGGAAATCGATGTTGTAGGCGGACAGGAGGATGCCCACCGGCAGCAGTGGCGGGCGTTGGGCCCATGCCCGGCCGGCGGATCGCGGTACGGGCCGGTAGGTGAGGTGGATAGTGTGGCGTGACTCGGAAAGGGACTCATGACGACTCTCACCCTCGACCTTGCCGGATCTCGCGTGCACCGTCTGGGCTTCGGTGCGATGCGGCTGGCCACCGAACCGGATGATGCCCGCTTCGCTTCGATCGAGTTGCTGCGCAGGGCTGTCGAACTCGGTGTCACATTGATCGACACGGCGCATCTCTACGGTTGGGGCGCCAACGAGGAACTCGTCGCCGAGGCCCTTCATCCCTATCCCGAGGGGCTCCTGGTGGCGACCAAACTCGGCGTCGAGCGCCGCCGCGACCACCCCGACGGGGCGGTTTACAACGGCAGTGAACGTTTCCTGCGCCGTCAGGTCGACGATGCTCTGCGTCGGCTGCGGGTGGACCGGATCGCCCTCATGCAACTGCACCGCATCGACCCGGCCATTCCGCTCGCCGACCAGGTCGGGGTGCTGGGCGACCTGCGTGATGAGGGAAAGATCGGCCACATCGGCCTGTCGGAGGTCTCCGCCGCGCAGCTCGCCGAGGCACGCGAAACCGTGGATATCGCGAGTGTGCAGAACCGCTACAACATCCTCGACCGCGAATACGACCCGGTGGTCGATGCTTGTGAACAAGCCGGTATCGCTTTCCTGCCGTGGCGGCCTGTGGTCGCCGGCATTGCGGGCGCGACTGCCGTGATCGCCGCGGTCGCTCGCGAGCTCGACGCCACCGCCACCCAGGTCGTGCTCGCCTGGCTGTTACGTCGGTCGCGCGTCGTCGTGCCTATCCCGGGCACCGCCTCACCCAGCCACCTCACCGAGAATCTCGCGGCAGCCCGTCTGGAACTCACCGACCATCAGTACGAGCGTCTCGACCGTATCGCCGCATCGAAAGGCCGATGATTCCGTGACGTGGTGAGCGGGTTCTGCGCCGTATACGCGCGGCCCGAGGGAAAGAGTGGGGTATCCGCCTCGCGCGCATTTCCCGCCAGGCTACGAAGACGCGAAGAAGGGCGGTCGTTCCAGCGGCGACTACTTGGTATGGCACCAGACCCGCGCGGGCGATGCCGAACGATTTCCGGCGGCGGGGGTCACCGTGCGTCGTCGGCCGCTGTTCGCATGGGGATGAGGGCGGTGAGCGCGATGGCGACGCAGGCGGCGGTGGTCGAGATGAGGAAGGCGGTGTGGAAGGCGTCACGCGACGGCAACTGCTGGGTGCCCAGGTTGATGGTCATATTGGCCAGTACCGCGCTCATCACCGCCGCCGAGGTGGAGGTGCCGACCGAGCGCATGAGCGCGTTGAGCCCATTGGCCGCGGCGGTTTCGGTGATCGGTACCGCGCCCATGATCAGCGCGGGCATCGCGGCGTAGGCGAGGCCGACACCGCCGGCCACCAGCACCGAGGCGATCATGATCTGCCAGACGGTGTCCATCATCGCCGCGGCGCACAGGTAGCCGAGACCGATCACCGCCGAGCCCACGCCGAGGGTCAGTTTGGGACCGAAGCGCGCCGAGATCTTTGCGGAGACCGGCGAGAGCAGCATCATCACGCAACCGCTGGGCGCCAGGGCGAGTCCGGCGGCCACCATCGTCAATCCGAGGCCGTAGCCGGTTTCCGCGGGGGCCATCAGCAGTTGGGGGAAGCTCAGCGACATGCCGTAGAGCGCGAAACCCACTGCGATCGAGGAGATATTGGTGAACAGCACCCGCGGCCGCGCCGAGACCCGTAGATCGACGAGTGGATGCCGGCGACCGAGTTCGTAACGGCCCCAGCCGAGGAACACCAGGATCGACACCGCGAACAGGGTCAGGATGGAGGCGCTGGTCCAACCCCATTGCGCGCCCTGAGTGATCGCGAGGAGCAGCGCGAGCAAGGCGGTCGCCAAACCCGCGGCGCCACCGAAATCGAAGGGAGCGGGGGCGCGCACCGAGGATTCCGGGACGAACCGGAAGATCAGCAGCGCTCCCGCGCCGCCCATCGCCGCGGCCGCCCAGAACAGGACGTGCCAATCCGCGTGTTCGGCGATCAGGGCGGCGACCGGCAGTCCGATCGCGCCGCCCACCCCGAGGGTGGAACTCATCACGGCCATGGCCGAACCGACGCGTTCGGGTGGCAGTTCGTCGCGCAGGATGCTGATACCCAGCGGAATGGCCCCGATCGCGACGCCCTGCAGGGCGCGGCCGGCCACCGAGGGCAGCAGTGAGGAGGACATCGCGCACAGGACCGAGCCGATGATCATGGCGAGCAGGTCGAGCAGCAGGATGCGGCGTTTGCCGAACATATCGCCGAGCCGGCCGCTGATCGGGGTGCAGACCGCCGAGGCCAGCAGGGTCACCGTGATCACCCAGGAGGCGTTGGTGGCGGTGGTGTCCAGGAGGGTGGGCAGGCTCGGGATGAGCGGAACGACCAGAGTCTGCATGAGTGAGACGACGATGCCGATGGTGCTCAGGGTGGCCACCAGCACTGTCGGTGAGGTGCGGGGCCGATCGCGTTCGTCGGATCTGGAAGGGTCGTCGGCCACAGCAGTCACGCATATGCACGTTACATAGCCTGTGTATGGTGCACAATTTTGTATTCGGGCGAAACAGACGACATAGTGTCCGAATGTCCGATTCGGCTGCACCGCTCGCCGCCTCCGCGGCGGACCGCCGGGACCCCGCCGTCCTGGCGCGGCTCGTCCTGGAACTGAACCTACTGTCCCGGCAGTATCCGGCCGCCCGCCGGAATTCGCCGTTCCAGCTGGACAGATCCGCGTACCTGATCCTCACCCGGCTGCGTCTCGGCGATCCGCTGTCCCTGCGCGAACTGGCCGAGGCGTTCGGCCTCGACGTGTCCACGGTGAACCGCCAGGTGGCCGCCATGCTCGACCAGGACCTGGTGGAGCGGGTACCGGACCCCGAGGGCGGCGTCGCCCGCAAGGTCCGGCCCAGTGAGAAAGGGCTCCGGCTGTTCGAAGCCGATCTGGCCCTGCAACGCCGCGGTGTCGGCTCCGTGCTCACCGATTGGCCCGACGAGGAGGTCGAGCAATTGGTCCGGCTCCTGGAGCGGTTCAACGAAGGGGTCGAAGGGCTGGCCCGCCATCCCTGGCCGCGCCCCCACCGCACCACCGGTTCCCCGGTCCACTGACCGAGAACTCGGTGGTCACCCGGTGTTCTCCGGCAGCCGGTACCGTTGAGCCATGATCACGCTCAAAAAGGAAGACGGCGCAGCGGATCTCGCGGGGATCGCCAAGCTGAGTGTCGGTGTCAGCTGGGACCCGTCCGCGGGCGCCAGCGGTGGCGCGCTCGGCTGGGCGCGCCGCAAGAAAGGTGTCGACCTCGACTTGATCGCCATCCTCATGCAGGGCAGCGAACCGGTTCGTTTCGCCGGACTGGATTCGCTGGACCCGCTGGGCAACGGCTCGGTCCAGCACTCCGGCGACGAACAGACCGGTTCGGCCGCCGGTGACGACGAAACCGTCCATGTCACCTTCGCCGAGGTCCCCGGCGGTATCGACGCCATAATCTTCGTCGCGGCGGCCTTCAAGAAGGGCAGCTCGTTCGAGAAGGCGAACAACATCTCGTTCAAGGTCTACGACGCAACCGGCGGCAGCAGCCAACAGGTGGCCGATATCTGGCCGTCGCTGCTGGGCAACGACAATGCCAACGCCGTCGCCCGCGCCTTCCGCAACGGTGACGTCTGGCAGCTCGAGGTGCTCAACCGCAAAGGCAAGATCAAGCAGGGTGACAAGCAGGCGCTGCTGCGGTTCGCCATGGGCGGCGGCGGTTCCTGATCCGCCCCACGTGATCAGCCCGCCGCCCAGCCCGACCACCGCGCGATGTCGAGCGCGATAACCGGTCCGGGCGGCGGTTCCGTCACATAGACGGGATAGCGGGCGGTCAGGTGCGTCAGGCCCTGCCGCGCCTCGTCACCCGCCACGATGCGCGCCCTCCCGTCGGCGCGGACCCACCACAGGCGGGTCCAGTCCTCGTCGTAGAAATCGGCCAGTACGGCGATATCCGGGTTCGCCTCGATATTGGCCAGCCTGCGCAGGGCGGTGGTCGACTTCGGTTTGGCATCGACCGCGGTGTAGACGGTGTCGCCGGCGAGCGCGAACACGATCGGCACGAGATGCGGCGCCCCCGTAGCGGTCACCGTCGCGAGCCGGGCGACCCGGGCTTCGGCGAAGCGCGTCCGCGCCCGGTCACGGTCCAGCCGCATACCTACACCTCGCTCCCGATCCGGCGCTCAGCGCCGGCCACGCAGATAATCGCTGACCACCGCGGCGCCGAGCCCGTCCAGGTCGGGCGCCACCACTCGGCCCCCGCTGCGCCGGGCCACCAGATCCACGAACGCGGCCAGCCGCGGTTCCTCACCCAGCATGAACACCGAGATCGAGGCGCCCAGGCGGGCCAGCGAATCCACCTGGGTCACGGTGACGGCCAGGGTGCGCCGGTCCGGCGGCCAATTGAAGTAAGAGGTGCCGTCCGGCTCCAGGTGCGCGGTCGGCTCCCCGTCTGTCACCACCAGGACCACCGGTACCGCGTCGGGATGCCGGCGCAGATGGCGACCGGCCAGCAGCAGCGCGTGGTGCAGGTTCGTGCCCTGCTCCCAGACCGGTTCCAGACCGGTCAGTTCCGCGATGTCCACGGTGCCGGCGTGGCGGCCGAAGGTGATCAGTTCCAGCGCGTCGGACCGGAACCGGGTGCTGATCAGGTGCTGCAGGGCCAGCGCCGTTCGCTTCATCGGCACCCAGCGCCCGTCCTGCACCATCGACCACGAGGTGTCGACACACAGCGCGACCGCCGCCCGGGACCGCTGTTCGGTCTCGGCGATCTCCACATCCGCCACATCCAGCGATACCGTCCGGCTTCCGGTGGACGCCGAGCGCAGTACCGCGTTGCGCACCGTACGCGAGACATCCCACGGCTCGGTATCGCCGAACTGCCATGGCCGGCTCGCGCCGGTCGGTTCCCCGGCCGCCCCGGCGAGCGCGGTTTCCCGCTGCCCCTTGCGGCTGCGCAATTTACCGACGATATCCCGGAGCGCGACCTCCCCGAGCCGCCGCAGCGCCTTCGGGGTCAGTCGCAGGGAACCGTCGGGGGCCCGCTCGAACAGGCCCTGGCGACGCAGTTCGCGTTCCAGCTCGGCCAGCCGGGCCGCATCCACCCGGGCCTCGGCGCCGAGCTGACGCTCCAGCATCTCCAGGTCGATATCCTCCAGCCGTGCACCGGGATAGGACTGGGCGAGCTGGGCGGCGAGTTCGTCGAGTTCGCCCAGATCCTGCATGGCCGCCACGGCCTCGCCCATTCCCAGCGGGTCCTGGCCGCGGAAACGCCGCGCCGACTCCCAGTCCTGGCCGGGACGTAGCGCACGCAGATTCGCGTCCAGGTCGGCGATCTGCTGCGCTATCCGCGGATCCCCGAAGGCCTGCCCGATCAGCTCGTTCAGTTCCGCCCGCTGCTGAGCCGACATCGAATTCATCATCCGCTGCGCCGCCGCGGCCCGCGCGGCCAGCGCGTCGATCAATTCCTCGGTATCGCGCGGATTCTCGGGGAAGAACTCGCCGTGCTCGTCCATGAACTCGGCGAACCGCTCGGTGGTGTCCTCGCCGCGGGCGTGGGCCGCGAGCAGATCGTTGAGGTCCGACATCATCTGCCGGACCCCCTCCACATCCTGCGGTGTCGCGTCCCGCAGCGCCTGCTTCATGCCCTGGAAACGGGATTCCAGCAGTTCCTCGCCGAGCAGCTCACGGATCTTCTGATAGTTCTCCCGGCCGGTTTCCGAACGCCAGGAGTATTCGCTCAGTTCGTTGACCGCTTTCGCGGTGCTCGACGGAAGTGCGTCCAACTGCATTTCGGCGAACCGCGCGTCGTCGGAGGGGTCCGGGAACAGCGCGCGCCGTTCGGCCTCCAGTGCCCGGTCCAGCAGTTCCCGCACCTGCTGCAGGGTGCCGTCCAGGCGGTGGGACCGCGAGATCTCGGCCCGCCGCTCCCACAGGCGGCGCGTCAGTTCTTCCAGGCCGGGCATACCGGACGTCCCCCGCCGCATCAGTTCCTCGAGCGCCGAACGCGGCGAGGAACCCTCCATCACCTCGCGCCCGATCTCCGACAGCGCCTCGCGCAGATCCAGCGGAGGCGCCAGCGGATCGGGCCCCTCATGGTAGGGCCCGTAGGAATATCGGTCCGCCGCTGTCATCACACCTCTTCAAAATCGGGTGCCACGGTCATCCGCCGTACACCGCGCTGCCCTCGTCGTCGGAGTCCTTGGCCACCTGACGCGCCAGATACAGGGACTCCAGGGCGAATTCGACGGCCGCGGCGATCCGCTGCGGTGGATCGCCCGCCGCGACATCGAGCCGCAGCGCCACTTCGTGCAGTACCGGAAGCTCCGGTAGCGCGGACAGGACCTGCGCGCCGGGCACCCGCTCGCCCGTGGTCACCAGATGTCCCTCGTCCACCGCGGCGGCCAGCGGCCGCAGATCCAATCCGCCCAGCCGCTCCCGCGCGGTATCGGCGAAGGCCCGCCGCAGCAGATGGGTGAGATGTTCCTGTTCGCGGCCTTCCTCGCCGGATTCGAACTCCAGTTTCCCGCGCAGGACGGCCGGCACCGATTCCAGATCGACGGGCCGGGCCACCGCGGGGTTCTCCCCGGTGAGCGCGGAACGCCGCAGCGCCGCCGCGGCCACGGTCTCCGCGGCCGCCACCGCGAACCGGGCCGAAACCCCGGAGCGCTGATCGATGGCCGGGGATTCGCGTAACCGCCGCACGAACCGGGCCAGCACCTCGATCAGCGGGTCGCCCACCTCGGCGACCAGTTCTGCTTCCTGGCGCACCAGCGCCATCTCCGCCTCGACGGTCAGCGGATAGTGCGTCCGGATCTCGGCGCCGAATCGGTCCTTCAACGGGGTGATGATCCGGCCGCGATTGGTGTAGTCCTCGGGATTGGCCGTCGCCACCAGCAGCACATCCAGCGGTAGCCGCAGCGTATAGCCGCGCACCTGGATATCGCGCTCCTCCATGACGTTCAGCAGCGCGACCTGGATACGTTCGGCGAGGTCGGGCAGCTCGTTGACGGCCACGATGCCCCGGTGCGCCCGCGGCACCAGGCCGAAGTGGATGGTCTCCGGATCGCCGAGGCTGCGTCCTTCGGCGACCTTCACCGGATCGACATCGCCGATCAGGTCGCCCACCGAGGTGTCGGGGGTCGCGAGCTTCTCGGCGTAGCGCTCGCTGCGATGCCGCCACGTCACGGGCAGGTCGTCGCCGAGTTCGGCCGCCAGCCGCCGGCCCTGCGGGCTGATCGGTTCCAGCGGGTGTTCGCCCAGTTCGGCGCCCGCGATCACCGGGGTCCATTCGTCGAGCAGTTCGATTACGGTCCGCAGCAGCCGGGTCTTGCCCTGTCCCCGCTCGCCCAGCAGCACCACATCGTGACCCGCCAGCAGCGCGCGCTCCAATTGCGGCAGCACGGTCCGCTCGAAGCCGACGATCCCGGGCCACGGATCCTCTCCCGAGGCCAGCCGGGCCAGCAGATTCTCCCGGATCTCGGCTTTCACACTCCGCGGCGCGTACCCGGCCGCCCGCAACGCGCCCGCGGTGGCGGGCAGCTCTGTTGGAACAGTCACCTCATCGACGCTACGGCGATTTCCCCCATCGGTCGACAGATGGCACGCCGTTATCCGCCGCTCGGCGTGGGTTCGCCTGCGCTGCGGCGGTCTCAGGCGACCCCGGATACCAGCCGCCGCCGGAGTGTGTCGAGACCGTCTCCGTGCAGGTCGGCGGCCGCGATACCGCGCGCCGAGGCGATCAGCAGCAGCGACAGCAGTGGACCGCACACCTGCGGCCCCGACCCCGCGGTGAACTCGGCGTCGTCGGCCACCAGCGTGAGCCCGGCGACGAGTTCCTTCCCGCCACCGAACCCGGCCGTGGTGCGGATCTGCAGCCGCAGCGCGTCGGCGACGGCATCGGCCGGGTACTCCCGGGTGATCCCCAGCGGCCGCCGGATGTCCTCTCCGTGCACGATCATCTCGACCAACCTGCTGTCGAGCGGGGCGGGCGGGGTGACCGTCCGGTCCAGGGCCGCACGCAACCGGTCCAGCGTTTCGGCGGGGGTGTCCGCCCGCTCCCGTTCGACACCGTTCGCGGTGAACCGGTCGAAATCGAAGCGGGCCCGGGCGAACTGCCGGACGAAGCCGAGCCGGGATGTTTTCGCCGTCGCCACGATATGCGCGAGCACATCGTGCACCGTCCACCCGGAACACAACGAGGGCGTCGCCCACTGCTCGGCGGTGAGCCCTTCGAGATCCGCGATGAGCGCCAGTCTCTCGGACCGGACCGTCGGCCACACGTCTTGCACGATTCCTCCAGCTCGGCTCCGCCCCCGGCCGGGGGGGTGACGAACCGCACACTACGGATCGGTACCGACATATCGCCCGACCCGGACCGGGGCCGGTCCGGATCGGGTTCCGAGATGCCACCGCCGAGGACGCTTCGACCGGTCGATCGCCGGGCAACTGTCGATCCCGGGTCGCACACCGCCTGTCGGCTGTTCGTGGTCAGTCGTGGGCCGCGCCCGACACCCGTGCCTCGTCCCAGAGCCGCCGCAGGATCGTCCCCGCCGGGTCCGGCGCCGCCTTTCGGAACCCTGTACCCGCCCACAGCGCCATATCGTCGGCACCGTCCCGCTCGGCCGCGGCCGCCCTGATGGGGCTGGTGAGGTGGTGGATCTGCGGGTAGGCGGCGGGCGCCGTGCCGTACTCGGCGATGAAACCGTTGGCCAGTCCACGGGCGGGGCGGCCGGAGAACACGCGCGTCACGACCGTCCGGTCGAATCGCGGATCGGCGAGCGCGTTCTTGTGCGCTGCTTTCGCCCCGGATTCGGCGCTGCGCAGGAACGCCGTACCCAGTTGCACCGCGACCGCCCCGTGCGCGAGCACCTCCACGATCCGCGCCCCGTCGGAGATGCCGCCCGCCGCGACCACCGGCAGCGGGCACCACGCGGTGATCTCGTCGAGCAGGTCGATCAGCGCGGCCGTACCCGGTTCGTCCTCGACCCGGAAGGTGCCCCGATGGCCCCCGCCCTCGGGCCCCTGCAGGCAGAGCGCGTCGACGCCCACCTCCACCGCGGCCCGGGCCTCGTCCGGACCGGTCACCGTCGCGATAACCATCGATCCCGCCGCACGCAGCCGCCGCACCGTGTCCACCGGCGGCAGGCCGAAGGTCAGCGAGACCACCGGCACCCGTTGTCCGACGACCAGATCCACCTTCTCGTCGAACCGGTCGTCGTCGAATTCCCGGACAGCGGGTACTTCGAGCCCGTACTGCCGCGCCGTCTCCCGCAGCCTGTCCCGGTACTGCTCCACCGCCGCGGCATCGTAGGAAGTGCGCTGCGGCACGAAGAGGTTCACCCCGAACGCCGCGTCCGTGCCGGCCCGCACCTGCCGGATCTGCTCGGCCACCGCCTCGGGGGTTTTGTACCCGGCCGCCAGAAAACCCAGCCCGCCCGCTTCCCCGACGCTCACCACCAATTCCGGCGTCGAGGGCCCACCTGCCATCGGCGCCGCCACGATCGGCACGGCGAGATCTCCGAATCCGAACACGATCCACCTCCACGGTCGATACCGAATCGAACGGTACCCAGCCTCCTCACCCGCCGGCACCGGACGACCACCGGGTGGCGCCGCTGTTCCCTACGTCACGGGGCCCGCCGCCATGCTCGCCCGAAACGGGCGAACCGTGGCATCCGCGCACCGCGGTGTGCGCGAGGCATAATTCCGGTGACCGTGGCGCATTGTCGTGACGTCGCGCCTCCCTTCCCGCAGGAGAAGAGGGTATGTCCGATTCCAGTACGTACCTCGTCGAACGCGCGACCAGGATCGCCGCGCCCGAGCCCCGGATCCGCGCCCTCATCGACGATTTCCACCACTGGCGTGATTGGTCGCCCTGGGAGGACGCCGATCCCGATCTGCGGCGCACCTACTCCGGTCCGGGGTCGGGAGTGGGCGCCCGCTACGACTGGGAGGGCAACCGGAAGGCGGGCGCCGGGACGATGACGATCACCGCCTCGGAGCCCGGACGGGTCGGGATCGACCTGGCCTTCCGCAAACCGTTCGAGAGCCGGAACGAGGTGACGTTCCTGCTGGTGACCTCGGGTGCAACCACCGAGGTGACCTGGCGGATGACCGGCCGCAAGAACCTGTTCTTCAAAGTGGTCGGCTTCCTCTTCCCCATGGACCGCTTCATCGGCCCGGACTTCGAGAAAGGCCTCGTGCGGTTGAAGGGACGGGCCGAGGCCGGCAGCTGAGCCCAGCACGTTCGGACATCGGCGGAAGCGGAAGCGAGGAACAGCAGCGCGGTCGCGTAGGGCTCCTCGCGACCGCGCTGCCGGATCGGCGTATCCGGCCGATTCGGTTCACCGAGCCGATCAGCCGGCGTCGGGTTTCGACGGGTCCGGCAGGGAGAACCCGGTGACCCGTTCGGGTGTCACGCGGACGATGAACCGGCGGATATTGTCGGGCTCCGGGGGCGGCTGCTCGCCGAGATACTTCCGGGACAGCCGTAACGGCAGCGATTTGTCCGGATCCTCGATCAGTTCGGCGGTGCCCTGGATATCCACGGAACGGTAGGGGTTCGTGGCGTCGAAAACGGTGAGCGCGACCCGTGGATCGCGCGCCAGATTGCGCACCTTGCGGCGGGTGGTCGTCGAACTGAACAGGATCGTGTCGCCCTCCCGGTCCATCCAGACCACCGAGGTCTGGGGACGGCCGTCCGGGTCGATCGTCGCCACGGTGGCGAAATTCTTCCCGTCCAGCAGGCGGCGGGCCTCAGCGGGCAATTCGGTCGTCATATCGGTTCCTTCGGGTCGTTTCGGTTCGGTCGGATGTCGGTGCGGGGCCGCAGGCCCACGTCAGGCGGGATGGACCGCGGCGGGCGGGGTGGCCGGAAGTGCCACGGCGACGGGTCGCAGCACGGTGACCGCCACCGCCAGTGCGGCCACCAGCAGGCCGGCGGCGACGGCGAAGGCCGTCCGGTAGCCGCCGGTCAGCGCCTCGGCATCGGAGGCGCCGGCGGTCGCCAGGGCGCCGGTGCGGGACGCGGCGAGGGTGGTCAGTACGGCCACGCCGAGCGCCATACCGATCTGCTGGGTGGTGTTGAACAGTCCGGAGACCAACCCCGCGTCGTCGGCCGCGGCACCGGACATGCCGAGTGCGGTGAGCGCCGGGAGCACCAGCCCGAATCCGGCGATCAGCGCCATCACCGGCAGCAGGTCGACCGGGTAGGAGGCGTGCGCCGGCACGCTCGCGAGCCGGACCATGGCGGCCAGCAGGAGCAGCAGCCCGGTGATCAGCACGGCGCGCTCACCGAAGCGGAGGGTGAGGCGGGCCGAGGCGAACAGCGACACCCCGCCGATCGCCACGGCCGCCGGCAGCATGGCCAGCCCGGTCTCCAAGGCCGCGTAGCCGAGGACGCGCTGCAGGTACAGCGCGAGCAACACCTGGAAGGCGAACATGGCCGAAACCGTCAGCATCTGCACGAGATTGGCCCCGGAGACAGCGCGCGAACGGAAGACCCGCAGCGGAAGCAGCGGATCGGCGACCCGGGACTGCCGGATGACGAACGCGGCCAGCAGTAGCAGGGATACGGCCGCGAGACCGAGCGTGCGTGAGGAGGTCCAGCCGTGGCGCTCGATCCCGACCACCGTGTAGATACCCAGCATCAGCCCGGCGGTGACCAGTGTGGCGCCGATCAGATCCGCCCGGCGCACACCGCCACCGGCCCGGTCCGCCGGCAGCACCGCGACCGCCAGGGCCACTGTGGCCAGCCCGATCGGCACGTTGATCAGGAAGATCCAGTGCCAGCCGAAGGCGTCGGTCAGCACCCCGCCCAGCACCTGCCCGATCGCCGCACCGGCGGCGCCCGTGAAGCCGAAGACCCCGATGGCGACTTTGCGCTGCCGGTGGTCGGTGAACAGGGTGACCAGAATGCCCAGCGCGACGGCGGAGGCGAAGGCGCTGCCCACGCCCTGGAGGAAGCGGGCGCCGATCAGCAGCGCGGGCGTGGTGGCCGCGCCGGCGATCAGGGACGCCGCGGTGAACACAGCGTTCCCGATCAGGAATATCGTCTTGCGGCCGAACAGGTCGCCGAGGCGTCCGCCCAGCAGCAGGAGCCCGCCGAAGGCGATCAGGTAGGCGTTGACCGTCCAGCTCAATCCGGCCGAGTCGAATCCCAGGTCACGCTGGATCTCCGGAAGCGCCACCGTGACGATGCTGCCGTCCAGGACGGTCATCAGGGTGGCTGCCGACAGCACGGCGAGGGCGAGGCGTGCGTGGGTGTTCATGGTGTTCTCCTGTCCGAAACCCGACAGGAGAGACTGTAATAGATAGTTCCGTTGCAGACAATCTATTGGAGATCTATTGCCGGGCGCGCCGCGCCGCCGACGGCGCCTCCACCGCCTCGGCCAGATGGCCCTCGGTCAGATTCCGCAGCGCGCGCACCAGAACTTCCCGATCCCCCGCGGGCAGCGAGCCGAGCGCCGCACGGTGCACGCCGTCGACGATCCGCTGGCTGCGCTCGGCGACCTCCCGCCCCCTGTCGGTGACGGCGATGATGCGAGCCCGCCGGTCCGCCGCGGAAGGCCGCCGTTCGGCGAGCCCGGCCCGCTCCAGCGCGTCGACGGTGACCACCATGGTGGTCTTGTCCATATCCCCGATCACCGCGAGTTGCGCCTGGGTCCGCTCCCCCTCCAGGGCGTGGACGAGCACGCAGTGCATCCGGGCCGTGAGCCCGATCTCCGCCAGCGCCGCCGCCATCCGGGTGCGCAGGACGTGACTGGTGCGGTCGAGCAGAAACGACAGGTCCACTTCGGCGCGGACGGGAGCCATTGCGGTCATACGCCCATGATAGTTCCGTTGCGGATCTTCTGCGGCGAACCATCCGAGCATGGGCGGCCGCGCGCGGTTCGCCCGAGACCGCGGCCACCGCCTCCGGCCGAGACTGCGAATGAGCGAAAACACCGCCACCCCGGCCATGGGCCGCTTCGCACCCACCCGTTCTAAGACCCGGTGATCGCCCCGACCCGCGAACGACTGTGACGGTCCGCGGCCGTCTTGTATTGCGCCCGAGTACGTCGATCGCTACGAGAAAGCCCCGTCGGCCACCCCTGTCGTCGCGGGCACCTGCACAGCCGCCGGAACGAACTGGTCGGCAATCCACCGAGCCACACCGTCCGGGTAGGGAGCCGGCAACCCGAGCACGATATGACCGAACCCGGCCGCGAGCGCTTCATCGATCGCGCTCCGTGTGCTGTCCGGCCGCTCGTAGGAGACCGGCAGGAAGATCGACCGGCCGATCTCGGCCGGATCACGGCCGATATCGGCGCAGTATCGATCCAACCGGGCGCTGCGGTCGACGGCATCGCCGATATCACCGCCCGGAATGTTCCACAGATCGGCGTATTCGGCGACAACGCGCAGTGTCGCATCGGATCGACCGCCGATGACGATCGGCGGATACGGACGCTGCACGGGTTTGGGATTGCCGAACGCCCCGGTGAGCCGCACGTGGGCACCCTCGAAATCAAAGGGCGCGTCCGCGGTCCACAGGCGGCGGATCACCGCGCACGCCTCGGCGAGATTCGCTACCGAGTCGCCGAAATCGGCATAGGGCAGACCGTGCGCCTCGTACTCCCGGCGGGCCATCGGCAGGCCGGGGCGGGACCCGGCGCCGATCCCGAAGTCCAACCGGCCGCCGGCGACGATATCGACGGTGGTGGCGATCTTGGCCAGCACGGCCGGCGGCCGGAACCGATTACTGGTGACCATCAGGCCGAGGCGCAACCTGCCGGTCTGCGCCGCGAGCGCGGACAGCAGCGTCCAACCCTCGAGGATGGGCCCGTTCATGTCACCGGCGATCGGCAGCAGATGGTCGAACAGCCAGGCGTGTTCGATCTCCGGGACAGCGTCGGCCTCTTGCCAGACGCGCAGGATATCGGCGTAGTCGACCTGCATGGGTGCGGTCATGATGCCGAAGCTGGGACGGGTTGGGTGCGCCATGGGATGGTCGGCCTTTCAGCACAAGGGGATGGGTGAGAGAACGCCGGACCGAGCCCCTCGGGGGCGAACCGGGTCGATCGTTCTGCGGGTTTCTGGCATCCTGAAAGCGGAACAATGTTCCGATAACCAACATACGGAACATCGTTCCGCTTGCCAAGCGAAGTGAGAGGATAGCGCCCAATGGCGGCAGAGGGCAGCAGGGTGCAACCCCCCGAACAGCGGAAACGCGCCGACGCCCGGCGCAATCAGGCAGCTCTGCTCGACGCGGCCGCCGCGGCCTTCGTCGCCGCCGGCGTCGATGCACCCGTCCGCGATATCGCCGCGCGCGCCGGAGTCGGTGTCGGCACCATCTACCGGCACTTCCCCACCCGGTCCGACCTCGTCGTCGCCGTCTACCGCCACCAGGTCGAAGCCTGTGCCGAAGCCGGCCCCGCTCTACTGGCCGACAGCCCCACCCCGTTCCTCGCTCTGACTCGCTGGATCGATCTGTTCGTCGACTTCCTGGTCACCAAACACGGTCTCGCCGAGGCGCTGCGCTCCGACAACGCGGCCTTCGAGCCCCTGCACGCCTACTTCATCGACCGCCTGCTCCCGGTCTGCGCCCAACTGCTCGATGCCGCGACCGCGGCCGGCGAGATCGTCCCCGATACCGACACATACGAACTCATGCGGGCAGTGGGGAATCTGTGCATCGGCGCGGGTCACGACCCCCGCTACGACGCGCGGCGAATGGTCGGGCTGCTGCTCGAAGGATTGCGCGCCCGCTAGGCGTCCGGCCCGGTAGCCGCCTCCGAGCGCCGGGGTATGCCGTACCGGAAGGACCCGGCCGCGACAGCCCCCGGACCCCGCTCTGCCCTAGAATTGCCATACAACTCGAAGCGCTCACCTGTTCTTCCTGCGATGCGCACCGTCACCGTGTGGTGCGCGAATGAGTGCGTCCGCCCGCGCGGCGGTTTCGCACCGAAACTCCGATCCGAGGCGGCGCTCATGACAGACGTCGACTATTGCGTGGTAGGTGGGGGATTTGCCGGACTGACCGCCGCCCGGCGGTTGAAACAGGCGGGCCGCACAGTGACCGTGCTGGAAGCCCGCGACCGGCTCGGCGGGCGCGCGTTCACCGAAACCCGGCCCGACGGGTCGTGGATCGATCGCGGCGGCGCGTGGATCGGCCCCGGCCAGGACCGGATCCGCGCGCTGATGCAGGACTACGGGGTGGCGAGCTACAAGCAGTACACCGACGGTGAGGCGATGATGCTCGTCGACGGCAAGCAGTATCGCTACACCGGCACGATCCCGTGGTCGATGAGCCCGTGGGTGGCGATGAACCTCGGCGCCGCGCTCCTCGACCTGGGCCATCTGTGCAAGTCGATACCACTCGACGCGCCGTGGACGGCCGAGCAGGCCGACCGCTGGGATCGCCTCACCCTGGCGCATTGGCTGAACACCCACGTCGTATCCAAGGCCGCGCACGAACTGCTCGAAACCGCGATAGCCGGTGCCTACACGTCCGCCGCGTCCGAGGTGTCGCTACTGTTCGCCCTGTATCAGATGGCATCCGGCGGCGGTCCCGGTTTCGTTCTGGGCATCGAGGACGGCGCCCAGGATTCCCGGCCGGTGGGCGGGATGGGCGCGGTCTACTGCCCGATGGCGGCCGAACTCGGCGACGCGGTCATGCTCGCCCAGCCCGTCCGCCGCATCCGGCAGGACGCCGACGGGGTCACAGTGTTCTCCGGCAAGATGACGGTGCGCGCCCGCCGGGTGATCGTGACGGTTCCGCTGGCGATCGCGAGCCAGATCCGCTACGAACCGATACTGCCGGTCGACCGGTCGCTCCTGCATCAGCGGATGCCGAGCGGCGCCATCATCAAGATCTCCCTCGTGTACGACGAACCGTTCTGGCGCGCGGACGGGTTGTCCGGACAGTCGGCGGCGCCGGGGTCGCCGGCCACCATCACCATCGACGCCTGTACCGATACCGGCCGTCCCGGCGTCCTGTGCGTCATCGTGGAGGGGCCCATCGCACGGCAGATCGGCCGGCTCGACCCCGCCGAGCGGCGGCACACGATACTCGACGCCCTCGCGGAACGGTTCGGCGACAAGGCCCGCACCCCGGCCGACTACATCGAGCAGAACTGGAGCGCCGAACGCTATTCCGGTGGCGGGATGCTCAGCCACGCGCCGACCGGCGTGCTGACCCAGTTCGGCCCCGCCCTGCGCGCACCGTGCGGACGCATCCACTGGGCCGGCACCGAAAGTTCCGCGGTGATGTGCGGGTGGGTCGACGGAGCCGTGCGGTCGGGTGAGCGGGCGGCGGAGGAGGTACTGGAACACGAGATCGTGACCGCGTCCGCGGCTCGCGCCCCCCGGCCCGAGTGACAGCAGTCCCCGGCGACCGGATCGGAGGAACGTGCCGGCGGAAGCAGCGACGTGACATGCAAGTGACTACTTGCCTATAGTGGTAGCGTGAGCGAAAGTACCGACCCGGCCGATGTGTTCCGCGCACTGGCCGACCCGACTCGGCGAGTGATTCTCGACGAACTCGCCGAACGGGACGGGCAGACACTGTTCGAACTGTGCGGCCGGTTGACCATGCGCCACCAGCTGTCATCCACCCGGCAGGCCATATCCCAGCATCTCGACGTACTCGCCGGCGCCGGCCTGATCCGGACGAGCCGGGAGGGCCGGTACAAGTTCCACTACCTCGAGCGAGAACCGTTGCGGAATCTCACCGACCGCTGGCTGAAGGAGTAGGAATGCGGATCGACGTGACCAGCGTCTGGGTCGACGACCAGGACAAGGCACTCACCTTCTATACCGACACACTCGGCTTCGTGAAGAAGACCGATGTCCCGGCCGGCGAGTACCGCTGGCTGACCGTCGTCTCACCGCAGGCGCCGGACGGGGTGGAGCTGCTCCTGGAACCCGACGCCCACCCGGCCGCCAAACCATTCAAGAACGCGCTGGTAGAGGATGGAATCCCGTTCACCTCCTTCGCGGTCGACGATGTGCACGCCGAGTACGAGCGGCTGCAAGGGCTGGGTGTGCGCTTCACCCAGCCCCCGGTGGACCACGGGCCGGTGACCACCGCGGTCCTCGACGACACCTGCGGCAACCTCATCCAGATCGCGGAGCACAAGGGCTGATTCCCCGGCGCCGGCACTCCCGAGTCCTCGGCGCGATCCCGGGCGCGGAGCCCCCGCGGGACCCGCGCCGGGGACCGCCGCGTCACCTTCGGCGTTCCTCGATCGGCGGCGCGCCGGGCATCTCATCACCCCGGACCTGGGCCGCGATGCCCTCCGGGAGCCGCCACCGCGTCCCGTCGCTCAGAACCGCTCTTTGTGCCCACGCAACCAGTCGGCGAACGTGCGTGCGGACCGGCCGAGGATCCGTTCCACGGTGCCGTCCGGGATCCGCGCCTCCGGCGGCGGGTCGGCGTGCCAGCCCACCACGTACTCCGCATCGGCCCGGGACACCCCTTCGCGCAGCATTCTTTCGATGGCCCGTTCGCGGCCGATCTGCTCGAAGGCGATATCACGGCCGAGCGCACCGGCGAGCAGCGCCACCCGTTCTCCGGTGGTCAGCGCTTCGGGGCCGTTGAGGTTGTACGCACGACCCGCATGCCCGTCCTCGGTGTGCGCGATCGCCGCCACCGCACCGAGATCGCCCTCGTGCACGACCGCGCTCGGCAGATCGAACGGTTCCCGCACCACCCCCTCCGCGCGAACGGATTCCGCCCAGGTGAGCGCATTGGCCATGAACTCCTGCGGTTCCAGCCGCGTCCACGCGACCCCGGACCGCTCCACCGCCGACTCGGCCGGGCCGACGTAACCACCCCAGAGGATGGTAATCCGCTCGACCCCGGCGGCGACCGCGCGCCGGACCAGTTCGGGTCCGGTCCCGGCCACCCCGGCCGTCACGGTGATGTGCAGCCCGGTGACGCCGTCCAGTGCCGCGTCCAGCGCCGCGGGCTCGGTGTGCGTACCCGTCACCAGTTCCGCGTCCGCGGGCAGCAGCGTCGCGGCCCGTCGCGGATCACGGGTCAACGCCCGCACCTTCTTTCCCCTGCGCAGCAACTCCGACACCACATGTTTGCCGGTGTTCCCGGTTGCGCCCGTTACCAATACCGTCACGTCGACTCCCTTCCGAACGCGAACGCTATGACCTAAACAAAGGTTGAGGTCAATTCCCGGCGGAGGCGACCGCGGAGGCGCACACTCCGGAATTACTGCCCATGGGCACCAAGCGCCGCACACCGCGGCGCGGCAGGCGGCATACTCGGACGCAGCATCGGTCACTCCGGCGGGCGAGGAGAAGGAAGTGCAGACCAGTACTGTTCTCGCGGACCTCTTACGGAAGCAGGTACTGCCCGAGGTCGGCCGGCCGGTCGCTGACGCGGCGGACTACGCGGCGACAGAAATGCGCAGAGTGGGCGGCAACCTCAACCGAGAAGTGGCGCCGCGCAGCCTGGAGGCCGACGCGGAGGGCGCCCGCCATGTGCGGCACGCGAGCACCGAGGACCCGGCCGATGCCGACCTGGACGACGCGAACGCGGTGATCGAGCGGCGGTCGACCGAACTGGGGTTGCGTTCGGCAGGAGAGCGCGCGCTGGAATCGAGCCTGCTCATCGACGCACCTCTGCACCGAATGGCACTGATCCGCGACCAACCACACCCGGAACTACTGTTCGGCGACGGTGAATGGGCCGGCTACCTGGACGCCCGCGCGTTCGCCCGGCAGCACGGCTCCCAGGAGCTGTCCATGTCTTTCCTGACCGAACTCCACCAGCGCCTGGCACGCTTCTGCCCCGACGCGTCCGGCGGACTCTTCGCCGATCGCGAGCGGTGGGGCACCCAGAGCCGGCGGCTCACCGATGAGGAGATCGCGCAGGTCGACGCGAACCCATACCTGGAATACCTGCCACCGGGCACCGGCGGTTTCCTCCTCGACGGCGGCCTGAAATATCGCATCTCGACACCGGAAGCCGCGCGGGCGGAACTCGAATCCCTGTGCGCCTGGTACAACGACGTCCGTGTCCGGCCCGGTTTCGACCCCTACGCCCTCGCCGCCGAACTCCAGCAGCGCGCCGTATCCATCCACCCCTGGCAGGACTACAACGGCCGGTTCTCCCGCCTGCTGATGAACTGGTCGCTCGAATGCGACGGCCTGCCCCCGGCCGCGCTGCACGATTTCGACAATGACGTTTTCTCCAGCACCCTGGACTGGGCGGACGCGGTACGAACCGGCAGTGAAGACTTCGCGGAGCGGGCACATCGCCTCGAGAGCCGTGCGGGCGAAATGGACCCGGTCGAATTGTTCGACCTGGCCGGAGACTACGAACACTACCGCGCGCTCGGCCGGTCCACGGCCCCGTTCGGCTGCGGCGACTACCAGGACATCGAAGGCTGCCGCAGTCAGCTGGCCCAATTGCGCGCGATACCCCGGGATTCGTAGCGAGGGCGTCCAGCGCCGAAGCTCCGCAGCACGCATGACCACCAAGTCCGCGGCTATGCGTCGTACCCGTATTCGGCCGAGGCCCGCAGCCGGGCGACCTCCGCGGCCAGGGCCGTCCGCAGCTCCTCGTGCTGCCGCCCGAGCGCGGTCGCCGGGTCGTGCCAACGCCCGTCCGGATAGACCCACACCGGATTGCCGGTGATCTCCCCGGGTTCCCAGTCGTACCGAGGCCAGATGTGGGCATGCAGGAAATGGTCCGTATTGCCGAGGATCTCGATATTGGTGCGCCGGTATCGCGGGTCGCGCGCCGCACATACCGCTTCGACCGCGGTGGCGATGAGATCGACATCGGCCAGGAACCTCACCCGTTCGCCCCGGGGCAGGTCGGTGAGCCGGTCGACGCCCGGCATTTTGGTCAGAGCGAGCGAGTAGCCGGGCAGGAACTGGACATCGCCGATCACCGCGAACGCCGCGTCGAGCTCGGCGAAGACGGTCGGGTTCCAGCCCTCGATCGCGGACCGCACGCGATCGTCCCTCCAGTCGTTCACAGCTCGCGACGCCGCGGCGCAGCTCAGGACTTGCGACCGACCGCGGCGTAACCGGGGACCTTCGCGTCCATCGACTTCGCCGGTTCGATCGGCGGCCGCCACCGGTGGATGGGCACCACACCGGGTTCCACTGCGATATGCGGCTCGTGCGGGTTCAGGCCGGACCGTTCCATAACGGTCAAGATACATAACCGACAACCGTTTTCGTACGCCCGAGGCGCGCGGCCGGATCGTGACGGCGAGCGCACCGGAGCGGGTGATTCCGACGATCTGCCAGGATGACCGCATGAGAACCATGACCCGCCCCGGGACGATCTCCGCCGGGACCCTGGTTCTGCTGGCCGCCCTGTATTTCGCCCAGGGACTGCCGTACGGGTTCTTCACCCAGGCGCTGCCGGTGGTGCTGCGCGAATCCGGTTTCTCGCTGATCGAGATCAGCGCCACCGGAATCCTGTTCGCGCCGTGGGCCCTGAAATTCCTGTGGGCGCCCTACGTCGACCACTACGGCACCCGCCGGCAGTGGCTGCTGACCCTGCAACTGAGCGCGTCGGCGGTGACACTCGGGCTCGCCTGCCTGGACCTGTCGGCGTCGCTGCGCGTGCTGCTGGTGGGCATCGCCGTGGTCAACGCGATATCGGCGACCCAGGATGTCGCCACCGACGGGCTCGCCGTCCAACTCCTCGGGCCTCGGCAACGCGGCCTGGGCAACGGGATCCAGGTCGGCGCGTACCGGATCGGCATGATCGTCGGCGGCGGCGCGCTGCTGTGGCTCTTCGCGCTCGCGGGGTGGCGCATCCTGTTCGTCGCGATGTCGATTCTGTTGCTGCTCACGGCGATTCCGGTGTGGTGGTCACCGCGGACCACGATCCGCAGCACCTCGGAGAAGGCGCCGTCGAGCCCGAGCCGGTTGACCGTCGGATGGTGGCAGCGGTTGCGCCGGCCGGGCATGCTCACGTTCATCCTGCTCATCGGGGGCTTCGAATTCGGCGATTCGATGGGCTCGGCGATGGTCGGGCCGTTCATGTCCGACACCGGGCTCACCCTCGGGCAGATAGCCCTGGTCAAAGGGGTCCTGTCCTCCGCCGGCGCGCTCGCGGGCGCGGCCTTGGGCGGCTGGCTGTGCTACCGGCACGGCCGGCGGCGCGCCCTGCTGATCGGCGGTGTCACGCAGACCCTCAGCTTGGCCCTCTATCTGCTCGCCGCGCTGGGAGTCGGCGGCTTCGAGCTGATCGTCACCGCGAGCCTGGCCGAACATATCCTCGGCGGTGCCGCGACCGTGGCGGTGTTCACCCTCATGATGGACGCCGCCGACCCCGACCACGCCGGCAGCGACTACACGCTGCTGGCCTGCGCGATCGTGGTGGTGCAGGGCATCGCGGGGTTCGCGGCGGGGACGGTCGGCGAGTTGCTCGGGTATCCGGCGCTGTTCGGGTCGAGCCTCGTGCTGTCGGGAATCGGTTGCGCGGCATTGATCATGGCGACGGATCGAGGCGCCGGACCGGCCGGGGTGCACGCGGTGTGGGCGGCCCCCGGCCCCGCGACGCACCGATCCGCAACCTGATCCGGACGATGTCAGTCCGGCGCCAGTACACCCCCGAGGGCTCGGCGTAGCAGAGTTTCGAAGAGCTCCCCCGGGTCCGCGTCGCGGTTCGGGGTGCCGAGCGCGTCGGCAAGATATGGATGGTGCCCCGCCTCGGCGATCCTGTGCATGTAGGCCGCCTGGGCGATCCGGCGCGATTCGGTCGCTGTCCGAGCGTCGAGTTCGGCGCGAGCGAACTGCTGGGCGAGCGCGTTCAGGACCGCGACCGTCTGCAGTTTCACCTGCCCGGGAGCGTCGACCGACGCCATGGCGCGTAGCGCGTACTCGAGATAATCGATTCCGCGAGGTCCGACACGTAACGGCTCGATCGGGATGTCGAGCAGCCACGGGTATGTCAGGTACACACTCTTCGCCCGGACTCCCAACGCGGTGAGATCGTCGATCGCCACTCCGGTCAGCGGTACATCGAGGTCGATCTCCCCGGCTGCGGCGTCGACCATGAGGTCGAGCACGTCGTCACGACCCGATACATAGCGGTACAGCGCCGATTGACTCACCCCGAGCTGCTGCGCGATCCGGCGCGTGGAGACAGCGGCCAACCCGCCCCGACCGGCGAGTTCGATCGCCGCGGCGGCGAGTTCCTCCCGGCTGTGTGAGGGGGCCGGCCCGCGCCTGCCGTCGGGTCGCTCCCAGACCGTCGGGTCGGCCTTTTCGGACTGTGCCACTCGCCATACCCCTCTACTCACCGGTGTCTGCCAGGCTCTATTCTAAACTGCGTTCAGTGAACACTATTTATGGGAGGTGCCGGATGCCAGCACACGCAGCCTGGGAACCACGACGATGGGCGCGCAACGGAGCGGTACGCCTCGCATTCGACCGGTACCTGCCGGAGCGAGGCGGTGAACCGCTGCTGATCGCCACCGGGCTGGGCGCCAACCGGCACTGGCTCCCCGACGGGTTCTGCGAGCAACTGACCGAACACGGTTTCGCCGTGGCGCGCTACGACCAGCGCGACAGCGGCGAATCCACCCACCTGCCGCCGACGGCCGTGCGGAACCCGATCACCGCGCTGCTCACCCGGCGCGGTGCGGACTACACCGCCGAAGACATGGCGGACGACGCGGTCGCGGTACTCGACGAACTGGGCTGGCACTCGGCACATGTGCTGGGGGTCTCCCTCGGCGGGGCGGTCGTTCAGCGACTCGCCCTTCGACATTCCCCTCGGGTGCGGACCCTGACCTCGGCCGACGCCGTCCCCGGCGACGTCACCGGACTGCGCACACTCCGCTACATCCGGTTGCGCACGCTCGCGAAGTTCGCCCGGGTGAAGTTCCCCGACACCCGGGAGGGCGCGATCGAGGCAGGAGTCACGGTAGCGAAACTGCTCGCCTCGCCGCGCCACGAATTCGACGAAACCGCGGTGCGAACGCGGTTGGAAGCCGAGCCGGACAGCGGGATCCACGACGCGCAGGCCCAGAGCCGGCAGATCGCGGCCCGGTGGAGCGGCCCCGCGATCACCGAGATCACCCGGCCCACCCTGGTCGTGCACGGCGAGGACGACCCGCTGATCGTTCCCGGCGCCGCCCGCGCCATCGCGTCCCGCATACCCGGCTCGCGCCTGCTCATACTGCCCGGAGTGGGGCACGACCTGCCCGAACACGCGTGGCAGCCGCTTGCTACCGCAATCCGCGAGCTGGCGGACGGGAGCGCACGATGAACTCGGCCGAACCCGGCGCGCAAGGCTATGGACCCGGGGTGAGGCGCCCGCGGCGCCGTGCTTCCGCTCGCCGACGTGACGAAGAGCCACGCCGACCGCGCTCTCGTGCTCGAACCGCCGGCCGGGCGCGCGGCGGGCACGCGGTGCGTTGGCCGCCGGGCAGCCCGGCAGTGCGCTATCGTCGGCACCCCGATGGACACCGGCCGCCCGAGCGACAGCGCGCCCTGACGCTCGGTACCGACCCGACGTGCGGTAGCAGGGAGGCATTGTGGACATTACCCAGCTGATCCTCGACGACCATCACGAGCAGCGGCGACTGTTCGCGATCCTGGAGCAGATCGATCGCCGGGAGACCGGCGTGCTCTCCGCGATCTGGGACAGGCTGGCGGCCTTCCTCGAACTGCACGCGCAGGCGGAGGAGGAGATCTTCTATCCCGCGCTGCTCCAGGTGGGTATCGCGGCCCGGCGCGCGGCGGGGGTGGAGGCGGAGACCATCGATGCCGTCCACGACCACAACGAGATCAGGGACGCCGTCGCCGAAGTCGCACGTCATCGAGTCGGCAGCGATGACTGGTACACGGCCGTAGCGGCAGCGAACACGGCCAACAGCGATCACATGGCCGAGGAAGAGCGCGAGGGCCTGACCGATTTCCGCCGTCTCGCGGGGTTGTCGCACCGCCATCGTCTGGCCGTCGCCTTCGCCGCGTACGAGGCGCGGAACTACGCCGGCGTCCGCCCGGTCGACAAGGATCCCGTCGGCTACGTCCGCGCAGCGGAGAAAGAGCTGCGGGGCACCGCGAGTGGCTCCCTGAGTGTCGGCACCCTGAAGCGGGCCCGACCCGGTGGCCCCGCCGCTGCTGCCGGCTGAGCCGACGGTTCCGGCAGCGACGCATAATCGTCGACGGTCATGGAGTTGTGGACGCGGGCGCTCTCGGTGGTGAGACGGAGGAAGGCTCGACCGGCCCCCGCGGGCACGACCGAAAGCAGGCGAGGCTCTGGACCAGTCCCCGCACCCCGAGGCGGGACGTGGGGATCAGGGTTTTCGCCGCACTCGGCCTGCGGCGCGCTCCTTGGAGGAGCTAGCTTTCGCGACCCGAGCAGTGATCGCCCCGACTTCACGCTTCCAGCGTCATATGCAGCAGCGGATACGGCCTCCCCGCCTCGTCGTGATCGCTCCGTCCGACGACGACGAACCCGCGCCGCATATAGAAGCGCACAGCCTGCTCGTTCTGTTCGTTCACGTCCACCCGCCGCACCCCCTGCGCGCGGACCGCGTGCGCGAGCAGCTCGCTCCCGGCACCGCGACCCCGGGCGTCGGCCGCGACGAACAGCATGTCGAGGCTGTCCCCGGCCGTTCCCGAAAAGGCGATCACCCGGCCGTCGACATCCATGACCGTGAGCCGGACCTGGGGAAAGTACACCTCGATCAACCGGCTCTCGATGGCCACGCGGTCGGCTTCCGCCAGAAAGTGATGGGTCGCCATCACCGCACTTCGCCACACATCGACCAAGTAGCCGTATTCGGCCGCACCGCGGCAGTCACGCAGGTGGGATCGCGGCGACGGGGTCTCCTCCGCCCGCAAACCTTCGTCCATACCGGAACTCCATCACGTCGCTGTCCGCCGGTACAACGCCACCACGTCACCGGCGGCCACGACGTGGTCCACCCCCTCTATTCGGACCTTGCCGCCGCCTTCTCCACGGCCGTCGACGACGCCGCCTCGGACTCGGTCCCTCATCGGCTACCGCTTCGGCCTCGAGGGACCCGCGCCCGAAGTCTTGCGTTGGCCGAACGCTGTCGAATACATTCAGGGCGTCCGTACAGGACGATCGACCTACAAGGAGCGGCCCGTGTCATCTCCGGCGGCCCAACGCGGCCGAGAAGTGCGCCGACGGCTACTGACCGCCGCCGTCGAACTGATCCCCGAACGGGGTTGGACGGCGGTGAGCACGCGTAATCTGGCCGAACACGCAGGCGTGACGCCCAGCGTGGTGCACTACCACTTTCCGTCGCTACAGGCATTGCTACGGGAGGCCGTGACCGAAGCCCTGAACCGGGCGGCTGCCGAACTCGAAG
The DNA here is from genome assembly GCF_001618425.1 of Nocardia fusca NBRC 14340. Taxonomy (GTDB): domain Bacteria; phylum Actinomycetota; class Actinomycetes; order Mycobacteriales; family Mycobacteriaceae; genus Nocardia; species Nocardia fusca. The sequence continues at coordinate 85,447 of NZ_BDCU01000027.1, forward strand.
CATTGTTCGACACCGCAGGAACAGCGGACGGCCTGATCGAGGCACTACTCGCCGGCGTGGATTCCTTCACCGGGCAGGAGTCGACATCGCTGCTGCTGGTCGAGGCGTACCTGGCCGCTACCCGGGACGACTCGCTGCGCGAAGCCATAGAAAGCACGCTGTCGGCTACGCGTACACGTCTCGCGCACCGCTTGGCCGACAGCGGCGTTTCGGACGCCGAGTCCACCGCAACCGTTCTGCTCGCCACCCTGGACGGTCTCGTCCTGTATCAGGGCCTGGGTGTCGCCCCTGGCGGCCCGGCCACCGTACTGAAGCGGCTCGTCGCCGACAGCGGAAAGCGATCCGGTTCCGAACCAAAGAATGCCTGGAGATGGTCGTGACCAATTGGATTGCTCGTGTGCGGCGATCATGGGCCGAGTTCGTAGGGCCGGAAGCCACCCGCACGAACAACATACTGACTCTCGCCGCCGGCGCGGCCGGACTACTCGGCCCGGCACGGGTCGCCCGGCGCAAGGGCGCCGGACCCAGCGCGACGGCACTCGTTTCGATGCTGGGAGTCGACCTGGTAGGTGGGGCATACGTCAACAACACCAAGGCATGCGCCCGCTGGTACGAGCGCCCCGGGCAAGAAGCGAAACATCATCTCCGCTTCGCCGCACTCCATATTCACCCCGCGGTGATCGCCTACCTGGACAGCAACGTCGAACGACAGCCGAATGCGGTGCGGTGGGCGACGGCCCACTACACATACATGATGTTGTCCACCTGGGCGATCAGGAACGTGCCGGAGCACCGACGAAGCCTCGGCGTGACCCTGACAGCGGGCGGCCTCCTGCTCGATCGGGCGCTCGGGCCTTCGGAGGTCGCCCCGTGGTTCGCCTGGACGTACTACCCGAAACTTCTTCTGGGACATGCCGCGACCGCTCTCTGGCGCGAAAGAGATCTGGACACGGAATAGGTATCGAGCATCGGCGACAGGTTCCTGGCGGCGATCGATGTCTGCGCCGACAGCCGCGCGTGTGACTTGACTTGGAGTGCTCTCCAGAGCTCAGCGTCGGAGGCCCCCGCCGGCACACCGAACCCTGCTGACGAAACGACCGACCACCACCCGCACGCCTACGGATGGGATCAGCGGGTCGGCAGGTGCCGAATATCCAGGTGATGGCACAGCTGCGGGGCAGGCGCATTCGGGCTTGCCAGCGATCCGGGAGTTACCATTATGAACGGTTCGAGTAACAAGCGCGATTCCTGTGCGATGTGTTCATACAACATCAAACCAGGAGGTTCGAAATGCTGTCTGCGAAGCGACTTGCCGCCGGCGCCGTCGTTGCCGGAGCGACTGCGGCCACTGTGCTCGCCGGTGGTGGCGTGGCCCAGGCCGACGTACCGGTGTGGCAGGCCAACTGTCACGTCTACAACGTCTTCAACACCGGCGGGATGGCCAATTGCGAGCTGCCGACCTGGCATCAGGTGAAACTCACCTGCGTCGCGTGGCCCGTCCCGTTCACCTACTGGAAGTACGGCCCGGTGCAGTACGGGCAGAACCAGTCCTGGGCCAGTTGCGACTCGTTCAACGCACTGACCAGGATCGAGGTTATCCAGGCCTGAATCGTGGACCGGTCTGCGGCACCCACTTCTCCGAGCACGCCGACCCCCGCTGCCGCAGCAGACGCTCCGAACCTACGACCGCTCCCCACCGAGTCTCCCGAGGGGGATCAGTAGCGGCGTCGGCAGCAGCGGGGCACCCGCTCAGCAAATCTCCGTGCAAGCGAGGGGTCGCCGGCCCGATCTGCTCTACCCGCCCGGGTATTCCGCGTGGATATCGCCACCGAACAATTTCCAGTAGAAGGCGTTCATCCGCGCGGCGGCAGGGGCGTGGCGGGTCAGGATCGAGGCCACGACCGGCGAGACGTCCTCCGGGATTTGTCCAGCTGCGCAACGGAGTACGTACTCGTTGCGAGCAACGGGGCCGCCGGCGATCGGCATCGGTATTCCACAGACGTCGGTCACCAGCCAGTTGACCAGTCGCATGGCGGCGTAAGAGGCGTCATGGGTGATATGGCGTTCGGCGAAGTCGCGTTCGGCCGGCGACAGATCGAAACGCGGTGAGGTAGCGAGCCCGAAGTCGGTGAGATAGATCCGCTGCCCGTCGGTGCGCATGTTACCGAAGTGGCCGTCCATATGCAGCAGCTGCCGATCGCCCAGGAATGCCACGATCTCCGAAAACTGCTGTTCGACCACGGCGGCCTTGCCTACCGGGTTCTCGCGCAGCCAATCCGGCAACGGACGCGGGATGTATTCGCAGAACAGCACGAGGCTCGACGGTGCGGCGGCCAGTGCCTCGAGACGCGCACGCACAGCTGAGCACCCGCCATATGCGGCGACCACAGTGTCGATGTCCGCGTGTTCGGCGGCGATCGGCGAGCGGCCGGGGAGAACCCGCCAGTGGTAGAGCATCGGGAACGAGTGCGTCTCGCCGGCCAGAACACCGTCGGTGACGAGGATGTTCGCGGCCAGCTCGCGCCATGCGTTGAAGCTCGGGCCACCGATGCCGTATTGGCAGGACACCGGCAGGCCGAACAGGTTCGCGGTGGAGCCCCGGTGCGCGAGTTCCCGATCGGTCAGCGGAATTCGCTTGGCGAACACCGGCACGCCGTCGACGTCGAGGACGGCCGAACCGCCGCCCACTCCCACGGCGTTCGACCGGCTCCTGTCCACTAGCGCGGCGAGTTCGATACCACTGCACGAGGACAGGAAAGCCGAGAGTTCCCGGTGACGGTCGCTCCTGGCAGTTGTCATCACACAATCCTGTCACCGGCCGGCAGCTGATTACTTTCGAATTCGCATTCCGCCCAGGCGTATTCGGCTCGATTAGGCTGGCGGTCATGAAACAGCCGGACCCGGGCTCTCCGTTGACGTTCGATGAAGCACTGCTGATCGCACGCGACCTGGCGCAGGATTCCCGCACTCTCACCCCCTACAGCCATCGAGGACTCGAGACTGCCCGCTACGGACGGGGTTTCGCTTTCCTGCAGACGATCGGCACCGACCGCGGCGATATGGACGGCTATGTCCTGGTGACCACGACCAGTTACGGCAGCGGGCTGCTATCGGTGGGCGGAAGCACCATCGACACGGTGATCGCCGAGCACCTGGCCCGAGCCGAACATGCCAACAGGGATATTCCCGACAGCGAGCTCTCGATGGCGCACCGCGTTGCGCTGGAGGCCTACGACCTGGGCCTCACGCGCATCAGCGAGATGCCCGGGCGCAGGAAAATCGGTGCCGCGACAGCCGACTATGCCGAGTTCATTCTCATCGCCCTGCGGCGCAGCGGCAACCGGGGCGATTCCGGGCGTACTATTCTCGCCCGCAATGATTTCCTGATGCAGAGTCCTGCCGCCGGGCGTCGATACACCCAACCCTGCCCGCGCTGCGCGCGGCCGGCGATCTTCCAGGAACGCTACCCACGCGCGGTCTGCGATCACTGCCGGAGCCGCACCACCGACCACACCGGGCGCCGGGTCACCGGTTTCAACACCCATTTAAGCGGCGGAATGATCGCTTACTACACCGACACGCTCGGGGACTCGGACGGGTCGGACTCCCACAAGGAAGCATGCGTCGAGGTGACCCGAACCGGTGTGTGCTTTGTCGACGGGCAGCCCGCGACCATGCAGGAGGCACACTTCGGTGGAATCGTCGTCCAGATGGCGTCCGACTACCGGCCACGTCGGAGATGGCTCGGTAGGGGTCTTCGCAATCGCTGACCAGCCACCACGCACGGGTTCGGCGGCAATACGACATCGCGACGGAGAATCGACCGGTAACAGGCGCCACCGAGTGGCCGAATATTTCTCCAGCGCACATCCAATTGGTGACGGAGTGGTCCGAACTCACCTGATCGGATTTCTGCGGGCAGCTGTGTGCGAGCTCGGTGCCTCCCGTGCTGTGTCCAGCGTCTGACCACTGCCGCCGACCCGAGACACCGCGCTCTCACTCGCCGCGGTTCCTGTTCCACAGCTGGTGCGTCAGACCGCTGGATGTGCTGATGGATTCGACACTGAACCGCTCTTCCAGGCCGGTGAGGTGATCCCAGATCCGGACACCGGCACCGAGCACGATCGGAATGATCGATATGTGCAGAAAATCGATGAGATCGGCCTGGAGGAACTCGCTCACGGTGGACGGCCCGCCGCCGATCCGGACGTCCAACCCGCCGGCCGCGTCTTGCGCCAAGCGAAGCGCCTCCTGCGGCGAGGCGTCCACGAAGCGGAAACTGGTGCCGTTGTCGAACTCGAGTGTTTCGTGCGGGTAATGGGTCAGAACGAAGACCGGGGTGCGGAAGGGCGGCGCATCTCCCCACCACCCATGCCAGCCGTCGTCCGGCCATTCGCCCGCCTGCGGGCCGAACTTGCGACGACCCATGACCTCCGCCCCGACACCCTGGCCCCACAGACTGAACATGGCGCGGTCCACGGTCACCGGTTCGTCGATTCCGTGAATGCCGTGGATGACGCGTCCGTCGAATTTGCCGAAGAGCGCCGCCGCTCCGCCGATCGGCGCTTCGAACGTCACGTGATCACCGGCGGCATACCCGTCCGAGGAGACGAACAGGTTGTGGACTCGCGTCCGGGACATAATGGCTCCAATACAGGTGGTTGCAAAATAAAATCACTCACACCGTAGCGTAGAGTGATTTCAGTCTGCAATCACTTCGGAGGTCAGATGGCGAGAGGACAGCCCCGATCCGGGTGCGCGATCAATGCGGCGGTCGAGGTGCTGGGCGACGCCTGGAGCCTCATCGTGCTTCGCGACATCGTTTTCGGCGGCCGCCGACACTTCCGCGAGCTCCTGACGCGCAGCGACGAAGGCATCGCGTCGAACATCCTCGCCAACCGCCTCCGAACCCTGGTCGAGGAGGGCCTGCTTTCTCGTGACGATGCGACGCGGGGGCAGCGGGCGACGTATTCACTCACCGAGGCAGGGATTCGGACGGTTCCGGTGATGGTGGCCCTCGGGACCTGGGGCATGAATCATCGACCCACGTCACCCGCATTGAGCGTGCGCGCTCGCATCCTGGCCGAGTCCCCGGACCTCGTCGACGACCTCATCGACGAACTCCGCGAGATTCACCTCGGCATTCCGCGACCCGCCCCCGAACGCCCTCTCGCGTCCGAACGACTGCAGCAGGCGTTCGAGGCCGCCACGGAGAAAGCCGGGGCATGGTCCAGTGACAGCGACGCGCACGAACCGGCAACCTCGAACGCCGACGTCTGAACCTTCGTGCGTCCCAACGCCTTCACAAGGAGGCCCTGGGGTCGAACCGAAAAGCGACTACACGTTGAAGCGGAACTCGACTACGTCGCCGTCGGCCATGACGTAGTCCTTGCCCTCCATCCGAACCTTGCCCGCCGCCTTCGCCGCGGCCATCGATCCCGCCTCGACCAGGTCGTCGAACGCCACCACTTCGGCCTTGATGAACCCGCGTTCGAAGTCGGTGTGGATGACCCCGGCCGCCTTCGGCGCGGTGTCGCCCTGGTGGATCGTCCACGCCCGGGCCTCTTTCGGGCCGGCGGTGAGGTAGGTCTGCAATCCGAGGGTGTGGAAACCGGCGCGGGCCAGGGCGTGCAGGCCGGGTTCGGTCTGGCCGATGGATTCCAGTAGTTCCGTCGCGGATTCCTCGTCGAGTTCGAGGAGTTCGGATTCGACCTTGGCGTCCAGGAACACCGAATCCGCCGGGGCCACGGAGGCTTTCAGTTCGGCGACCTTGGCTTCGTCGCTGAGCACCGATTCGTCGGCGTTGAAGACGTACAGGAAGGGCTTGGTGGTGAGCAGGGACAGCTCTTTGAGCAGGTCGCCGTCGATCTCCTTCGCGGCGTGGAACAAGGTCCGGCCGCTGTTGAGGATTTCCTGGGCCTGCTTGGCGGCGTCGGCGTAGGGTTTGCGGTCCTTTTTGACCTTGGCTTCCTTCTCCAGGCGGACGACGGCCTTTTCGAGGGTCTGCAGGTCGGCGAGGATCAGTTCGGTTTCGATGACCTCGATATCGGAGGCCGGGTTCACCTGGCCGTCCACGTGCACCACATCGTCGTCGGCGAAGACACGGACGACCTGACAGATGGCGTCGGCTTCGCGGATGTTGGCCAGGAATTTGTTGCCGAGGCCGGCGCCCTCGGAGGCGCCCTTCACGATGCCGGCGATATCGACGAAGGAGACCGTCGCGGGGACCGTGCGGGCGGAGTCGAAGATCTCGGCGAGCTTGTCCAGGCGGGGGTCGGGCAGCGGAACCACGCCGACATTGGGCTCGATGGTCGCGAACGGGTAGTTCGCGGCGAGCACGTCGTTGCGGGTCAGCGCGTTGAACAGCGTCGATTTTCCGACGTTGGGCAGGCCGACGATTCCGAGGGTGAGACTCACGAGGACAGCAGTCTACGCGGGTGGGCGCCGAGGGTGGCGGTCGGCCGGGACGTGCGCGCGGGCGCCCGCGCGGAGGGCGGCGGAGAAGGCGGCGAACTCCATGCGGTCGCCGGACTGCTCGGTGATGTCGAGGAGTTCGGCGGCGCGTTCGTGCTGGACGGCGCGGACGGCGAAACCGGGGACGACGCCGAGCGCCCACCACGGTGGGTTCAGGGCCTGTTCGGCCAGGCTGTCGGCGGCTTGGGTGCGGTGGAGCCGGGTGAGGGCGTCGGTGAAGTACTCGGTGAACTCGGGCCAACTGCCGGGGAGAGGCCGGGTGGAGATGCCGTAGAGGCGGTACCAGTCGCAGCAGTCCTGATAGAGGTGCTCGCGGGCGGCGGGGGTGAGAGGGCGGACGTAGATCTCGACGGCAGTGACGAGGGTGTCGACGTAGGTGGCGTGCTGGAAGTGGAACAGCTCGGGGGTCAGGGCGTGATAGCGGGCGCCGGTGTGGTCGCGACCCTTGACATGCTCGTGGGCGTAGCGGATGACACGGGCGGGATCGGGGTGGCCGTGGCAGGCCAGACCGATCATGCGGTCGACCGTGCGTTTCTTGTGCGCCCACAGACCGGTGTGGACATGTTCGGTGAACGAGGCGGCGATGGCGGGGTGCAGGATCTGCAGGGCGACGGCGCGGGGCAGGGTCAGCAGGAAGCGGCGGTCAGGAAGATATCTGCGCAGCAGGGAGTGGTGGGCGATTTCCCGCTTTGCCGGCGCCGGCGACCTCGTCATTGCGCAATCCCTCGACCGATTCCGGAATCCCGGACGTCTGATAGTAAGATACCATTTTTCTCTCATCATGCCAGCCTGCCGTGTCGCTGATCCCCGCCCTGACGCGACCGGGTCATCTGGGCCGAGACGGCGCGGTGCCGCTGCGCCGGTCGCGAGAACCCACGCCGAAGCAGGCAGCTTTCACGGTCGGCGCCCGCTCGGACTCGGGCTGCCCACGTCCGCAACGGCGTACCGTGACTCCCATGGAGCCGACCTCCCAGGTGGTGACGGCGCAACCGGCGCCCGCCCTGGCCGCCTTCATCGACCGGTACATCGGATACCGCATGACCGGGTACGAGGCGGGTCTGCACCGTGGGCTGCCCTCGCGGCATATGACGTTCATCGTGGCCATCGGACCCGCCATCGATGTGATCGGCCAGACCGATGCCCGCCAGTCGCCGGACGACTACCGCTGCGTGCTCAGCGGACTCCAGGACCGTCCGGCGCTGATCGCCCACGACGGCACCCAGGAAGGGGTGGCGATCGAGCTCACCCCACTGGGCAGCCGGGCCCTGTTCGGGCTGCCCGCGGCGGAACTGTGGAGTACCTCGATCGAGTTCGCCGACCTCATCGGCGCGCCGGGTCGGCAGCTGTGGGAGGAACTCCAGGAGCGGCCGGGATGGCCGCAGCGGTTCGAAGCGTGCGACCGGGTACTCACGCGGCTGCTGGTGCCCGAGCGGGCGGTGGGGCCGGAACTGAGCTGGGCGTGGCGGGCTGTGACGGGTTCACACGGGACGTTGGGGGTCGAATCGCTCGCCGAACGTATCGGCTGGAGCCGCCAGTACCTCACCAAACGTTTCACCGGCGAGTTCGGGCTGAGCCCGAAGGTGGCGGGGCGGGTCGCGCGCTTCGAGCGGGCCAAACACATGCTGCTGCACACGCCGTCGTTTGTCTCGATCGCCCAGGTCGCGGCCACCTGCGGCTACTACGACCAGCCGCATCTCAACCGGGAGTTCGCCCGGCTGGCCGGATGCAGCCCCACGCAGTGGCTGGCCGAGGAGATTCCATCCATCCAAGACCCGGAGATGGCCGGCGGACCAGGCTGAAACCATGACCGCAACCGAGAACACCACCACGACCACCACCCCCGCACCGGCCGTCTGGCCGTGCCTGGCCTTCACCGACGCCCGCGGCACCGCCGACTTCCTGGTCCGGGCGTTCGGCTTCGAACTGACCGCGATGTACGCCCGCGAAGGCGACCCGTCGGTGATCGAACACGCCGAAATGCGCTGGCCGGAAGGCGGCGGGATCATGTTCGGCACCGCGAACAAGGGCGGCGGGCTGCCGGAGCGGCGCACACCGGGCACCGAATCGATCTATGTGGTCTGCGCCGACCCGGACGCGCTGTACGAGCGAGCCACCACGGCCGGCGCGGAAACCGTCGCCGGGCTGAAGGACGAGGACTACGGGTCGCGCGGGTTCACGGTCGCCGATCCGGAGGGCAACTACTGGAGCTTCGGAACCTATCGAGGGCAGTGAACCGCGTGGCAGCGCTGGATCGAGGGCGGCACATGGTTCGCTGATCCCGGTCGCCGCGGTGGTGTCGAGCCCTGCCGCGGCGCCTTTCCGAAGCCGACCATGCCGTCGTGGCTTGACCTTCGGGTTGCTCGAAGCCCGATGATGGGCGCGTGCCCGAATCCGACCTGATCACCATCGGCGCGTTCGCCCGCTCGTGCGGTATCACGGCCAGTGCGCTGCGCTTCTACGACGACTCCGGCCTGCTGTCACCGGCCGGGGTCGACGCGGCCACCGGATACCGCTACTACGCACCCGCCCAGGTCGAGCGGGCGGTGACGATCCGCCGCCTCCGCGCCATCGATATGCCGCTCGACGAGATCGCCCGCGTGCTCGCGACCGACCCGCACACCGCGGCCCGGCTCATCGACGACCATGTGGCGGGGTTGCTCCAGCGGTCCCAGCAGGCACGACGGACCGCCGAAGTGGTCAAGGCCGCTCTCGGCGAACCCTCCGGCTGGTGGGTGGCGACCGTCCGCGGCCCGGTGCTGGCGGCGGCGGTCGAGCAGATACTCGCCGCCACCGGCACCGACTCCGACCTGCCGGTTCTGGCCGGCGTGCGACTCGAGGCGACACCCGAATCGCTCACTCTCACCGCCACCGACCGCTACCGGCTGTCCACCCGCACACTGGTTCCCGAACAGCCCGGATCGGCCGAGTGGGCCGCCACGGTCGACGGTGCCGACCTGAGTGCGGCGCTGCCGGAGATCCGCGGCGCCCACTCGATCGATATCGAAGCCGGCGAACACAGCGTCCGGTTCCGATCCACCGACGGCGCCGTACGCACCTGCCGGACGCTGGCCGAACCCTTCCCCGACCACCGCGGGCTGCTGGCCGCGCTGCCGGCGGCACCCACCCACGCCGTGGTCGCCAAACACGACCTGATGCGCGCGCTGGAACAGCAGCGCGGCCGCTACCTGCGTCTAAGGACCGCGGCGGGCACTCTCACCGTCTCGGGTACCGGAGGCGAGCCGCCGACCGAACTGGCCGCGCGGATCACCGGCCCGGACAGCGAACTCGTCTTCGGGTTCACCACCCTGCACCCGGCCGTCGCCACCGCCATCGGACCCGATGTCCGGCTGGATATCGGCGGCCGCACCGATCCGATGGTCGTCCGGTCCGCGGACAACGGCGACCTCACCACCCTGGCCATGCCGGCCGACCCCGCAGTTGTCGACGAGAACGGATCCCCCGGATGACCTCCACCGAACAGCTCTCCCCCGACACCACCATGGACGCGATCACCGCGGCCGTGACGCTCGGCCGCTCCGGGGACACCGCCACCGCCCGCGCACGTCTCCTCGAGATCTGGCGCGGTATCGGCGTCGCCGGTGACCCCTTGCACCGCTGCACCCTCGCGCACTACCTGGCCGACCTCCACGACGACCCCGCTCAGGCGCTGGTCTGGGATATCCGCGCCCTCGACGCGGCCGACGCCCTCACCGACGACCGGGTTCAGCGGCACCACACGAGCCTGCAGGTGGCGGGGTTCTATCCGTCGCTGCACCTGAACCTGGCCGACAACTATCGGCGGCTGGGATCGTGGGACGCCGCCGCGGCACAGCTCGCCGCGGCCCGCGAACGGCTGGACGCCCTCTCCGACGACGCCTACAGCGCGATGATCCGCACCGCGCTCGACGAGGTGGCCGACGCGGTCACCCGGCGGTCCACCGAGCGGCGGACGAGCGCGCCGGGCCCGCATTCCTGACACCGTCCCGTGGTTACCGCGGCCCACCCGGCACCGATCGGCCGGGGCGGCGATCACTGCGCGGTGAGCGCGGCGAAATCGGGGGCGTAGACGGTCGTCCAGTGCGGGCGCAGGCGGAAGAACACCACCTCGTTGTCCCAGTCGAACCCGTCGTCGCCGTAGAAATCCTGGAAGTAGGCGAGCAGTTCCGGCCACTCGGCATCCGGTTCACCACCGACCGGGTTCAAGGTCTCGGCGGTACCGTGCGTGAAAACACCCAACCCCTCACCGCGCATATGCGCGACACTCGCAGCCGGGCGGGCGGCGAGGTGGCGGGCCTTGGCGGCGGTGCGCGCGGTGCCGAAATACCACCGGCCGTGCAGGAAATGCCCGTCGACTCCACTCACCCGCGGCTCGCCCTTGGCGGTCACGGTGGACAGGGTGAGCAGGCACATACCGGTGAGCACCGAGGTGAGCTGCTCGGCGGTCAGGGTGCGGTCGGCGGCGATGATCGAACGGAGATGCCCCGTGGCACCCGCGAGAGAGGTGTCGAGCAGGGTCTGCAGTGCGGCCAGTTCTTCGGGGGTTTCGCGCATTGCCCCACCGTATGCGCGCCGGACCGGATTCCGGTTGACCGAAATTGCTCCATATACGGCGCGGCGGCGCGCGTACTCCTGGTAGGTCCGGGCGCCGTCCGGCGCGAACCGCAGCAGGTTGAGCATCACCACCGGCCCACCGAGGCGGAAGGGCATTCCGCTCAGCGCACCACAGCGACCGTTCACCGCAACCATCGCAGCGCCGAACGGCCATCGGTTACGTTCGTGTGGCCGGCATGTTCCAGCTCGCTGTACAGGAGTTGCCCGATGGGGACTATCGAATATCTCAAGACCGACCCCGACCTACCACCCGTGGGTGTGGTCGACCGGTCCCCGATCACGCCCGCGAAGAAGGCGATCTTCGCGGCCATCGCGCTGCTGGGCGCCGTGGCCTGGACGGTTCTCGCGATCGCGCGGGGCGAATCCGTGAACGCGGTGTGGATCGTGATCGCGGCGGTGTGTACCTACATCATCGCCTACCGGTTCTACGCGCGGCTCATCGAATACAAGGTCGTCAAACCCCGCGACGACCTGGCGACTCCGGCCGAGATCCTGGACAACGGCAAGGACTTCATGCCGATGGACCGGCGGGTGCTGTTCGGGCATCACTTCGCGGCCATCGCGGGGGCGGGGCCGCTGGTCGGTCCGGTGCTGGCGGCGCAGATGGGGTACCTGCCGGGCACCATCTGGATCATCGTCGGCGTCGTGTTCGCCGGTGCGGTGCAGGACTACCTGGTGCTGTGGGTATCGATGAAACGGCGCGGGCGCAGTCTCGGGCAGATGGCACGCGACGAACTCGGCGTGGTCGGCGGTGTAGCCGCCATCATCGGCGTCCTGGTGATCATGATGATCCTGCTGGCGGTACTGGCGCTGGTGGTGGTGAACGCGCTGGCGCACAGCCCGTGGGGTGTCTTCTCCATCGCGATGACCATCCCGATCGCCCTCTTCATGGGCGTGTACCTGCGGTATCTGCGACCGGGCCGGGTCGGTGAGATCTCGGCGATCGGTTTCGTCCTGCTGATCCTGGCGATCATCGGGGGCGGCTGGGTCTCGCACAACGACACCTGGGCCGGGTGGTTCACCTTCCATCCCGTCACCATCTCGTGGATGCTGATCGGCTACGGCTTCGTCGCCTCGGTACTGCCGGTGTGGCTGCTGCTCGCCCCGCGCGACTATCTGTCGACCTTCATGAAGATCGGCACCATCGGCCTGCTGGCGGTCGGCATCCTGGTGACCCTGCCGGTGCTGAAGGCGCCCGCGGTCTCGGAGTTCGCCACCTCGGGCACCGGCCCGGCCTTCGCGGGCAGCCTGTTCCCGTTCCTCTTCATCACCATCGCCTGCGGTGCGCTGTCCGGTTTCCACGCGCTGGTGTCGTCGGGTACGACACCGAAACTGCTGGAGAAGGAATCGCATGCCAAGGTGATCGGCTACGGCGGCATGCTGATGGAATCCTTCGTCGCGGTGATGGCGATCATCACGGCGTCGATCATCGATCAGCACCTGTACTTCGCGATGAACGCTCCGGCCGGCGCGACCGGCGGCACCGCGGAAACCGCCGCGGCCTACACGAACGGCCTGGGCCTCTCCGGTCCGCCGACGACCGGCGCCGAATTGAGCCAGGCCGCCACCGATGTCGGCGAGGAATCGGTTATCTCCCGCACCGGCGGCGCACCCACGCTGGCCATCGGGATCTCCGAGGTGTTCGCCGGGTTCCTGGGCGGCGCCGGGATGAAGTCGTTCTGGTACCACTTCGCGATCATGTTCGAGGCGCTGTTCATCCTGACCACCATCGACGCGGGCACCCGCGTGGCGCGGTTCATGCTGTCCGATTCGCTGGGCAACCTGCGCGGTCCGGCGCGTAAGTTCGCCGATCCGTCGTGGCGGGTGGGGGCGTGGCTGTGCTCGGCGGTCGTGGTGGCGGCCTGGGGGTCGATCCTGCTGATGGGTGTGACGGATCCGCTGGGCGGGATCAACGCGCTGTTCCCGCTGTTCGGTATCGCCAACCAGTTGCTGGCCGCGATCGCGCTGGTGGTGGTGCTGACGATCCTGGTGAAGAAGGGCCTGACGAAATGGGCCTGGATCCCCGGGATCGCCCTGGCCTGGGATCTCATCGTCACCATGACCGCGTCCTGGCAGAAGATCTTCTCGGCCGATCCGAAGGTGGGCTACTGGAAACAGAACAGCATCTGCCGGGCCGCCCGGGACGCCGGTGAGCTGTGCCTGACGGCGAAAACACCGGATGACGTGGACGCGGTCATCCGCAATACGTTCATCCAGGGTGCGCTGTCCATCGTTTTCGCGGTGCTGGTCCTGATCGTGGTGCTCGCCGCGGTATGGGTCTGCTACCGCACCGTGAAATCGGGCGATACCTCGACCACCGAATCGCCGGAGGAGCCGTCGAAGATCTTCGCGCCCAGTGGTTTCCTGATCACCTCGGCGGAGAAGGATGTCCAGCGGCAGTGGGACGAGCGGATCGCGAAGGGCGAGGTCGCGGTGCCGGGGGCGGCACATGCGGAGGTGCGGAGTTGACCGGGCGGCTCGCGGCGGCGCCGGACATGGGCGCCGGGACGCTGGGCGCCGAGCGGGCCGGTCCGCGCGGGACGCCGGCCCGCGGGGTGCGGGCGCTCGCTCGCGGGGCGCGGTCGGTGTTCCGGTACCTGGACTCCGTCGTCGGCGGGCAGGACTACCAGCGCTACCTCGCGCATATGCGCCGGGTGCATCCCGGCCGCCCGGTGGTGAGTGAGCGGGACTACTGGCGGGAGCGGTACGCCGACGCGGACCGCAATCCGGGCGCGCGCTGCTGCTGAGCAGAACCGCGAGAGTTACGGCGGGGCCGGTGCGACCGGCCCCGCCGTCGCGTTTTCACGGCTGCCCCGCACCGCCATCGTTTCCGTTATCCAGCCCGCGCCCCCGCGACCGCCCTCGGCGACATGCGGCACCGATGTCTGTTTTCCGCTAGCTCGAGGCCCCTCGAGCTGACATCGTGTGTTGGGTGAGCATCACGGCCCTGGATTTCGAACGCTGCTATCGCGCGGTCTCGGCCCGCGACTCCCGTTTTGACGGGCAGTTCTACACCGCCGTGCGCACCACCGGAATCTATTGCCGGCCGTCCTGCCCGGCGATCACTCCGAAGCGCACCAATGTGACCTTCCTGCCGACCGCGGCCGCGGCCCAGCAGGCGGGCTACCGCGCCTGCCGCCGCTGCCTGCCCGATGCCGCGCCCGGGTCGCCCCTGTGGAACACCCGCGCCGACCTGGCCGCCCGGGCCATGCGGCTCATCGGCGACGGTGTGGTGGAACGCGGCGGGGTCCCCGCGCTGGCCTCGGCGCTCGGCTATTCGCAACGACAGCTCACCCGGGTGCTCACCACCGAACTCGGCGCGGGCCCGCTGGCGCTGGCGCGGGCCCACCGGGCACATACCGCGCGACTGCTGATCCAGACCACCGCCATGCCCATGTCGGATATCGCCTTCGCCGCCGGTTTCGCCAGTATCCGGCAGTTCAACGACACCGTGCGCGAGGTCTTCGCGGTCAGTCCAAGCACCATGCGCACCGAAGCGCAGCGCACCCGCGACCGCACGGTCCCGACCGCCAACGGCACCCTGTCCCTGCGCCTGCCCTACCGGGCGCCGCTGGACCGCGACTGGCTGAACTGGTTCCTGTCCGCCCACGTGGCACCGGGTCTGGAGCTCTGGCAGACCACATCGGTCGGGGAGAACCACTATCTGCGCACCATCCGCACGCCGCACGGTTACGCCGGGGTCCGGCTCGCGGTACTGCCCGGGCATGTCCAGGCGGAACTGACGCTGCGCGATATGCGCGACCTCGCGCCCGCGGTGGCCCGGGTCCGGCATCTGCTCGACCTCGACGCGGACCCGGTGGCCATCGACGAGGCACTCACCCGGGCCCCCGAGAGCACCGGAGCGCCGCACGAACCGCACGCTCATTTCGCCCCCGGGATCCGGGTACCGGGCTGCGTGGACGGACCGGAGTTGCTGCTGCGCACCATGATCGGTCAGCAGATCTCGGTGGCGGCGGCCAATACGCATACGGCCCGGCTGGTCGCCGCCCTCGGCGAACCGGTGGACGGGCCGGTCGGCCGGTTGTTCCCGGCACCGGAGGTGATCGCCGAACGCGGCGCCGAAGTACTGGCGGGCCCCGCCCAGCGGATCCGCTCCATCACCGCCGCCGCGGCGGCGCTCGCTTCCGGCGACCTGGTCCTGCACCAGGGCCGTACTGCCGCCGACCTGCGACGCGATCTGCTCGCACTCGACGGAGTCGGCCCGTGGACCGCCGACTACGTCACCATGCGGCTGCTCGCCGACCCCGACATCATGCTGCACACCGATCTCGTCATCCGCCGCGGCGCCGCCCGCCGCGGTATCGACCTGACCGATACGACCCGCTGGTCGCCCTGGCGTTCCTACCTCTGTATGCACCTGTGGCGCACCGAACTGCGCTCCCGGGCCGAATCCCGGGAGTCCGCCGCACCCAGTACCGAAACCGACGCGAAAGTGAGTACCGACTGATGTCCACCGCCACCCTGCCCGCCCTGGCCACCACCGCGACCGGCACCGCCGACGTCGCCACCGTGGACACCCCGCTCGGCCCGTTCACCACGATCGTGGCCGCCGACGGCGCGGTCCTGGCGTCCGGGTGGACCGCCGCGCCCGAAGAACTCCGCACACTGGTCCACCCCGGCCTGCGCCCGGCGGAACTGCGCGCCCGCCGTGAACTTGGTGCGGTGACCGACGCCGTCACCGCCTACCACCGCGGCGACACCGCCGCGATCGATTCCGTCCCGGTGCGTCAGCGCTCGGGCGAATTCCTGCAGCACGCGTGGGAGGTGCTGCGCACGGTGCCCGCGGGGCAGCCGATCACCTACACCGCGTTCGCCGCCCGCTCCGGCCGGCCCGCGGCCACCCGCGCCGCGGCGAGCGCCTGTGCCCGCAATGCGGCCGCACTGTTCGTGCCCTGCCATCGGATCGTACGCACCGACGGCACGCTCGGCGGTTTCCGCTGGGGTCTGGGCATCAAGCGACGGCTGCTCGATCTCGAGGGTTGAATCCGCGCGGTCAGGCGATGGTGGCATGCAACCGGGAACCGTTGCGGCCGCGCACCACGTGAAGGCGGCTGGGTATGCGCTGACGCATCTCGTCGACGTGACTGACCAGCCCTACCACCCGGCCTCCGTCGCGGAGTTCGTCGAGAACACCCATCACCGCGTCGAGGGTGTCGGCGTCCAGGCTGCCGAAGCCTTCGTCGATGAACAGGGTGTCGAGGATGATCCCACCCGCTTCGGACGCGACGGTATCGGCCAGACCCAGCGCGAGCGCCAGTGACGCCATGAAGGTTTCCCCACCGGAAAGTGTGCGAGCGGGCCGGACGGCGCCGGTGTAGTCGTCACGGATGTCCAGCCCGAGACCGCCGCGCCGGCCGTGCGTCCCGGCCCGGTCGGTGTGCACGAATTCGTACCGGCCGCCCGACATCCGGCGCAGCCGGGCCGACCCGGCCACCGCGACCTCCTCGAGCCGGGCCGCGAGCACATAGGAGCGCAGCGACATCCGCCGGTTGTTCGCGCCACGGCCCGCGACCACCTCCACCAGCTCGGCCAGTTCCTGGTGGGCCCGCTGGGCGGGGGCGACCAAATCCACCGCCGCCCACAACTGCCCGCACAGGGTTTCCAGCCGGGTGACCCGGTGCACAGCGGCGGAATGGGCCGCGACCGCCTCGTCCAGCGCGATCCGGGCGGTCCGCACCGCAGCCTCGAGCGCTTCCGGATCACCGGGCGCGGTGGCGGCGGCGGCCCGGATCTCCGGTTCGTCCAGTACGGCGCGAGCGGCTGCGCGTATCTCCTCCGCGGCGGCCAGGGCAGCGCTCAGCGCGTCCTGCCGCTGCGGGGTCCGGGTGGCGGCACCGACCAGCGGCGCGTAGATCCGCAGCGTCGCCAGCATCTCCTCCGAGCCGGCTCCGGAGTCTCGGCCCACGTCACCCGAACCACCGGCCACGGAATCCGGCGCGGTGCCGACGGCACTCGTGGGCGGGACCAGACCCGCCGATCCGGCCAGTCGTTCGACCCGCAGCACACAGGTGGCCACCCGTTCCCACGCCGCGCGGACCGCGGCATAGGTGTCACGCCGGTTGCCCGCGGCGGCGATCAGCGCGTGCAGGCGCTCCCGGCGACGACCGATGGTCCGGTCCCGCCCGGCGGCAGTGCGCAGCTTCTCGTCGATTTCGGCGAGCCGGGTCTGCGCGGACTCGATCCGCGCCGCGACGGCCCCCGCCCGGGTCTCGGTATCGCGCAGGGCATCGTGCAACTCGTTCTCATCGCTGCGCAGGCGGGTGAGTTCGGCGGCACACGCCTCGGCCGATTCGGCCAGTTCCTCCGCGTCCCCGCACTTCTCGGTGGCCTCACGCAGGGCGGCCGCGAGTTGCACGCGGTCGGCCTCGCCACCGCGGGCCAGCAGTGCCTCGATCTCCCGCTCCACCTCGGCCAGCACTGACTGCGCACGTTCACGCGCCGCCTCGGCGGTACGTTCGGCGGCGACCGCCGCCGCCTCGTCTTCTTTCGATACGGCACCAGCCGCCTGCCGCGCCGGCCGGGGATGCTCGGCCGAACCGCACACCGCGCACGCCTGCCCGTCCACCAGGCGCCCGGCCAGCTCCGCCGCCATTCCGGCCAACCGGCGTTCCCGCAGGTCCAGGACGTGCTCACGGGCCTCCAGATGCCGGGCGCGCACGGTATCGAGATCCACCCGGGCCCGGTCGAGCGTGGTGCGCGCCCGAGCCAGTTCCACGGCCGCGGTCGCGGCCTCCTGCAAACGCCGGAGTTCGGTCCGCAGACCGGGCAGCGTCGCTTTCGCCTCGTCGGCTTCCCGCGCCCGCGCCTGCGCGCCGGCCAGGATCTCGGGTAGCCGGGCCCGGCGTTCGGTGAGGGTGGCCGAACGTTCGCCGAGTTCGGCCGCC
This sequence comes from Nocardia fusca NBRC 14340, assembly GCF_001618425.1. Lineage (GTDB taxonomy): Bacteria > Actinomycetota > Actinomycetes > Mycobacteriales > Mycobacteriaceae > Nocardia > Nocardia fusca. The sequence goes on from NZ_BDCU01000027.1 coordinate 103,437, forward strand.
TCGGCGTGCAGTTCGGCCAGTTCTCCGCGCAACGTATCGGCCGTAACCGCGTCGGCGCGGATCTCCCCGAGTTTGCCCAGGAGCGCGCTCCATCCGCGGATCGCGGTATCGAGACCGAGATCCTCGTCGTAGCCGGCTCGGTCGTCCATCCGGTCCGGCTCGTCCGCACCGGCGCTGGAAGAGCTTTCCGCAGACCCCCCGGGATCCACGTCGAACAGTGCGAACTCGTCGGCAGCCGACGCCGGGAAGCCCTCCGGCGCGACATCCTCCGAGGACAGTTCCTCGACCCGGTCCCCGGTTCGCCCGGCGGACGGGCACAGCACCAGGCGGATACCCGGGATGTCCGCGCTGTCGGGTTCCGCGGCCAGCCGGGCCAGATGTTCGGCCGCGGCCGCGGATTCGTCTTCACGGCTGCGCGCCGCGCGGACCGCGGCCTCGGCCTCGGCCAGCGCCGCGGCCACCGGTTCGGCGCGGCGCGCACGATCCAGTTCGCCACGATCCGCGGCCCGTGCCCGGGCGTCGGCGGCGTACTGCTCGAGCTGCTGCCGGGCCAGTTCCAGCCGGCGTCGCTGCTCGGCCGCCCGCCGCTCCCGTTCGGCCCGTTCGTCGGCGCGCGCCGACTCCGCGCGCCGCTCATCGAGTTCGTGCTGCGCCTTCTCCACCTCGCCGCGCGCCCCCGCCAGCAGATCCTGCGACCACTCGACCGCGTCCAGAATGTCGATCCGCTCGGTGCGGTCTATCCCGGCCGTCACCGCGACCCGGGTGATCAGGTCCTCCACATTGCGCTGCTGGGCGCCGATCTGCTCCCCCGACGATTTGCGCTGGGCGGTGAGCCACTGTTCGGCCGACCCGAAACGTCCGGTATCGAACAGTTTCTCGAGCAGTCGTTCGCGATCCTCGTTCTCGGCGCGCAGGAACTTCGCGAAATCCCCCTGCGGCAGCAGCACCACCTGGAAGAACTGATCGGCGCTCATGCCCAGCAGTCGCACGATCTCGTCGCCGATTTCGTTGATCCGCGAAAGGTTGGTGCCCTGTCCGTCCAGCCAGGTCAGCGTGGCTTTGGCGTTCTCCACCCGGGTCCCGCTACCGCGCAGCTTCGGCCGCTCGAATTCCGGTTGCCGGGTGAGCCGGAGTCGCCGGCCGCCCAGTGTGGCCTCGAGCATCACCTCCGGGCGGATATGCGCGGGCGCGTGATCGGAGTGCAGCCGTTTGTCCCCCCGCGCCCCCGGCACCCGCCCGTACAGCGCGTAGGCGATGGCGTCGAGGACGGTGGTCTTCCCGGCGCCGGTCTGCCCGTGCAGCAGGAACAGTCCGTCCGCGCCCAGTTCGTCGAAATCGACGGACGCCGTCTCGGCGAAGGGGCCGAAGGCCGTCATCTCCAGCCGGTGCAGTCTCATGCGGTGAGTTCCGTATCGGCCGCCGGGGACGCGCCGATATCATCGCGGACCACCTCCGTCTCCCGGACGGCCGCCGCCATGGCTCGGGTCAGCCAGTCCATTTCGGAGGTGTTCGGCTCGCCGCGCACATCGGTGAGGAAGGTGCGGGCGATCTCGGTGTCGTCGCGGCCGCGTACCCGCTCCCGGTACCGCAGGGCCGGGTCGCCCTGGGGTCGTTCCCATTCCACGTGCACCGCGTACGGGAAACGCTCGCGTAGTCGGCGCATGGCGTCCACCGGCCGGGCATAGTCGGTGAGCGAAACCGAGACGTAGTGCTGTTCGGCCGTTTCCCACGCGGGGTCGGCCAACAGGTCCTCCAGTGTTCCGGTGAGGTGGCTCAGCCCGCGAACCTGCGGTAATTCCAGACCTCGCACCCGAGCCGGACCGGTCTCACCGAGGTCGGCCAGCCACGCCTGTTTGCGGTGGGTGCTCTCCCCGAACGAATACGGCAGCGGCGACCCCGAATAGCGCACCGCCTCGGCGAGGGTCTGCGGCGAATGCAGATGCCCGAGCGCGACATAGTCGAACCCCGGCTCGGTGAACATCCCCAGCGGCACCGTCTCGACTCCGCCCACCGAGATCGACCGCTCCGAGCCCGTCGCCGCGCCACCCACCACGAAGGCGTGCGCCAGCAGTACCGTCCGGGTGCCCGGCCGCTGTGCGATATCCACCCGGATCCGTTCCAGCACGGCCGCGAGCACCTCGGCATGCGACCGCGCCTGCGGTACGCCGAGCTCGCCCCGGCATATCTCCGGTTCCAGGTAGGGAATGCCGTAGAAGGCGACCGCACCGTACTCGTCGGACAGCAGCACCGGTCGTGCCGAATCGGCCACCGTGGTGCGCAGATACAGCCCGCCGGCCGCCGCGAAACTCGCGCCCGCCCCGAGCCGCGTCGGCGAATCGTGGTTACCGGAGGTGGCCACGATGCGCGCTCCGGCCGCGCGGATGGCTTCGAACCCCCTGTTGCAGACCGCGATCGCGTCCGCACTGGGGATGGAGCGATCGTAGACGTCGCCGGGGAGCACGACGGTGTCCACCTCTTCGGCGGCGACGAGCTCGGCGATCGCTTCGAGTACCCGCGACTGGTCGGCCAGCAGGTCCACGCCGTGAAAGGTGCGACCGATATGCCAGTCCGACGTATGCAGGATTCGCATGACGGCGAATTTAGGGCACCGCACCGACAGCTTCAATGCCGGTACCGATACCCGGGACGCCACACCGGCAACACGCCGAGACCCGTACCGCCCCTGGCGCGGCGGACCCGTGACCACCACGGACAGTGTCTCCATTGCGCCATCGTGTTGCGCGCCACCCATATCCCTTGACGGTATGAATACCACCGCCGACCACCGTTTCCGCACAATCGCGAAGCCGGTCTCGCCGTGCCGTAACACGGTCGACCCTTCCGGACGATAGTGTTCATCACGTGGCTGCTTCCCAACGAGTGAATTCCCGGGTGCCCGCGCCGCAACGTTCGTTATTGCCGACGGTGCCGGGTGTCCCGGCCTATGCCGCGGTTCTCATCGCTGCGGCCTGCACCTTCCTGGGTTTCCTCATCGATGCCCTCGGCGACGTCACGGACCTCACCGGCACCTTCAGCGCGTTCTACATCCTCGGATGTCTGGCGGCGGTGGCGGCGGTGCGGTTCCGCGGCCTGTTCACCACGATGGTGTTACCGCCGCTATTGCTATTCGTCGCCGTGCCGATCGCCTATCGCCAGCTCACCGGGACCAGCACCGCCTCCCTCAAGGACATCCTGCTGAACCTGGCGATCCCGCTGGTGCACCGTTTCCCGCCGATGATGCTGGCCACCGTCCTGGTGCTGATCATCGCCGGAATCCGGATCGCGCAATTCCGCTCGGAGAACGCGGCCGGCGAGACCGCCGCCGCCCGGCGCGGCACGAGCTGGGGCCGTAACGAACGGCGCGCGGCCCGCGGCGACGCCAAGGAACGGGCGGAGAACCGGCCCCGCCGCGAGACCGCGAAGCGGCCGAGCCGCGGACAGGCGAAGCGTCCCGTGGGCGAAGGCAAGACGGCCCGCGGGAGCAAGCCCTCGCGCGCCGAAACCCTGGCGGCACGGTCCAAGGTCAGGACCAAGGCGAAAGCGCGGCCGAAACGACCCGAGAACCCCGAACCCGATTACACCCACGAATCGTTCGACGAACCCCCACGCCGCGGCGGCCAGGGCCGTCCGCCTGCCGAACCGGCCGCGCGGGGCGCCGCGCCTCGCACCCGCGAGATGCGTCAGCACCGGCCCGCCCGCCCGGCGGCTCCGGTACCGGACGAGCCGGTGCGCGCGAACGCCCGCCGCGGCGAACCGGCCCGGGCACCGCAAACCGCCCGGGTCCGCGAACCGATTCCGGAACGGCGGCGACCCGAACGCCGCTGAGCGCGGGCCGTCGCCGGAGGGCGAGCGCGGGTCAGCGCCGAGCGGCCCGCAATTCCCGCGGCAGCGCGAACACAAGGGTCTCGTTCGCCGTGGTCACCGGCTGGACCTCGCCGAACCCGTGTTCGGCGAGCATGTCCAGCACCCCGCGCACCAGGATCTCGGGGACCGACGCGCCGGAGGTGATCCCGACCGTGGTCACCCCTTCGAGCCAGGCCGGGTCCACCTCGCGCGCGTAGTCCACCAGATACGACGCGCGGGCGCCGGCGCCGAGAGCCACCTCCACCAGGCGCACCGAGTTCGACGAGTTGCGCGAGCCCACGACGATCACCAGATCGCATTCCGGGGCCATCGCCTTCACCGCGACCTGCCGGTTCTGGGTGGCGTAACAGATATCGTCACTGGGCGGATCCTGCAGCGCCGGGAACTTCTCCCGCAGCCGCGACACCGTCTCCATGGTCTCGTCCACGCTCAGCGTGGTCTGCGACAGCCAGATCACCTTGGACTCGTCGCGCACGGTCACGTTCTCGACCGCGTCCGGACCGTCGACCAGTTGTACGTGCTCGGGGGCCTCACCGGCGGTTCCCTCGACCTCCTCGTGGCCCTCGTGGCCGATCAGCAGGATGTCGTAGTCGTCCCGGGCGAAGCGTTTGGCCTCCTGATGGACCTTGGTCACCAGCGGACAGGTCGCGTCGATGGTGCGCAGGTTGCGCTCGGCGGCGGTCGCGTGCACCGCGGGCGAGACACCGTGCGCAGAGAACACCACCAGCTCCCCCTCGGGAACTTCGTCGGTGGTGTCGACGAAGATCACGCCGCGTTCGCGCAGCGTTTCCACCACATGGCGGTTGTGCACGATCTCCTTGCGGACATAAATCGGCGCGCCGTGCTTTTCCAGCGCCTTCTCCACGGTTTCGACGGCACGGTCCACACCCGCGCAGTATCCGCGCGGTTCGGCGAGCAGCACTCGTTTTCCTTCGGGGGCGGCGGTCGCGGCGCCGGCCGAGCGAGCGATTCCGACATTCAACGGTATTGCCGAGGACATGCCCCACAGAATACGTGCGTACCTCCGTGACCGCTGCGGCCGTGCACCCCGCCGCCCGCGCCGCGCCCCGACCACCTGTTCGGCCCGTTCACCCCGCTCACCGGCGGCCCTCGACGCCCACGCGCCACCGGGTCACCGGCGCCACCACGTCCGGCAGAGGTGTGCAGGTTCACCCGACGATCCCTACCGGCGCGGATACGAATTTCCGCGCTGCGCCCGCGGAAGCGCCCGCCGGGAAACCCGCTGATCCCGCCGCGGCTTGCCGGGTAGGCTGACCCTCTTTTGCGGACCCCGCTATATCGGGCAGGCTGTTAACCATGTTTCGACCACCGTTCCTGGCCCGCGTCGCCGCCGGAGCCGCCGTCTATGTCCTCGAGGAGACGCGACGGCTGCCCTCGACAGCGGCGAAACTACCGCTCACCGCGGTAAGCCAATTACTGCAGACGGGGATGCACTTCCAGCAGTTCGTCACCAGTCTCGCGATCAAGGGCGATTCGGTTTTCGACCGGATCATCAACCGCCCCGAGGAACAGCCCGAATGGGCCACCTTCGACGAGGACGACGACCCGCCGGTGCGCGAACCGGGTGCCACCCCGCGCCGACGCAACAGCGGTTTCGACCGCTTCGACGCCGATCCGGCCGAGGTGGAACTGGCCCTACAGGAGACGTTGGACGGCCTGCGCGCGATCCAGAACGGCAATCCGGTGCACGCGGCACACACCTTCGACGCCGAGGCCACCTTCGACGCCGCCGCCGGTGACGCGGCCGACGATATCGCGGTGGTCGGCGCGTCCGCTGTCGACGGGCCCGAATCCGCCGCCACGGCCGATCCCGAGCCCGTCGCCGAACCCGAGCCGGCGGCCGAACCCGCACTCCCCGAGGTCGGCGCCCGCTACGACTACCCGAACATGACCCTCGCCCAGCTGCGCGGACGCCTGCGCACGCTCACGGTCACCGATCTGGTCGCCCTGCTCGACTACGAACAGCGCACCCTCGATCGCGCCGCGTTCGTGACCATGCTGACCAACCGGATCGCCACCGTGCGAGCCCAGTGACCGAGGCCGATCCCGCGCCCACGGTCGGCCGGAGCGGTTCCGGCCGGCCCGGGCAGGCACCCGCCCCCGCCAATTCCGCCGAGCAGCCGTGGCCGGTGCGTTCGGTGTCGATGAAGGTCGCCCAGTGGATCGACCGGCTCGGCAGTATCTGGGTGGAAGGCCAGCTGACCCAGATCAACCTGCGGCCCGGCACCCGCACCGCCTTCTTGGTGCTGCGCGATCCGGCCGCCGATATGTCGCTGTCGGTGACCTGCGACCCGGCCCTGTTGCGCGCCTCCCCCGTCCCGCTGCAGGAGGGCAGCCGGGTGGTGGTCTACGGCAAGCTCTCCTTCTTCCCCGGCCGCGGCACCCTGTCGCTGCGGATCTCCGAGATCCGCCCGGTCGGTGTCGGCGAACTGCTGGCACGGATCGAACGGTTGAAAGCCCTGCTGGATGCCGAGGGCCTGTTCGATCCGCGGCTCAAACGCCCGGTCCCCTTCCTGCCCGGCACCATCGGGCTGATCACCGGCCGCGGCAGCGCCGCCGAACACGATGTGCTGAGCGTGGCGCGGGATCGCTGGCCCGCGGTGCGGTTCGAGGTCCATAACACCGCTGTGCAGGGTCCGTCCGCGGTCCCGCAGATCCTCGACGCGCTGGCGGCGCTGGATCGTGACCCGGCGGTCGAGGTGATCGTGCTCGCCCGTGGCGGCGGCAGCGTCGAGGATCTGCTGCCCTTCTCCGACGAGACCCTGTGCCGGGCCATCGTCGCCGCGACCACTCCCATCGTCAGCGCTATCGGTCACGAACCCGATTCCCCGGTCTCCGACCTGGTCGCGGATCTGCGCGCGGCCACCCCGACCGACGCGGCCAAACGTATCGTGCCCGATGCCGCCGCGGAGACCGCGCTCGTCCGGGAACTGCGCGCGCGGTCCGCGGCGGCACTGCGCGGCTGGGTCGAACGGGAGTCGGCGGCACTGCGGCAACTGAGGTCACGCCCGGTGCTGGCCGATCCGCTGCGCGATCTCGGCCACCGGCACGACGAGATCGAACGCCTGCGCACCGCGACCCGTCGCTGCGCCGAGAGCCTGGTCCGCGCCGAATCGGTGACCACCGACCATCTGCGGCGTCAGCTGACTGCGGTCGGTCCGGCCGCCACCCTGGCCCGTGGCTACGCTGTCGTGCAGCGGGTGACCGGACCCGAACGCCATGTGGTGCGCGCGATCGACGATTCGCCCGCGGGCAGCCGGCTGCGTATCCGGGTCGGTGACGGCGCGATCTCCGCCGCCGTCCTCGGCACCGAGCGGCTCGGCGAACGCGGCTCCCCCACCCGCTCCGACGACTCCGAGAGGACCTGACCGTGTCCGAATCCGGCACCGACGACCTGGCCGATATCGCCGGCCTCGGCTACGAACGCGCCCGCGACGAGCTGGCCGGCGTGGTGAAGATGCTGGAGCAGGGCGGTATGGACCTCGACGACGCCCTGGCGCTCTGGGAACGCGGCGAGGCGCTCGCCAACCGGTGCGAAGAACATCTGGCCGGGGCGCGGCAGCGGATCGAGAAAGCGCTGGCCGAATCCGACGACACGGAATGACCCGCGCCTACCCCGTCGACCGGTTACGTCGCCGGGAGCGGCCGGGCGGCCACCACCGCGGCGGCCAGGGTCTCGAAGGCCTCGGCATCGCCGGCGCCCCGGATCAGCACCCGGCTGTCCCCGAAATCGGCGACCCACGCGGGTTCGGCGCCGGGCTCCTGGTAAACCACCCATTTCTGCCCGGCGATATCCCGGGTGCCGGTGGCATACCGGGTGCCCACGATATGTCCGGCCAGGACCTCTTCGGTGGCGTCGCTCTGATCGAGTTCCATATAGGTGCCCACACCGGTGACATAACCGATGGTGCTGACCGTGCCGCCGCCGCGTTCGGTGATGGTGTCGCGGCTCCCGGAATTGGGCTGCCAGTTCTGTGGGAGGGCCGGTTCGCGGATCGGGAACGGGAGGTTCTGCGCGTCCGAGCGCAGTGCCGCGGCGGCATCGAAACTCGGTATCGTGCCCTGGGTGGGACCGGTCGCGGAGAAACTGCACTGACTGGTCAATCCGGCGAACACCACGGCGATCAGCACCAACGGGATCAACGACCAGAAAAGATCCCGGTAGTCGTTCATGATGCGTGGCTTCTTGTTCGGCACGCTCCCAGTATCCATCGTGGTAGCGGCGGGGCCCCGCGCCGCCCCCGGTACTGCCGTACCAGGTGATCACCGGCACGCAATCCGGCGATGCGACAATTACGGCAAGTTACACAACCTAGGAGGCACCCGCTATGACGGCATCTTCGCCCGCTTCGAGCCGCCGCGAGGCGCCCGATCGCAACCTCGCGCTCGAACTCGTCCGCGTCACCGAAGCCGGCGCCATGGCAGCGGGACGCTGGGTGGGCAAGGGCGACAAAGAAGGCGGCGACGGGGCGGCCGTGGATGCCATGCGGCAGCTGGTCAGCTCGGTATCCATGAGCGGCATCGTGGTGATCGGCGAGGGCGAGAAGGACGAAGCGCCCATGCTGTACAACGGCGAGAACGTGGGCGACGGCACCGGTCCGGAGGTCGATTTCGCGGTCGACCCGATCGACGGCACCACGCTGATGTCGAAGGGGTCGCCCGGCGCCATCTCGGTGCTGGCGGTCGCCGAGCGCGGCGCCATGTTCGACCCGTCGGCGGTGTTCTACATGCAGAAGATCGCCGTGGGCCCCGACGCCGCCGACGTGATCGATATCTCGGCGCCCATCGGGGAGAACATCCGCAAGGTCGCCAAGGCCAAGCACGCCTCGGTCTCCGATATCACCGTGTGCATTCTGGACCGTCCCCGCCACAGCGACCTGATCCAGGAGGTCCGCAGTGCCGGCGCCCGGATCCGCTTGATCTCCGACGGTGACGTGGCCGGCGCCATCGCCGCCGCGCGGCCCGATTCCGGGACCGACATCCTGGTAGGTATCGGCGGCACCCCCGAGGGCATCATCGCGGCCGCCGCGATGCGCTGTATGGGCGGCGCGCTGCAGGGCAAGCTCGCACCCAAGGACGACGAGGAACGGCAGAAGGCGCTCGACGCCGGACACGATCTGGATCGGGTCCTCGTCACCGAGGACCTGGTGGCCGGGGACAACGTCTTCTTCTGCGCCACCGGCGTCACCGACGGCGATCTGCTGCGCGGGGTCCGCTACTACGGCGGCGGCGCGTCCACCCACTCCATCGTGATGCGGTCGAAATCGGGCACGGTCCGCATGATCGACGCCTACCACCGGCTCACAAAACTGCGCGAGTACTCGTCGGTCGATTTCCACGGCGACGAGCACGCCAACCCGCCGCTGCCCTGACCTGCGTGTGGGCGGTCCGGGGCCCGGCTCCGGACCGCCCGGATCGCTCCGGCGCGCCCGGACGCACCCGCCGCAGTCAGCAAATTTTCGGCATCCCGGGTGGATCCCGGCTGTTACGGGTAATATCCGCGTGGCCACCGAACTGGCAGCGTCACGGAAATCCGATCTCGGTAGCCGTCGCGTTGCCGAATCCACAGCCGGAGTGATGAACCACCACGACCTGTCCGTCCATCACACCGGCCTGTCGCGAGAGGATGGACATGCACCACTTCGCTCGACGTTCGGCCGGATTCACCATGGCACTCGCCGCCGCGGGTCTGCTCGTCGCCGGCTGCGGTGACGACGACAACTCGGTATCGGATACGGTCGGCTCCGTGACCTCGGCGGTGATGCCGGGCGGCAACAACACCGGCGCCCCGCCCGCCTCTCCGGGCGCCGAGGGCTCGCCCACCGAGACGACGGAAGCCGAGGGCTCGCCGACCCCCGACGAGGACCCCAATGCCGACGCCGGCGAGACCACTGTGCAGACCCCGGACGGCAACGAGGTCACCGTGAAGGGCAGCATCTACCAGAAGTACACCGAGGCCGGCGGCCCTACCGGCACGCTCGGTATGCCGGAGGGCGAGGAGGAGATCGCCGGGGACGGCGGCCGCTACCAGAACTTCACCGGCGGGACCGTCTTCTTCAGCGAGGAGACCGGCGCCCATATCGTCTGGGGTGATATTCGCGAAGCCTGGGAGGCCAACGGCGGCGCGGACGGCCAACTCGGCTTCCCCACCTCCGACGAGGAAGAGACCCCGGAGGGCAAGAAGAGCGAGTTCGAGGGCGGCACCATCACCTGGAACTCCTCGGACCGTTCCACCACGGTCACCGAGAACTGAGAGACAACGCCTCGGGGCGCCCGCTACGGCGGGCGTCCCGAGGGCTGTCCGGGGCCCTGCGCACTGCGCGAGGCGGAATCTCCGTTCACATGCGGGGACGGAACGAATTGTGCGCGTCCACCACCCGAAGCAGCCGGCCCGCCGATATTCCCCAACCCGGCCCCGGCGCTCACCCCGTACTCGGTCCGACCCGCTACCGTGTGTGCGTGCAGAAACTGTTGACCGACCGCGACCTGCTGGAATCACTCGCGGTAGAGGTGGAACTGACCATGCGGCGCCATACCGAGATCGCCGATGAATGGCAGCCGCACGACTTCGTCCCGTGGGACGACGGCCGCAACTTCGCCTTCCTCGGCGGCGAGGACTGGGACCCCGCGCAGTCCGAGCTCAGCGATACCGCCCGGCTGGCGCTCACCGTGAGCGTGCTGATCGCCGACAATCTGCCCTCTTACCACCGAGAGGTCGGCAAATATCTACGCACCGGCACGTGGTGGCGCTGGGTGGGCCGCTGGACCGCCGAGGAGGCCCGGCACTCCGTGGTGATCCGCAACTACCTGATGGTCACCCGCGCCTGTGACCCGGTGGAGCTGGAACGGCTGCGCATGGGCCATATGACCGACGGTTTCCGGCGCGAGCCGCTGCATCTGCTGGATGTGCTGGCCGCCTGCGCGTTCGAGGAGACCGCCGCCGCCGTGCGCCATCGCAACACCGCCGCGCTCGGGGAGAACCCGCTGATCACCGCGATCAGCGAGCGGATCGCCAAGGACGACGAGATGCAGGCCGCGGTATTCGCCGACCTCGTCGCCGCCGGTTTCGACGAGACCCCGGACCAGACCATGCGCGCCGTCGCCGACCAGGTCGCCGCGTTCCGCGTCCCCTCGGTCACCCTGCCCGACGGGCGCAGCAGCGACGAGGCTCTGGCCGACGCCGGCATCTACGACCCGGAGAAACAGGACGAGCTGATCTTCGCGCCGCTGCTGCGGCGCTGGGATGTGTTCGGCCGCACCGACCTCGGCGAATCCGGGGAGGCGGCCCGCGAAGAGCTGGCCCGCTTCCGACCCTGAATCCACCTACGGTGCGACGCGACCGTCGATCGACGGTCGCGTCGCACCGAATGCCGCGTCATCCCGGGTCCCCGGGGCGGCGCGGCATCAGTCGTTGTCGATATTCGTCATGGACAGGACGTCCAGGCGCCGGTCGAGTTCCTCCTCGCTCAACCCGTCGCCGATCAGTCCGCGATCGATCACCGTCTGACGGATCGTCTTCTGCTCCCGCAGCGCCTGTTTGGCCACCGCCGCCGCCTCCTCGTAACCGATCGCCGAATTCAGCGGGGTCACGATGGAAGGCGAGGATTCGGCCAGGGTACGCAGCCGTTCGACGTCGGCGGTCAGCCCGTGCACACACCGGTCGGCGAACAGCCGGGACACCGCCGCCAGCAGCCGGATGGATTCGAGCACATTACGCGCCATCACCGGGATATAGACATTCAGCTCGAAATGGCCGCCCGCCCCCGCGAAAGCCACCGCGGCATCGTTTCCGATCACCTGCGCCGCCACCTGGGTGACCGCCTCCGGCAGTACCGGATTCACCTTTCCGGGCATGATGGAACTGCCCGGCTGCAGGTCGGGCAGTTGCAGTTCACCCAGCCCGGTCAGCGGGCCCGAACCCATCCAGCGGATATCGTTGGCGATCTTGGTCAGGCTCACCGCGACCGTGCGCAGCGCCCCGGAGACCTCCACCAGCCCGTCCCGCGCCGCCTGCGCCTCGAAATGATCCTCGGCCTCGGTCAGCGCGTCGATCCCGCTGGCCCGCACCAACTCCGCCACCACCTTCGCCCCGAACCCGGCGGGCGCGTTCAGCCCGGTCCCGACCGCGGTACCGCCGATCGGCAGTTCACCCAGCCGCGGCAGTGTCGCCAGCAGCCGCTCCATACCCGCCGCGACCTGCCGGGTGTAGCCGCCGAACTCCTGGCCCAGCGTCACCGGGACCGCGTCCATCAGATGGGTGCGCCCCGACTTCACCACCGTGCGCCATTCGGTCGCCTTGTCCAGCAGCGCCAGCCGCAGATGCTCCAGGGCGGGCAGCAGATCCTTGATCACGGCCTCGGTGGCCGCCAGATGGGTCGCGGTCGGGAAGGTGTCGTTCGACGACTGGGACATGTTCACGTGATCGTTCGGGTGCACGGTGACCCCGCGCGCGGCCGCGATCGAGGCGATCACCTCGTTGGCGTTCATATTCGAACTGGTCCCCGACCCGGTCTGGAACACATCGATCGGGAACTGGTCGTCGTGGCGGCCCTCCGCGATCTCGGTCGCGGCCGCGACGATCGCCGCGGCCCGCTCCTCATCGAGCAACCCCAGATCCCGGTTGACGACCGCGCAGGCCCCCTTCAACAGCCCGAGCGCCCGGATCTGCGCCCGCTCCAGCCCTCGCCCGCTGATCGGGAAGTTCTCCACCGCCCGCTGAGTCTGGGCACGCCACAGCGCGTCCACCGGAACCCGGACCTCGCCCATGGTGTCGTGCTCGATGCGGTACTGCTTCTCCTCGCTCATGTTCCCGAGCCTATGCCGCGTCCCGGCGATGTTGGCGTGCCACGCGTGAGGTCCAGGTCACCGGAATTCCCCTCGATGGATGCCGGACCCGGCCCCCGCGTGGGCCTGGAACACCTGCTCGATACCTCGCTACGCCCGCGAGACAACTGCTCACCGATCGAAATCCCCGGTAGCCGGGTGAGCTCGCTCCTGCTCAGTCGTGTCCGGTGGAGACGAGCCGGTCGATCTCGCGACTCAACTCCGCGTGCGAGATCGGGTCGATATGGAAATCCTGGTAGCGGTGCCGATAGATATAGCGCCCATCGTCGGCGACATCGAACCAGCTCAGGTAGCGAGGTGGCGGCGGGTCCGGTTCACGCAACCGGTGGCGCGCCTCCAGGAACCCGGATCCCGCGCGCGGCGCCTTCAGCAGTCGGCGCATCCGGTCGGCGGGCTGGGGTTTGCCGCCGTTCCACACCTCATAGGTGTCACGGAGCCGGTCGATACTCTCCACCAGCGGTGCCCGGCTTCCCTTGGGCTGTTCCCCGAGTATTTGTAGAAAGATTCTGCGGACAAGCGAGGACGAGCCGATCTGCAGCACGAACTTGCCGTCGAAATCGGTAGTGGTGCCGGGGAATTGCACGGCGGTGACGGCCACCTGCCCAGCGAACGCGCCGTATGCGCGGATCCGGTGCCGGCGGCTACCTGAGAGGGTCAGCGTGTACTCGGGGTCGGCGGCGACTCGCAACGCGGCGGTGAGGTCGGGATCACCACCTCGCGGGTACGCGGACGCGATCCCGGCCGCCAACCGCTGGAACTCGTCCTCCCAGCGCACCGACGATCGCACCTCCAGGGGATACGGATACCGGTCCTTACCGGTCTCCTTCCAGACGTGCACGAATTCGTCCGGGGCGAACTCCCATTTCACCGCCGGTCACCGCGATCATCGGCCGGCTGCGCGGCGGGGGCATCGGCCCCGAGAACACCACCCAGGGCACTGATCCGAGGACCGAACAACTCTTCTTCACGATCCTGGATCAGGTAGTCGGGAGTCTTGTGCTCGTCGTCGTCCTCACCGCGCTTGCCCGCGCCCGGGGACATCATGCCCGGCATCCCGGACATCCCCCGGCTGGTACCCGCGGCCGTGGAAGCCGCACTCGGAGACCCGGTGGAGGTGTTGGGCCCACCGGGAGCCCCGGTCACCGTCTTGCCCGGGGTCTGCGTCTGCGGGGTGCCACCGGGCGTCCCGGCCGGAGTACCGGTAGGTACAGAGGGCGAACCGGTGGTGGTGGTCGACGGTGTAGTGCGCTGCGGGTCGCCGGCCGGGTTAGTGGTTGTCGTCGTGTTCGGCTGCCGGGTGGTCGGGTTGTCGTTCGATCCGGCCGCGGTGGTCTGCGAATCCTCTTCTGTACCAGCGGTTTCGGTGCTCTTCCCCTCGGTGTCGCGCTCGCCGGGCGTTTCGGAACCCGGAGTTTCACCGCCGGGAGCGGAGGAGGTCGTTGTGGTGCCGTTGGGTCCGGTGGTGGACGTCCCACCCGGAACAGACGGCCCCGGCCCGTCACCCGGCGCCTGAACCGGCACGAAGGTCGGCACGCCGTCACCCGCGGGCTGGTAGGTCGGCTTGTACGCCATATTCATGGCTTCCACCGCGACCAGCCGTTGGTCTTCCTTGTAGCGATCGAGTGCGGCGGCAGCAGCGGGGTCGGTTGCGCCGACAACCGTCTGCGCGATCTGGGCCGGATCGACCACGGACGTGGCGATCGCCGGGTTTGTACCTGGGGAAACGGTAGGAGGCGGGGGGACGGATTTTCTCACGACCTCCGCACCGTAAGCAGCGGCTTCGACCCTCAACCCCACCGCGCGGATCACTTCCTGCACATCCGTCGCCTGATCGTAGAACTTCCGCGCAGCCCGATTGGCGGCATCGGCGAACTCCCCGTCCAGGCCGTCGGAAAGCTCTCGCTGAATGGACAGGTGAGCACCGAGCAATCCGCCGCTGAGAGCGACGGCGACTGCCCCATAGGTATCGGCGAACCGACGCATGGCAACGGGATCCATGGCCTGGACCTTGGCGTAGATCTCTTGGTGCGAGAGCCCTTCGAACTGCTCCATTTCAGTGATATAGGACGGATCACGACCGCCGTGGGATACCTGAGACCCGACGTGTTCCGCGCCCGATTGAACTTGCTGTGCCGTGAGCCGGGCCTTCACCGCAGATGGGTCTATGCCGAGCGCTGGGCCGAAGAACCCCAATTGCGAAGGTTGCTGTTCTCCGCCCATGGTCAGTTGTCCGGCCCGATAGAAGGCTCGAGAGTCTCGGCAATGTGCAGCACTCCGTCGCAGCGCTCCAAACCCGCCTCTGAACCTTCGAAAGTCCTTGAAGTGCTGAAGATTACGAACCCCACCTTGGTACGGACGTGAATATCGCACGTCTTTACCAATCGAGGATCGCGAACCCACATCGCCTCCCGACCGTTGATCGTCAACGGCTCACTGTTTGCGCCGTTCTTGTCCACGTCCTCTTGCCAGCTCAGATTCCCGGAATCGATCTGCAGGTCCCAGTTCAATCCGTCGAAGTCACAGGTCAAGAACGTGTACTCGGCGATAAGATCCCGGCCTCGCCGCCGACTCGCCGGATCCAGCCCCGCGCGTGAGACGGCGTCATCGCTGATCCAGGTACACGGGTCGAAGACGACCTCCGCCCGGCCATCGGTTGTGTACTCGTTTTGTTCCACCGGTGGCTGCAGGTTGGGCGCGGTGAGAGTCGGACGAGATGCCACACTTCCCGGACTGGTCGATGTACCTGCCGCCACCGGCGGCCCTTCGGCAGGAGCCTCCGAGCCCTGTGAACAGCCGACGCTCAACATCATCAGAGCACAGGATGCCGTGGCAGTCGCAAATCTCGTTAGTGTCATAACTGCTGAACCTCCGCCGCCGCATCGATCGCGCGCCTGTTCATTTCATCTGCCTCTTCGAACTCGCCACCGGCCTGGAGGAAAGCCGCAGCCATCCGCAAGGCGGCCTCCTTCAGCCCCGCCACCGCGTCAATGGTGAGGACGTGTTTTTCCTGGAACCCACTCTGGAGTTGTTCGGCCGAGCGGAATCCCCCGAACCCGTCCAGACGGACTATGCGCCTCAACTCATCGAGTTGCTTGTCCACACACGTGTCGACCAACCGCGTGTACACCGCCGCACACCGTTCCGCGGCCCCCCGCTCCATCCGGAATGTCCCCGCCACAGCTTGCTGATACAGCGCGTTCGCGGTCCCCTGCCCCACATCCATCCCGCTCGGCCCACCCTTCCGTAAACTTCACTCACCATACTGGACGCACCCGCCCCCACTCCGGTTCCGCCGGGACCCCGGTACCGCGGAATCGCCTCGCGGCAGTCCGTTTCGTTCCCCACGGCCCGCCGACTGTTGCCGATCGGTCGGCGCTATATCCCGGACGCTCGGTCAGCGGGGCGTCCACGCCCGGCCCGCGCGATTCCGGGCACGCATCCCCCGCCGTCGACCTCGGTTTTCCGGCTGCCACCACCTCGACCAGGGCCGATCCGGCTCCACGCCGGAATCGAGCCCACGTTTCGTCGCGAACCCGGCGTACTACTGCCGGTTACGCGGCATAGTGAGGTACATCACGCTCTATCCGGCGCGCGTTCAACGCCCGAGTCGACCGAGGAGTTCGTCATGATGCGATACCTCCGCCTTCGCTTCGGCCTCCGCGCACCGCATGAATCCACTTCGAGGAGTACCTCATGACCTACGCCAAGCCCGGTGCCGACGGCAGCATCGTCAGCTATGCCCGCCGATACGACAATTTCATCGGGGGTGAGTGGACCGCGCCCGTCGAAGGTAGATACTTCGACAATCCGTCTCCGGTCGATGGCGAAACCTTCTGCGAGGTGGCGCGGTCCACCGCACCCGATGTGGAGCTGGCGCTGGATGCCGCGCATGCGGCCGCCGACGGGTGGGGAGCCACGTCCACCACCGAACGCGCGAATATCCTCAACAAGATCGCGGATCGGATCGAGGAGAATCTGGAGGCGCTGGCGGTCGCCGAGACCTGGGAGAACGGGAAACCGGTCCGGGAGACGAAGGCGGCGGACCTGCCGCTGGCGGTGGATCATTTCCGGTATTTCGCCGGGGCCATCCGCGCCCAGGAAGGCGGGATCAGCGAGATCGACGCCGATACCATCGCCTATCACTTCCACGAGCCGCTGGGTGTGGTGGGTCAGATTATTCCGTGGAATTTCCCGATTCTCATGGCCACCTGGAAATTGGCGCCGGCGCTGGCGGCCGGTAACGCGGTGGTGCTGAAACCGGCAGAGCAGACGCCGGCGTCGATCATGAAGGTGGTCGAGCTGATCGGCGATCTGTTGCCGCCGGGTGTGCTGAACGTGGTGAACGGCTTCGGGGTGGAGACCGGTAAGCCGCTGGCGTCGAGTCCGCGGGTGGCGAAGGTGGCGTTCACCGGAGAGACCACAACGGGCCGGTTGATCATGCAGTACGCGAGCGAGAACATCATCCCGGTCACCCTGGAACTGGGCGGGAAGAGTCCGAATATCTTCCTGCCGGATGTCATGGCGGCCGACGACGATTTCCTGGACAAGGCGGTCGAGGGTTTCGTGATGTTCGCGCTGAACCAGGGCGAGGTCTGCACCTGTCCGTCGCGGGCGCTCGTCCATTCGTCGATCTACGACGAGTTCATGGCCCGCTGTGTGGAGCGCACCAAGGCCATTGTGAGCGGCGATCCGCTCGACGACGCAACCATGATCGGCGCGCAGGCCAGTAACGACCAGCTCGAGAAGATCCTGTCCTACATCGATATCGGCAAGAAGGAAGGCGCCGAGGTACTCACCGGCGGCGGTTCCCGTTCGGTCGAGGGCTACCCGAACGGCTTCTACGTGGAGCCGACCATCTTCAAGGGCAGCAACGATATGCGCATCTTCCAGGAGGAGATCTTCGGCCCGGTCGTCTCGGTCACCACATTCGATTCCACCGAGGAGGCCCTGAAGATCGCGAACGACACCCTCTACGGTCTCGGCGCGGGTGTCTGGACCCGGGACGGCAATACCGCCTACCGGCTCGGCCGCGGTATCAAGGCCGGCCGCGTGTGGACGAACTGCTATCACGCCTATCCGGCGCACGCGGCATTCGGCGGCTACAAGAAGTCGGGTATCGGCCGGGAGAACCACGCGCAGATGCTGGACCACTACCAGCAGACCAAGAACCTGCTGGTCAGCTACTCACCGCAGAAGCTCGGGTTCTTCTGATGCCGGACCCGAACCGGGTGGAACTCACCGCGACCGCCGCCGATCTGCTGCACGAGCTGATCGAACGGCACGGTCCGGTGATGTTCCACCAGTCCGGCGGGTGCTGCGACGGCAGCGCACCCATGTGTTACCCGCGGGGTGAGTTCCGGGTCGGGGCGCAGGATGTGCTGCTGGGGCAGGTGGATGTGGACACCCCGTTCTGGATGAGCGCGGACCAGTACCAGTACTGGAAGCACACCCATCTGACGGTGGACGTGGTGCCCGGGCGCGGAAGCGGATTCTCTCTGGAGGCCCCGGAGGGTGTGCGGTTCCTGATCCGGTCCCGGCTGCTCACCGACGAGGAGTTCCTCCGCCTCGAAGCCGCGCCGCCACCGCCGACAGGCGCGAGTGCGGCCGACCGTCCAGAGAACGGCGACCATTGAGCACTGACAGTGCTGCGCTCCTCTTCAGGTGAGTCGGGGCGCGCTTCCGCCGGAACCTCCTCGCGGCTCCGATGGTTCGCCTCGGCGCTCGGGGCCGCCCGGTTCCGAGGCGGCGGAGTGGACAACGGGAGCCGCGAGGGACCCGGCCCCCGACTACCGCCGACCGGGCTCGGCGGGTCGGGCCGTATGCGGCGACCCGGTATCGGATCATCGATCGAATTCGGCCGGAGCCGATCAGTTTGGGCTCCGGGATCCGTCGTCAGTGCATACCAGCCGTCAGCCGAGGAGGATCGTCATGCAGAAGATCGTCACCAATCTCTGGTACGACACCCAGGCCGAGGAGGCCGCGGAGTTCTACTGTTCCCTGTTTCCGGACGGGAAGATCACCGGGGTGCAGCGCTATACGGATTCGGGCATGCGGGAAGCGGGGACGGTGATGCTGGTCGATTTCCAGCTCGCCGGCCAGCAGTTCACCGCTATCAACGGCGGCGGCGACTATCACTACACCCACGCGATGTCGCTGCTGGTCAACTGTGGTGATCAGGCCGAGGTGGACCGGCTGTGGGAGGCGCTGCTGGCCGACGGCGGCGAGGAGGTGCAGTGCGGCTGGCTCAACGACAAGTACGGGGTGCCGTGGCAGATCTGGCCCAGCGAGGCCAACGAACTGCTCTCCGGTGACGATCCGGTGGCGGTCGACCGCGCTCTCGCGGCCATGTATCAGATGAAGAAGATCGACCTGCAGGCCATGCGGGAGGCCTACGCCGGCTGATCCGCTTCCGGCGGCCGTGCCGGGTGGGTTCCGGCGCGTTGCCACCGCCAGGCGAACTCACCCGGCCGCGGTGGCGGGCCCGGCAGCTCGCCCTCGGCGGCCAACCCGGCGATCAGTACCGCGAGCACCCGGCGGCGCAGTTGCGCGGTGCGCTGCCGGTCGGGTGTCGAAACCGCCGCGCACGCTTCCAGTACCAGGCCGATATCCTGCGGCGTCACCCCCTCCCGCAGCCGGCCCGCCGCCTGCGCCCGGCGCACCAGCTTCGTGTTCACCTCGTCGGCGTGCGTCACCTCGGGCCGCATCCCCGGGTCGGGTTCGAAGGTGCCGGCGAGATGGACTGTCAGGGAATGCACGTCGGCGTCGACCACTCGCTCCAGGAATCCCACCAGGGCCTGCCAGCCGTCGGGTTCGGCCAGCGCGGCGTCGGCCTCCGCGTTGTAGCGGCGCAGCCCCTCGTGGCACAGCGTGCGCAGGAGCGCTTCCTTGCTGGGATAGCGGCGGTAGAGCGCGCTGATTCCGACGCCCGCCCGTTCGGCCACCGCGGCGATCGGTGCCTTCGGTTCGGCCAGGAACACCTCCCGAGCGGCTTCCAGGACGAGACTGTCGTTGCGGGCGGCCTGCGCTCTACGGCCGCCCAGAGGCTTGTGAGCAGGGGTTTCCGCTGATTTCGGCATGCGCCGAGCATAGCACTTGAAACGGAATGTTCCGTTCTGCTATTCTTCAAACAGAACAAAGCATTCCGTTCCGAACAAAGGATTCGATATGGCCACCATCCAGCCCTTCCGCATCGAGGTCGCCCAGGCCGATATCGACGATCTGCGCAACCGGCTCCGGCGCAGCCGCTGGGCCGACCAGATCCCGGGCTCCGGCGAGGAGTACGGCGTGAGCGTCGACCGGGTACGCGCCCTGGCGGAGCAGTGGCTGCAGCTCGATTGGCGGAAGACGGAGGAGCAGCTCAACGCCCACCCCCACTTCGTGACCGAGATCGACGGTCAGCGGATCCACTTCCTGCATGTACGCGCGCAGCAGGGCACCGGGTTCCCGCTGGTCCTCACCCACGGCTGGCCCGGCACCTTCATCGAATTCCTGCGCCTGATCGAGCCGCTGACCGCCGCGGGTTTCGATCTCGTCATCCCCTCGGTCCCCGGTTACGGTTTCTCCGGACCCACCACCGAGAAGGGCTGGAACGACCAGCGGATCGCCCGCGCCTGGGCCGAGCTGATGAGCCGGCTCGGCTACGAGCGATACGGCGCGGTGGGCAACGACGGCGGGTCGTCGATCTCGGTCGAACTGGGCCGTATCGCGCCGGACCGTGTCGTGGGATTGCATGTTGCCCAGGTGTATTCGTTCCCCTCGGGCGACCCCACCGAGCTGGCGGACCTGGATGCCGACGAGCAGCGGTCACTGGAAACCCTGAACTGGTTCGTGGCGAACAAGATGGGTTTCAATGTGCTGCAATCACAGCAGCCGCAGACCCTCGCGCACGCCCTCGCGGATTCACCCTCGGGCCTGCTCGGCTGGAATGGACAGCTCCTGGGCCCGGATTTGGACGACGAGTTCGTGATCGCCAATATCGCCGTCCACTGGTTCACCGGCACGGCGGGTTCGGCGATCCGGCATTACTTCGAGAAGGACAAGGCCCCCGCTTCCACCGCGCCGTCGACCGTGCCGCTGGCATTGTGCGGCTCGACCGGCGATTTCCACGGGATCCGGCGGTTCGCCGAGCGCGATCACCACATCGTGTCGTGGCGTACACACGACGTGCACACCCACTACCTGCACCATGTCGCGGCGGATCTCATGGCCGCCGAGATCACCGCGTTCTTCGGGGGGTACCGCGGCGAGTGAACCGAGGCCGTGGCGATCCGGCACCGCGGCGGGTCCGCGGTGCGCATCGCTGCGCCACGATCAGGAATGCTGCTTCAGGTACTCCAGATAGAACTCGCGCAGCGCCTCGGCGAGTTCGCCGTCACCTGCGTGAATATAGTCGTCGAGCATGGGCACCACCCATTTGATATCGGCTTCGCTCTCGCCGGCCCGGCCCGCCGTGGCCTCCGCCGCCGGGATCCGGGTCAGCAGTTCCCAGAGGAAGCGGATGTCACCGTGCCGCACCGCGAGCCTCACCGCGCGGTCGTGCAGTTCCTTCGACGAGAGCTTGTCCAACTCCTCGTGCTGGGTCATATGGCCGACTCTAATCCCGGCGCCGGGTTCCGGGCCCGGTTTCCGGGAGGGTCGCCGGGCCGTCGCCGCGTGGCGTACCCCCTCCGGGCCGATACCGTGCTGCGATGACCCGATGACCGACGAAACCCTCACCCCACCGCCCGGCTTCCAGGTCAAACGCGTCTACGAAGCCCCCGCGGCCGACGACGGATACCGGGTACTGGTCGACCGCCTGTGGCCGCGCGGCCTCGCCAAGGCCGTCGCCCGGATCGACGAATGGGCCAAGGAGATCACCCCCTCGACCGAGTTGCGCCGGTGGTTCCACGAGGATCCCGACGGCCGGCGCACCGAATTCGCCGACCGCTACCGGGCCGAGCTCGCCGAGCCTGCGGCCCGCGAGATACTGCACCGGTTACGGGAGCGCGCCGGGGGCAGCCCGCCGGTGACTTTGGTCACCGCGGTCAAAGAGCCGGGTCACAGCCACGTTCCGGTACTGGTGGAGCAGTTGCGCGAGTGAGGTGACCCCGCGCCGCGCGACACGAAGGCGAACCCGGAGCGAACACGCCGCCCAAGCGCCGGGACAGCGTGAGTTTCACCGATACCTGATCCGAATCGATCGCGGGCCGTCGATACCCATGCTGACCTGCGTGAAACCGGCCGAACCGGGGCCAGTTCACAGTGAATTCACCAAAGCCTCCCGCATTTCTCCGAGCGCACAGGGGTGGTGAGGAGGTAGCTTCGGAGTGGCGGGTCGCACGTTGCGGTTCGCTCGGGAGGTCCTGACCGTGACTGAGAAACTCAGTACGAGGGGGCCGGCACCCGGTCCTCGTGGCCACTGACGCACCACGTCAGCAGCCATCCGGACCTACCGGCCCAGCGAGACTGTCTGTGTGGGTGCCGCGCAGACCATAGGAGCCTACCGTGACTGATAATCGCTCCGTATCCGCCCCTTCGGCGAATTCTCGCTTCATTGAGAAAGGTTTGAAAACCTTCGTCATCGACACCTCGGTGCTGCTGTCGGACCCCTGGGCAGTGACCCGGTTCGGCGAACATCATGTGGTGTTGCCGCTGGTCGTGATCAGCGAACTCGAAGGTAAACGACACCATCACGAACTCGGCTGGTTCGCCCGCGAGGCCCTGCGCATGCTCGACGATCTGCGGGTGGCCCACGGCCGGCTCGACGAACCGCTGCCGATCGGCACCGACGGTGGCACGTTGCAGGTGGAGCTGAACCACACCGACCCCTCGGTGTTGCCGGTCGGTTTCCGCACCGAGAGCAACGATTCCCGCATCCTGGCCTGCGCGTTGAACCTCGCGGCCGACGGATGCCAGGTCGTGCTGGTGTCCAAGGACATTCCGATGCGGGTGAAGGCCAGCGCGGTAGGTCTGCGGGCGGAGGGATATCACGCACAGGATGTGGTGACCTCCGGTTGGACGGGCATGGTCGAGATCGACACCGCCTCCGACATCGTCGACCGGCTCTACAGCGAATCGGTCGTCGATCTCGACGAGGCACGAGAACTGCCCTGCCACACCGGAATCCGGCTCCTGGGCAACAATTCCAGCGCCCTCGGCCGGGTGACACCGGACAAACGGGTGCAGCTGGTGCGGGAACGGGAAGCCTTCGGGCTGCACGGCCGCTCCGCGGAACAGCGGGTGGCATTGGACCTGCTGCTCGACGAGAGCGTCGGCATCGTTTCGCTGGGCGGCCGCGCCGGCACCGGTAAATCCGCACTGGCGCTCACCGCCGGCCTGGAAGCGGTGCTGGAGAAGCGCACCCAGCGCAAGGTCGTGGTCTTCCGGCCGCTGTACGCGGTGGGCGGTCAGGAACTCGGTTATCTGCCGGGCACCGAGAACGAGAAGATGGGCCCCTGGGCACAAGCCGTCTTCGACACCCTGGACGGTCTGGCCAGCCGCGAGGTCATGGAGGAGGTACTCAGCCGGGATATGCTGGAAGTTCTCCCGCTGACCCATATTCGAGGCCGGTCCCTGCACGATTCGTTCGTGATCGTGGACGAAGCCCAGTCACTGGAACGCAATGTCCTGCTGACGGTACTGAGCCGGCTCGGCAGCGGTTCCCGGGTGGTCCTGACCCACGATGTGGCGCAGCGCGACAATCTGCGGGTCGGCCGGCACGACGGTGTCGCGGCGGTGGTCGAAAAGCTCAAGGGCCACCCCTTGTTCGCGCATATCACCCTGACCCGCAGTGAGCGGTCGCCGATCGCCGCACTGGTCACCGAGATGCTGGAGGAATACGGGCCCAACGCATAGGGCCCGGCGCACGACGCAGCCGTTCGAGAGCACTCCACGGCGCTCTCGAACGGCGCCCGCGCGATGGCGACCCGGCAGGTCAGCGACCGAAAAGTGCCTTCACGACCCCGGCCGCGGTACCGCGCAGGAAGTTCTCCCAGCTGAAATGGTCGTGCCACAGCACGATCCGGCCGTCCCGCAGTTCGAAGGTTCCCATCACCCAGAATGAGATGCGCACCGGCCCGAACCGCAGCACATCGGTGCGGTCGGTGAGCACCACCGATCCGTCCGCGGCGATATGGTGCATCTGCGCTGAGAACCCGAACTGCTCCCGGTCCAGGCCCCGAAGCAACTTCCCGACCCGCCGCGCCCCGCGCACATCCGGCAGCGAGGTGTTCTTCCAGACGATATCGGGATGCACCAGTTCCAGCGCCTCGTCGAGCGCGCCGATCTCCATCGCGGTGAAGAACTCGCGGACCGTGGTGACCGCGTCCTGATTCAGATCGGTATCCATCATCCGAGCCTAGGACGCCGCTCCGGTAGGAGCCAGGGCGCTGTGTTCTCGGCGCGCTGGCGCGTCGAGAACACAGACCCCGAAAATCACAACAGGTTCCAGTCCTCCAGGCCCTGGTAGAGCGGGAAATCATTGGCGAGTTTCTTGACCCGGCCGCGCAGTGCGTCCAGGTCGGCGCCGCCCGCGAGGGCGGTGGCGATGATATCGGCGACCTCGGCGAACTCGGTGTCGCCGAAACCGCGGGTGGCCAAGGCGGCGGTGCCGATACGCAGCCCCGAGGTGACCATCGGGGGGCGCGGGTCGAAGGGGACGGCGTTGCGGTTGACCGTGATGCCGACCTCGTGCAGCAGGTCTTCGCCCTGCTGGCCGTCGAGGTCGGAGTTGCGCAGGTCGACCAGGACCAGGTGGACGTCGGTGCCGCCGGTGAGGACGCTGATGCCCTTACCCGCGACGTCGGCGCCGGTGAGGCGTTCGGCGAGAATCTTGGCGCCGGTCAGGGTGCGCTGCTGGCGTTCGGCGAACTCGGGGGTGCCGGCGATCTTGAACGCCACCGCCTTCGCGGCGATGACATGCATCAGCGGGCCGCCCTGCTGCCCGGGGAACACCGAACTGTTGAGCTTCTTGGCGTAGTCCTGTTTCGCCAGGATGAGGCCCGAGCGGGGGCCGCCGAGGGTTTTGTGGACGGTGGAGGAGACCACGTCGGCGTGCGGGACCGGGGAGGGGTGCAGGCCGGCGGCGACCAGTCCGGCGAAATGCGCCATATCGACCCACAGATAGGCGCCGACCTCGTCGGCGATCTCCCGGAACGCCGCGAAATCCTGGTGCCGCGGGTACGCCGACCATCCGGCGACGATCACCTTAGGCCGCGCCTCCCGCGCGATCGCCCGCACATTGTCCATATCCACCCGGTGGTCTTCCTTGGAGACCCCGTAGGAGTGGACGTCGTACAGCTTGCCGGAGAAGTTCAGCCGCATGCCGTGGGTGAGGTGGCCGCCGTGGGCCAGGTCCAGGCCGAGCAAACGGTCACCCGGATCGAGCAGCGCCATCAGCACCGCGGCGTTGGCCTGCGCGCCGGAATGCGGCTGCACATTCGCGAAATCGGCGCCGAACAGCGCCTTGGCGCGCTCGCGGGCGAGGTTCTCGACCACATCGACGTGTTCGCAGCCGCCGTAGTAGCGACGGCCCGGATAACCCTCGGCGTACTTGTTGGTGAGCACACTGCCCTGCGCCTGCAACACCGCGCGCGGCACGAAGTTCTCCGACGCGATCATTTCCAGGGTGTCGCGTTCCCGGGCGAGCTCACCCGCCATCGCGGTGGCGAGTTCGGGATCGAGCTCACCGAGAGACTGGGTATTGACAGAGGCGGTCGTCTGCGTCACCACGCCAGTGTATGAGTCACCTCCGGGATGGGTTTATCTGCCCCGCCTTCGGCGCGGCATGGCCGGGGCACCCTCGTGACCCCGGCCACGAAGGCCGGCCATCCGGAGCGGACAGAGCGCGGCGCCATGGTCAGGCGGCGCGGAGGGCTGAGGGGATGAGGGGTTCGTCCAGCAGACGGCGGAAGCGGTCGGCACGGTCGTCCTCGTCGGTGGCGCGGTCGAGCCAGCCCCCCAGCAGCCGGTAGCCCTCGACGTAGGTGCTGATGTAGGCCCGCCACAGCGGTGAGGACAGGAAGCGCAGCGACTGGCGGGCGCGGTCGGGTGTGGTGAGCGACCAGCGCTCCAGGAAGGCGGCCACGTCGTCGGCGTCCTTGCCCTGGTCGTGCAGCATGAGCGCGGCATCCTGCCGGACCCCGAGCAGTTGGCCGGAGGCCTCGGCGAGCCGTTCGGCGCGTTCACCGTCGAACCGCAGTCCGAGGTCGGCGTAGATCTCCTGGGCCCACCGGCCCCATCCGGGCCCGACGATCGAGCGCAACGCGAGGTCCGCCAGTCCTTCGGCCATCAGGCATTGCGGGGTGTTGACCAGGAAGATCGTCTGCTCGGCCTGCCCGGCGGCCACCAGGCCGGCCTCTTTGCGGCAGTGCTCTGTGTGGTGCCCGGGGTAGGACTCGTGCGAGATGAGCCGGGGCAGATTCGCCATGTGCTGGCGCAGGTCGGAGTTGATGGCGACCGTCGAACGGTAGTTGCCGAGGTAATAGTTGAAACCGGACCACGGCTTGTCGCCGACCACCTCGTAGGTGACGTGTTCGTGGTCGGGTAGCGGGTACCGGGCGCGGACCAGTTCGCGCAGCGCGCCGGAGAACGCTTCGACGCAGGCCTCGAGCTTGTCCGGCGGGATCTCGTCGGCTTTGCGATGGGCCGCCATCCGTTCCGCCAACGGGCCCGATCCGCCCAGGACCTCGTCGATCCGGCGATGCGCCTCCTGGTAGTCGGCGGGATCGCCGGGCGCGATCTCGACGTCGAAATAGGCGCGGACCTCGTCGATGAAACCGATATCGTCCCCGGCGAACTTGCGGCCCGAACATTCCAGCGCCCGCAGATGCGCATCGATGAACTCGGACCGCTGGGCGGTGAGACCGGCGTTCGGGAGTTCCGCACGTAACCGCGCGGCCGTCCGGGCCAGCTCCCGGGGTTCGGGCTTCGGCGCGTTCTCGACCTCCTGCCGCAGCCGCGGGTCGGCCGTGTAGGCGTCGACGAACCCCTCTTCGATCCGGTCGAATGCCAGACCGAGCCGCAAATATTCGATCACCAGGGGGTGGGCTTCCATGGCACCGACCCTAACGGGCGTGCTCGGGCGAAGCCCATACACAATCCGCGGCCGGCCGGAGCGTAATGGACCCCCTCGTTCGCCTGCTCCCCCGCGAGGGGCAGAATTCAGCCATGAGGGCACAGCCAGAGCGCCGGACCTGCCGGGGTCGCGACAGCCGCAGCGGCGGAATCCCACGCGCAAGGCACCGCGAGCACGAGTGTCCGGCAGAGTGGAGCGCTGAGTAGATGGCCAAGGCGAGCGAGCCGAGTCCGTATGTGGAATTCGACCGGAAACGGTGGCGGGAACTGCGCAAATCGACTCCGCTGGTGCTCACCGAAGAGGAACTGATCGGCCTGCGGGGTCTGGGCGAACAGATCGACCTGGAAGAAGTCGCCGAGGTCTATCTGCCGCTGGCCCGGTTGATCCACCTGCAGGTGGCGGCGAGACAACGTTTGTTCGCGGCCACCGCCACCTTCCTCGGGGAATCACATCCGGACAAACAGGTCCCCTTCGTGATCGGTGTGGCCGGCAGCGTGGCGGTCGGCAAATCCACCACGGCCCGCGTACTACAGGCACTGCTGGCCCGCTGGGATCACCATCCCCGCGTCGACCTGGTGACCACCGATGGATTCCTCTACCCCACGGCGGAACTCACCCGGCGCGGGCTCATGCACCGTAAAGGCTTCCCGGAGAGCTACGACCGACGCAAACTGCTGCGCTTCGTCACCGAAGTGAAATCGGGCGCCGAAGAAGTGTGCGCACCGGTCTATTCACATATCTCCTACGATATCGTCCCCGGCGAATTCCACTGTGTACGCCAGCCGGATATCCTCATCGTCGAAGGGTTGAACGTTTTGCAGACCGGGCCGCGGCTCATGGTCTCGGACCTGTTCGATTTCTCCATCTATGTGGACGCGCGGATCGAAGATATCGAAACCTGGTACGTACGAAGGTTCCTGAGCCTGCGAGCCACCGGTTTCGCCGATCCCAAGGCTCATTTCCATCACTACGCCAGGTTCACCGACGCCGAGGCGACGGCCGCCGCGAAGGACATCTGGAACTCCACCAACCGCCCGAATCTGGTGGACAACATCCTGCCCACCCGCCCTCGCGCGACCCTGGTCCTGCGTAAGGACTCCGACCATACGATCAACCGGCTGCGGCTGCGGAAATTGTGATCGACGGTGTTTTTCGACGCCGCCTGCGGCACCGCCGAAAATTCATGTTCCATAGCGGCGGTGGCGGGCGGCGTAGTCGCGGAGGGCGCGGAGGAAGTCGACGCGACGGAACTCGGGCCAGTAGACCTCGGTGAACCAGATCTCGGAGTAGGCGCTCTGCCAGAGCAGGAAGCCGGAGAGCCGCTGTTCGCCGGAGGTGCGGATCACCAGGTCGGGGTCGGGCTGGCCGGAGGTGTAGAGGTGCTGGCCGATGGCGCTGACCGTAATGGACTGGACCAGGTCCTCGCCGGTTTCGCCGGCCGATATCTCCTGGCGAACCAGTTGGCGGACGGCGTCGGCGATTTCCTGACGGCCGCCGTAGCCGATGGCGACGTTGACGTGGGTGCCGGTGCGCTCACGGGTGCGTTCGGTGGCGGTGCGCATGCGTTTGGCGACCAGCTCGGGAAGACCGTCCAGGGTGCCGACGATACGGACCCGCCAGTTCTGTTCGGGGGCGGCGAGTTCCTCGACGACGTCGGTGATGACTTCGAAGAGAGTTTCCAGTTCTTCCTGGCCGCGGCTGAGGTTTTCGGTGGAGAGCAGGTAGACGGTGACGAGCTCGATTCCCGCGGCTTCGCACCAGCTGACCAGTTCGGCGACTTTGAGGGCGCCGACCCGGTGGCCGTGGGTGATATCGGTGAACCCGTTCTCCCGGGCCCAGCGGCGGTTGCCGTCGCACACCACCGCTACATGGCGCGGATGCTGTTTGTCCGCAAGCTGCTTGGCCAGACGGGCCTCGTAGATGCGATAGGGAAAGCCCCGCAGCCGACTCGGAAATTCCACGACGACCAACAGTACGCCTTTTCCGGTCGGGGTCCGTAGTTGCCGCAGAATGCAGTGGAGTCCACGGCCGGGCGAGACCGCCCGTGTCCGGGGCCGAGCCGGTACAGTAGCCATCGAAAGGAACCTACGCCGCCGTAGGTTACCCACGGGTTGTCTATCGATCGCGGGTCGGGCGGCGGAACTTCCGCGGTCCCACCGGCCGGACCCGTCGCGCTGCCGCAGGAGGCGGTCCAGTGCAGAGCCGACCAGGAGGTAATGTGCCCGACCAGTTCCCCGGGGGTCCCTCGGATCCCGGCGACCTCGATCCGCCCGGCACTGTGCTCGACGCCGGGGTCGATCCGCGAACCGATCCGGACAATGGCGATCCGGTACCCAATCCGGCCGACTCCCTGGTCGCACTGGGCAAACCCCGGATGCGCGGCTGGATCCATACCTGGGCCACCGGTATCGCCGCGGTGGCCGTGATCGCCCTGGTCGCGAAGTCGGCCACGGTATCGGCGACAGCCGTCGCGGCATCGCTGGTCTACGGGCTCACCATCTGTGCCCTGTTCGGTGTCAGCGCCGTCTATCACCGCATCACCTGGCCCACGGTCCAGGCGCGAACCCGGATGAAACGGGCCGACCACTCGATGATCTTCCTCTTCATCGCGGGCACCTATACCCCGTTCGCGCTGCTCGGTCTGCCCGACCCGACCGGACCGGTCCTGCTCACCGTAGTGTGGACGGGCGCGCTGGCCGGGGTGGCGTTGAAAGTGCTGTGGCCACACGCCCCGCGCTGGCTGGGGGTGCCGTTGTATCTGCTGCTCGGCTGGGCGGTGGTGCCGGTGGGCGGCGAACTCTACCGTTCGGTCGGCCTGCCGGCGGTCCTGCTGCTGGTCGCCGGTGGGCTGGCCTACAGCGTCGGCGCGGTCCTCTACGCCACCCGCTGGCCCAACCCGTGGCCGAGCACCTTCGGCCACCACGAGTTCTTCCACGCCGCCACCGTGGTGGCCGCGCTCTGCCACTACGCGGCGGTCTGGCTGGTACTGCTGAGGTGAGCGAGCTCGTTCCCGGACCGCTGACCAGCAACGTCGATTAGGCTGCTGAGTCGTGTCCTTCGATACCGGCCGCCCACGCTCCAGCGGCCACCGCGGGTAACGCGCCGATGGCCTACAGTGTCGGATCCCGGCCCCGGGCCGGAATGGTCACCCGGCTGATGCAGTGGACCGTCCTCGCCCGCTGGGGGCTGGCGTCGGTCGTCATCGCCGCCCACCTCAGCGGTCTCGCGGTCATCGTGACCCAGCTGATACTCATCGGCTTCCCCGGTCGCGTCGGCGCCGAACAGTTGAGCGGGCTCATACTGGTCACCGTCTACCCGATCGTCGCGTCGCTGCTGGGCATCGCGCTGGCCGTGCGCGACCGGATGAGCTATTTCGCCTGGCTGGACAGCTCCCGCAAACCGACCCCCGAGGAGGCGCGGCGGATCCTGCACCTGCCGCTCGCCATCACCCTGCGCTCGCTGGTGATGTGGGCGCCCGGGGTGGTGCTGTCGGCGATCCTGCTGGCCGGCCTGACCACCGAGAAGGATCTCACCGTCCTGCTCGCGATGTTCACCGTCGGCGGACTCGAATCGGCCGGCCTGACCTACCTGATCGTGGACCGGGTCATCCGGCCGGTGGTGCCGATCGTGGCCGGAGTGCTCGGCGCGACCATGCACTGGAGTTCGTCGGTGTTCATCCGGGTGGCGCTGGCCTGGGCTGTCTCCGGCGCCATGCCGCTCAGCGCGCTGATCGTGGTACTCGCCGATCCGGCTACCTCCATGGAACACCGGATCCGAACCGGCATCTATCTCGCCGCGATCAGCCTGGTCGTCGGGGTGCTGGCCACCTGGGCGCTGGCCCGGGCCGTGGCCTCGCCCCTGCGGACACTGCGAATAGCGGTGGACCGGATCACCCGGGGTGACCTGGATGTCCGGGTGTCGGTGGGCAGTGCCAGCGAGATCGGCCGGTTGGAACATTCGGTGAACGAGATGTCGGCGAACCTGCGCGAACGGTTGCGCATGCGGGACGTGTTCGGCCGGCACGTCGGCGAGGAGGTGGCCGAGCGGGCACTCGCCGGAGGTATCGATCTCACCGGTGACGTACGGGAGGTTTCGGCGCTGTTCGTGGACGTCACCGGATCGGTGGCGATCTCCACCGGACTCCCGCCGCAGGAGTTCGTGGCCAAACTGAACCGGCTCATGGCCACCGTGGTCGCCGCGACCGAGGACAACGACGGGCTGGTGAACAAGTTCGAAGGTGACGCGGCGCTGTGTATCTTCGGCGCCCCGATCGCGCTGGCCGACAACGCGACTCCCGCCCTGCGCGCCGCCCGCCGGATCCGCGACGAGGTCCTGGCGGCGGGCGAACTCGATATCGGAATCGGCGTGGCCCGGGGCCGGGTGTTCGCCGGGGACGTCGGCACCGACACCCGCCGGGAGTACACGGTGATCGGGGACGCGGTGAACGCCGCGGCCCGGCTCACCAGCCGCGCCAAGGAGGTGCCGCGGCGCATCCTGGTCTCCCAGAGTGTTGTCGATGCCGCCGAGGCGGGCGAGCGCGCGGAATGGGTGAAGTACGGAGCCGTCGCGTTGCGTGGTATCGACGCACCGACCCCGTCCTGGACCGATCGCGAACATGAGGCCCCGCGCTGAGGCTAAGGCGCTTCGTAGCGAGCGGCGATCGCGGCGGCGCGGTCGCGCAGACAGGTGCGCAAGGACGGCGGGGCCAGGACTTCCGCGTCCGTGGTGAGCTGCCACAGCGCCCATTCGGCGTGCCGCGCATCCTGGAAGGTCACCTCCAGCCGCAGCCATCCGTCCGCGCCGGATTCCTCGGTGCGGACGGCCAGCGCGGTGTTCACCAACTCGTCCCGCCGCGCCGGGTCCACCCGCACCAGGACGTCGATTCGGTCTCCGCCGGTCCGGAATCGGGTGCTGCGTTCCTGCCAGACCCGGCCCAGATCGACCCGTTCCGGGCGCTGGGCCGGTTCGGGAAGTACTTCTGCCGCCGACACCCGCGACAGCCGGTAGGTGCGTTCCGCGCCGGACCGCGTGGCCAGCAGGTACGCCTGGCCGCCCACGGTGACCAGGCCGATCGGGTCCACCGTGCGCCACTCCGGGCTCCGGCCGGCGGCCGCGTAGTGGATACGCAGCTTGTTCCCGGCCAACACCGCGCGCCGGACCTCGGCCGATATGCTGCCGGGCACCTCCTCGGTGACCATCCGCCGCGACAGCAGATCGGTTTCCGGGTCGATGAGCAATCGCTGCGCCACATCGGCTGCGGTGTGCCGATAACTTTCGGGGAGCGCGTCGACCACCTTGAGCATGGCCGAAGCAAGCGCCGAGCCGAGACCGAATGCCTGCGCGCCGCGCCGTGAACCGGCGACCAGCAGGGCGATCGCCTCATCGTGGCTCAGCCCGGTGAGTTCGGTGCGGAATCCGGGCAGCAACGCGAAACCGCCGCGCCGGCCGCGTTCGGCATAGACCGGGACTCCGGCTGTGGACAGCGCCTCGATATCACGCAGCACGGTGCGGGTGGACACCTCCAGCTCGTCGGCCAGTTCGGTCGCGGTCAGCCGACCGCGCCCGCGCAGCAGCAGCACCAGTGACACCAACCGGTCGGCGCGCATCCGAAAACTGTACCGAATACATGACACAGGATGTCGTGATTGGTTGGCAGGCTTGCCACCACGGCGTCCCGAACCAGGCCTACCGCGCCGCGGGACGTACGTACTTCACCGAATCGAACGGAGCTGATGTGGCAGTGGAACGAACGGCGGTCAACCCGGTGGCATGGTCGACGGAGATGGGGTTCAACCAGGGCGAACTCGTCTCCGGGCACAGCCGGACCCTGTACTGCTCGGGGCAGACCGCGATGAGCGGCGACGGCACACCGCAGCATGCCGGTGATATGGCAGCCCAGTTGGCGTTGAGCCTCGACAACTTGACGGCCGTGCTCGGCGAGGCCGGCATGTCCTTGGTGAACCTCGTCCGGCTCACCGTCTACACCACCGATGTCGACCTGCTCTTCCAGCACTACGGCGTACTCGCCTCGCGGCTGGGTGCGTCCGGCGTGGCACCGGCCACCACGATGCTCGGAGTCACCCGGCTGGCCATTCCCGGCCAACTGGTCGAGCTCGAGGGCACCGCCGTCGACTGACCCCGGTCCGCCGCCACCGCGCGGGCTACCGGTAGGCGGGGAGTAGCCGGTACTCGAAATACCGACGAACTACGACCCCCGCCCGGCACGGCAGCTTGCCGATAACGCGCCGCCCGGCGCACCCCTTGCGATGGCCGACGTCGGGCACTCCTACCGCCGGGTGTCGGCCGAGGGCCTGGCCAGGGCGGCGCGCAAGGCGTCCGGTGTCGTCACCGGCAGGTCGCAGACCGGTCCCCGGCACACGTAGGCCGCCGCGGTGCCTTCGATCGAAGGCCGGTCGGTGAGCAGGGGGACGGTGTCCACATCGGCCCGGACGACGACGGCACCGCCGGGCGCGTAGGCCCGCACGACCTCCAGCAGTTCGGCATCGCCCACCGGTTGATAACCGGTGGTGGAGATGGCGATCTGCAGCGGGCCCTGCAGCGCGGCCTCGGCCACGGTCAGCCACTGGCCGGCCGAGCGCGGTGCTTTCGCCAGCACCATCGCGCCGCGGGCGAGGGTGTGCTCGGCCAGTTCCCGGTAGCGCGCGGCGCGGTCGGGTTCGACGACAGCGGAGGCGGTCAGCAGGGCTTCGGCCAGCACGGACGCCCCCGCGGGGGTGGCGCCGTCGATGGGGTCGCGGGGGCGGGCGATCAGGGTTTCGGCGTCGTCCGCGGTGTCGAACCAGCTACCGGGCTCGTCCGGGTCGGCGAAATGCGCGATCGCGGCGTCCAGGATGCGATGGATATCCGGTAGCCAGCCGGCCGAACCCGAATACTGGTGCAGTGCCAGCAGGGCGGTGGCCAGCCAGGCGTAGTCCTCGAGTACGCCTGGCGCGCTACCGGCGACCCCGCCGAGCGAGGCGCGCAGCACCCGGCCGTCCACCACGTGCAGGTCCAGGAGCACCCGCGCGAGATCGTAGGCGGCGTCGAACCAGTCGCGCCGGTCGAGTGCGCGGGCGGCCTCACAGAGCGCGGTGATCGCCATGCAGTTCCAGGCGGTCACCGCCTTGTCGTCGCGTTCGGGCTGGGGTCGGCGCTGCCGGGCGGCGCGCAACGCGGTACGGGCGCGTTCGAGCCGCTCGCTGTCCTCCGGATCCGTACGTCGGGTGAGCACCGAACAACCCTGCTCGAAGTTCCCGGCGGTGGTGACCCCGAAAACCTCCGCGGCCCAGGCGCCGTCGATGGGCCCGAGTTCGCCGACCAGCTCGGCGGGGTTCCAGACGTAGGTCGCACCTTCCACACCGGGTTTGCCCGCTTCGATATGGGTGTCGGCGTCCAGGGCGGAAGCCAGGCCGTGCGCGGTGGACAGATCGTCCAGCAGGAACTGCACGATCTCTTCGGTGATCCGGCGCGGCAGCGGATCCGCGGGACTCCGGCGCGCCAGATGCGCGTAGAACCGCAGCAGCTGCGCATTGTCGTAGAGCATCTTCTCGAAATGCGGGACCACCCAGGCCGCGTCCACCGAATAGCGGGCGAAACCGCCGCGCAGCTGGTCGTAGATACCGCCACGGGCCATGGCCTCCGCGGTGCGGTCCACCACGGCCCGCACCGCCGGGTCGCCGGTGCGTTCCCAGCTGCGCAGCAGACCCTCCAGCAGCGCGGAGGGCGGGAACTTCGGCGCGCCGCCGAAGCCGCCGTGGGTCTCGTCGAAATCGCGCAGCACCGCGGCCACGGCGTGGTCGAGCAGTTCGGTGGTGACGGTGAGCTCGGATTTCGGGATCCCGCCCGCCTGCTCGCGCAGGGCGGCGGCCACCTGCTCGGACGCCGTGTCCACATCGGCGCGGCGGTTACGCCAGGTATCGGTGATCGCGGTGAGCAGCTGGGTGAACGACGGCATCCCGCCGCGCGGCACCTTCGGGTAGTAGGTACCGCAGTAGAACGGTTCTCCCGCCGGGGTGAGGAAGCAGGTCATCGGCCAGCCGCCCTGACCGGTCATCGCGACCGTGGCGTTCATGTACACCGCGTCCAGATCCGGGCGTTCCTCCCGGTCCACCTTGATACACACGAAGTCGGCGTTCATCTGCGCGGCGGTGGCCTCGTCGGCGAACGATTCGTAGGCCATCACATGACACCAGTGGCAGGATGCGTACCCGATGGACAGCAGGATCGGCACGTCACGCGCGGCGGCTTCGGCCAGCGCGTCGGCGTCCCACTCCCGCCAGTGCACGGGATTGTCCGCGTGCTGACGCAGGTACGGTGAGGTCGCGCGTCCCAGACGATTCACACTTCCACCCTCTCACGCCTGCCGCCGCCCTGCCGAGCCCCGCGCCCGCGCGGACTTCTACGGTGGAGCCGTGATCAGAACCGCCGCCCTGGCCCATATTCGCGACCGTCGCCTGATCCAGACCCGTTCGACCGGGAAGACCGTCTTCTACATGGCCGGTGGGAAGATCGATGCGGGGGAGAGCCCGCTGCAGGCGCTGCATCGGGAGGTCCGGGAGGAACTCGGCGTCGGCGTCACCGAGGTGAGCGAACTCGGCATCTTCGAGGCCGAGGCCTACGGACACACCGCCGGGACCCGGCTGCACATGACCTGCTTCCTCGCCGAGGTCACCGCCGAACCCAGCCCGCTCGGCGAGATCGCCGAATTCCGCTACTTCACCGGTGCGGAGTACGCCGCCATGCCCGAGGTCGCACCCGGCTCACTACTCGTTTTCGAGCACCTGCACCGGCTGGACCTGATCGACTGGTAGCGGGCCACCCGGTCGCGACCGCGAGCGCCGGCAACCGCGCACTACACCGGACGGTCGCGGTCCTCGCTGCCACCGTTCGGGGTCGATTCGGCCCGCCGCGGTACCCCGGGCTCGGTGCCCTCGTCGGCCGCCTGGTCGGGTTCCGGATGTTCGGGTTCGAAGGTTTCCGGCAGGTTCTTCAAATGTTTGTTCATCGAACGGACCAGCAGGAACGTACCCGCCAGCAGGATCAGCACGATCGCCAGCCCGAGCGGGGACGCCTTACCGAATTCCGGGCCGGTCGGCGTACCCGGCGTCTGCGCCAGCAGCACGGTCGCCGATACCGGGAGAGCAACGGCCCACATCAGCGGTACTCGTCGGTGATGCCGGCGAACAGGTCGGTTTCCGGGATATCGGTGCTGACCCGGGTCCGCGCCAGTTCGAACTCCTCGGTCGGCCACAGCCGCTGCTGCATCTCCAGCGGAATGGCGAAGAACGCGCCGTTCGGATCGACCTGGGTGGCGTGGGCGCGCAGCGCGTCGTCGCGGCGTGGGAAGTACTTACCGCATTCGACCTGGGTGGTGACCCGGGCCATGATGTCGCCGCGTTCCACCGCGTATTTGCGCGACCGGTCCAGCCACTCCTGCAGCGGGAACGGCTCGCCCAGCTTCTCGTACTCTTCGGCGAACACCTCCATCCGCCGGATCGTGAAGCCGTGGTCGTAGTACAGCTTCAGCGGGGTCCACGGCTCGCCCGCGTCGGGGAACTTCTCCGGATCACCGGCGGCCTCGAACGCGGCCACCGATACCTCATGGCACCGGATATGGTCCGGGTGCGGGTAGCCACCCATCTCGTCGTAGGTGGTCATGACGTGCGGTTTGAACTCGCGGACCACCCGGACCAGCGCCTCGGTCGCCTCTTCGAGCGGGACCAGCGCGAAGGATCCCTCCGGCACCGGCGGCAGCGGGTCGCCCTCGGGTAGCCCGGAATCGATGAAACCCAGCCAGGTCTGCCGGACGCCCAGCGCGGCGGCCGCGGCCGCCATCTCCTCGCGCCGGATCTCCTCGATTCGCTCCAGCACCCCGGGTGTGTCCATGGCGGGGTTGAGGATGCTGCCGCGTTCCCCGCCGGTCAGAGTGACGACGAGGACATCGTGTCCCTCGTCGGCGTAGCGTGCGGTGGTCGCACCGCCTTTGCTGGATTCGTCGTCGGGGTGGGCGTGCACCGCCATGAGGCGAAGGCCACTCACTTCTCGTTCACCGTCGCTCTCGGTCGCGGGTGTTCGGACTTCGTTACCTATAGTTCCATCTGGACCGATTCTGTTCCGACCTACCCCCCGGGAGCACGAAATCATGACCGATCCCACGCCGGAACCCGGCCGCCCGGACGCCTTCGGCTCTGCCGCGGCGGATTCTCCGGACGCCGCCGCTTCCGCGCGGGACCGCAACGCCGACCGCTACGGCCGGCGCACCGCGCGGCCGAATCGCCGCCTGATCGGGGTGGTACTCACGGCTGTGGTGCTGCTCGCCGGGGCCGGGGTCGCCTATCTGGGCTGGGCGAAGTTCGGCCCGAAGGACATCGAATCCGAGGAACTGGGCTACACCGTGCTCGACGATTCCTCGGTCGAGGTGAAGATCCGGCTCACCCGGGCCGATCCATCGAAACCGGTGGTGTGCCTGGTGCGGGCCATGTCCCGCGACCTTACCGAGGTGGGCCGCCGCGAGGTGCTGGTCCAGCCTACGGCGGGCGAGAAGACGGTGCGGGTCTCCACGGTCGTGGAGGCCTCCGAACGACCGGCTTCCGCGGCGATCTACACGTGCACCGACCGAGTGCCGGGATACCTGAAAACAGAGTGAGTGCGGGTTAGGACCCGGCCCGCGTGGGTATCGCCAGGGTCGTAGAAGTAGGCCGGGAACAGTTGACCCGCTGGTAAAAACTCGCCCGACCTGCATCTTTGTGAATCATGCTAAAATGGCCTGACACACGGTTCCGGGGCTCGGAGCCGTGTTTGCTGCATTGGCGGCCGGAGCGGTCGATGCCGGGGAGGGTCCCGGAGTCGGACTGTCGGGGTTCTTCGAACTTCCCGCAGATCGCGATAGCCGTCTGCTGAAGCATGCCTGCCTGCGGGTGGGCCGTGCCGCAGTGATCAGGAATCCCGGCCTGCCGGGGACAACTACTAGGGAGTGATCGAGATGACTGAGACCCAAGTGACCTGGCTGACCCCGGAGTCGCACGACAGGCTCAAGAGCGAACTCGACGCGCTCATCGCCAATCGTCCGGTCATCGCCGCCGAGATCAACGAGCGCCGCGAAGAAGGCGACCTCAAGGAGAACGGCGGCTACCACGCGGCGCGCGAGGAACAGGGCCAGCAGGAGGCCCGGATCCGGCAGCTGCAGGAACTGCTGAACAACGCCAAGGTCGGCGTGGCGCCGACCAAGTCCGGTGTCGCGCTGCCCGGATCCGTGGTGAAGGTCTACTACGACGGTGACGAGTCCGATACCGAGACCTTCCTCATCGCGACCCGCGAAGAGGGCCTGGGCAACCCCGACCTGGAGACCTACTCCCCCAGTTCCCCGCTCGGCGGGGCGCTGATCAACGCGAAGGTCGGCGAGACCCGCGAATACACCCTGCCCAACGGCAACCTCATGAAGGTGACGCTGGTCAGCGCCGAGCCGTACCACAGCTGAGACCACCGGTCCGGGCGCGGCGCACTCCGCCGACACCGGACCGTATGACGACGCGAGCGGCCGCATCCGTTTTCCCGGATACGGCCGCTCGTTCATGTCCTGCGTCTCTCCCGAATACTCGGTGGCGCCCCGGCGGGTTCAGCTCAGGGCTTGTTCGAGGTCGGCCAGCAGATCGCTGATGTCCTCGATTCCCACTGACAGCCTTACCAGATCACCGGGCACTTCCAAAAGCGACCCTGCTGTAGAGGCATGGGTCATGGCCGCGGGATGCTCGATCAGCGACTCGATCCCACCCAGCGATTCGGCGAGCGTGAACACCTTCGTCCGCGAGCACAGATCCCGGGCGGCATCGGGGCCACCGGCCAGTCGCACCGAGATCATTCCGCCGAACCGCCGCATCTGCTTGTCGGCGACGGCGTGGCCGGGATGCTCGGGCAGGCCCGGGTAGATCACATGGCTGATCGCGGGATTCCGGGACAGGAACTCGGCCAGGGTCTCGGCGTTGTCGCAGTGCCGGTCCATCCGCAGCGCGAGCGTTTTGGTGCCGCGCATCGTGAGGTAGGCGTCGAAGGGGCCCGGTACCGCGCCGGCGCCGTTCTGCAGGAAGGCGAAGGCCGAGTCGAGCTGGGCGTCGTCGGTGACGAGTGCGCCACCGATGACATCGGAGTGTCCGCCCAGGTACTTCGTCGTCGAATGCACCACGACATCGGCGCCGAGCAGCAGCGGCTGCTGCAGATACGGGGTGGCGAAGGTGTTGTCGACGACCAATTTGGCGCCGGAGGTGTGCGCGATATCGGCCAGTGCCGGGATATCGCCGATATTGAGCAGCGGATTGGTGGGCGATTCCACCCAGATGAGTTTCGTATTGGGCCGGATCGCGGCGCGCATCGCGTCGATATCGGTGATCGCGGCCGGGGAATGCTCGATTCCCCATTCGGTGAACACCTTGTCGATCAACCGGAAGGTGCCGCCGTAGGCGTCGTCGGGAATGACGATATGGTCGCCGGGCCGCAACATCGCCCGCAGCGCACAGTCGGTGGCCGCCATCCCCGAGGCGAATGCCCGGCCGTAGCGGCCGACTTCGAGGGACGCCAGGTTGGCCTCCAGCACCGTCCGGGTGGGATTGCCGGTGCGGGCGTATTCATAGCCGTCCCGCAGTCCACCCACCCCGTCCTGGGCGAAGGTGGAACTGGCATAGATGGGCACGTTCACCGCGCCGGTCCGGGGGTCGGGATCGTAACCGGCGTGCACAGCCCTGGTGGTGAATCCCAGTTCGCTCATACCCCCCACCCTAAAGGTCGGACGCGCCGCGGCCGCACGCCGGGCGTCCCACGTGTGAGCAGGCTCGCGCCCTGGTCCGAGCCGTCCGCGCGACAGCCGCCGGCGATTACCCTGGGGCCATGCTGACCGTCGCCGAACTGTTCGCCACAGATTCACTGCTGACCGGGGAGGAACGGGAGATCCGCGATACCGTCGCGGCCTTCACCGACCGGCATATCCGGCCGCATATCGCGGAGTGGTTCGAGGCCGGGGAATTTCCGGTGCGCGATATCGCGCCGGAACTCGGGAAGCTGGGCGTACTCGGGATGCATCTGGAGGGTTACGGCTGCGCCGGCCTGCCTGCCACCGCGTACGGGCTGGCCTGCCAGGAATTGGAGGCGGCCGACTCCGGACTCAGGTCGCTGGTGTCGGTGCAGGGGTCGCTGGCGATGACGGCCGTGCACGAATACGGCTCCGCGGAACAGAAACAGCAGTGGCTACC
The DNA here is from genome assembly GCF_001618425.1 of Nocardia fusca NBRC 14340. Taxonomy (GTDB): domain Bacteria; phylum Actinomycetota; class Actinomycetes; order Mycobacteriales; family Mycobacteriaceae; genus Nocardia; species Nocardia fusca. The sequence continues at coordinate 143,457 of NZ_BDCU01000027.1, forward strand.
GGATATGGCGGCCGGGCACACGATCGGCTGTTTCGGTCTCACCGAACCGGATTTCGGATCGAACCCCGGCGGGATGCGCACGCGGGCCCGCCGCGACGGCGGCGACTGGGTGCTCAACGGATCGAAGATGTGGATCACCAACGGGTCGGTGGCCGATATCGCCGTGGTGTGGGCTCAGGTCGAGACCGGCGGAAAGAATGTGGTGCACGGTTTCCTGGTGCCCGCGGGTACGCCGGGGTTCACGGCCCGGGAAATGAAGGGGAAGCTCTCACTGCGCGCCTCGGTCACGGCCGAACTCGATTTCGACGAGGTGCGGCTGCCGGCCGACGCGATACTGCCGGGCGCGTCCGGTCTGTCGGCCCCGCTGTCGTGCCTGGGTGAGGCACGCTTCGGAATAATCTTCGGCGCGCTCGGGGCCGCCCGCGACTGTTTGAGTGCGACCATCGAATATTCGCGCACGCGCGAGGTTTTCGAGAAACCGCTGGCCGCCTATCAACTCACCCAGGCGAAATTGGCGGATATGGCGCTGGAATTGGGCAAGGGTCAACTACTGGCGCTGCACCTGGGGCGGCTGAAGGATCGCGGCGAACTGACCCCGGAGCAGGTGAGCGCGGGCAAACTGAACAGCACCCGCGAGGCCCTCGCGATCGCCCGGGAATGCCGCACTGTATTGGGCGCCAACGGCATCACCCTCGACTACCCGGTGCTGCGGCACGCGAACAACCTCGAATCGGTCCTCACCTACGAGGGCACCGCGGAGGTCCACCAGCTGGTGCTCGGTAAAGCGCTCACCGACGCGTCGGCGTTCCGCTGACGTCACGAGTGGGTCGGCACCACTTGTCATTTCGCGTGCGGTCACATTCCGTTCCGGGCGAATACACTGCCTCACAATGTGTCCCGCGTGAGTGGAGGACATTGTTACCAACCGTCATCGGCGAGCCATCTCGGTGTCACCCATGAGCCGGTCCGGCGGCGCACTCTGATATTCGTACCCGGCGCGGATCCGAAAACGCCCGGGTGCCGTACAGGGAGGTGCGTCATGAACTCGCAGTCGCCCGGACCGGGCAATCGCCGACCGTCCGCCACGGCCAAATCCGCCCTCGGCATGAAAGCCGCGCGGAATCCACGCGAACGCGCCACCGCCTGTCGATTACCCGATCAACGCGAGCTGGTGGCCGCGTTCACCGGAGCCGGGAGCCGCGAAACCGGTCAGCCCCTGCTCACCTGGGCGACCGGCCTCGCCGATCTGCATCGCCGCCGGCACGGTGACCCCCTGGCGACCGCCGGAATAGACTGCCGCCGAGCCGAACTCGTCGCGCTGATCGACCGCTGGATCAGCACCGAGCCGCCCGGACGGCGGGTCCGGCGACAGCGCGACAATTCCTTCGGCGCCACGATCGACCGCATGGCGGCCGCCCACGTACACGCCAACCATCTGCTGCACCACGCCGAACGCGTCTCCGACGAGCGAGTGCACGCGGCCTGGTATCGCCTGGCACTACTGGCCGACGAATGGACCGATCTGGTGGCCGGCGCCGAGCCGGTCCGGCGCCGGACCTGAGTCGCCCACCGAGCTACCACCTGCGGAAATGCGCGATAAATCACAATTCGATAAATGACGGCGCGTTGTTACCATCGGGTTATGTTCGCCCTGGGTCCCCGTGTGTTCGAAATCTCCGCCCGCCGCTATCTGGAGGGTATCCACCGGACCCACGGGGCGCCGGCCTTCGCGGCTGCCGCCGCGCTGCCGGGGCTGTCCGCGCAACTGGATCAGCACGCCGCCGCCGTCCGCGACATTCTGGACCTCGGGATCGATACGGCCGAGCAGGTCTCGCCGGTCGTCCTGCTGGCCGGGTACACGCGCGGACTGCTGGAGGACCGGACCGCGCCCCTCACCGAACCCGCCGACTGGGCGACCGCCGATTGGCTGCACCTGCGGCTGGCCGGAGCCTGCCTGCAGGCCGGGCACTCGGCCCGATGAACGACTTCCGCCGTGCACCGGAACTCCGGTGCACGGCGGAAGAGAATCGGGAAGGCAGCGCTCAGCGCAGGTGGCGCGGTTCGCCGCCACCGTAGGGCGACCGACCACCCTCGTCGTAACCGCCATAGGGCTGCTGACCGCCGCCTCCGTAAGGCCCTTGGCCGCCGCCCCCGTAGGGCGCCTGACCGCCGCGGTAGGGGTTTCCGAACTGCCGGTACTCACCACCGGACATCTGCTGCCCGTAACCTCCGGGCTCGTCCGGTTCCCGCCGGATGCCGCCACCGTGCGCGGGCTGCGGTTCGTCCCACTGTTCCGGGTCGCGGCCGGTGCCGGTGGTGGCCGTGGCACCGCGTCCCTCTTGCTGGGCGCCCATCCGCTCCCGCTCCCGCGAGGCGTCCTCCCGGCCGCGCTTATAGGCCTCGGCGTGACCGCGCATCGCCGGCATCTCCTCCTCGAGCCCGCTCAGCCAGGACTCCCAGCGCTGCTGCATCGGGCGCACCAGACCGCCGCCGACACCGACGACCAGGATGCCGCCCAACGTGGCGAGAACCGCGATCAGGACCGGTGTGGTGACCGTGGTGGCCACCCCGATCTGGTTCAGCGCGGCGACGATACCGATACCCCAGACGAACACCACCGCGATCCGGCCGATCATCGGCCCGTAACTCAGCCCGCCGAGCGCGTTGCGCACCAGATCGCCGACCGCGTGCGCGATAGCGGCCGCGACCACCACGATCAGGATGGCCACCGCTGCCCGAGGCAGCCAGGCGACGATCCCGTTGATCACGTTGCTGACCGGGTTGGGCCCGAAGATCCCGAAGCCCAGCTGCAGGGCGATCAACATGATCGCGTAGAAGGCCAGCCTCCCGAGGAGATCGGACGCGTCGTATTTACTCCCCGCCAGCATCCGCTGGATCTCGCCCCGCTCCACGAGCCGATCGAAACCCACCCGCTCGAGAACTTTGTCGACGATCTTCTCGACCGCCTTGGCGATGATCCAGCCGACGACCAGGATGACCAGGAAGCCGAGGAGCTTGGGTACGAACGTCACGATCGAGCTCCACGCATCAGAGAAACCCTGCTGGAAATCGATTGCCAAACTTGAGGTTTGCACAAGCCCTTCCCTTCGCTCTCCGATCGGACGCGGCGTTTGCCACGAACGGCATAAGCCACGTTATACCCCGATAGAGCAGGTTGAACCCGTGATTGCGGATTAATTGCTAATGCGCCGTGCGACCGGTGCTGACGAATCCCAGCAGATCGTGTCGGGTGATCACGCCGACCGGTTTCCCGTCCTCGACCACCATCAGCGCATCGGTATCGGAGAGCGCTTTGGTGGCCGCGGAGATCGGCTCGCCCGACCCGATCAGCGGGAACGACGGGCTCATGTGCTGGGCCACCGAATCGGTGAGGTTCGCGCGACCGGTGAACACCGCCGAGAGCAGGTCCCGCTCGGAAACGCTGCCGGCCACCTCGCCGGCCATCACCGGCGGTTCCGCGCCGACGACCGGCATCTGCGACACGCCGTACTCCCGCAGGATCTCGATGGCGTCGCGCAAGGTCTCCGAGGGATGGGTGTGCACCAGATCCGGCAGTTCGCCCGATTTACCCCGCAGCACGTCGCCGACCAGCGTTTCCGCGGCCGGCCCGTCGAGCGGGCTGCGCAAGAACCCATAGGAGCTCATCCACTGGTCGTTGAAGATCTTGGACAGATAGCCGCGCCCGCCGTCCGGGAGCAGCACCACCACGACGGCATCCGGGTCGCGCCGGGCCACCTCGAGCGCCGCCACCACGGCCATCCCGCACGAACCGCCGACCAGCAGACCTTCCTCCCGGGCCAGGCGCCGGGTCATATCGAAGGAATCCGCGTCGGAGACGGCGATGATCTCGTCCGGGATCGCCGGGTCGTAGGCCGAGGGCCAGAAATCCTCGCCGACCCCCTCGACCAGATATGGGCGCCCGGTACCGCCGGAATACACCGATCCCTCCGGATCGGCGCCGATGATCTTCACCGTGCCGTCCGATACCTCCTTGAGGTAGCGGCCGACGCCAGTGATGGTGCCGCCGGTGCCGACACCGGCGACGAAATGGGTCACCGTGCCCTCGGTATCGCGCCAGATCTCCGGCCCGGTGGTCTCGTAGTGGCTGTCCGGACCGCCGGGATTGGAGTACTGGTCCGGTTTCCAGGCACCCTCGATCTCCTCGACCAGGCGGTCGGAGACGCTGTAATAGCTGTCGGGGTGCTCCGGTGGCACCGCGGTCGGGCAGACCACCACTTCGGCACCGTAGGCACGCAGCACATTGCGCTTGTCCTCGCTGACCTTGTCCGGGCAGACGAAGACACAGTGGTAGCCACGCTGCTGGGCCACCAGCGCCAGGCCGACACCGGTATTGCCCGAAGTCGGTTCGACGATGGTCCCGCCGGGAGCCAGCTTCCCGGACTTCTCCGCGGCGTCGATCATCTTCACCGCGATCCGGTCCTTGGAGCTGCCGCCCGGGTTCAGGTACTCGATCTTGGCGGCCACCAGCCCGGCGCCCGAGGGCACCACCGAGTTCAACCGGACCAGCGGGGTGTTGCCGATGAGGTCCACGACATGATCCGCAATGCGCATACCCCCATCGTTGCAGAGGCTTTGCCGGAGGGCTCCGTGTGGTCCGCCACCCCACCGTGCAAATCCGACGGCGTAGCTGCCGAGCCTTTAGGATCTGGGACCTATGAGGCTGCCGAAGCTCGCACGTGCCACCGTGCTCCTGGCCGGGTCCGCCTTCGCGCTGGCGGCCACGTCCGGTGCCACGGCCGGTGCCACTACCATCACGTTTCCCGATGTCCCGACGCTGACCTACGGCGGGCTGTGCGGAACGAGCGTCCGCACCTGGGCCGATACCAGCCCCCAGTGGCCGGGCCGCGCGGTACTGAACGTCCGGGCCAACCCGATCGCCGGCATCGGGCCGGGCGCGTACCCGCTGGCGCCCCTGTGCGAGGTACTGACCACGGTGACCTGGCGCAACCTCGACACCGGGGCCACCGGCACCTACATCAACAATGTGGTGACCGGCATCTACGGCAGCATCCAGTACTCCCTGTTCCAGGACACCGGCCCGGGCCGGGTGGAGGTCGTGGTGACCACGAACCACGCGAGTATCCCGGCGTACGGCAGTTTCGTCGTCCCGGCCTGATCCCTGCCCTGCGCGAGCGGCCCCCGCGCACGGTCGCACGAGATCATTCCCGCTCGTAAAATCCCGGCACATGGGCGAAACTCGGATCGGATGGCGGACGGCCGCGGTGGCCGGCGCCGCCACGGTTCTGGTCGGCTCCGGGGCGGGTACCGCATCCTGGGCGGCCTACCGGCTGCTCACCACCCAGGCGGGTACGGCGCGCGGCATGATCGGCCGCGACACCTCCAAACCCCCGGAGGCCGACGGCATCTACTCGCCACACGGATACCGGCGCTGGCGCACCGGTGAACACGCCGACCTGCATTTGATGATCTTCGGTGACTCCACCGCCGCCGGTCTGGGCTGCCACAGCGCCGCCGAGGTGCCCGGGGTCCGCATCGCGCACGGTCTGGCCGACGCCACCGGACAGCGCGTCCGGTTGAGTACCAAGGCCATCTCCGGCGCCACCTCCAAGGGGCTGGCCGGGCAAGTGGACGCCATGTTCGTGGCCGGCCCGCCACCGGACGCGGCGGTGGTGCTGGTCGGCGCGAACGATGTCACCAAGAAGCATTCGATCGGCCGGTCCGCCGAACGCCTCGGCGCGGCGGTCAGCCGCTTACACGGGGCGGGCAGCGTCGTCGTGGTCGGCACCTGCCCGGACCTCGGCAGCGTCACCGCCATCCCGGAACCGCTGCGCTCGGTGGTGCACCGGTGGAGCATCCGGCTGGCGCGAGCCCAGACGGCGGCCACCCGGGCGGCCGGCGGCCACCCCGTCGCCATGGGTGACCTGCTCGGCAAGGATTTCCGGGCCGCCCCGGAGGAATTGTTCTCCGCCGACGGTTTCCACCCATCCGCCGACGGTTACGCGTTGGCGGCCACCCATCTGCTGCCCGAATTGCTGAAAGCGCTCGCTGACCGGGATATGGCAGGAGCGGATATTTCCTCGTAGCCGGGCGCGACGTAGATTCGAAGGGATCGTACCCGCGAGTAGTGTTCGGCCCGGCCGTGCACACTCCCCGACAAAGGAGTCCTCATGCCAGAGGCCGTCATCGTTTCCGTTGCTCGCTCCCCCATCGGCCGGGCCAACAAGGGGTCGCTGGTGAGCATGCGGCCCGACGACCTGGCCGCGCAGATGGTGCGCGCCGCACTGGACAAGGTCCCCGCCCTGTCACCCGCCGATATCGACGATCTGATGCTCGGCTGCGGCCAGCCCGCCGGCGAATCCGGTTTCAACATGGCCAAGGTCGTCGCCACCCAGCTGGGTTACGACTACCTGCCCGGTACCACCGTGAACCGCTACTGTTCCTCCTCGCTGCAGACCACCCGGATGGCGTTCCACGCCATCAAGGCCGGCGAGGGCCACGCGTTCATCTCCGCCGGCGTGGAAACCGTCTCCCGCTTCCCGAAGGGCACCGCCGACGGCTGGCCCGACACCCACAACCCGCAGTTCGCCACCGCCGAGGAGCGCACCGCCACCACCGCGCAGGGCGGGGTGAGCTGGCGCGACCCGCGCGAGGACGACAACATCCCCGACGTCTACATCGCCATGGGTCAGACCGCGGAGAACGTCGCCTCGTTCACCGGGATCTCCCGTGAAGACCAGGACCATTGGGGCGTGCGGTCGCAGAATCGCGCCGAAGAGGCCATCAAAGCCGGTTTCTTCGAGCGCGAGATCACCCCGGTGACCCTGCCCGACGGCACCGTCGTCTCCACCGACGACGGCCCCCGCGCCGGCACCACCTACGAGAAGATCTCCCAGCTCAAGCCGGTCTTCCGCCCGGACGGCACGGTCACCGCCGGTAACGCCTGCCCGCTGAACGACGGCGCCGCCGCCCTGGTCGTCATGAGCGACACCAAGGCCAAGGAACTGGGCCTGACCCCGCTGGCCCGGATCGTGTCCACCGGGGTCTCCGGCCTCTCCCCCGAGATCATGGGCCTGGGTCCGATCGAAGCGGTGCGCAAGGCGCTGAAGCTGGCCGGTAAGACCATCGGCGATATCGACCTCTACGAGATCAACGAGGCGTTCGCGGTGCAGGTCCTCGGTTCGGCCCGGGAACTGGGCATGGACCTGGACAAACTGAATGTCTCCGGCGGCGCCATCGCCCTCGGCCACCCGTTCGGTATGACCGGCGCCCGCATCACCGCCACCCTCATCAACAACCTCCAGACCCACGACAAGCAGTTCGGCCTGGAAACGATGTGCGTCGGCGGCGGCCAGGGCATGGCGATGATCATCGAGCGCCTGAGCTGATTCAGGTAGACCATCCGGCCGACGAGGACGGATGGCAACAGCTGACAGCCGATGCCACCGAGAACGACCTCTCCACGGGTGTCACGTCCGTGGGGAGGTCGCTTCTTTTCGTCCGCCGTCGTCGTGCGACGTAGACCACGCCGACGCAGGCGTTCGCTCCCATGCTCCGCGCATGGTTCGCCGGATCGAGGTCCAGCCGCACGGCTCGGAATACTTCGACGGCCTGAGCGCGATGACGTGGTGCAGGTAAGGCTACTTCCCCTCCTGCCGACGGACCATCTCGGTGATCCAGATGGGTGCGAACGGGGAGGTGCAGCCCGGGGAGGTCGGGTAGTCCTCGAGCACCTTCAGTCGCTCGCCGATATCGATCGCCCGGGCGCGGTACTCGGGGTGCTCGATCCCGATCTGGGCCAGGCAGGTGTTCATCGCCCATTGCAGGCGCTCCGGGGCGTCTTTCATCCGCGCTTCGATGATGTCGAGCAGGCCGGGGAGGTCGAGACCACCGGGCTTCTTGCTCACCCGGTCGGCGGTCAACCCCCACCCGGCGCTCGCCACCACGGGGTCGGAATCGTCGAACCAGGTCACGCGCAGTTCTTCGGCGTGCGGGTTCTTCTTCACCACATAGCTCGAGAGCCAGTCCTGCACCTTGGGCGTCCGCGCGTCACGCAGCATGGCGTCCAGCTCATCGCGTTCGAAGGCTTTCGGGCGGCAGATCAGCAGCGCCAGCAGGCGCGCCGCGGTGTCACCGGACTCCCACAATCCGCGCGCGAGGTCCTGCTGGGTTTTCAGCCGTTTCGCGACCGCGCGCAGCCGGCCGAGGTTCACGCCGTGATCATCGCCGTGCTTCTCGTTCACGGCGCGGATCTTCGGGTCCTCGAGGTCGGCCAGCTCGGCCAGCACTTCGGCCACGGTCGTCTCGGTCGGCGTCGTCGGGGCCACCTCGGTCTCCTGCCTGTCGGGTGCGGGATACAGCCTAGAACCGGACGTGCTTCCGGTCTCGTACCGCGGCTCCGGGTGGCCGGAACAGGCTCCACGGATCGAGGCCATGACACCGGACTCACGGGTGCGGGCACTCCGGATCCCGGTGATCTCGGCGTCGCCGGCAGAGCACGACCGCGCGTCTGCCGAGGCTCACCGGCGCGCCTCGGCCGCGTACTCGGCTGCCGCCGCGTAGCGCGGGCAGCGGTGCGCGGCATGCACATCCATCACCTGGTGCGCGTGCGCGTAACCACGGATCGGTTCGTGCGAGCGGCAATGCGCGGTGGGATGTTCGGCGGGTAGCGTACGAAGCCCGTCCGCGAGCCGGCGCAGAACCCGGTACCACCCGATGGTGCACGAGACAGTGCGCGCATTGGCGCGGCAGGAGGCGCGCTCGACGGAAACGTTGCGCGGGTTCGCCGCCTGGTGCGGTATTGGAAACAGATAACCTGACAGGTGTTTTCGGCTCCCCACCGCCATCCGCCTGCCGGCGTTCCACAGCAGCCAGGTCTGCAAGCCGTCCAATCGACGAGGTAGAGGCTCGGTCGGCAGCGTGCGGGTATTCCTGGAGACCGCCACCGAACCGCAGCGTTGACAGTCGATGAATTCAGCGCACCGGCGGCGGAGAACGAGCAGGTCATCTCGGATCCGAAAACATATACCCCTCGCGCGATCCGGGCCGATCGACGACCATTGGACAGGTGATCTGCCCGCACTGCGCCAAGAGTCTGCTGCGCCGCGAGCGCACCGGACGGCGGTGTCGGGCGTGCCGGCGGGAATTCGCGCTGGAGCCGAAGGAAAGCCCGGCGCGGATGCATGATCTGCGGATGCGTCGCCTGACCGAAAAGCTCGGCGACGGTCGCGGTCTGCGCTATACCCCCACCCAGCTGTGGTACGCGGCCACGCGCCGGGATCTGCCGAGTGTGGACCGCGGTTACAAGGCCGCGCTCGGTTGGGCGTGCGGGATCATCCTGGTGGGCGGGTTCCTCTGTGTTGTCAGCGGTGTGGTTCCGGTGTTGCCGGGGATCGGCACAGGCGCATCGCTGCTGATCGGAATCCCCCTGCTGCTGACCTTCGCCAAACCGTGGTTCCGGCAGCGGACGACGGTGCGGATACCGGTGACGCCGCGGGAATTCCGCACCGGAGTGTTCGACCGCTGGGCACAGATCTACGGCGGGCCGCCGTCCGGAATGGTGACCGAGGACATTCCGCTGCCCGCGGTGCGGCAACCGCGACTGGCCCTGTTGTGCGCGGACCGTTCGGTACTCGCCTGTCTCGCCGCGAACAACGCCGCCGAGGTATGGGAGATGGCATTGGCCGATCGCGTGGACCGGTTGCCGCCGGAGGTGCCGGTTCTCGTCCTGCACGATGCCGGTCTGCCCGGTGTCGGATTCGGCGCGCGTGCCCGGGACGCGTTGGGCTCCCGGGCAATCCTGATCGGGCTGTCCGCGAAGTCGGCGCTCGCGGCCGGCTCGGCGGTGCGGTTACGGGAGCTGCCGGACCCGGCGGCGCCGCCCGTGCCGGAGTGGGCTGCCGGGTCCGCGGCCGAGCGGGACTGGCTGGCCGACGGCTGGTGGTCACCGGTCGGGGCGCTGCCGCCCGCGGCGCTGCTGGGCGTGGTGGCGCGCGGGGTCGAGCGGGTACAGGAGGCCGCCGACCCGGACCGGCAGCGCGCCCGCGAGATAGGCTTCCTGACGTGGCCGAACAGTTGACACCGGCCCGGTGGACGCAGCGGGTACTTGGTCGGCTGCTACCGGTCGCGGCATCCCGGGCCGCCGCGCCGAGCGGAATCCGGTTCACCGAACGCCAGCTCTACTACGGACTCTGCCGGCTGCTCACCCCGGCGCCCCCGCTCCCGCGCCGGGTCGCGTTCACCGTCCCGGCACCGCTGTCCTTCGCTACTTTCCGCACCGCGCTCGCCCGGCACGGCGAGATTCCCGGCCTGCTCACACCGGCACCACCTCGGACGGCGCCCCCGGGAGCGCACACTCCCGAACCCGACCTGTTCGACTACGGCCTGCCGCGCCTGCTGATCTGCGAATCGCACACCGTCGCGCATATGCTGCGCGCCAACGGTCTGCCGATGGAATCGGCGACACCGGTACTCAGCGCGGCCGAACTGCCGTTACACCCGGGTGTGACGGCAATGCTCGCCCGCGGCTCGGGTGATGTCTACGTCCTGCACGAAGCGGGCGCGGCGGGCCTCACGTTTCCCGCCCGACTGCCCGAACTCGCCGGGATTACCGCGGGTCTGCGCGTGGTGCCGCTGGGCCTGCGGCCCCGGCAGGCCATGGGACTGCATCTGTTCCACATCGACGGCTCCGCGGTCGATTCGGGGCGATCCCTTGACGCGTCCTCGGTATCGGATTCGCCGGGACCGGTATTCGATGGTCCGGCACTCGATGGTCGACGATCGATCAACCCGGGCCGAGGCGACGAGCCGGGCCCCGGATTCCTGGACGAGCGGGAACAGGCCTGGCTGCGGCGCGGCCGGATCGTCGAACTCGACGCGGTCCATCCCGCCGTCCTGCTGCGCTCGGTGCATCGGCTGGTCCGCGGTGTACGCACCCCGCCACCGCCGCTGGTGGAGCTGCGGCACGCCCGCCGCAGCGGGTTCCTGACCTGGCCCGCCGCCTGAGCACCCGCCGCACGAGAGGAGGCCGCTGTGCCCCGATACCAGCATCTCGCCTATACCGATGAACTGCTCGCCGACGACACCGTGCACCGGCGCTACGCCGACGGGAGACAGGAGTGGCGGCGACGCGGCCCGGGCGCCACGATCACCTGGCAGGACGACCGGGGTGGTTCCGGGGTCGACGAACCGCTGGGCCGAAGGATCGTCAAACGCACCCTGCGCGACGGTTCGGTCCGCTACGGACGCGAATCCGGTTACGGCCGGACCCTGTGGAGCGACAGCGTATTGACGGTCAACCGTTCGTCCTTCGGCGGCAGGCTCGGCACGATCCTCGCCGGCGTCGCCGGTGGCGCCATGCTCGGCGCGCTGGTGATGCCCCCGATATCGCTGACTCCGGAAGAAGAAGAGGAACTGCGCAACCAGGCCGCGCAATCCGGCGGCGGTGGCGGCGGAAGCGACGGCGACTACGGCGACTGGGGCGACGGATACGGTGACGACGACGATTTCGGGTGAGTGCTGAATGTCTCGATGGTGTGCGTTCCTGACCGGTGACGATCCATCCGCCCACTTGCGGGCCGTCGGTGGTGAGCCGGTCACGGTCCGCGGCGGGCACGCCCTGGGCCTGCTGGACGGACCGGGCACGGCACGCGGGCCCTTCGTCGCCGGCGAGCTGAGCGCGGTCGGTGAGGTCACGCTGTTCAACGCCGACCGGCTGCGCGCCCGTCTCGGCGCCCAGGCCCCACCGCCCGGCCGGTCCGACGGTGAACTGCTCCTGCGCTGCTACGCCCGTTTCGGCATCGCGGGCCTCGCCGCCGCCGAGGGAATGTTCGCCCTCGCCATCACCGACGGACCCGACCTGGTGCTCGCGCGCGATCATCTGGGCACCCGCACTCTCTTCCACGCCCGTTCGGCGGCGGGCTGGGCCGCCTCGACCTCGTTACGCGCGCTGAGCCGCTGGCCCGCCCTGCGCACCGGTCTGCACCTGCCCGCGGTGCGGTCCTTCCTGACCTTCGCCTACCTACCCGGACGGGAAACCCTGCTGCGCGATATCCACGAGGTGCTCCCCGGCCGCTGTGTGCGGCTGCGCCCGGACGGCACCTCCGACGAGCACACGTTCTGGGAACCGCGCGAGACCGCGGACGAACGGTCCGTCGACGAACACATTTCGGCGCTCCGTGCTCTGCTCGAAGACGCCGTCGCCCGGCGGCTTCCACCCGGTGAACCCGTCGGCGTGTTGCTGTCCGGCGGGATCGACAGCAGTCTGGTCACCGCGCTCGCCGCGAAAGCGCACGACCGGGCCGTCCATACCTATTCGATCAGTTTCGGCGCCACCGCCCCGGACGAACTCGGCTACTCCGGGCTCGTCGCGGCGCACTGCGGTACCGAGCACCGGGTGCTCACGGTGCCCGGCGAGACGATCGCCGCCCGGCTGGCGGATACGGTGGGCCTGCTCGACTGCCCGGTCGGTGATCCGCTCACCGTGCCGAACCTGATGCTCGCCGAAGCCGTGGCCGCCGACGGAATCCGCGTCGCGCTCAACGGAGAGGGCGGGGACCCGGTGTTCGGCGGCCCCAAGAACCTGGCGATGCTGATCTTCGAACTGTCCCGTGAGGACCCCGATCCCGATGCCCGCGCCCGCGCGTACCTGGACAGCTATCGCAAATGCTACGGCGACCTGCCCACCCTGCTGACCCCGGAGACACTCGCCGCGCTGGCCGGAGCACCGTCCCCGGTCGAACACGTCGCTCCCTACCTGCGCGAGGGCCGGATGACCGGCCTGCTCAACCAGCTACTGCACACCAACCTGCGCACCAAGGGCGCCCACCACATCCTGACCAAGGTGGAACGCCTGACCGCCGCCAGCGGAATCGAGGGCCGCGCACCACTGTTCGACCGCGCCGTCGTCGACCATTCCTTCGCCGTCCCGGCCACCGCGAAACTCGCGGGCACCAGCGAGAAATGGATCCTCAAGGAGGCCGTGCGCGATCTGCTGCCGCCCACGATCGTCGACCGCCCCAAGAGCGGTATGCGGGTTCCGGTGCAGCAGTGGCTGGACGGCCCGCTCCGCGATCCGGTCCACGACCTGCTGCTCGGCCGCGCCGCACGCGCCCGCGGACTCTTCCGGCAGGACACCGTGCGTGCCTGGTTGCGCCGCGAGGGAGCGCTGCTGCCCCGGCAGGGCGGCAAACTGTGGCTGGTGCTGTCGCTGGAATTATGGCTTCGTTCGTTCGACGTGGGACCGTGACCGCCGTCCGCACGTCCGGTACCGAGGAGTCAGCCCGATGACCGAGCCGCGCATCAAGAACCATGCCGACGACGAGAACGAGATCCACGACCTCGCCGAATTCCGGGACGCGGGCCGCAATGTCGTGACACCGGTGGCGCGGTTCGCGCCCGAGGTGGCCGGGGTCGTGGTGGACGCGTTCGCGCAGATCGTCCGGACCGCCAAGGCCACCCGGTCGGCGAGCACACCCGACGCCCAGGGCATCGTGCGCGCGCAGACCTTCGAAGAAGGCGATGTCTACCTGCTGGAAACGCCTTTCGAAGGTTTCTTCGCCGACCGCTACCTCATGGATTTCTACGACGCCGCCGAACGCGGCATCTGCTCGCGGATGCACCTGCACACCGGGCTGCGCTTCGTCCGCATGATGACCGGCCCCGCCACCCATATCCGGGTCGGCGCGCTGTCCCCCTTCGTCGTCACCGACGTCCCCGGAGTGACGCCCTTCCGGCCCGAGTGCTTCACCGATGACCTGCCCGACACCCCGCCCGGCGTGCACCGCATCCGGTACAACCTGATCGTGCCGCCGTGCTCGTTCGTGGATATGCAGATTCCTCGCGGCGTCAGTCACCAGTTCAATGCCGTCGGCCCGAACGCGGTGATCGATTCGGTGCACCCGGAGGAGTCCATCGAGGTGCTGCGCGAAGGAATGGCGGGTTACAAGATGATGGCCCAGACCGTGTTTCTCGCCCGGGAGCTACCGGACGCCGCCACCTGCACCGACCTCACGCCCGACAGATCCTGACCGGGTTGCGGAACCGGGGCCGCGCCCACGGGCGGAACCGATTCGTCGGTCCCCGGCCTTGATCGCCGTACGCGCACGAGGACTCTGCGCTCCCGATGCGGTGCCGTATGTTCGGTCGGGATATGACGACTCTTCTGCTGGCGATGGCGGGGCTGGCGTTCCTCGACTCTCTCGACGTGCTGCTGATCGGAGTCACCACCGCCGTCATCATCGACAGCCGGCTCGCCCGGCGTTCGCCACTACCGGGCGGCCTGGCCTTCCTCGGCGGTGTGTTCGTGCTCACCACCACCTTCGGCCTGGCCACGGTCCTGGGGCTGAACTGGCTCACCGAACTCCTCGACTTCCGGCTCACCCCCACCCTCCGCTTCTGGGGTGAACTCGCGGCCGGCACTGTGCTGCTCGCCCTGGCCTGCGTGCGCACCACCGGCACCGCCGACCCACCGGAATGGACGATCACCCTGCGCCGGCGGCCCGCAATGCTCGCGCTGGCCGGAATGGCGATCGGCTTCGCTCAGGCCCCGACCGCCATCCCCTATCTGACCGCGCTGGCGATGCTGTCCTCGCACCAGCCGCCGCTCTCGGGCTGGCCGGTCATCGTGCTCGTCTACTGCGCCCTGGCCCTGCTTCCACCGCTGCTGGTCCTCGCGCTGGCATTGCGGCGCACCCCGCGGGCCCAACGGATCTACCGGCGGGTGGTACGGGCCCTGGCCCGCGTCGGCCCCGTCACCGTCCGGGTCCTGTTCGCCGCGCTCGGCGCCGCACTGATCATCTATGCCCTCGTCTACGCCAGAGCGGAACTGCCGCACTGAACTCGGCGCACCTCACCGAGCCGTGCTTCGCCGCCGTGTTCTCCTACGCCGACCGAGCGGCGGGTAGCCAGTGCGCCGATCCGGCGCACAGCGCGGGCGCACGCTGATCACCGCGCCCGCGGACTTCCGGAACCCGTCGACCCCGGGCCGGGCCGGGCCGGCTCGACGACCGGGAAGGATACGCGGGTGAGCTTCTCGGAGATCTCCCAGATGCGGTCCGCGTCGTCCTCGCCGCGCAGCCGGGAGTAGAGAGCCTGTTCGGCGGGTGGGCCGGACAGGTGCCGGAAACCGCTGGGACCGTATAGGCGTGCGCCGCGCGCGTCCGGTGCGGTCGCGGCCACCAGGGCCGGGAGCAGGGCGGTTTCGACCGTCCCGACGAGGATGCCGCGGCGGGACAGCGCACGGATGGCACGGACCGCGACGGTGTCCTGTGCCCGCCCGACCTCGGGACGCGCGGCCAGGAGACTGGTGGGAACGACGCCGGGATGGGACAGATTGCTGGTGATCCCCCAGCCCGCGGCCCGGCTCCGCCGATCCAGTTCGAGCCCGAACAGGCCGAAAGCGATCTTGGACTGGCTGTACGCGCGGCGGCCGTGGTAGGACCGTTCCCAATTCAGGTCGTCCCAGTTGATGGCGTTCTCGTTCGCGGCGATACTGATCTGCGAGGTCACGCGCGCACTTCCCGCGCGCAGCAGGGGCAGCAGATGGGCGACCAGGGCGAAATGCCCCAAGTGGTTGCTGCCGAACTGTAGCTCGAAGCCGTCGGCGGTGGTCTGCCGGTCCGGTGGAGTCATCACGCCGGCGTTGTTGACCAGGATATGGATCGGCCGGTTCTCGCCGCGCAGGGTGTCTCCCAGTGCGGCCACCGAGTCCAACGAGGACAGGTCGAGGTCCCGCAGGGAGACGACCGCTTCCGGATGCTGCCGCTCGATCTTCGCGACCGCCGTTTCGCCTTTGCGCGGGTTCCGGACGGGCATGACGACCTCGGCGCCGGCGGCGGCGAGGCGGGTCGCCAGGGCCAGCCCGACCCCGTCGCTGGCGCCGGTGACGACGGCGAGCTTCCCGGAGAGGTCGGCAACGGTGACGTCCGGTCGTGTGCGTGCCATGTGCTGCTCCTGATTTCGGTGGTGGATGTGAACCCAGGTTGCGCGCGCACCACGGTGATATCCACGGCCTCTCGATCCCAGGCAAACGAGGCCGGGGCGCGGCACAGTGAAGGGGGATCGACGATCCCAGGTAGCGATTCGGCACCGAGGGCAGACTGAAGAGCACCGGACCGGAGGAGGAAGCAGTCGTGATCGATCGAACGGGGCTCGCCGAGTTCCTCCGCCGCCGCCGGGAATCACTGCAACCCGAAGACGTCGGTCTCCCACGCGGGCAACGGCGTAGAACCGCCGGTCTGCGCCGCGAGGAAGTCGCCACGCTGTGCCACATCTCCACCGACTACTACAGCCGGCTGGAGCGGGCGCGCGGACCACACCCGTCCGAGCAGATGATCGCCTCGATCGCGCAGGGCCTGTATCTGTCCCTCGACGAACGCGACCACCTCTTCCGCCTCGCCGGGCACAACCCACCCGCGCGCGGCGCCACCAGCGAACACATCAGTCCCGGCCTGCTCCGTATCTTCGACAGGCTCCCCGATACGCCAGCCGAGATCGTCACCGAGCTCGGCGAGACACTCCGGCAGACCCCGCTCGGCGTCGCGCTCACCGGCGACACCACCCGATACACCGGCCCGGCCCGCAGCATCGGCTACCGGTGGTTCACCGACCCGGCGACCCGGGCCCTGTACCACCCGGACGACCACGCGCTGCACTCCCGCGTCTTCGCCGCCGGACTACGCAAGATGGTCACGCTCCGGGGGTCCGGTTCACGGGCCGCTCACCTCATGGACCTCCTGCTCGACGGCAGCGAAGAATTCCGCACCGTCTGGAACCGGCACGAGATCGGCATCCACTACAACGGTGTCAAACGCTACGCACACCCCGAGGTCGGCGCCTTGGAACTGACCTGCCAGACACTTCTCGACCCCGAGCAGTCCCACCTGCTCCTCGTCTACACCGCCGTCCCCGGCAGCGAGAGCTACGAGAAACTCCGGCTTCTCTCCGTCATCGGCGCCCAGCAGATCATCCCCGGGACGCCTCCGGCCGGCTGACCGACGGGAACAGCGGGTTACGCGGTGTCCGCCGGCTCATCGGTTCGCATTCTGTACAGAAATCGCAGACGCGGGTGTTGTCGGCGGACAGCTCGTCTATCGTGTTCTCGTCCCGCGCAGGCATACAGGAGAATGAGCGGGTGAGGAAGGAAAGCGTTTCACAGGGTCCGGGGCCGATGGTTCCGGTGCCGCGGCGCACCGGCAGTTTCCGGTTCTGGCTGGCCGAACAGCGCTGGGAGTGGTCCGACGAGGTCGCGGCGCTGCACGGGTACGCCCCCGGCGAGGTGGAACCGACCACCGAGTTACTGCTGGGACACAAGCATCCCGAGGACCGCGGTGGGGTCGCCGACACGTTGGCGATGGTGGTGAGCACCGGTGCGCCGTTCAGTAGCCGCCACCGACTCATCGATACGGCCGGCCAGGTGCACCACGTACTGGTCGTCGGGGATCAGATGCTCGACGACACCGGCGCGGTGACCGGTACCACCGGCTACTACATCGATATCACCGACACTCTCGGCGAAGAGCGCCAGGACGCCCTCGACGCCGCGATACCGGGGATGGTCGCGGCGCGGGAGCTGATCGAGCAGGCCAAGGGCGCGGTTATGGTGATCTACGGAATTTCGGCGGAACAGGCGTTCCGGGTGCTGATCTGGCGGTCCCAGGAGACCAACACCAAACTCCGCGATCTGGCCGCCAAACTGGTCGCCGCGGTGGGCGGGTTCGGCGGCGCCGAAACCGCCACCCGCACCCGCTTCGACCATCTCCTGCTCACCGTCCACGAATGGCCCGAGCTGTGACCGCAGCCGGAAATCACGCCGGGGTTCGGCGGCGGAACAGCATCTGATCGGCGTCCGGACGCGAAACGGCCCCCACCGGAGTGGGGGCCGTTTTCACTCGGTCGCGGTCGCTACTAGTCGCTCTGGAAGTAGCTCAGCAGGCGCAGGATCTCCACGTAGAGCCAGACCAGGGTGACCGTGAGGCCCAGGGCCACACCCCAGGCGGCCTTCGGCGGGGCCTGGGCGCGGATGAGCTGGTCGGCGGCGTCGAAGTCCAGCAGGAAGCTGAACGCCGCGATGGCGATGACGACCAGGCTGAAGATGATGGCGATGGGGCCGCCGTCACGCAGGCCGAAGCCGCCGTCGGTGAAGAAGCTCGCGATCAGGTTACCGACCACCAGGACCAGGATGCCGATCATGGCGCCGATCAGCATGCGGGTGAAGCGCGGGGTGACCCGGATGGCGCCGGTCTTGTAGACGACGAGCATGCCGGCGAACACGCCGAAGGTGCCCAGGATGGCCTGGCCGATCATGCCCGCGCCGCCCGCGCCACCGAAGCTGATATCGGTGAACATGAACGAGAGGGCGCCGACGAAGACGCCTTCGGCGACCGCGTAGGAGAGCACCAGCGCCGGGTTGTCGGCCTTGTTGCCGAAGGTGGCGACCAGCACCAGAACCAGGCCGATGAGACCACCGCCGATGACGAACAGCGGCGCGAGGCCGCTGTTCGCGCTGGTCAGCAGGTAGGTGACCAGCGCGGACAGCGCGAGGACACCCAGCGTGATACCGGTCTTGGTGACCACGTCGTCGATGGTCAGCGACCGGGTCGGCGCCTGCGGGTAGGGCTGCTGATACTGCTGCGGGTGCTGCTGGTTGCCGTACTGGTAGCCCAGCTGCCCCGCGCCGGCGGCAGTCGAGCCGAAGCCCGCGTAGCCGGTTTCCTGCCGCGGCAGATTCTTGAATACCGGATTGCTTGTGGCGCGCACCGCAAATCCCTTTCTCGGAGTTCGTTGGCCATACCGGAGCACGACCGTCGGCTCGAGCTGTTACTCGATATCCAACTGTCCATCCAACGATCACGACCCCCGGTGGAGTTCCCGGGCGAGACGACAAGACAGACAAACCGGACCTTACCGCCGGTCGGGCCCGGATGGACCACGGACCGCGATACCGGCCGACGACCGGAGGCCGCGCGCGACCTCGCCGAATGCCGCTACCTGCGGTTCACGGAGTGTCCGATGCAATTACGCAAGGGTCTTGCCTATAATCCGGAGGCGCCCCGGCGGCGCACACCTTCCACTCGGCAGAACACGGAAACGAGATCACATGGCCACAAGGGCTCTCCTCCACCGGCGCGGCGCCAGGGCACTCGTACTGAGCGTGGCCGCCGGCTGCGCCGCCGCGTTCCCCGCGCCGGCCACCCCCGTCACCGCGGCACCACCACCGGAGATCGCCTGCGGCTGGAGCCCGCGGATCGGGGCGGATACGTTCAACGTCGCCTTCCCGGACACCTTCGCCAATTACTGGATGACCCTGATACCCGCCGCGCCCGGAACGAGCGTGACCCTGCATGGCGAATACCCGCACGCGCGGTACATGTCGTTCGTCTCGTATTCGGCCGGAACGGCCACCGGCGTCCTGACCGATACAGCGATCGCGCCGGACGCCGGCTCGGTGAATCCTTTCCCCGCCGGAGCCGACCGGCAGAGCGCGAACCGCTCCTACACGATCCGGGTGGTCGCCGGAGACCGGCCGGGGAACCCCGAACCCAATACCCTCTACGCCCGCGCCACCGACGGCGTGATCCCGGTGATCTACCGGATATACCGGCCCGATGCCGGGCGCGATTCGATGGGCGGAACCGGACTACCGCGGACCACCGTGCACACCTCCGGCGGCGCTGCGGTCGAACTCGCCGACTGCGGGACGAACACCAGCGATTCCGACCCGCACGGCGTGTTCGTCGAGGGCCGCGCCCGGCTGGGCCGTGGGCGAGCCACACCACTGCCGCACGCGCCGCAATGGGCCGGACGCGAAGGCGGGAGACTGTTCCCCAATCCCGACAACAAGTACCTGGCCACCCTGGTCGATTCCGGCCGGACCGCGGTGATCCGCGGCCGCCTACCCGAAACTCCCGATACATTCTCCGGTGCGGCGCGGATGGCGCCCGCCCAACTGCGGTACTGGTCGATGTGCAGCGGCGACGTCCCATCGACCAGCACGCTGGGCTGCCTGGTCGACGACGAGATCCAGGTCGACGAAAACGGCGAGTTCACCATCGTGGTGTCCGCCCCGGAGCACCGGCCGGACCCCAGTTGCCACCTCGCCTGGCTACCCGCGAACTCCGGCGAGACCCTGCTGATCATGCGGAACATGTTGCCCGCCGCGGACTTCACCGGTTCGGTTCAGAACGCCGATCCGGAAGACCCGGAACCGGGGCTGGGCCCCTACTATCCGACACTCACCTACGCGGCGGCTACCGGCGAGACGGCCGGGCTCTGCTGACCTCGCCCGCGCCGAGGCCACCGGTGGCGCGCTCGGTGAGCAACCGGCTCGGCGAGAATCGTCGCCATGACCGAGTCCACCGCCGCGGCATCATCGTCGGCCGTGCTGCTGTACCGGCTGACCCGCGCCACCAGCGTCCGGCTGGCCACCGCGTTCGCCGCCGCGGGTATGCCCGACCTCCATCCACGGCACGCTCTGCAATTCTTCCCGCCGCTGCTCGCCGGCGGGCAGCGGGTTTCGGAGCTGGCGCCACAGATCGGGGTCACCCGGCAGGCCACCGCGCAGGTGGTGGGCACGCTGGAACGCGGCGGCTATCTCGTACGCGTCGCGGACCCCACCGACCGGCGGGCCAAACTGGTCTGCCTGACCGATCGCGGACGCGCGGCGTTCGGAGTGCTGCGCGACAGCATGATCACGGTGGAACAGGACTGGGCCCGGATCCTGGGCGCCGGGCGCGCGGACGAATTCCGGGAAATACTGGCATTGCTGCTCGAGGAATCCGGTAGCGGCGGCGGGCCACTGGCGGGCTGATCCGCGGCGGCGCGCTACATCACCATCACGAGGATCACAATGATGATGAGCAGCCCGATCAGCAGCCCGATGGTGACGGCCAGGGTCGGACTGAGTTGCCGCGAAGCGGGCCGCGGGGTAGGCGCCGCGACCGCGGCGGGGCGCGGCGGCTGCGCCTGCGCGCGCCGGGGCAGGGGGCCGGAGCGGGGGCTGCGCAGGCCGGCGGCGGAGTTGCGGGCCGCCCAGGCGGGGATGGTGCCGTCCTCGGTCCGCACCGGGGCGCCGAGGATATTGCTCGCGGCGCCGGGACCGAAAGCGGCGGCGAGGATCTCGTCACGCGCCTCGGCCATGGTGGGGCGGCGCTGCGGGGCCGGCTCCATCATGTGCAGTAGCGCCCGGGTGAGCACGCCGCTGCGACTCGGCGGAATGATCTGCGCCATGGCGGCGCGTTCCACGATGGCGCCGGTGTCGTCGTCCATCCCGAACGGCGGCTGCCCCTCGATGGCGGTGTAGAGGGTGGCACCGAGGGAGAACACATCGCTGGCCGCGGTGGGCTGGGCACCGCGCGCGACCTCGGGCGGCAGATAGGCGGGCGTACCGGTGATCATTCCGTCCGGTTCGTCGGCGGCCTCGGCGATATTGCGGGAGATACCGAAGTCGCTCAGCTTCGCCATCCCGACCCCGGGACCGCGATCGGCGACGAGGATATTGCCCGGTTTGATATCGCGGTGCACGATCCCGACATGGTGCGCGGCGGCCAGCGCGTCGGCGACCTGGGCGCCGATCTGGGCCACCTCGATCACCGGGAGGGCGTTGACCAGGGCGAGCGCGCGGGCCACGCTGCGTGAGGGCAGATGCTCCATCACCAGCCAGGGCTCACCTGCCTCGATCACCACGTCGTAGACGGCGATGGCGTGCTCATGGGACAGCTTCGCCGCGACCCGGCCCTCGTGCACGATCTGATCGCGGACCCGCCGGGCCTGGGCCTCGTCCATACCGGCGGTGGACAGCACCTGTTTGATGGCGACGTCGCGGTCCAGCAGCCGGTCACGGGCCTCCCATACGGCTCCCATACCGCCACCGCCGAGCTTGGACCGCAGGCGGTATCGGCCGGCCACCAGATAGTCGGGGCCGACGATGGGACGGGGGCGATCGATCATGGGTGTGAGACTAGCCGAATTCGGTGGTAGCTGGCCGGATTCGGAGCCGGGCCGCGCCACACGTGACTTCGTTCACCACAGTGGGTTCGCCGCGGTGCCGGAGGTACTTCCGGGGGCGGGTTTCAGCCGATAGTCTGTCGAATGTATGTTCGAACCAGGAGTTAGCTGGATCGGTGCCGGCCACTTCGGTGCGACCGGCCGTCCGTCCGGCGTCCGTCGCGGAAGTGGGTGAAAGTATGACGGCACGGCCACCGAAGGCGAGCGGCGCCCAACTGCGGCAACTGGCCCGGTCGCGGCGCGCCCGGGCGGCGAGCGGCGGCTGCGTACCCGGCCCCCCGGCAACGCCACGCGGCGAGCACGGCCTGCCCGCACCGGTGGCGCCGGCGACGGGTCTGCGGCGGGAGATCCTGCCCGTCCCTCCGGCCCTGGCACCCCTGCTGCCCGAAGGCGGCCTGGTCAAGGGCAGCGTGGTGGCCTATACCGGCGCCGGATCGTTGCTGGCCGGATTACTCGCCGCCGTCACCGGACCGGGCGGGCACGCGGCCACCGTCGGGCTGCCCGGGCTCGGTCTGCTCGCCGCCGCGGAGATGGGTGCCCGGCTGGATCGGATCGCGGTGGTCGCCGACGCCGGCCGGGAACCGGCGGAGGTGGCGGCGGTGTTGCTCGACGGTATGGAACTGGTGGTGCTCGGCCTCGGCGGCGCCGCGGTCCCCCCGGTCCGCGCCCGGGTGCTCACCGCGAAAGCCCGCGGAAAGAACGCCACCCTGATCGTCACCGGCGGCTCCTGGCCGGCGCCGGACCTGAACCTGGAAGCGAAGGTATCCGGCTACACCGGGCTCGGGACGGGCAGCGGGCGTATCCGTTCCATCAGCCTCGACGTCGAGGTCCGCGCCAAAGGCGGTGTACCGCACCGGGGCCGGTTGGCCGCCCGTCCACTCGGCGGCCGGGTGGAGTGGATCGCGCCGGCCGGCACGGAAGCCGGCGAGGGCCGCGCACCGGAACGGCAGGAGCGGTCGGTTGCCTCCTGACCGGCCCGCACCGGGCGCCGCCCGCGGCGGTCCCCGGGTACTGGCGGTGTGGTGCCCGGACTGGCCGGCGGTCGCGGCGGCGGCGAGCGCGGGGTTGCCGCCGGAACAACCGGTGGCGGTACTCCACGCGAACCGGGTGGTCACCTGCTCGGCCGCCGCCCGTGAGGCGGGGGTGCGCCGCGGTATGCGCAAACGCGAAGCCCAGAGCCGCTGCCCGGAACTCGTAGTGGCGCAACAGGACCCGGACCGTGATGCCCGGCTGTTCGAACCGGTCGCCGCGACCGTGGACACCCTCGCCTCCGGCGTGGAAGTGCTGCGCCCCGGTCTGCTGGCCCTGTCCGCCCGCGGTGTCGTCCGCTACTTCGGTTCCGCCGAGGCCGCAACCCGTCGGGTGCTCACCGCGCTGGCCGGCGCCGGGGTGGAGGCGCGGGTGGGTATCGCCGACGAACTACCCACCGCGATCATCGCCGCCCGGCACGGGACCCTCGTGGCCCCGGGGGGCGACGCCCGGTTCCTGGCCCCGCTGCCGATCACGGAGCTGGCGGCCGAACCGGGCCCGGCGGCCGCGGAACGGGCCGCGCTCATAGATCTGCTGCACCGGCTGGGCCTGCGCCGGATCGGGGATTTCGCCGAGCTGACACCGGCCCAGGTGACCTCCCGGTTCGGCACGGACGCGATCCTCGCGCACCGCGCCGCCCGTGCCCTACCGGAACGGCCACCGGCGCCGCGCCGGCCCGCACCTGATCTGGAGGTCCGGCTCCCCTGCGATCCGCCCATCGACCGAGTCGACCGGGCCGCGTTCGCCGGCCGGCTACTGGCCACCCGTCTCACCGCGGCGCTGTCGGCCGCCGCGCTGGCCTGTACCCGGCTCGAGATCCGAGCCGAAACCGAAACAGGGGAAAAACTGTCCCGGGTCTGGCGCTGCGCCGAACCGCTGACCGCCGACGGCGTCGCCGACCGGGTGCGCTGGCAGCTGGACGGCTGGCTGACCCGTCCCCCGGACGGCCGCGCAGGCGGCCCGATCATCCTGCTGCACCTGGTGCCGGTGGAGGTGGTGCCGGCCGGCGCCCTGCAACTGGGCCTGTGGGGCGATACCGGATCGGGTGACGAACGCGCGCTGCGCGCCCTGGTCCGCGTCCAGGGCCTGCTCGGTGGAGACGCGGTGCAGGTGGGCGTGCTCAGTGGCGGACGCGGGCCGGCCGAACGGGTCACCATGGTCGCGTTCGGTGACGAACGCGCCCCGCGCACCGATCCGGCGCCACCCTGGCCGGGCCGGATCCCCGAACCCGCCCCCGCCGTGATCATGCTCGACCGTCCACCGGTCACCCTGGAATCCGCCGACGGCGCCCCGGTACGGATCACCGGGCGCGGCGGGTTCAGCGGACCCCCGGCACGGCTGCGCTGGGGACGATCCAGCTGGCGGCTCACCGCCTGGGCCGGCCCCTGGCTACTGGACGAACTGTGGTGGTCGCCCGGCACGGCGCCCAGTGCCCGCGCGCAGGTGGAACTACCCGGCCCGCACAGTCTGCTGCTGTTCGCCCAGAACGACCGGTGGTACGTGGAAGGGCTCTACGAATGAACGTCGCGCTCAGTACCCGTCGCAGGCGTCGAACGCCGCGTCCTTGTCCGCGTTGAACGCATCGATCTGGCCGTTCACCTCGTCGACCGAGGCATTGCGTTCCAGCAGGTCGGCCAGTGATTTCAGATTCTCACGGTAGGTGCGCATCGGAGTGGAGACATCGTTGGGCACATCGGGGTTCAGGTTCTGATCGATCTTGTTGGCGGTATCGCGCAACGCGGTGATCGCGGCCTGTTTCTTGGGCTCGAGATCGGGGGCCTTCGCGTCACTGGCGTCGATATAGGCGTTGAACGCGTCGACCGCGGGATTGTTGTTGTCGCGCAGCGCCTCGCACACATCGGTGGCAGCGGCCGCCGCGGCGGCGGCTCGCGACGAGGAGGCCGCGGCCGACGACGATTTGACCTCGGAGGTGTACAGCTGCAACTCGGACTGGTTCACCTGGGCGGTACCGGTCACGGTGTTCGAGCAGGCAGCGATGAAACCACCCGCGATGAGCGCGGTCACAGCGGTGGCGAGACCGGCTCGTTCGAGTCGTCGCATAGGTGTTGAACTCCCCTCGGATGCCCACGACCCCGTATTTCGCCCCGGCGCGCCGGACATCTGAGCCGCCGGTGCTGTCAACCGTACTGCGTCGGGTCGTATTTCGACCGCCCAGCCTCGTCATTGATCATCAACCGATACCGGGCGCACCACACGCTACCCGTTGGCGATATCGATGACCAGGCGGTTCGGCATGGTGGCGGTGGATACCGTGAAGCCCGGCCGGTCGCCGGCAACCCCGACGAACGATTGCGTGACCCCCTCGAAAACCGTGGTCCGGTACACCCCGGCGATCCCGGGAACCGCCGGATCGGTGGCCGGGTCGGGATCGGAGTAGGGCGCCACCCGGCTGTCGAAGGGATAGGCCGACCCGGTGATCCGCACCTCGAGCACCGATTCGCCCGCCACCTCCAGTTCCCGGCCGCTGCCGTCCTGGACCGCCCGGCCGGTGTACCACACACTCCAGCCCGGAGTGCCCTCCCCGCCGAGGTGGTATTCCACACGATCGAACCCGGCATGCCTGCTCAGCCGGATATCGGTCACGGTCAGCGCGGCCCCCGGCGAGGCCTCCGCCTGTTTGGGGACCGTATCGTCGGGCGCGGGCACGGGCTCACCCGGCAACGGCACGGGCGGCGGCGGCAAACCGGGAGTGTCCACTTCCGAACTCGGCACCGCCGGCACCGGCTCCGGAGAGCCAACCGGTGGTGTGGAGCCGGAGTGGGCACATCCCGCGAGAAAACCCAGCATTGCCACCACTACCAGAACACGCCCGGTACGCATGCGGCCGATGCTAACCGGCGTAACCGCTGCCCTGCGGGAACACGCCCTCTCCCGGTGTGCCACCCGACCGGCCCGCGGGGTGCGCGCAGCGGGTCCACCGGCCATCCGACGGGGCGGCCGGCGGGCCGCGGCAACGATCTAGCACACTTGACCTGTGCGAGATGTGGAGGACCTACTGGAACGGTTGCGCCGCTATCCGGATGTGGAGGCCGCCAACCTGTACGCCGTCGATGCCGCCGACCGCCTGATTCTCGACGTAGCCGCGGAGGCGATCACCGAAGCCGCCGCCGCCCGGGAAACAGTCGCGGTGATCGGTGACGGTTACGGCGCCCTCACCCTCGGCGCCGCCGCCGCCCACGACCTGCACGGAATCCGGGTCCACCAGGATCTACTCACCGGCGAACTCGCCCTGGCGGCCAACGCCCGGGCCCTCGGTCTCGCCGACCGCTACACCTCCCACCCACTGGACGAGACCCTGCTCCGCGGTGCGACCGTGGTCCTGCTGCGGCTACCGCGTGTCCTGGCCGGCCTGGCCGAAATCGCCGAGGCCATCGCCCGTTACGCCCATCCCGCGGTCCGCGTCTTCGCCGGTGGTCGCGACAAATACCTGACCAAGGCCATGAACGAGGTACTGGCCGAATCGTTTTCCGAGGTGCGGGCCAGCCGCGGCCGGCAGAAATCGCGCACCCTTCTGGTCCGCGGTCCGAAACCGGTGGGCGCGCCCCGATTCCCGGTGCACGAGCACATCGGTGAGTTCGGAATCGAAGTGGTCGCACACGGCGCCGCGTTCTCCGGCACCCGCCTCGATATCGGCACGCGGTTTCTGCTCGAACATCTGCGCGCGATGAAACCCGACGCCCGCGACGCCGTCGACCTAGGCTGCGGTACCGGGATACTGGCAGTGGCACTGGCCAGGTCCCGGCCCGGGCTGGCGGTGGTCGGCACCGACCAGTCCGCCGCCGCCGTGGCCTCGGCCACCGCCACCGCCGCCGCCAATCAGCTCACCGACCGGGTCCGGGTGGTCCGCGACGACGCCATGTCCGGCGCCCCCGACAACAGCGCCGACCTGGTCGTGTGCAATCCGCCGTTCCATGTCGGCGCCGCCGTGCACACCGGATCGGCCATCAAGATGTTCGCCCAGACCGGCCGGGTACTGCGCCCCGGCGGCGAGCTGTGGACGGTCTACAACAACCACCTCAACCATCGCACGGTGGTCGAACGCATGGTGGGACGCACCGAAGTGATGGGTCGCAACCGGAAATTCACCGTCACCCGCTCGGTACGCGGTCTGCACGACCCGACCCGCCCCTGACGCCGCCGCTCAGTCGATCCGCCGCCGATGCGCCCAGCGAGTGAGCGCGTTCCGGTTGGACTGCTGCGTCTTACGCAGCACATTCGACGCGTGGGTCTCCACCGTCTTCACCGAGATGAACAGTTTCTCGGCGATCTCCCGATAGGTGTAACCGCGCGCCAGCAGACGCAATACCTCCAGCTCACGCGGGGTCAGCGAATCCAGCTCCGGATCCAGCGGCGGCTCGGGCACCGGAGATTTACCCGTGAACGAATCCAGGACGAAACCGGCGAGCCGCGGACTGAACACCGCGTCACCGCCGGCCACCCGGCGGATCCCGTCGGCCAGTTCGGCACCGGAAATCGTCTTGGTCACATAACCCCGGGCACCGGCACGGATCACCGCGATCACATCCTCGGCGGCATCGGACACACTCAACGCCAGACACACCGGACCGCTGTCGATACCGTGCAACACCGCCACCCCGCCCCCCTCGGGCATATGCACATCCAGCAGCACCACATCGGGTTTCGCGCTGTTGATCCCCGCCACGGCCTCGGCCACTCCACCGGCCTCCCCGACCACCTCCATATCCGTCTCCCGGCTCAACTCGGCCCGCACTCCGGAACGGAAAACGGCGTGATCATCGACCAGAAAAACCCGCACGCCCACCCTTTCTGTGTTTTTTGGCGCGCCTTCGGCGCGCGGGGTCGAGGCCCCCTCGGTCTCGCCGTTCAGGCCTCGAGACTCGAGCCTTCGGCTCCTGCGCTTTCGAGGCCTGAACGGCGAGATGGGCCTCGACCCTTTGGGGGCCTCGCTGGACTCGGCGCCGAGCGGGGCGGCCGGGTGGTGCGGGGCACCACTGCTGATCATCGTGCGATACATGGTTTCAGGTGGGTAGCGAGGAAGGGATTCGGGGGCAGCCGACCCGGCTTGTGGCCGTGTCGGGTGCCGTGTGGTTCCCGGGCACGCCGCCATTCCGTCGGCGGATGTTTCGGCCGCAGTCCCGGATGGTCGACCAGATGTGCCCTGGTCCGCACCGTGGGCACAGGCCGGGCACGCCGCAGTATGCACGACCGCTGACAGCTGCTGGAAAGTGATGAGTTCGAAGTCGAACCGGCCCGGCCCACGATCGTATCCATGCTGCGGGCGACGGGTCGGTGGCGCAAGTGCGGATGTGGTCGCGGGCCGGGCCGGTGAGCAGGTCCGGCGCGAGTCCATCAGCGGTGGCCGTTCGGGCGGGCCGGATCGGCGGCGGGCCGGTGCGGTCGGGTGAGGCCGGCGGTGACGACCTCGGTGGAGTCCGCTCGGGACAGATCCCGCGGTTCGGGGGCAGGGGTGGTGGCCCGGCGGAAGGCTTCCGCGGAGGCGGACCCCACGGTTTCGCCCCGGACATCGTTCACTTGCTCTTCCGCTTCCGAAGACCCGGAATCGGTTCGCGGCATGATGATGCGGACCTCGGTGCCCCGGCCGGGCTCCGAGACGATCTCCACCGTCCCCCCGCGGCGCTCCACCCGGGCGCGGATCGAACGGGCCAGGCCGTGGCGGTCCTCGGGGATCGAATCGGGGTCGAAACCGGTGCCGCGGTCGCGGACGAACACGCTGACCTGGTGCGGTTCGGCCTCGGCGAACAGGTCGATATCGGAGACCCCGGCATGTTTGGCGGCGTTCACCAGGGCTTCCCGGGTGGCGCCCAGCAACGCGGTGAAATGTTCCTTCGGCAGGCCGGAGCCGCTCTCCGTACCGTCCATCGCCACATCGCCCACCGTCACAGGGGTGACCTTCACCCCGTGCTGGTCCTCGACTTCGCCGGCGATGGTGCGCAGCGCGGCGGCGAGGCTGGATTCGGCCGGACCCGCATCCACGAACAACCAGCGGCGCAACTCCCGTTCCTGACTGCGCGCCAGCCGCAGCACCTCCTGCGGGTCACCGGCCTGCCGCTGGATCAGGGCGAGCGTCTGCAGTACCGAATCGTGCAGGTGCGAGGCGATCTCTTCGCGTTCCTCGTTACGGATCCGCGCGGCGCGCTCGGCATTCAGCGAATGCATGAGCCGCAGCCCGAGCGGAACGGTCAGCAGTCCCACCCCGATCAGGGTCGCGGCCACCGCCAGCAGCGCCGAACCGAGCGAACCCCAGTCCAGCTGGGACAGCACCACCACCGTAAGCCCGGTGACCACCAGCGTCACGCCCGCGATGATGCGCGACCAGGTCACCACCGACGGTTTCGCCGGTATTCCGATCAGCGACCGCGGACCGTCGGCGTCGTATTCGCGCCACACCAGTGCCGCGCCCACCGCGATCACCACGAGCGGCGCGATCACCCGCGCCGCCGCGCCACTGAACGCCCACGACACCGCCACCGACAGACCCAGCCCGAGCAGTGCCAGTCCGATCGCCTGACGCCGCTCGGTACCCGACGGGCGTCCCGAATCGGTGCCGTCGGGAGTGAAGATCCACAGCAGGCTGTAGGCGACTATCCCGGCCCCGGCCAGCGCGGACAGCAGGACGAAGACCATCCGCACCTTGAGGACGTCGATCCCCAGATGGTCGGCGACACCGCCGGCCACCCCACCGACGATGCGGCCGCCGGAACGGCGCACCAGGCGCGGGGTATCGGCACCGGGCACCGCCCCGGACCCGGCAGCGGCCCCCCGCGTGTAGAAGGCAGGTCCGAACGGGCACATACCCTCGATACTGGCACGAGAGCCGCACCGGCAGCCATGGGGAAACACCCTGAGTTCGGTCTCGGGTCGCCCCCATCGACGGTGCTCAGGAGGTTTTCCGGTCCAACTTCAGGGTTCACCCGGATGCGGGCGCGGGTGCCCCGAGCGGACCATGGGGTCCATGACGAGAACGAGCTTCGGCGATCAGCTGCAGCAGATGTGGCAGACCCGGCCGGTTCGGTTGCCCCGGCGGGGCCCGATCGCCGGAGTCGCGGCGGGTTTCGGCCATCGCTACGGCATCGATCCGGTGCTGGTCCGGGTGGCGTTCGTGGTGTCCACCATTTTCGGTGGCGCCGGAATCGTGCTCTACCTGGCGGGATGGCTTTTGTTCCCGGAACCCGGGGGCCGCGGTTCCATGGCGGAGTCGCTCACCCGCAAGGACCGGGAATCACCGAATCAGACCAAGACCATCGTGCTGATCGTGGCGCTGGCGATCGCGGTGAGCACGATGGGCCCGGTGGGGGTCGGGCTCGGCGGCTCCGGTGTCATCGCGCTGGCGCTGATGCTCGCGGGCTGGTGGATGCTGCACATGCGTTCCCCCGAACCACCGCCGCTGCCACCCGGTACCGTCGAACCGGACTCGCTGGGCCACCCCGGCACCACCGGCTACCCCGGCGCCATGTTCCCGCAGGGCGGGGCCGACCTCTACGGGCCCCCGTCCGATATGTACACGCCGTACACGAGGCTGCCGGACCGCTACATCCCCGATCCGCCGGCCGACATCCCGCAGCCCCCGGCGGACTCGGGCGGCGCGGCCGCCGGACCCACCGGCGATGCCCCGCAACCGACGCGCCCGCTGCTCACCAAGAGCGGTGACGCGGCGCCCGCGCGGGTCACCGGGACCGAGCAGAGCGGCCGAGCCGGCGATTCCGCGACCACCGCGTCCAGCGGTCCCGCGCAGGCCGAGAATTCGCCCGGCGGGTCGGCGGCTTCCGCCGAACCGGCCGGGGACCGGCCCACCGCAGGTACAGGTACCTTCCGGCCCACGATCGATATGGGCAAACCCGGCACCGCGGAGTTCGCACACCGCACCCCGCCCTCCTGGGACCCGCTGGGTGTCGCGCCGCTGGCCTGGGATCTGCCCGAACCCGCACCGGTCCGCACGATGGTCGCACCGGCCGTCGAGCCGCGGCCGCGTTCCCGCTTCACCCCGGTCGTCCTCGGCCTCGCGGTGCTGGCGGCGGCGGCCGCGGGTGCCACGTCCGTGGCGGGGAGCGAATGGATGACCGCGGGGCGGATCGGCGCGGTCGCCCTGGCGGTGATCGGGCTGGGGCTGGTGTTCGGTTCGTTCCGGCGCCGCGGCCACGGCCTGCTGCTGGTCACCGCTCCCCTGGCGGCCTTCGTACTGTTCGCCGCGGTGATCGGACCGGTGGACGTGCAGAGCTCGACCATGGGCGACCGCACCTGGGCGCCGGCCTCGGCCACCGAAATACGGCCGGAGTACAAGGTCACCATGGGGTCGGGCACGCTCGACCTGCGCGGTATCGACCTCACCGCCGACCGGACCGTCGATGTCGACGTACAGATGGGTCAGGCGATGGTCCTGCTACCCGAGAAGATGAACGTGCGCACCGAATGCACCGTCCGGATGGGCGAGGCGAGCTGCCCCGACGGGCTGACCGGGCCCGGTGGCGACGCGCCGGTACTGAACTTGAACGTGCACGTGCGGATGGGCGATGCGGAGGTACGCCGTGGCTGAACAGCAGACAGATGAGCGAACCGAGCGGCGCGCGGCCCGCGGGCACGCCCGGCGCGGCGGTTTCTCCCCCGGATTGTTCTTCGTGGGCCTGCTGGCGCTCGGACTGAGCGCCTGGGCACTGGCCGGCCCCACCCAGTGGGGGCTCACCACGATCGTTCCGATCGGCTGGATCGTCGTCGCGCTCGCGATAGTGGTCGGTCTGGCTCTGGTGGTATCACCCCGGAGACGCCGCCGCTGAGCACGAACACCTGGGACGAACGGAACCGGCCGGGCCTGTACAGGCCCGGCCGGTTCGTCGTCACTCCCACTCGATGGTGCCCGGGGGCTTGCTCGTCACATCCAATACCACCCGGTTGACCTCCGCTACCTCGTTGGTGATCCGGGTAGAGATACGTTCCAGCACCTCGTAGGGCAACCGGGTCCAGTCCGCGGTCATCGCGTCCTCACTCGATACCGGCCGCAGCACGATGGGATGACCGTAGGTGCGGCCGTCGCCCTGCACACCGACACTGCGCACATCCGCGAGCAGCACCACCGGGCACTGCCAGATCTGCCCGTCCAGACCGGCCGCCGTCAGTTCCTCGCGCGCGATGGCGTCGGCCTGCCGCAGGGTGCGCAACCGGTCCTCGGTGACCTCACCGATGATCCGGATCGCCAGACCCGGGCCCGGGAACGGTTGGCGGGCCACGATCTCTTCCGGCAGCCCGAGCTCCCGGCCGACCGCCCGGACCTCGTCCTTGAACAGCAGCCGCAGCGGTTCGACCAGCTCGAACTCCAGGTCTTCGGGCAGCCCGCCCACATTGTGATGCGATTTGATGTTCGCCGTGCCGCTGCCCCCGCCGGACTCCACCACGTCCGGATACAGCGTCCCCTGGACCAGGAACTCCACCGTCGGGGCCGCATCGGCGGCCGTCTGCTCGCCCACGACCTCACCCACCGCGTCCTCGAAGGACCGGATGAACTCGCGGCCGATGATCTTGCGCTTCTCCTCCGGGTCGGTGACGCCCTTCAGCTCACCCAGGAACTTGTCCACCGCGTCCACGGTGACCAGCCGAGCCCCGGTGGCCGCCACGAAATCCCGCTGCACCTGCTCGCGTTCTCCCGCGCGCAACAGCCCGTGATCGACGAACACACAGGTCAGCCTGTCACCGATGGCGCGCTGCACCAGAGCGCCCGCCACCGCGCTGTCCACCCCGCCGGAAAGCCCGCAGATCGCGTGCCCGTCGCCGATCTGCTCCCGCACCTGTTCGATCATGGCCTCGGCGATATTGGCCGGTGTCCAGGTCGGCGCGATCCCGGCCATCTCGTGCAGGAAGCGGCTCAGCACCTGCTGGCCGTGCGGCGAGTGCAGCACCTCGGGGTGGTACTGCACACCCGCCAATCGGCGCGCCCGGTGCTCGAACGCCGCGACCGGCGCGCCCACGGTCGTACCGGTGACCGTGAAACCAGCCGGTGCGTCGGTGACCGCGTCGCCGTGGCTCATCCACACCGGCTGTATGCCCGGCAGGCCCTCGTGCAGCAGGCCGCCGTCGATATCGAGTTCGGTGCGCCCGTACTCGCGGGTCCCGGTGTTGGTCACGGTGCCGCCCAGCGCCTGCGCCATCGCCTGGAATCCGTAACAGATCCCGAAGACCGGCACGTCGAGATCGAACAGCCGCGGATCGAGCGAGGGCGCCCCCTCGGCGTACACACTGGCCGGACCGCCGGACAGGATCACCGCGAGCGGCTGCTTGGCCGCGATCTCGGCGACCGTCGCGGTATGCGGCACCACCTCGGAGTACACTTTCGCCTCCCGGACCCGGCGGGCGATCAACTGCGCGTATTGCGCACCGAAGTCGACAACGAGTACAGGTCTCTGGGAATGCGTCACCCGCATGATTCTAGTGCTGGCTCCGCGGGCCCTCGAGGTCGGTCACCACCGGACCCGGACCGCGTCGACCTGCCGTTTCCCGGAGGCGGCGCAGTGAGCTCACCAGGCCGAGCGAGACGCGACCGCCGGGCGGCCGATCGAAATCCCGGGCGAGCCCGGGCCCACGCCGGCCGGACGGCCGTCCACCGACCGTTGGCCCCGCTCGGACCCCGCGGACACACCGCTCAGGCGCGGACGCTCAATCCGACCTTCTGGAACTCCTTGAGGTCGGAGTAGCCGGCCTTGGCCATGGACCGGCGCAGGCCGCCGACCAGGTTGAGAGAGCCGAACGGATCGTCGGAAGGCCCGGTGAGGACCTGTTCGAGGCTGGGGCGCACCGCGGCGGGGCGGGCAGCGGGCCCGCTGAGCAGTTCGTCGGCGAGATCCCACGGTTCGTCCAGCGACAGCAGCGAGCCGCGGGGCACCGACGGGTGCGCGGCCGCGGACGGCCAGTACCAGCCCCGGCCCGGGGCCTCGGTGGACAGGGCCAGCGGCGCGCCGAGCATGGCGGCGTCCGCACCGCAGGCGATGGCTTTGGCCAGATCGCCGGAGGTGTGGATATCGCCGTCGGCGATGACGTGCACGTAGCGGCCACCGGTTTCGTCGAGATAGTCCCGGCGGGCGGCGGCGGCATCGGCAATGGCGGTGGCCATCGGAACCCCGATACCGAGGACTTCGCCCGTGGTGGTCGCGCCCTCCTGCGACCCGTAGCCGACGATCACACCGGCGGCACCGGTCCGCATGAGGTGCAGTGCGGTGCGGTGATCGCTCACCCCGCCGGCCACCACCGGCACATCGAGTTCGGCGATGAACGTCTTCAGGTTCAGCGGTTCGCCGTCACCGACGTGTTCGGCGGAGATGATGGTGCCCTGCACCACCAGCAGGTCGATTCCGGCCTGCAGCAGGCCCGGGGTCAGGCTCTGGGCGTTCTGCGGGCTGACCCGCACCGCGACGGTGACCCCGCCGGCCCGTACCTGCGCCACCGCGGCGGCGAGGAGATCGGGCTGCATGGGGGCGGCGTGCAGTTCCTGGAGGAAGGCCACGGCCCGCTGATAGCTGCCCTTGTCCGCGAGCTCCACCAGTTGCTCGATCTTGGCGGCCACATCCGCGTGCCGCGCCCACAGACCTTCACCGTTGATGACGCCCAGTCCGCCGCGCCGGCCCATCTCGATGGCGAATTCCGGGGAGACCAGGGCGTCGGTGGGGTGGGTGAGGAACGGGATATCGAATCGGTACGCGTCGAGCTGCCAGGCCAGCGAGACCTGGCTCGCCGAACGGGTCCGGCGCGACGGAACGATATCGACATCGTCCAGTTCGTAGGTCCGGCGAGCCGTCCTACCCATTCCGATCTCGACCATATCGCGCACGAAATAACTCCTGTGTCGGTGGCGCGCTGCCGCGCGTGGGTTCTCGGCCCCCTCGCCCGCGTTCCCCGCCCGCGAGACCACGCCTGCCGCGGCTACGTTTCGAGAGCGAAAACGCGGAACGGGCAGCGACCCGGTGTGGGCCCCGCGAAACGAGGCGCCGATGTCATGGTTTCACCTGGTGAACCGCGTAATTACACGTAAACCTTACAGTGTCTTCCGGCGCGCCTTCGGCGCGCGGGGTCGAGGCCTCCGAAGGTCCCGCCGTTCAGGCCTCGGAACCCGTACCCGACTCGAGTGGTTCGCCGTGGCCGAGGGGTGCTCAACGGTCGCATTCCTCGGCGGGCCGGCCGCACGTCGGATGCGATGTGCGGCCGGCCGGCTGCGGCATGCCGGCCATCGAGCACCTCCGGCCGAGGGGCGGGACGGGCCTGGCTCCTGGGGCCTCGCTGAACCCGGCACAGGACGTGAGCGGGTTTCACCTGCGCCCTCGGCTCCGGTAGGGGCCGGGGCCGCCTGCAACACGCCCGAGGTGCTGGTGCGCGCCCCCCGGCCCGGCCTCACCTACCGGTGTAGTTGGGGGCCTCGACGGTCATCGTGATGTCGTGCGGGTGACTTTCCTTCAGCCCCGCGGCGGTGATCTGTACGAACTGCGCTTCCTGCAGGTCGGTGATCGACTGGGCGCCGGTATAACCCATGGCGGCACGCAGGCCGCCGACCAGCTGGTGGATCACCTGGTTGACCGGGCCGCGGAAGGGGACCCGCCCTTCGATGCCCTCCGGGACGAGCTTGTCCTCGGCCAGGACGTCGTCCTGGAAGTAGCGGTCCTTGGAGAAGGATTTCGCCTGCCCGCGCCCCTGCATGGCGCCCAGCGAGCCCATTCCGCGGTAGCTCTTGAACTGTTTACCGCCGACGAGGATCAGTTCGCCCGGGGATTCGGCGGTACCGGCCAGCAGGGAGCCGAGCATCACGGTGGAGGCGCCCGCGGCGATGGCCTTGGCGATATCACCGGAGAACTGGATACCGCCGTCGGCGATGACCGGGACTCCGGCCTGTTTACAGGCGGAGACGGCTTCGAGGATGGCGGTGATCTGCGGAGCGCCGACACCGGCGACCACGCGGGTGGTGCAGATGGAGCCGGGTCCGACGCCGACCTTCACCGCGTCGGCACCCGCTTCGACCAGTGCCGCGGCACCGGCCCGGGTGGCGATATTGCCGCCGACGACCTGGATGCGGTCACCGACCTCGGCCTTCACCTTGCTCACCATGCTGAGTACCTGACGCTGGTGACCATGCGCGGTATCGACCACGAGGACATCGGCTCCGGCGTCGGCCAGGGTCATGGCGCGTGACCAGGCGTCGTCTCCGACGCCGACCGCGGCACCCACCAGCAGCCGGCCGTCGCGGTCCTTGGTGGCGTCGGGGAACTGATCGGTCTTGACGAAATCCTTCACGGTGATGAGCCCGCGCAGCCGGCCCTCGCCGTCCACGATCGGCAGCTTCTCCACCTTGTGCCGGCGCAGCAGGCCGAGCGCGGCCTCGGCGGTAACACCCTCTTGGGCGGTGATGAGCGGCACCTTGGTCATCACATCGGCGACACGCCGGTTCTGGTCGACCTCGAAGCGCATATCCCGGTTGGTGATGATGCCCACCAGCGCGCCGGTCTCGTCGACCACCGGCAGCCCGGAAATCCGGAACCGGGCGCACATGGCGTCGACCTCGGCGAGAGTATCGGTGGGGCGGCAGGTCACCGGATCGGTGACCATCCCCGCTTCGGACCGTTTGACGGTCTCCACCTGGCTCGCCTGGTCGGCGACCGAGAGGTTGCGATGCAGAACACCCATGCCCCCCGCCCGGGCCATGGCGATGGCCATCCGGGCTTCGGTGACGGTGTCCATGGCGGAACTCACCAGCGGGGTCCGCAGGCGGACCTCCCGGGTCAACTGGCTGGATGTCTCGACCGTGCTGGGGATCAGGTCCGAAGCGGCGGGGAGCAGCAGTACATCGTCGAAGGTGAGGCCGAGCATGGCGATCTTGTTCGGATCGTCACCACCCGTATGAGGGCGGACTACGGTGCGCTCGCCCGGTACGGGATTACTCATTCGGATCGACCCCTCCTGGACGTCGGCGAAGCTAACGGGGTGCGGCGACCCGATAGCGAACTGTTACTGGGATTGGACTGCGGCACCGGTTCGGTTCTGACCGGTGGGTGGCCGGGTGATCGGTACTCGTCGGCGCCGTGTCACCATGGTATCGGTCCGCCTGGACCATGGATCAACTGAGGGCATCGGCGAAACTGGCGGCGCGGACGGCTGGCGCAGACCACCCTGTTCTGCGTACCGTGGGGATGTGCGTGACCATCTACCACCTGGCTTGCCGCCGGATCCGTTCGCCGGAGACCCCGCCGACCCGTCCGCCGCGCTCGATGCCATCGAGCCGGGGGAACCGCTGGATCCTCACGAGCGCCTTGCGGTCGAGGAGGATCTCGCCGATCTCGCAGTCTACGAGGCGCTACTGGCGCACCGCGGTATCCGCGGGTTGGTGGTGAGCTGCGAGGATTGTCGGCAGGATCACTATCACGACTGGGACATGCTGCGCGCCAATCTGTTACAGCTCCTCGTCGACGGCACGGTCCGCCCGCACGAGCCCGCCTACGACCCGACTCCGGAAGCCTACGTCACCTGGGATTACTGTCGCGGCTACGCGGATGCCTCGATGAACGAGGCGTTCCACGGCGACGGGTTCGACGCCTTCGACAGCTGACTTCGGAGTAGCCGGTTCGTCCGGCTCGATCGGCCGCACCAGGCGGCCGATCGACTTTTCATGGCTACGCCCGGTTCCCCGGCACTCACACCGACTGTGGCCGAACACACCGATGGCCATCCACAATTTCCAGGTGGATGGCCATCGGTGTGTCGGCGTTCAGTTGGTGGTGCCTCCCGGCAGCGGCAACGTGGTCGGAGCCTGCTGAGGAATCGACGGGGCCGGCACGGCGGTCTGCGGCACCGGCACGGTCGACGGCTCGGCCGGGCCGGGTGTGCTGATCGTGGACGGCGGCGCCTGAGTGGACGGCTCCACCGAGTCCACACCCGGTCCGTTCGGAGTGGTGGTACCCGGAACGCCCGGGACGGTGGTGCCGTCCGGGGCGATATCCGGAGCCTGCGTGTCCGGTGCCGGGGTGTCCGGAGTATGGGTACCCGGTGCCTGTGTGTCCGGCCGGTCGGTGCCGGGTCCCGGACGCTCGGGCGCCTGGACGTCCGGAGCGCTCGGCTTGTCACTGCCGCCGGGACCGCTCGGCCGGTCGAACGGCAGTTCGCTGCCCGGGGCCGGAATGGTGGTCACCGTGCTACCGGGCCGTTCCGTGGTCCCGCCGGGACGCGACGGCTGCACCGGTGCGCCCGGATCGGGCGAGGGAGCGATCTGTTCCAGCTGTGCGGCGACGTCCGGCGGTATCACCTTCCGGACCTCCTCGAACAGCTGGTTCCAGCGTTCGACGAGTTCGTTGCGCTTGGTCGGGTCGTTGACCTGGGTCGTATTGGCCGACGCCTGCTCGAGCCGTTCCCGTGCCTCGTCGGGCCTGCCCTGTTCGAGCAGGGTCTGCGCGGCGGCCAGGTCGTCACCGGCGTACTGCACGACGGTGCTCTGGGCCTGTTCGCTGAACACCACCTCTTTGACGCGCCACAGCGCGTCGCCGGGTTCGGCCTGATACGAGAACGCGGAGAGCCCACCGAATACGAGCGCCAGCGCGGCGGCGGTGGTCGCAATCGGGCGGAGCAGCCGCAGGCGGCCTCCCGATTGCGCGCCGATCCGCGCCTGCCGGGCACCGATCTCCTGGTTGACCGCCGCGACCACGGTATCGAGGTCGGGCGCGTCGGGTAGCGGCGGTGCCACGATCTCGGCCCGCCAATCCGCCAGCAATGCCGCCAGCTGGAGTTCCTCGGTGCTCTCGGTGGGGACGGGTCCGCCACGGGCGATAGCGTCGATCAGTTCGTCATCACGACGAACCGCCACGATATCCACCGGTTCGGATCCGGCACCGGAGCCCTCGGCATAGGGATCGGTGTTCCGCGATGCACGCCGCGCCCATCTGTCGCCCCGACCGCGCCCGCCATCCCTAGCCATACATTTCACCTGCCCTCGCCACTTGTGCCTTCAATTTTGCGAGCGCCCTGTGCTGGGCCACCCGAATCGCGCCCGCCGTACTGCCCACGGCGGTTGCGGTTTCTTCTGCTGACAGACCCATGACCAGGCGCAGGATCAAGATCTCTCGATGCTTCTCCGGAAGAGTGGCCAGCAGAGCGTTCATCTGCCGGCTGGTTTCCGATTCGAGAGCTCGTTGCTCCGGGCCGTGGTCGGTGGATATGACATCTGGTACTTCGGCCATCGCCTCCGCCTTGTTACGGGAGGCGTTGCGATGGGCGTCGGCAACCTTGTGCGATGCGATTCCGTATACGAAGGCCATGAACGGCCTACCCTGGTCCTGATACCTGGGTAGTGCGGTCATGACCGCTAGACAGACCTCCTGCGCGACATCGTCCGCGGAGAGTTGTCCACGCTCCGCGACACCGATCCGCGCGCGGCAATAGCGCATCACCAGCGGGCGGACCATTTCCAGTACCTGAGCTAAAGCAGACCTGTCGCCCTGCGCAGCGGCGGCGACGGCGCGGTCCAACTCTTCGCCCATGTGCGTCATCGTCAGCGGAATTCCTGGCGTTACAAAGTGGCACGGTCTGTGATGACCGGTGCTTCCGCCGGTCCAGCGGAACGGGTCCACAATAGGACACCGGCGGCGGTACGGGTCGAGACGGTGGAACTCGGGTTATCCACGCGCATCGCGAAATCGCCCGCCACGCCGGGAGATGAGTGCGCGACACGCCTCCGCGTCGGCGACCGCCGTGTCGCGGTCGCCCGGTCCGGCGGCCAGGCCGCCGCGCAGCATGGCGCAGGCCCACCGCAGCGGAACCGAACCGGAGACACGGCATTCCTCATCGATACGGTCCGCCAGCGCGCGGGCGCGGGCCGTCTGCCCCGTGGCGCTCGCGGCCGCGGCGACCAGCAATCGCGATTTGATCCGATGCCGGACCGAGGGGCCCTGTTCGGCCAGCGTGAGCGCGGCCTCCGCCGCGGCCAGCGCCGGCGCGCCGCGACCGTCGGCCAGCGCGGTTTCGGCGCGGACCCAGTGCAGCCGCACCCGGGTCCGCGGCCGCTCCGGCGTACCGGCGTCGTGCGCGCCGTATCCGGGCGCCGGACGATCCAGCAGGGCCGCGCAGCGATCCAGCAGCCGGGTGGACAGGGCGGTCCGGCCGACGCCCAGGGCGTCGGCCGCCAGACCGATCAGCGCGTCGGCCGCGGCGTCGACCACATCGGGCCGGCGACCGTAATCGCCCGGCCCGGCCGCCGCAGCTTTCGCCGGACGCGGGAACCGGGGACCCGGGCCGGTTCCACCGCCCGCGACCGGAGCCGTCGGCTGCGGCGCGGCCGGAAGGATGGCCACCGCCGGGAGAACGAGCCCCGCGGCCCGCCCGTCGTACTCGGCGGCCCGCTGATGCCAGCCGAGCTGACGTAACAGCGACCCCTGCGTCGAGGCGGCGAGTGAGAGCAACACCGGATCGGTGGTCGCCGCGGACAGGCGGCGCAGCGCGGTGTGGGCGGCGGCGTAGTGACCCGCACCACCCAGAGCGACCGCTCGCCACCACATTTCGAGGGGATCCGCCGGTTCCGGCAACTCGGCAGCGGTGCGGCCCGTTCGCGCACCGAACGCGGCGTCGGCGGCCGAGAGGGAATCGGATTCGAGGCGGGGGCCGGGGGCGATCACCGACGCACTGTACCGGCCACCGGATCCACCGCCGGGTGGAACGGGCGGTCCGCCGCGGGACAGCGACGACCCAGCTATCTTTCAGCATTAATCCGAACGAGCGGTGTTTCCATCAGGTTAATCTCCGCCCATCAATCCATGAGCGACCACGCATCGAATTCGAGGACGTTTCGCTTAATTAACCTGGAAGCCCCTCACCGGCCATCTGTGATCGTATCGAGATCGGGGCACCTTAACCCACCGGGACGGTCCGCGGGGCGGAATTCGGTCCAGACCTATCGAGAGCCCTCGGAAGGGGCGCGCCCACCTGCGGATACGCCGACCAGCATGGACATGCCGGGAGCGCCAGCAACAGGCCAACCTGACAGTATCGCCGGGCGATTAGCGAAAGTAAACAGTCAGCGAGGTTAAATTCAGTGCGCAAAAGACCCGATAATTCAGGGCGTCAAACTGTTGACGGAATTTCCTCGGTACCCCTAACGTAACTCATCGCCACGGACGGCGCCGGACGAAAACGCAACGGATGCCGACGGCAGCGGTGCACATCGGCCGACGCATGTGGCCCCGCGCGCTCGCCCGAACGCCCGGGCACCGCCGGAAAGCTGTACCCATCACTCGCTCGACAATGCCGACGAGCTCGCGTCTACGAGGAGTTCCCCCATGCCCATGCCCACCCACCTTCCCGGACCGAACGCCGACGTCTGGGACTGGCAGATGCGCGGATCCTGCCGGGGTGTGGACTCGGCGGTGTTCTTCCATCCCGACGGTGAACGCGGCAGAGCACGGGCGGCACGCGAACTGCGCGCGAAGGAGATCTGCAGGTCGTGCCCCGTGCTGATGCAGTGCCGTTCGCACGCGCTGAAGGTCAGTGAGCCCTACGGCATCTGGGGCGGAATGTCGGAAACCGAACGGGAGATGCACGCCCGGCGCAACCGGCGCCGAATGGCGGTCTGATGGGTCGCGGGTAGCGACTCCATACCGCTGCCCGACGGCGCGACACCGCGTGTTCCACGGGGCCGCATACGCTCTCGGTTATAGCTTGCGGTTATTGTTATGACCGATGACACAGGAGAGTATCGAGCTCTCAGCGCTCTTGCAGCGCTGCGGCCACTCGGATGCCGAGGCTTTCGCCGAACTGTACG
The DNA here is from genome assembly GCF_001618425.1 of Nocardia fusca NBRC 14340. GTDB lineage: Bacteria > Actinomycetota > Actinomycetes > Mycobacteriales > Mycobacteriaceae > Nocardia > Nocardia fusca. Next base: position 185,272 of record NZ_BDCU01000027.1, read on the forward strand.
ACCGGACCCGCACCCGGGTCTTCGGTCTGGTGTTACGTGTCCTCCAGGATTCCGGGTTCGCCGAGGAGACCACTCAAGAGGTCTACCTGCAGACTTGGCGCACGGCGGCGAGTTTCGATCCGGCGCGCGGCTCGGCGGTGACCTGGCTGATGACACTGGCCCATCGCCGCGCGGTCGACCGGGTACGCGCCGAGCAGGCCCACACCCAGCGCGAGATCGCCTACGGCGCCCGGGTACTCGGGCACGAATACGACGAGGTCATCGAGGAGGTCGAGCGCAAACTCGACCATCAGGCCGTGGTCGTCGGACTACGCACCCTGACCGAGACCCAGCGTGAGGCGATCTCACTCGCCTACTACGACGGCCGGACCTACGCCGAGGTGGCCCGGCACCTGGATATCGGGCTACCGACCGTCAAATCCCGTATCCGCGACGGCCTGATAAGGCTGAAGAAGAGCATGGGAGGGCCGGCCTCCCTCGGCGACCGGCGACCACTACGAGAACGGGCCGTTCACATTCCACAGCGGATGTGAACGGCCCGTCCCGGTTCGGCGGCCGGTTCTCACCGGGACGGCGGGAACCGGCGAACCGGACCGCGATCAGTGGGCGTGGCCGTGCCCGTGGTCGTCCGCTTCTTCGGCGGGCTTTTCCACCACGGCGCTCTCGGTGGTCAGCACCATCCGCGCCACCGACGCCGCGTTGATCACGGCCGACCGGGTCACCTTGACCGGGTCCACGACACCGTCGGTGAGCAGATCGCCATAGGTGAGGGTGGCGGCATTGAAGCCTTCCTTGCCCTCACCGACCTTGTTGACGACGACGGCACCGTCGACACCGGCATTCGTGGCGATCCAGTACAGCGGGGCCCGCAGCGCGCCGCGCAGCACCTCGGCACCGACGGCCTCGTCCCCGGACAGCCCGGCGATCAGCCCGTCGAGCTTGGTGCCCGCCTGGACCAGCGCGGTGCCGCCACCCGGGACGATGCCCTCCTCGACGGCGGCCTTGGCCGCGCTGACCGCGTCCTCGACCCGGTACTTGCGCTCCTTGAGCGCGGTCTCGGTGGCCGCGCCGACCTGGATCACCGCGACACCGCCGGCCAGTTTGGCCAGCCGCTCTTCCAGCTTCTCCCGATCCCAGTCGGAATCGGTGGCCTCGATCTCGCGGCGCAGCTGGGCGCTGCGGGCGGCGATATCGTCGCCGCTGCCCGCGCCGTCGATGATGGTGGTGGTGTCCTTGGTGACCACCACGCGCCGCGCCGAACCCAGCACATCCAGACCGGAGTCACGCAGGTTGATACCCAGGTCGGGGTTGACGACCGTACCCGCGGTAACCACGGCCAGATCGTCGAGGAACGCTTTGCGGCGGTCACCGAAGAACGGTGCCTTGACCGCTACGGCCTTGAGGGTCTTGCGGATCGAGTTGACGACCAGGGTGGACAGCGCCTCGCCCTCGACGTCCTCGGCGATGATCAGGACCGGCTTACCGGATTCGGCGATCTTCTCCAGCAGCGGCAGCAGGTCGGGCAGGGAGCTGATCTTCTCGCGGTGCAGCAGCACCAGCGCGTCCTCCAGCACGGCTTCCTGGCTGTCGCCGTCGGTGATGAAGTACGGCGAGAGGTAGCCCTTGTCGAACTGCACGCCCTCGGTGACCACGAGTTCGGTCTGCAGGGTCGAGGATTCCTCGACGGTGACCACGCCGTCCTTGCCGACGGTGGTCAGCGCCTTGCCGACCATTTCGCCGATGACCTCGTCCCGCGAGGAGACGGTGGCGACCTGGGCGATGGCCTGTTCGCCGCTGACCGGGGTGGCCGCGGCCAGCAGGGCCTCCGACACCGCGTCGGCGGCCTTGGCCAGGCCCACGCCGATCGCGATCGGGTTGGCGCCCGCCGCGATGTTCTTCAGTCCGCCGCGCACCAGGGCCTGGGCCAGCACGGTCGCGGTGGTGGTGCCGTCACCGGCGACATCGTTGGTCTTGGTGGCGACGCTCTTGACCAGCTGGGCGCCGAGGTTCTCGAACGGGTCCTCGAGATCGATATCACGCGCGATGGTGACACCGTCGTTGGTGACGGTGGGGCCGCCGAACGATTTGGCCAGCACCACATGCCGGCCCCGCGGGCCGAGAGTGACCTTGACCGCATCGGCGAGCTTGTCGACACCGCGCTCCAGAGCCCGGCGAGCCTGCTCGTCGAACTGGATCTGCTTTGCCATATGTCTTCGCTCCTGTATCTGGTGCGCTTCGAGTTGTGTGGCACAAAGCACTCCGCCCCGGGTCACCGTGCGACACCGGGGCGGAACGCCTGCGCGGCAGTCGATTACTTGCCGACGACAGCCAGCACGTCGCGCGCGGACAGGATCAGGTATTCCTCACCCTGGTACTTGATTTCGGTACCGCCGTACTTGCTGTAGATGACGGTGTCGCCCTCCTGGACATCCAGCGGGATGCGCTTCTCACCTTCGTCGTCCCACCGGCCGGGGCCGACGGCGACAACGGTGCCCTCCTGCGGCTTCTCCTTGGCCGTATCGGGAATGACCAGGCCGGAGGCGGTCGTCGTCTCGGCCTCGTTGGCCTGGACGAGGATCTTGTCCTCGAGCGGCTTGATGTTCACGCTCGCCACGTTGAGCCCTCCACTTTCAGGGGATAACGGTCGTCCGGAACTGTTGTCCCGGACCATCGATTCGGTCACGATGCTGACCCTGCGCACAGCCCCGTCGTCGCGGGTGCCGGGACCGCCTGCTCAGTGGTCAAGCCTGGCACCGGGCAACAATCGGTGCCGACTAGCACTCTATACATGAGAGTGCCAGCGCTCAAGGGCAGGCGCTGCCAATGCGGGGCCGATTCGAAACGATTCGGTCACGCTGTCACCAACACGCCATCCGCCGTGCTCGCTGGTGGGCGGGTTAGGAGCACGAAAGCCGGGTAGACCAAAGGGAAGAGGGCTTCCCAATAATTCTCCGACTCTGTAACGTTCGGATAACAGATCGTGACACCATGTGTGATGGTTGTTCGCGAAACCACCGTTCACCGCAGACGACGGCGGTTTCGCGAACACCTTTCGGCATGCCCGGACCTCACCATCCGGCACGGCCGCCGCGTCCACTCGAAGGGAGGTGAAGAGAGTATGCGCACATCGCTCGGCATCTCCGCCGGGAACGAAGTGGTGTGCTCCGCCCTGGTCACCACCGCGGCCAACGGCGCCCGCACCTTCGACTACCGGGTGGTCTCCGCGGACGCGCATTCCGATCTGGGGGATCTGGTCGCCTCCTCCATCGAGCTCATGACCACTCAGCTCCCCGCGAGCCATTCCCACGAGGCGGTTTTCGGTACCCAGCTGCCCGCGACACAGACTTCCGGGCTCGACGTGATGGCCGACCGCCCACCCACCGGTGTCGCGGTCGCATATCGGAGCAAGGAGCAGGCGCACGCGATCCGGCTCGCCACCGGCAAACAGCACGAACCGCAACTGGTTCCGGAGACCACCGCGGCGCTCACCTTCCTGCGCGACACCGGCCTGCTGGACCGCTACGGCACGGTGGCCGTGGTGGACCTGGGCGCCTCCGGCTGTACCGTCTCGGTGGCCGACCCGGCCGACGGCGCCGTGCTGCACACCGCGCGGTCCACCACGGTCGGCGGCCGCGCGATCGACGACCTGCTGTACCGGCATCTGGTCGATCAGCACTACGCCCGGCGCGGTACCCGGCCCAACCGCAGTGTGCTGGTGAACCGGGCCCGCACCGCCAAGGAACATCTGTCGGTGACCCAGGCCGTCACCATCGACCACATCGCGGGCAAACCGCTCAAACTCACCCGCGCCGATTTCGAATCGCTCACCGCCGGCGTGTGGCGCGAGATGGCCCGGTTCGCGTCGATGACCTTCGGTCTGGCCGATCGCGCCCCGGAAGCGGTGGTGGTGATCGGTGGCGGCGCGAACATCCCGGCGGTACTGGAAACCCTGCGTGACGAACTCGGGCTCCCGGTGCTGACGGTGCCGGACCCGGACGCGGTGATCGCCAAAGGCGCTGCGCTGCTCGCCGATACCGCCCGCTCCAGCGCGCCGATCGGCGCGCTGGCTCCGGACAAGTCCGGTAACACCCTGCTCAAAGCGTTCGGCACGGTGGCCGGCGCCATCGTGGTGGTGGGGCTGATCGTCGGGTACGGGGTCAACACCATGGCCCCGAGTTCCGACGAAGAGGTCTCCCCGGCCGGTACCACCAGCAGCGCTCAGCTGCCGACCACCGCCACCATCGCGCCGACGACCACCAGCGTGGTGCCCGGCACCACCGAGGAATTCCCCCAGCAGCCCGTCGAGGAGCCCGCCGACGCCGGTGCGCCGAGTACGACACTCGCCGAGCCCCCGGTGACCGGCATCCCGGGCACCGGCGAGTACCCGTGGACGAGCGAGGTGCCCACCACCTCGGGTGAACCGTCCACGAGCACCACCCCGCCGAGCACCGAACCGTCCCCGCCCACCCTGCGGCCGGACCCCAATCTGCCGCATATCCCCTTCCCGGAAGGAATAGGCCCGGGCACATCGGCTCCCCCGCCGCCCTCCTCGGACGAGTTGCCGACGGATCAACCGTCCACCTCGGACGTGCCGCCCCCGACCGGTTCGCAGCGAACGCAGACGACACTGGAGATTCCGCCTCCGCCCCCGCGGTTGCCCAATTCGGGTTCGGCGGGATAGCCGCCCCGCGGCACAGCGCCCGCGCGTACGCGATAACCCTCGCGCCCGCAGTCGGATCGGGCAGGCGCCGGTAAGCCTCCATGTCACCTCGATGCGGCGAGGGTGTCCGTTGCGGCAGCGTCTTCGGCGCGGCCTGCCGGCAGGCTCTCATCCGCGGCGGCCGCCGGACGGCCGGTCGTCGGCCGCCGGGGCGAGCCGGTGGCCGGTCAGCCCACCTGGCTGACCGATACCGGCAGCCCGGGATCGGAGGCCACCGACAGCGGTGACGGTGCCGCGCCGCCGCCGATCACATGCGCGCCAAGCGCCGCGATCATCACGCCGTTGTCGGTGCAGAGCCGGGGTTTCGGGATGCGCAGTGTCAAACCGGCCGCGGCGCACCTTTCTTCGGCCAGCGAGCGGATCCGCGTATTGGCGGTCGCGCCGCCGCCCAGGACCAGGGTGTCCACGCCCACATCGCGGGCCGCGCGCACCGCTTTCATGGTGAGCACATCGGCGACCGACTCCTGGAACGAGGCCGCGATATCGGGAATCGGCAGTTGCTCCGGTCCGACACCCTGGCGGGCCTGCGCCTCCACATAGCGTGCGACCGCGGTCTTCAACCCGGAGAACGAGAAATCGTAGCGCGGGTCCCGCGGTCCGGTCATCCCCCGCGGGAAGGCGATTGCCGCCGGATCACCGGTGACGGCGGCCGCGTCCAGCGCGGGACCGCCCGGGTAGCCGAGACCCAGCAGCCGGGCGACCTTGTCGAACGCCTCGCCGGCGGCATCGTCGACCGTGCTGCCCAATTCGATCAGCGGTTTCGACAGATCCTCGACATGCAGTAGATGGGTATGACCTCCGGAGACCAGCAGCGCCACACAGGGCGGCATGGGGCCGTGCTCGAGGGTGTCCACCGCCACATGTCCGCCGAGATGGTTCAGCGCGTAGAACGGGATATCCCAGGCCGCCGCATAGGCTTTGGCGGCCGCGACACCGACCAGCAGCGCTCCCGCCAGACCGGGACCGATCGTCACCGCCAGGGCATCGGGCGCGGCGATGCCCGCCGTCGCGAGAGCGCGCCGCATGGCGGGCACGATCGCCTCGAGATGGGCCCGCGACGCGATCTCGGGCACCACCCCGCCGAACCGGGCGTGCTCGGCCACACTCGAGGCGACCTCGTCGGCCAGGAGCTCACAGCTGCCGTCGGGACGGCGGCGCACGATGCCCACTCCCGTCTCGTCACAGGAGCTCTCGATACCCATGACGATCACGACAGCACCCCGTCCGGTGTCCGGGCACCGAAGACCACCGGGACGTCCTCCAGCGCCGGACGGCGCATCGTGTACGCGTCCGCGCCGCTGGGGTGGTAGTAGTTCTTGCGCAGGCCGATGATGTGGAAACCGTGCTTGGCATACATGGAGATCGCGGCGGTGTTGTCGGTGCGCACCTCGAGGAATACCGGCCCACCCCGCCGCCCGGCCTCGGTGAGCAGCGCCTCCAGCAGCAGCGTGCCGATACCGGCCCGGTGACAGGTCGGGTCCACCCCGATGGTGTGCACCTCGGCCTCGGGGTGCTCGGCGTCACCGAGCAGCGCGATTCCCGCGTAGCCCACCATGTTCCCGGCATCGTCGCGGGCGGTGATGTAGCGGTTGTACCCCGCGGCCAGCTCGGAGCGGAATGCCACGGCCTGCCACGGATCGTCTTCCGGGAACAGCAACTGTTCCAGTTCCACGCAGCCCGCGATATCGGTCGCTTCCATGGGTTCGATACGAATTCCCGTGGTACGAACTCCCATTGTCACGCTCCCATCCGGTCGAGAGTGCGGTAGCTGCGTTCGACCGCGTCGGGGCGGCGCAAATACAGCGGGACCAGCGGTTCGGGGATCACACCCGACCACAGCGCGCCCGCCGCCACCTGCACGAGCGCGGCCGGCGAGGGTGTCTGCACGGTCAGCGCGGGAAGTGCGAACAGCGCGGTGTGCGCGGCCGATCCCGCGATCTTGGTCGCGCCGGCCACCGGTAATTCGCCCGGTTTGCACACCTCGGGCCCGGCGACCCGGGTACGGCCGCGGTCGCGATAGCGCGCGGCATAGACCTCCCGACGGCGCGCGTCGGTGACCACGAGCAATTCGTCGTCGGGGCCGAGTTCGGGCGCGCAACCGGCTGCGATCGCGTCCAGACTGCACACACCGTGCACCGGGATACCCAGCGCATCACCGAACGCGGCGGCGGTGGCCATCCCGACCCGCAGCCCGGTGAACGGTCCCGGGCCGATACCGGTGACGACCGCCCCGATATCGGCACGCGACACCCCGGCCTCGGCCAGGCATTCCAGGATCTGCGGAGTGAGCGCCTCGGCGTGCGCGCGGGCATCGACGAGTACCCGGGCGGCGAGAGTGCGCGGTGCGGCGGCGTCCGAGGTGTTCGCACCGGCGGCCGCCTGCTCCAGTTCGACGAGACCCGCCGTGACGGCAGGCGTCGCGGTGTCGACAGCAAGTGCAAGCATGGTCTGGTCAACGATACCGGGTGACCCGCTTCACACAGCGGCGGCGCACGGCGCCCCAGCAGCGAGGTTGCCGATTTCGTGCGACCTAGTGCGCCGCCCCGGTGTGTACCCACTCCCAAGATGCCGTGCGGACTTCGGATTCCGGCTCCCGCGACATCCGCACCAGCAGATGCCGGCCGGTCAACCGCTCCGCCATCCCGCTGCCCCACTCGACCACCACGACCGCGTCGTCGAGTTCGGTGTCCAGATCGAGCGCGTCGAGTTCGTCGAGGCTGCCGCCGAGCCGATAGGCATCGACATGGACCAGTGGCACCGGCGGCCCGTCGGCGCGTTCGCCCGCCGGATGCCGGCGCGCGATGACGAAGGTTGGCGAACTCACCCGCCCACCGACCCCGAGGCCGGACGCGATACCGCGGGTCAGAGCCGTTTTACCGGCCCCCAGTGGTCCGTCGAGCACCACCAGATCGCCGGCCCGCAGCCCGGCGGCCAGTTCCCGCCCGAGCGCCTCCGTATCGGTGACCTCCGGCAGCAGGCGTTCGCCGCGGTCAACCACCGGTGGCCTCCCACCGGTCGTCCTCGCCGACCACTCCGGCCCGCACCAGCAACCGATCCAGCGCGGCGTTGGTCTCCTCCGGGTACTGCAGCTGCGGCATATGTGCCGCCTCGGGGAGCCGGACGAGTTCGCACTCGGCCAATTCGCGTGCCAGCACACGGGAATTGCGGAAGGGAATGACCAGGTCCCGGGTGCCGCCGAGGACCAGCGTCGGGGTATCGCGCAGCACCGGCAGGGCCGCCGCCTCGTCGTGCAGTTCGATGGCCTTCAGGAACTTCACCACGGTTTCCACCGGGGTGCGGTCGATCATCATGGTGGTGAACCGCGACAGTGTGGGACTGACCGGTCCGTGGAACGAACTCACGTGCAGGATCGGCGTGATCACATGGCGGGCAGTGACCCGTCCGGCCTGTACCAGCGCCGGAGCGGTGTATACGGCCAGCCGGAATCCGTCGATCGCGGGATTGCGCAGCAACTGTCCGATACCGGAGGAGGCGACCTCGGCGGCCGCGGTGGACAGCAGCGCGACACCGCGCACCCGCTGCGCGAAGAGACCGCCGGCATGGGCGGCCGCGGCGAGTACCGCCATCCCGCCCAGCGAATGCCCGACCAGGATCAACGGCCCGCGCGGCGCGCGCGCGTCGATCACGGTGAGCAGATCGCGGCCGAGCTGGGACACCGTACAGCTGTCGGTTTGCGGCGTTCCCGAGCGGCCGTGGCCGCGCAGGTCGAACAGCACCAGCCGTAGCCGCGAACCCCAGCGCTGTGCAAGGTGGCGACGCTGGAAATGGAACGACTCCATGCTGTTGCAGAAACCGTGCACGAAAACGACTGTGGCGTCCGCGTCGCCGGAACCCCACTCCCGGGTGGCCAGGCACACACCGTCGTCGGCGAGCACCTCACCGGCCCGGTCGAGATCGATCAGGGCGAAGTTCTCGTCCCGGTACTCGTCGCGGACAGGGGGCCACAGTACTTTCGCACCGGCCCGGCGCAGCGCGTGCACACCGGCCATGGCGCCCACCACCCCGGCGGTGGCCAGCCCACCGCGCAACAGGGTCGTTCCTCGTTTCATCGGGTACCCCCTCGATACCGCCGGTGTACCCGGCCACGGGGCGCGCACACCACTTCGTAGTGGATGGTGCCGAGCAGATCGGCCCAATCCTGGGCTCGCGGTTCACCGTGGGAGCCCGGTCCGAACAAGATCGCGGTATCGCCTTCGGCCACGCCCTCGGCATTGTCATCCAAGTCCACCACCAGCTGGTCCATACACACCCGGCCGCGGTTGGGACGGTTGCGTCCACCGACCCACACCTGCATCCGTCCACCCAGGGTACGGAACACACCGTCGGCGTATCCGGCGGGAATCAGCGCGACGGTGGTGTCGGCCGGGGCGATCCATTCGTGCCCGTAGGACACCCCTTCGCCCTTCGGGACTCGTTTGACCAGGGCCACTTCGGCCTGGAAGGTCATGGCGGGCCGCAGCTCGAAATCGCCGATATCGGGGACCGGGGTGAGCCCGTACACGGCGATACCGGGACGGACCATATCGAAGGCCAGGTCGGGCCGGGTCAGCGTGGCCGCGGAATTGGCCAGGTGCACGAGTTCGGGCTCCAGACCGTATTCCTTGGCCGCCGCGATGGCGTCGAGGAACCGGTCGCGTTGCAGGTCGATGGTCGGGTGATAGGGCTCGTCGGCGTGCGCGAGATGGGAGAAGATCGCCCGGAAGCGCACCACCCCCTCGTCGACCTGCTTCCGCAGGGCCGCGAGAACCACGGGATAGACCTCCTGCTCGATCCCGTTGCGATTGAGCCCGGTGTCGACCTTGAGACTCACGACAGCCTGTTCGCCCAGGTCGCGGGCGGCCGCGGCGACGGCGTCCAACTGCTCCGCCGAGGAGATACCGATCTCGATTTCGGCGGCGACGGCCGCGGTGTAATCCGCGTCACAGATATTGAGCCAGCACAGGATCGGCGCCTCGATTCCGGCCTCGCGCAGCGCGACCGCCTCGGCCACCGTGGTGACCCCCAGTTCGGCCGCGCCCGCGGCCAGCGCCGTCCGGGCGACCTCGACGGCGCCGTGGTTGTAGCCGTCCGCCTTGACGACCACCATCACCGCGGCGTCGCCTGCGTGCGCACGCAGCACTCCGACGTTGTGCGCGATGGCGTCCAGGTCGACGACTGCTTCCACTTGACCGTTCACACCTGCCGATACTGCCATCCCGGCGCGCGGCCGCGACGGCGGCCACCCGCGGGGCCGGGCGTGCGTAGCTCAGGCAGCCAGCGCGCGGAGCGTCGCGATGGCGGCGGGGATATGACGCAGCAGCGGTGTCGCCGAGACGGGGGCGGCGGCCCCGCCCGGGGTGTCATGGGCGGCGAGCCCCGCGGCGAGTGCGTGCACGCGGGCCGCGGCGGCCGCGGCCGGGAGCGGATCGCGGCCTGCGGCGAGCAGCGCCCCGATCACCCCGGAAAGCACGTCACCGGCGCCGGCGGTGGCGGCCCAGGAACCACCGGCCTCGTTGACCAGCACCTGCCGCCCGGGGGCGGCGACCAGTGTCGCCCGGCCTTTCAGCAGCACGGTGACCTGCCACGATTCGGCGAACCCCCGGACCGCGGCCACCCGGTCGGGTGCCGGCTCCGCACCGGTGAGCCGGCGGAACTCACCGGCGTGCGGAGTGAGCACGGTGGGAGCCCGGCGACCCCGGACCAGCTCCGGTTCGCTCGCCAGCAGGGTCAGACCATCGGCATCGATGACCACCGGCAGGTCGGTGGCCAGGATCTCGGCGAGGTGATCGCGCGCGCCGGAGTCGGTCCCGGAGCCCGGACCGAAGACCCAGGACTGCACCCGGCCCGCATCCGCCGGATCGGCTACCGCGATCACCTCCGGATACCACGCGAGCACCGCGGACGCGGCGGTACCCGCGTAACGCACCATCCCGGAGGTCGCGGCCACCGCCGCGCCCGTACAGAGCACGGCCGCGCCCGGGTACGTCGCGCTGCCGGCCTGCACCCCGGTGACCCCCTGCGTGTACTTGTCGTCCGCGGCTCCCGGCACCGGCCAGGCCGCGCCCACCGCGGCGGGATCCAACGCGGCCAGGTTCGGTTCGGGCAGCCGTAAACCGATGGGTACCAGCTCGATCCGGCCGCACCGGTCCGCGGCCAGGGCGTGCACCGGTTTACGGGCACCGAAAGTGACGGTGACCGCCGCCCGGACCGCGGGCCCGGAGACCGCACCGGTATCCGGGTCGACCCCACTGGGCAGATCGGCCGCGATGATCGGAACATCCACTTCCGCAACGATTCTCGCCGCATCCGGGCGCAGCGGCCCGCGGCCGGAGATACCGACGATCCCGTCGATCACCAGATCGGCGCCGGCGATCTCCGCAACCGCCGTCACCGGGTCGGCGCACAGCCGTCCGCCGGCGCGGCGCAGGGCGGCCAGCCCGGCCGTATGCGCCCGCGCCGGATTCAGCAGTACCGCGGTCACCGCGACCCCCCGCCGGCGCAACGTCACCCCGGCCCACAGCGCGTCCCCGCCGTTGTCGCCCGAACCCACCAGCAGCGCCACCGTCCGCCCCGCGACCCCGCCGCTGCGCGCCCGCAACTCGGCCGCGACCACCGTGGCCAGACCGTACGCGGCGCGGCGCATGGGCACTCCGTCGGGTACCCTGGTGAACAGTTCGGCCTCGGCGAGGCGCACCTCGTCGGCGGTGTAATAGCCGAGCGGCTGGGTCACCGAACACACCTCCGTGGACGGACGGGCAGCGATGCCAGCAGACTACGCTTGACCTCCATGTCCAGAGTTCACCGTGCCGTACTCGTCCCAGCCGCCGGATTCGCCCTCGTCACGGCACTGCTGTCCGGCTGCGGCTCCGGTGCTGCGACAGAAGAGATAACGAAAACCGATACCTCCGGCGCACATTCGCGGCACGACCCGGAGGCCACCGTCACCGTCGAGGTCGAAGACGACCACTTCTCGCCGGGCGATATCACGATCGCCGCCGGCGATACGGTGTCCTGGCATTTCGACGGCGACCTGCCACACGGTGTACAGGGCATCGGCGACAAGGCGATGAGCATCAACAGCCCGTTGTTCGAGGTGGGCGATTGGAGCCACACCTTCACCCAGCCGGGCGAATACCGCTACCTGTGCCCGATCCACCCGGATATGCGCGGCACCATCACGGTCGAGGAGTAGACGGGGTAACCGGGACATCGGTTACCCCGTCAGCTATTCCACGGTGACGGATTTCGCCAGGTTGCGCGGTTTGTCCACATCGTAGCCGCGGGCCTGCGCCACCTCGGCGGCGAAGATCTGCAGCGGCACCGTCGACAGCAGCGGCTGGTAGAGGGTCGGCGCGGACGGAATCTCGATCAGATCGTCGGCGAACGGGCGCACCAGATCGTCCCCCTCCTCCGCGATCACGATCGTGCGCGCCCCGCGAGCCTGGATCTCCCGGATATTGCTCAGCAGTTTGGAGTGCAGCACCCCACGCCCCTTGGGCGAGGGCATAACCACGATCACCGGCAGCCCGCCCTCGATCAGCGCGATCGGACCGTGCTTGAGCTCACCCGCGGCGAAACCCTCCGCGTGCATATACGCCAGTTCCTTGAGCTTGAGCGCCCCCTCGAGCGCCACCGGGTATCCGACATGGCGGCCGAGGAACAGGATGGTGCGTTCGCGCGCGAGTTCCCGGGCGATCGCCCGCACCTGCGGCGCCGTTTCCAGCACCTGCTCCACCAGCTTCGGCATGGCCTCCAGCTCGGCGAACTCACGCGCCACCTCGTCGGGGTACTTGGTACCGCGCGCCTGGGCCAGCGCCAGCCCGACCAGCAGGTTCGCCGTCACCTGCGCGAGGAACGCCTTGGTGGAGGCGACCCCGATCTCCGGCCCGGCCCGGGTGTAGAGCACCGCGTCGGATTCGCGCGGGATCTGCGCGCCGTTGGTATTGCAGACCGCCAGCACCCGCGCCTTCTGGCTCTTGGCGTGCCGGACGGCTTCCAGTGTGTCGGCCGTCTCACCGGACTGGGAGACCGCCACCACCAGGGTCGAGCGGTCCAGCACCGGGTCCCGGTAGCGGAATTCGCTGGCCAGCTCCACTTCCACCGGCAGCCGGGTCCAGTGCTCGATGGCGTATTTGGCGACCAGGCCGGAGTGGTAGGCGCTACCGCAGGCCACCACGAAAACCTTCTCCACATCGCGCAACTCCTGATCGGAGAGGCGCTGCTCGTCCAGCACGATCCGGCCGTCCCGGCCGGGCGTCTGATCGAAGTGACCGATGAGCGTATCGGCGACCGCGCCGGGCTGCTCGTCGATCTCCTTGAGCATGAAGTAGTCGTGACCGCCCTTCTCGGCGGCGGCCAGATCCCAGTCGATGGTGAACGGCCGGGTGCTCACGCCTTCGGTGGAACCGTCGAAGTCGGTGACGCGGTAGCCGTCGGCGGTGATCACCACGGCCTGGCCCTCGCCGAGCTCGACCGCCTCGCGGGTGTGCTCGATGAACGCGGTCACGTCGGAGGCGATGAACATCTCGTTCTCGCCCACACCCACGACCAGCGGAGTCGAGTGACGCGCCGCGATGATCTCTCCCGGATGGTCGGCATGCGTGAACACCAGCGTGAACGCACCCTCGAGCCGCCGGAGTACCGAAAGCGTGCTGGCCTCGAAGTCGCCCGCGGTCGGCCCCGCGGCGTAGGCCCGGGCGACCAGGTGCACGGCGACCTCGGTATCGGTCTCACTGCGCAGTTCGACACCGCCGTCCTCGAGTTCACGCCGCAGCTGGGCGAAGTTCTCGATGATGCCGTTGTGCACGACCGCGACCTTGCCGCTCACATCCCGGTGCGGATGGGCATTGCGGTCGGTCGGCGCGCCATGGGTGGCCCACCGCGTATGTCCCATACCGGTGGTGCCGGCGAACTCGTCCGGCGCCGCGGTGTCCAATGCCGCTTCCAGGTTGCTCAGCTGCCCGGCGCGCCGCTCGATCGCCGCGCCACCGGCGCCGTCGAGAATCGCCACGCCCGCCGAGTCGTAACCTCGGTACTCCATGCGGCGCAAGGCAGCGACGACGACGCCCAACGCGTCCCGGTACCCGACGTACCCCACGATTCCGCACATGGCTCCCCAGCCTACTTATCGGCTAACGTTCTCGTCGTGTCGGCGTCTGTGAAATCACTTCTGAGCACTCTGACCAGCCGCGGCCCGCATCGGGTGCTCCGCGGCAATCTTGCCATCGCGGGTCAGCCCGGGGTGGTGTACACGCCCGAGGCCGGCCGCGATCTACCCGCGGTCGCGTTCGGGCACGGGTGGCTGAACGGCGCCGGCAACTACCGCACGCTGCTCGAACACCTCGCGTCGTGGGGCATCGTCGCGGCCGCCCCCGATACCGAGCGCGGCCCGGTGCCCTCCCATCTGAACCTCGCCACCGATCTGCTCACCACCCTCGATATCTGTACCGGGGTCCGGCTGGGCGACGGCACCCTCACCGTGCACCCCGAACGCCTGGCGCTGGCCGGCCACGGGATGGGCGCGGGCGCGGCCGTACTCGCCGCCGCCCAGCGCCCGGTGGCCGCGGTGGCTCCATTGTTCCCGGCGCCCACCGCCCCCGCCGCCACCTCGGTGGCCGGTGACCTCACCACCCCGGCACTGATCCTGGCCGGGGTGAGCGATATCGATTCGCTGAGCTCGGACGCGGTCCCCCTCGCCGCGGCCTGGGGTGGTCCGGTGATCCTGCGCACTCTCGACGGCGCGGGTCACAACGGGCTCGCCGAAGGCCGCCGGCTGCTGGCCGCGCTCGGCGGCGGCAAGCACGAGGAGAAGACATCCCGCGCCACCCGCGCCCTGCTCACCGGCTACCTGCTGCACACCCTGCTCGGCGACAAGACCTACAAGCCGCTCGCCGACCCGGAGACCTCGATCCGCCACACCCAGGTCATCGACCCGGCAGCCGCCCTCCTGGACCAAGAGGAGAGCCGGAAAGCCGCCGCGACCCCCGACCCGGCGGCGGTCGGCAAACTCGTTCGGACACTCCGCAAGTAACACCGACACCCCACCGGAGACGAACCGTCCGGTCGTCGTCCAACCGGCAGAGGGTAGCCGGCACCGGACAGACCGGGACGGGTCCGCCCCCGAAGCTTCGGGACGTGGGTGACGCCAAGGCCGGGAAACACCGGCGCATCCGAAATATGCTGCGTCCCCTCAATTTTCGGCGTGCCGACCGTGCCGGGACCACCATGAGTGGTATCGGTCCCACCGCCGAGGTCATGCGCGCCGCGGCAGTCATGCATGAGCCACGGACTCAGCCGATAGTGATACCCATCACACCATGTCAGGATTTCCGGCGCTGCGTTGTCTTGTTCTCGAACCCCTCGAAACGAAGGAGACACCGTGAACAAGAACATCGACGTGGTGGTGATCGGCGGCGGGTATGCGGGAGTGATGGCGGCCAATCGCCTGACACAGCGCGACGACGTGACGGTGACCGTGATCAATCCGCGCGAAGCCTTCGTCCCGCGACTGCGCTTGCACCAGTTGGTGGGCGGGACCCACGATGCGGTCGTCGACTATCGGGATGTCCTGGCCGAAGGCGTCCGGCTGGTCGTCGGCAGTGTGACCCGGATCGATGCCGCCGGGCGCAACGTGACGTTGACCGACGGCAGCACGATCGGCTACGACTACCTTGTCTACGCCGTGGGCAGCGCCGCCGCCGGGCCGCAGGTGCCGGGCGCCGAATTCGTCTACCCGGTCGCCACGTTGGAAGCGGCGCAGCAGCTGCGGTCGGAACTGTTCGATACACCTTCGACGGCGGCGGTGACGGTCGTCGGAGGCGGCCCGACCGGTATCGAGACCGCCGCGGAGCTGGCCGAGCAGGGCCGCGCGGTCACCTTGGTCTGCGGTGGTGTTCTCGGTCCGTACCTGCACCCCAAGGCTCGGCGAACCGCCCGTAAGTACCTTGCCGCGCTGGGAGCGACCATTATCGAAGGAACCGATGCGAAGGTCACCGCCGTCACACGGGACGCCGTAGAACTCGGCGACGGCCGGACGTTGGCGAGTGCGGTCACGATCTGGACGGCGGGTTTCGGTGTACCCGACCTCGCCGGCCGCAGCGGGCTGAGTACCGACGCCGCCGGGCGTCTACTCACCGACGAAACACTGACCAGCGTCGACGACGAGCGCATTGTCGCGGCGGGTGACTCATCGGCTCCGTCGGATCTGCCGTTCCGGATGAGCGCCTACACCGCGTACTGCCTGGGAGCGCACGCTGCCGACACACTGCTGCACCGCATCGCGGGTGAACAGCCTTCCCCGATCGACCTGGCTTTCCCCGCCATGTGCCTCAGTTTCGGCCGGGAAGCCGGGATCTACCAGCTCGGCCACAAAGACGAGACCGCCATGCGGCTGTACTTCGGCGGTTTCGTGGGCAAGAAACTCAAGGAGTTCGCCTGCGAGGCAGGCATCAAGCATCTGGCGACCGAGGCGCACAAGCCGGGCGCACACCACTGGTTCAAAGACGGCAAACACCGGCCGCAGCTGCTGCAGACCCAGCGCGACAACGCGGCGGCACCGGTCGCATAGGACACTGCGCGGCGGTGCCCACCGGACGCCGCCGCGCACATATCATCGACGACGAGGCCGGGCCCGCTGCCCCGACGCCACCTATCGATCCGATTCGCGGCCGCGACCTCGGATATCGCAGCGGCGGACGCGCACGATATTCGGCACGCCGTCGTGACCCGGCGCACGTCCTGACAACAGCTCGCTCCAGCCGGGCCACGCCCCGTCACGACCGCGAATCGCCACCAGCCCGAAGATCAACTCCCCGACAGTCGCGTGCACCCGTTTCCGCAGCAGAATCCAGTTTCCGACGATGATGGCAAGTGGTATCGGCAGCAGCGCATAGCTGTTCGTTCTCGGCATCTCCACGGCCACCACCAGCACGCCCAACGCAAAAGCCGGCCCGAACAGCAGGAGGAGATCGATCAACGCGGCGCCCATCGACCGCAGCTTGCGTGGTGACGGATACCGCTTGTCCCCGTCGGACCCGTGGTATCCCGGCAGAAAATCAGGCGTACTCGTCAACCCGAAGGCATCCCCCGAACTCATCGGATGATGGTGACACACCCGGCTCAGTTGCTTTCCGACGGGATGACCGGTCTCACCGGAATTGATCGGTTCCGACACCCGACGTAGGATGCCGAAGCGTTTCGCGCTCAAGTCTTTTCGTCGATGGATCGGGCGAGCTGGGATGTTCCGCCAGGGGAAGGTGTCGATGGCCGCCGAGATGGATCTGGACCGCGCGATAGCGGGGTTCGCACAGATGGCCGCCGATGCGGAGCGCAGAGCTCAGCGGTTCGCCGAGTTACAGGAGCGGATGACAACGCTGACGGCGACCGAATCGGGCGCGGGCGGACGAGTCAGCGTCACCGTGGACAGTAGCGGGGTTCCGACAGCGATCGATCTGGCACCCGGTGTCCGGGAAATGGATTCGCGTGCGCTGTCCGCCGAGATCCTGGCGTGTATGCGGCGGGCGCAGGGAAAGCTTCGGCCGGGCATCGCCGGACTGGTGCACGATATCGTCGGCGAAGACCCGGCCGGTGCCGCACTCGTCGACGGGTTCGACCGGCGCTTCCCGGAGCTGGAGACGAGTGCGGCCACGGCATCGAATTCCGGTCCGCCGCAGGCCGACCATCCTCCCGCGTCCGCCGCCGAACAGCCTTCCCCTCAGCACCGTCCGGTACCACCAGCGTGGGACTCCACACCGCCTCCGGCGCCGCGCAACCCCCACCGCAACCAGGTCGTCACTCCGGACGAACCCGACGAAGAAACCGAGTACTACCGCCGGAAATCGTGGTTGGAGTGAACGATGACCAACAATCCTGACAGCGTCTCGGTCGATCCCGAAGAAGTGCGAAAACACGCGGACAGCGTCGAAGCGCTCATGGGCAGTCTGGACAAATGCCTCGAAGCCGCCAACTACCTCACCTCGGCAGATGACGGGTACGGGGACTGGTTACGGCCGGCGATAAAAGGGCTGTTCGACGACAACCATCGATCGACCGTCGAAGTGATTCGCGCGGCCGGTGAGCGCACCGCCGAGGTTCCGGAGAAGCTGAAGGCGACTGCCACATCCTTCGAAGACGCGGACGGGTCGTTCACCACAACACTCCAGGGACTCCAGGCGGCGATAGGGAACTCCGAATGAGCTTCGACGACGCCGCGCCACCCGACAACGAACTCATCGACGATGAGTCCCATTACAGCAATGCCTACTTCCAGGAGGATGTCTCCTGGCTGTCCAATGTCGGGCTCGAAGGCGACGAAGAGACCGGCGGCCTGGGTGTACTCAAAGGCACCGTCGCGGGTGACGCATGGGATATCTACGGGAATCTACGGAACGACAATTCCGGTGAGGCAGCCTTCGGTGTAGCCGGGGTGGCGGCGACCGCAGTCGAGGCGGTCAAGGATCCGTTCGGTTTCGCGGGCACCCAGGTCGCCAAATGGATGTTGGAGCATATCGAGCCGCTCAGGCAGGCATACGAGGAACTCACCGGCAACCCCACGATCGTGGAGGCATATTCGAAGTCCTGGCACGCGATTTCGACCGAACTGACCACGACGAGGTCCCAGTGGCAGCGCACCATCGAGACCGACATCAACACCTGGTCCGGCAGCGCGGGCGACGCGTACCGCAAACACGCCGAAGAGGTTCTCACCGCAATCGACACCGCAGCGGCCGCAGCGGCTGCTCTCGGCGAGCTGATGGATAAGACATCCAAGATTATTGCCATAGTCCGGGATCTGGTTCGCGATATCATCGCTGCCCTGCTCGGCGCGGCCATCGGCTATACGATCGAACTCGCGGTGACCGCAGGCGCGGCGGCCGGCCATGTCATCGCCTCGTTCCTGGCGAAGCTCGCGAAGAGCAGCCTGGACACAATGACCTATCTGAAGAAACTCAATGACGTGATCTGGTCGTTTGGAACGTACAGCGAACCGCTCGCCAAAGTCCTGCAAAACGGCATGAGTTGGTGGAATTCCGGGGATGCGGCGACCGGGCAACCGACAGCGGCAACGTAGTTGGGTTCGTCCGCATGGTGAGAACCCAACTGTCCGCTACGCCATCCAGCGCCCTGGGTCGGTGCACCATCGAGGTTGTGCGGGGTAGCTCTGCCAGTTCCGAATCGCTCAGACCAACCAGCTGTTGCGCCGGTAGTACTGGGCTTCGTCATCTCCGTCGTCGTCGACGGGTGTGACGACCCGCTGGTTCCGCCGCGCCGCCGCCGACCGCGCTATCGCCTCCTGGCGAGTGCGTAGTTCCTCGTCGTCGAGCCGCGCCGTACCGGCGTCCCACAGCCGGAGCTCGGTTCCGGGTTCCCGTCCGGCACCGTGCGACTGCTCGTCCACCGGTCCGACCTGCTCGTTCGGGCGGGATGGCCCGCTTTGTTCCCGGGCTGCTGTGTCTTCCCGCACCGCTGTGTCGTCGACGCGTTCCGCCAGTTCCCGCCAGAACTGCCGCATCTCGGCGGCTGCCTGCTCGGTCAGTTCACGGCTGCGGGCTTCGGACCGCCGCTTCGTCTCCGCCATCCGCTCCACCATGCGGTCGGCGTAGCGCCGGCATTCCTCGCCGATCCGTTCCACTTCACTGGCCATGCCCACCTCGCCGATCATGCCCGAGAACCGTCAACCGTTTACTGCCCCAGGTCACAGTGGGCCCGCCTCGGCCAGCTGCGCACCCGTATCCACCGCGGGTGCCGGCGGCGGCGCGGGTTCCTCGGGTTCGGCGGCGTTTTCTTCGGGCTGCTGCACCGGATAGCTCTGCGGCTGATGTTCGCCGTCTTCCTGTTTGGTTCCGGCCGGGGCGCCGGGCACACCCGCCGGTTGACCGGCGGGCTGCTGTTCCTCGGTCGCGGGCGGAGCGGTCGCACCGGGCTGATTCTCGCCGACGATCACCGGGGTGCCGTCCGGCCCGACCTCCACCTTGTAGGTGACCGGCTCGCCCGCCGCATCGTCCACCACGAGTTTCAACCGACCGTCGGAACCGACTTCGAGCTTGTAGTTCTTACCGTTGAACTCGACACCTTTATCGGTGTCCGGCTTCCCGTCACCGTCGGTATCCGCGTCCGGCTTCCCGTCACCGTCCAGATCCTTGTCGGGCTTGCCGTCACCGTCCACATCGGCGTCCGGCTTGCCGTCACCGTCCAGATCCTTGTCGGGCTTGCCGTCACCGTCCACATCGGCGTCCGGCTTGCCGTCACCGTCCAGATCTTTCCCGGGGTCGTCCTCGCCGTCCGGATCGAGAACCTGCTCGGCCTGTTCCCGCAGCTGCTCCAGCGTGCTACCGATCTGCTGACTCGCCGAGCTCACCAGGCTGCTCAGCCCCTCGGACAGCTGTGTTCCGAGGCCCGACGAAGCGAGCTGGGTGCCCAGTTGCGCGATGGTGGACAACGGATTGTCGGTAGTGGCCGGGTTCGTCGAGGGCGTACCGGTCGTGGACGGAGTGTTCGTTGTCGACGGAATGTTCGTTGTCGATGGGGTATTCGTTGTCGACGGAGTACCGGTGGTGGACGGGGTCCCCGTGCTGCTGGGCTGGTTGGTGCCGGCGGGGCTCGTGGGTTGCGAGGGCGGGGTCGTCGAAACCTTGGGGCACGGGTACTTCGTCACGTTCAGGCCCGTGAACGCCTTGACCAGTTCGTCGTAGATACCCGAGACCTGCTGATTCGTCTGGTTGCAGGCATCCACGAATTCTCTGAGGTTCGACTCGTAATCGGGTTTGAAGGTTTCGTTGAGCCAACTGATACAACGGGCCTTCATTTTTCCGACGTACGTCGTCTCGCTCTCGTCGCCCCCGGGCATCACGATCAATGTGGAGCCACCACCGGGCGCGAGGTCGGGAAAAATCCGATTGATCTTGTCGATCAAGGTATCGCCACCGAGCGATGAACTCCAGCCGAACCCGTGGGCGAAGGTGATGATGGTGTCTATATCCTCGGGGCTCTTACCGAGGACTTTGGGATCACCGTCCAGCAGGATCCCCTCGGCGGCTTTCGCTTTGATCGCCACCGCCTGCCGCAGAGCCTGCGGCGTCGCATCCATTTCCTCGTGCACCTTGCGCACGATATTGATATCGGCCTCGGACAGCTGGAGTTGCGTGGCGATCATGGTCGCCGCCCGGGTCGCCGCTTCTCCCGACCACACCGTGGGGAGCGTCTGGGCGAGAACAGCCTGCTGATTGCGCTCGGTGGCGACCCGATCGAGTACGGTCTTCAGCGTATCGGCGGCTCGCCGGAAGGCATCCTCGTTCAAGCCGTTCTGGTGATAGAAGAGTTTGTGCAGGTCCACATAACGCTTGAAATCGGGTGGGGTCGCCGCACCCACCCATCGGAGATATCGGTTCTCCAGTATCTCGAAGTAGCGCAGCGCCTTCGATCCGTCTGCGAGTAGTTCGGTGCAGCCGCGACTCTCCGCCGCGGGCGCGCTCGGGTTGTCGGCCATTGCTCAGCTCGCCGCCTGCTGGGTATTGGCGGCGTTTTCCTTGTCCACCGTGGAGAAATCGATCACGGTCTGCCCCATCGCATCACCGGTGAGCTGCGTCGCCTCGGACCAATCGTTGAGCCATTGCTGCACCGCCTCGAGACCGGCGTGAACGGCATCCCCCTGCTTCTTGTACTCGGCGCCGGTATCGGCGGGAGCGATCATACTGCCGGCGACGCCACCTGCCTGCTCCTTCACCACATCGGCACTGGTACGCAGATTGTTCGCCAGACCCACCAGGGCGTCGCCCTGCATCCCGACCGTCTGATCACCCGTACTCATAGGTCTCCCCTCCGTATCCCCGCCCCTCCCGGGTGGCCCCCGATCGGCCCTGCGGTGCTCGTCCTACCTGATTCGACGCGCCCGCACGAGCATCGGTTCCACCCCGCACCGCGCGACCGGCGCCCCGATCACTCCCCCACTTTCCCCTGATCGGTCTGCCGCCACTCACCCGACCCATCCGGATTACGGTGATATTCCCACGCCGAGTAGTCACCGTCGTTCTCCACCACGCTCAGCCGGTCGGCGTAGCCGTCGAGGTCGGTATCGGTCCACACACTCATCGCATCCGGACCGGTGGTGACGAAGGTGTCGAGAATGCCGTCGACGACGAGGTCCTGGGTGGGTGATTCCATTTCCACCGGACCCAGGCCCTCCATAGACGAGGACGCCTCGAAACTCGGCATACCGATACCGGGGAACTCTGCTGATGTAGGCATGGATTCTCCTGAGCTCCACTGGTCGACCACGGGAATATCCCGGTCCATCTTTCCATCCCCGACGGTACAGCGCAGCCCCGCTCCCAGACGGGAACGGGGCTGCCGGTAGCTATGGGGACCAAGCCGCGACCGGTTCAGACCACCGCGACCAGTTTCGCGAGATCCTCGGCGAGCTGCTCGGCCCGTTCGTGATCCTCGGCTTCCACCATCACCCGGACCAGCTGTTCGGTTCCACTGGGACGCAGCAGGATTCGCCCGGTATCCCCGAGCTGCACTTCGGCGGCCCGGACGGCCTCGAGAACCCCGGGGTCGGCGGTGACCGCGACCTTGTCCGTGACCGGGACGTTCACCAGTACCTGCGGGACCTTCTGGATCACACTCGCCAGCTCGGCCAGGGGCGCGCCGGTGCGCGACATCCGCGCCATCAACTGCAGGCCGGTGAGGATGCCGTCACCGGTGGTGCCGTAGCGCGGGAAGACCACATGGCCGGACTGTTCCCCACCGAGGGTGTAACCGCCGCCGCGGAGTTCCTCGAGAACGTAACGGTCACCGACACCGGTGGTGCGCACAGCGATTCCGGCCGCGCGCATCGCCAGATGCAACCCCAGATTGCTCATCACGGTGGCGACGAGAGTGTTCCCGGCCAGCGTTCCGGCGTCACGCATACCGATGGCCAGGATCGCCATGATGGCGTCACCGTCCACCACCTCGCCCGCGGCGTCCACCGCCAGGCAGCGATCGGCGTCGCCGTCGTGGGCCAGGCCCAGATCGGCTCCGTGTTCCCGGACCGCGTGCTGCACCTGTTCGATATGGGTCGACCCGCAGCCGTCATTGATATTGAGCCCGTCCGGGTCCGCGTTGATCGCGATGACCCGGGCACCGGCCTCCCGGTAGGCCGCCGGACCGACCTCCGAGGCGGCGCCGTGCGCACAGTCCACTACGACGGTCAGTCCGCTCAGGTCCTGACCGGTGGCCTCCACCAGATGCTCGATATAGCGCTCGTGGGTCCCGCCCACACCGAACTGGCCGGGCAGCTCCGTACCGGGTTGCCGCGCCCCGGCGGCGCCGAGTACCCGGCCGATGGCCGCGCCCGTGGGACGGTCCGTCTCACCGGAGGCCACCCGGGCCTCGATACGTTCCTCGACGGCGTCCTCGAGCTTGTGCCCGCCCGCCGCGAAGATCTTGATTCCATTGTCCGGCATGGGATTGTGCGAGGCGGAGATCATCACGCCCAGGCTCGCGTCGTACAGCGCGGTCAGGTAGGCGACGGCCGGGGTCGGCAGCACACCCACCGGTAACACATCCATTCCCGCGGCGGTCAGGCCCGCGGTCACCGCGGCCTCCAGCATCTCCCCGCTGGCGCGTGGATCCCGCCCGACCACCGCGACCCTGCGGTGACCCGTGTGCAGGTCAACACCCAGTACCTGCGCAGCCGCCCCGGCAACCCGTAACGCCAACTCCGGGCTCAACGAATCGTTGGCGAGCCCGCGCACGCCGTCGGTGCCGAACAGATGTCCCATACCTTGCCCCTCGTCGGTGAGTCCACAGCGCGCGACGACCCCTGCCGAAACTGCCCTCGGAACGGCCGGCCGACGAACACCGCGGTAGATATAGCACGAGAGCAGGCGACCGGACTCCGGCCGGTCGCCTGCTCTCGGAACCGACACCGGCTCGCCCACCCGCACGCGGCGGGTGGACAGCCGGCATCGGTGATATCAGCGCTTCGAGTACTGCGGCGCTTTACGGGCCTTCTTGAGGCCGTACTTCTTGCGCTCGGTGGCACGCGGGTCACGGGTGAGGAACCCGGCACGCTTGAGCGCGGGACGGTCGTCCGCGTTGACCACGGTCAGCGCCCGGGCGATGGCCAGGCGCAGCGCGCCGGCCTGACCCGAGGGGCCGCCGCCGTGCAGGCGGGCGTACACATCGAAGGATTCGACGCGCTCGACGGTGACCAGCGGCGACTTCACCAGCTGCTGGTGGACCTTGTTCGGGAAGTAGTCCTCGATCGAGCGGCCGTTGAGCACGAAGTTGCCGGTACCCGGCACCAGGCGCACGCGGACCACGGCCTCTTTACGGCGGCCGACGGTCTGCACCGGACGGTCCAGCGGGGCCGCGTACTCGACGAACTCGGCGTCGTCGTCGTAGACCTCGCCCTCGTCCAGGACCTCGGCGGCGGCGTCTTCGACGACCGCTTCGTCGTATTCGGTGTATTCCTCGGGAGCGGTCACTGGGCCACCTGCTTGATCTCGAACGGAACGGGCTGCTGAGCGGCGTGCGGATGGGTCGGGCCCGCGTACACCTTCAGCTTGCCGGCGATCGCGTTGCCGAGTTTGTTCTTGGGGATCATGCCCTTGACGGCCTTCTCCACCAGGCGGTCGGGGCGCGTATCCAGCACCTGACCGACAGTGCGGGACTTCAGGCCGCCGGGGTGCCCGGAGTGGTGGTGGATGAGCTTGTTCTGCCGCTTGTTGCCGCTGATGGCGACCTTGTCGGCGTTGATGATGATGACGAAATCGCCACCATCGATATGCGGTGCGTAGGTCGGCTTGTGCTTACCGCGCAGCAGATTCGCTGCCTGCACGGCAAGACGGCCGAGCACTACGTCAGTGGCGTCGATGACGTACCACTGCCGGGTCACGTCACCCGCCTTCGGGCTGTACGTAGGCACAGTGCTTCCCTGTCTGTCGTCGATGCTGCCGGCCCAGTGTGTGGTCGAGGGGTTCCCGGCGGCCGGTTGAGACCCGGGCCTCGGCGTTCCACACACCAGCCGGTCACGATACCAGCCGGGTGCCGTCACCCGGAAACCGCCCGGAAGCTGCTCAGATATCGATCGGCGGGCCCGGGTCGGCGATCCCCGGCAGACCGGGCACCAGATAGCGCAGGGTGTCGATACCCGGTTCCGCGCATTCGGCCGGATCCCGTTCCTCCGCCGCTCCAGGATCCGGTGCCGCCTGGCGCGCGGAATCCCCGGGCGCGGGGGCCGTGGGAACGCGGGCGTAGAGCGGGTGACCGCCGGAACCCTCCGCGTCCTCGGCGCCGGTGGCGGACCGGCCGCGCGGTTCGACGGTGACCCGCGGCATCGGCACACATCCGGCCGTCGCGGTCGACACCACGGCGCCGGGTGCCGCCGGGGCGTTGATCACCGGCTCGGTCCCGGCATGGGCCTGCGCGGTGCCCGTCTCGTGCGGGCCCCAGGCTGTGGCGGCGAGCGCGGCCACACCGATGACGGCGTGGGCGCCGAACAGGTTGTCCTTCATCTTGTTCCAGAGCTTGCCCTTGCCCCGGTCGCCCTCCGGCTCCGGACCAGGCCGCGGATCACCGGGGGGGCCGGGCCGGGCGGGCTCCGGGGGTACCGCGGATTGCGCGCCGGTTTCCGGATCCGGCGGCCGGGTGAACCGGCTGGCCGGCCCCGAGATCGGTGGTGGCAGCTCCCCGCGGTCGACCTTCACCGTGGCGTCCTGGTCCGGCTGCGCGGGCGCGCCGTACGGCGCGGGGCCGGGCCACCCCGGCGGCGGTGCCGCCGGGCCGCCCGTCATCGGGCCCGGTACCGGCCCGCCGGGCGCGGGCAGGTTCGGCCCCGGCGGGTGCGGTCCCGGTGCGGGTTGGTACGCACCGGGTGGCGGGTTCTGTCCCGGAACGGGCCCGTTCGGGACGGCTCCGGGCGGCAGCCGACCGGGAACCGCGTAGTTCGCGGCGGACTCCGGCGGCGGCGCCGTATTCGGCCCGGGCTGCGGGTAGGGCGCCGGCTCCTCGTCGTCCTCGTTCTCGCTGATCAACAGGTGTGTAGCACCGAGGACGAGCGCGTGCATGGGATGTTCGGCCTTCTTCAGGCGCTGCCCCAGATGGTTACGGAAGGCGAACCGCAGGGTCTCGTTGAACACCACCTGCCCGGCGAGCAGGACTGTCGAATTGTCGGCGCCGATGGAACGGGCCGCGGCCATCACTTCGATCACGGTGTCGTCGGCGGCGCGGGGATTGCGGGTCGATTCGGGGTCGATCGGCACGTACACCGATTCGGTGGGCCGCTCCTCGTCCCCGTGTACCGCGACCACCAGCACATTCGCCCGGCCGTCCACCACCTGCCCGTCGAAATGGACCGCAGTGGCCCCCACCCCCTCGGGCAGGGCGGGATCCGGCGGCCGGACCAGGCCGAGCGCGCGGACATAGCCCGACAGCGCGATCGATTCCGGGATCGGCTCGACCTCGACGTCGAGTTGCTCGACCAGCTGGGCGTAGGCGTCGATCTTCGCGTCCGGCCAGTCGTCGGGATACGGCAGCGCGACCACATCGGGTTTACCCCGCAGATAGGTCCCCACCGCGGCCAGCGGGTTGTAGAGACGGGCCCGGAACACCAGCTCGGCGGGCCAGGTCGCCCCGGCTATGACGATCTGCGGATGCCCGAGGATATCGCGGACATCGGGGATCGCCATCCCCAGATCGGGCCGCTGCCGGTCCGCGCCGGCGGTGTAGAGCCGGCCGGAGGCGTCGGCCAGCAGATAGGCGGGGGGGTTGTAGCTTCCCTCGACCTGTACGGGGCGGATGGGCACGCCGGATCCGCCCGCGGCCACGGACACCACATCCCACCCGAGATGTACCGCCCCAACTCGCACCATCACAGGCATCAGTGTGCCTGGTGTGTGGTCGATGCGCTCGGCGCCCCCACCCACCAGCGGCGGGGGCGGCGGATCGGCCCGCTCACCCGTCTCATCTCGCGGACTTCTTCAGCCGCAGCCGGGTCCAGGTGAGCAGCGCGAGCACCACTGTGATGGCCACCACCAGGCCGATATCCAGGAACCATGCGCTACGCGTATGTTCCCAGAAGGCGTCCTGTTGCGATTGGACGAACAGTGAGCGAATATCCACCGTCGACGCCGCCGCGGCGTAGCCCCAGCGTGAGGGGAACAGCCACGAGATCTGTTCCAGTACCACCCGGTCGGTTACCGGGATGAGGCCACCGGCCATCACCAGCAGGCCCATGATCGCCACCACCAGCAGCGGCATCACCTGTTCGCTCGATTTGGCCAGACTCGACAGCAGCAGTCCGAACACCACACACGCGACCGCCGTGAGAGCGATATCTATATAGAGTTCGGCGCCACCGACGGCCAGCACCGAACCCTCCTCCGGCCGCTTCTTGCCCAGCAGCACGAAACCGATCATCACGCCCGACTGCAGCAGCGCGGCCACACTGAAGACCACGATCTTCGCGGTCAGGTAGGCCCCCGACCGCAATCCGACCGCGCGTTCGCGCAGGAAGATGGTCCGCTCCCCGACCAGATCGCGCACGGTGAGTGTGGATCCCATGAAGCAGGCGCCGAGAATCAGCACCACCAGCAACTGCTGCGGTTCGGAACTGCCGACGCGGACGAAGTTGCCGTCGTCGGTCTGGGTGAGCGGCGGCGGCGAGAACCCGTACTGGCCCGGCACCACCAGCGACAATCCGCCGAGCACAAACGGCAACAGCACCAAAAAGGCGAGGTAGCCGCGGTCGGCCAAGATCAGCCGCAACTGCCGCCGCGCCAGCGTGGAGAACTGTTTCCAGGCACCGGACTGCGGGGGCGAACCGCCACCGCCCTGCCGTGCCGCGGGCGGTGGCGGGGGCGGCAGCGCCGCCTGGCGGGATCGGTAGTGCGCGAACGCGGCATCCGGATTGGCCGCCACATCGGCGAAGATCTTGGCCCAATCGCTGGTTCCCAGCGCCGCTTCGACACCGGCCGGGTTGCCGGCGTAGGCGGTTTTACCGCCGGGCGCCAGCAGGACCACCTGATCGCACATGTCCAGGCAGGCCACGGAGTGGGTGACCACGATCACCACGCGACCGGCATCGGCCAGTTCGCGCAGCATCATCATGACCTGGCGGTCCAGTGCCGGGTCCAGGCCGGAGGTCGGTTCGTCCAGGATCAGCAGGGAGGGTCCGGTGAGCAGTTCCAATGCCACCGACGCCCGTTTGCGCTGACCACCGGAGAGCCGATCGACCCGGGTGTCGGCGTGTTCGGTGAGCGAGAGTTCGCGCAGCACACCGTCGATCACCTCACGACGGTCGGCCTTGGAGGAGTCGGGCGGCAGTCGCAGTTCCGCGGCGAAACCCAGGGCCTGCCGGACGGTGAGCTGCCGGTGCAGCACATCGTCCTGGGGCACCATGCCGATACGGGAGCGCAGTGCCTCGTATTCCGCGTGCAGATCACGGCCCTCGAAGGTCACGGCCCCGCCGGAGGGTTGCGTGCTACCCGCGATCAACCGCGACAGCGTCGACTTACCCGCCCCGGAGGGCCCGATCAGCGCGGTCAGCGTGCCGCGCGCGGCCTGCATATTCACATCGACGAGCAGTTGTTTGTTGCCCTCGACGGTGAATCCGACCCCGTGCACGGCCAGGCCCTGTTCGGCGACCGGGCGCTGCCGGTGCACCAGCGTGCCCTGCTGGACCTCGAAGTCGATGTTGCCGATGGTGATGATGTCGCGTTCGCGCAGCACCGTGTGCTGCTGACGGACACCGTTGACGAATGTTCCGTTGGCCGAGCCGAGGTCCTCGATGGCGAGACCTTCGGCCCCGGCGATCAGGCGCGCGTGTTTACGCGAGGCCAGTGGATCGTTGACGACGATCTGGTTGTCCGAGGTCCGCCCGATCGCCAGACCCCCCGGCGGGATCCGGTCGGCGCGGGCGATCGGCCCCTCGGTATTGCGGTGACGGACGGGTGGGACGGCTGCCACGCTCGCCTTGGCGGTCATGTTCACATTGGCGGGCTGCGGCGGAACGAGAGGCGGCTGGGCCGCGGTGGCGACCTGCGGCGGCCGGGGCGGCTGTCCACCGGGCGGCGGCCACTGCTGCGGTGCGGGACGCTGCGCGGGCAACGGCTGGCCGGTGGCCGGACCGCGCTGGCCGTGCAGTCCGACCTGCGGCTGTGGACCGGACTGCGGCCGCGGCGGCGACGGTGCCGGACGCTGCTGCGGCGGGGCGGGACGCGCCTGCGACGGCGGCCGCGCCGGCTGCTGTTGCTGCTGGGGGACTCCGGAGGGAACGAGCCAGAGCAGTGGGCCGCTGATGGCGTCACCGAGCCGGACCTGGGTGGGCCGGTCGATCGGGACGGGCCCACCGACCCGGCGAGCATCGACGAACACCCCGTTGGTACTCCCATTGTCGGTGAGTACCCAGGCTCCCGACTGCCAGGCCAATATCGCGTGGACACGTGATACCAGCGGACTGTCGACGAACAGCGTCACCTCGGGCGCACGGCCCAAAGTGATCTGCTGATTCGAATCGAAGACTCGTTCGGTTCCATCATGGCGCACCGTGATGGTGCGCACCCCCGGTGCAGACATGCAGCGGATACTATTCCATTACCCGGGCATCGGAGGTGCCCCCGAGCGGGGGTGAACTCCCCGCTCCGGAGGCAACGAGCAGCACCCGCACCGGCCGAAATGGGGGAGATCCATGCCGAAACTCACGACCGCCGCTGTCGTCGTCTCGGCACTGTGCGCACTGTTGCTGGTCACCGGGTGTACCCGGCCCGTGGACGGCCGGGCGGTATCGATCTACGACAATCCCTTCCAGGTCGCCGGCCTGCCGACCACCAGCGGTCCCAGCGGTCCCCGGGAGAACCCGCCGGTCTCCGATCTCGTCGCCGAGCACGGCGACGGCGGCGAGATCGATACCCTCGCGCTGAACGCGGTCACCGATGTACAGGCGTACTGGGAGCAGCACTACGGCGCCGAGTTCGAGGGAGAGTTCGAACCGGTCGACAAATTGATCTCCTGGAGTGCCCGGGATTCGCGGCGCGAATCGGTGGAGTTCTGCACCGAATCGACCTATCGAATGGTGAATGCCGCCTACTGCCGGCTGGACAACTCCATCGGCTGGGACCGGGCACTGCTGCTGCCCACCATGACCGAGACGTTCGGGAAGATGTCGGTGGTGATGGTGATCGCCCACGAGTACGGGCACGCCATCCAGAACAACGCGAACATCGTCGATCGCGACGATCCGGTGATCGTCAAGGAACAGCAGGCCGACTGTTTCGCCGGGGCGTACATGCGCTGGGTGGCCGAGGGGAAGTCGG
This sequence comes from Nocardia fusca NBRC 14340, assembly GCF_001618425.1. Taxonomy (GTDB): domain Bacteria; phylum Actinomycetota; class Actinomycetes; order Mycobacteriales; family Mycobacteriaceae; genus Nocardia; species Nocardia fusca. The sequence goes on from NZ_BDCU01000027.1 coordinate 215,287, forward strand.
ACTACTTCACCATCAACACCTCCGACGGCCTGAACTCGGTGCTCGCCGCCACGGTGGCGATCCGCGATTCGGACCCCGACGATCCCGAGAGCGTGCACGGCTCGGCCTTCGAACGGGTTTCGGCGGTGCAGATCGGTTTCACCGACGGCGCCAAGGGGTGCAAGGGGATCGATATGGACGAGATCGACCAGCGCCGGGGGGATCTGCCCCAGAGTTTCGAGGGCACCTCCGGGGAGTTCGAGATCACCGAACGGAGCCTGGTCGAACTGAGCAAGGCCCTGTCGGTGATCCTGCCGATTCCCGAAGAGCCGACCTACCGCTACGACGGGGCCGAAATCGAATGCAGCGACGGCGTTTCCACCGAGCCCGTCACCTACTGCCCGGCCAGTAATACGATCGCCACCAATATCGGCGGACTCGCCGAGCGCGGGGCCGCCACCGACGATTCGGAAGTCCCGCTACCGGTGAAGGTCACCGGCGACTACAACGGCTACGTGGTGTTCATCTCCCGCTATACCCTGTCGGTGCAGCAGAGCCGGGACCAGGACCTGGTGGGAGCGAAAACGGGGTTGCGGGCGGCCTGTCTATCCGGGGTGGCCACCGGGAAGCTGGCGGAATCCGGGCGGGCCGAGGGCGATATCACGCTGGCCGCCGGTGATCTGGACGAGGCGGTCTCGGGCCTGCTGACCGACGGCCTGGCCGCCAGCGACGTCGAGGGTAAAACGGTGCCGAGCGGGTTCTCCCGGGTGGATGCCTTCCGTGCCGGAGTGCTCGGCGGCGAGGACACCTGCAGCGCCAGGTACGAATAACGCGGCGACGAACCCTGCGTCACAGACCGAAGGGGGGCGGCGCGGCGGATTCGTACCGCAGCATCCGGTGACCGATCAGGATCTCGGTGCCCGGCACCAGCACCACGGGCTGATGCGGCGGAATACGGACCCAGTCCCGGAAGCCCGTGGCCCGGGTGCGGGTGCCGTTGGTGGAGCCCCGGTCGACCAGCGTCACATCCCAGTTCACCAGCAGGAGTTCCGCGTGAGCGCGGGACATCCCGCCGGAATTGTCGACCACCGGTAGCGGGGTGAGCCCGCGGCGCGCGGGTTCGGAATGCTCCGGATCGCGACCCAGCACGGAGTCACTCTCCAGTAGATAGGTCGCGCCGTCGTCGAGGATCAGGATGCCCAGCGGCGGACGCACCACTTCGATCAGCGGCTGGGTCTGGTCCACGGGCATACCGCAGACGCTGCAGAAGGCCGCCCGGGGATCGGTGGGGTGAGCGCGCGCGCATTTGAACCCCATGACCTTCACGGTGAGCGCGGTGCCCTTCGCGGTAGCCTCGGTCCGGCGCCGCAGTTCCGGGTCGAGCGGGGGTGTCCCGCGCTCGGGTGGACCGGGCAGCGCGTCGGGTGATGCGTGGGGCCGGTGCTGACGCGGGGTGGGATGCGCGGGTGTCCGGCGTAGCGCATCCGGCTCCGGTTTCCGGGAGTCCGCCGTCTCGTCGGGTCCGGGGCCGGCCACCGGACCGCCGCGCGGCGGCTGCCGCACGCTGATCTCGGTCTGTGCCCGGTGCGGATCGGTGTCCGGGACCGCGGCCCGCGGCCCGCCGGTGGGTTCCGGATCCCCGGGAGCACCGCGGAACCCACTCCCCCGCTCAGACAGTTCGACCGTGTCCAGCAGTGGCGTCGATACGGCGGTGGCAACGGCGTCCGGATCCACCGGTGCCGCGTGCGGTCCGTCGTCGGGCGCGGGCCGCCCCGCGCCGCCGGTCACCGCGGTGTCCGCGGCCGGCTCGGGTGTCGTCCGGCCTCCGGTCGCCCGCACCCGGGAACCGGTCGTCGCGCCCGGGTCACCGGGCGGCGTCCAGGCGATCACCCCGCCGGCCTCGGCAATGCCCTCCACCAGCCGCCCGATACCGCGGGTGGCCGGCAGTACGGGCCGGAAATCCTCGTCCGGGTCGCCGGCGGTGTCGTCGACGAACAGCGCGACCGCGCGGTCCGGTATCGCCGTCGCCCGGTCGACGGTGAAGACCGCGTCGCGGCCGTGGAAGTACTCGCTGTCCGCACCGTCGAGGACGGCGGTGACGGCACCGTGCAGGAATATCGCCACCCGGTCCGGGCCCGCGGCGGAGAGGATGCCGAAATCGACGGCGGTCCCCGGGCTGGTCCGGTCCGCCTGGGCCATGAGCCATCTGGTCGCCTCCCGGGCGATCAGCGCACCCGGGCCGTCGGGCCGGCGTACGGCGGCCTCGTGTACCAGTTCGGCCAGTTCGATCAGGGCCCGCACCGCCGGGGCGTGCTCGGTGGGCCGGCCCACACCGCGATGGGCCACCAGCACCACCGCACCCGCGACCCGGGCCGCCGCATGCGCTCCGGCGACCACTTCGACCTGCTGATCCCACACGAGGATCAGCCTCCGTCGGAGTCGCGCTGCGGTTGGCCTGCCACCGGTCCAGCGTATGGCACGGCGTGCGACGCCCCTCCCCGAGACCGCTGGACGTCGGGTAACTTCGACACCGCAGTTTCGATCGGAACGAGGGGCCAGCCCATGGTTCGGATATCGCGTGCCAGCACCGTCACCGCCGTCGTCGCTCTGGTGGCGGCCGCACTGTCCGGATGCGGTTCCCTGGCGGGGACGCCGGTCCCGGGAGAGATCGACGTGCGCACCCTGGCGGTCGGCGACTTCCCGGTCGACAAGTTCAGCTATCCCGCCGACACGGGCGACAACGGGCCCATGCTCGAGGGTATCCGTATGTCGGAGGCGGTAGTCACCAGCAGCCAGGTCGATCCCTCCCTGAAATACGGCCGCGGTTCGAAGGTGCTGCCCGATACCGCGACCGCGATCGATTTCCTGGCCAACGTGTCCGAACCGGTGCTGAAGAATCGCCGGATGGTGGTCGGATACGCGGCCAGCGGGGCCGATCGCGACGATCCGGAGGGCCAGACCCGACCGGAGGCCGACGCCACCGCGATCACGGTGGTGGCCCTGCGCTTTCCCGATACCTCGGCGGCGGCCAAGGCGGCCGAGGAACTGGAGAACGCAGATATCGGGGTCTCTCCGGACAACCGGCGGCTGAAGTCGGAGAAGTATCCCGACGCGCTGGTGCACTGGCGGCCCGGTATCGCCAATATCGGCGCCTTCCTGGCCCACGACGAGTTCGTGATCTCGCTGTTCGTGCAGCGGCCGAAAGCCGACAGTAAGGATCTGGTGTCCTGGGTGGACAAAACCCTCACCGCGCAGCTCGCCCAGCTCGACCGGTTCAGTCCCACCCCCCTCGCCGATATCGCCGATCTCCGGGTGGATCCGGAGAACCTGCTATCGCGCGTGGTGGTCGCCGACCGCAAAGGTCAGGTTCCCGATCCGGACAAGTTCGCTGTCTACGGCCGCAACTACCTGATCAACTCGGCCGACGATCAGCCCGCCCGCGCCCGGCTGCTCGACGAGTCCGGGTTCGAGGCCACCGCCTATGCCGACGGCAGTTCGGTGGCCCGGGTTCGCGATCCGGCGGGTGCGCCGATCCTGGTGGACGGTTTCGTCGAATCGACGGGTGCGGCCTACGACGCCCATCCCGCCCCGGCCGCGATTCCGGGCGCGAAATGCCTGCGACTCAACAGCTCCGGCGATCCGCAGCATCAGTACCGGTTCCGCTGCTTCGTGCCGTACAAGCGGTATGTGGGTGTGGTGTCCAGCGACAGCGAGAACGAGATCGAGCAGAAGACCGCGGCCCAGTACGCCCTGCTCGCCAACAGCCTCTGAACCCGGTCGGCCGGTCGGTGGACCGGTCGAATTCGTTGCGGCACGGTCACTCTCGCTCCCCGGCGCGGCGCGCCGATTTTGCAGCAAGGGCAGGCTAGCCTTACCGTGTTCTGCGTCTCATCGTGACGCCGGCGATCGGCGCCCGCACACCCGACCACCTGCACTTCGAGCGCGCAATACGCAAAAGCTATCACACGCTTTAGTAAGGCTACCCTTGCCACGGGTGCGCGAACGCACTAACTTCGCATCGACTCGCCACCACCGGTACTCCGAACACCGCTTCCGAGAAGGGAAATCTTGGTGAAAAGCGTTCTCTCCGAACGTAAGACGCTTCTCCCTCCTAACATCGAAGATATCGAGCACCGTGAGTTACCCGAGACCGCCGGACAGGCGGTGCGTGAACTGGCCGCTGAGATCGTTTTCACACTGGATCCCGCGCCGGGCGCTGCCGCGCGCACTCTCGCCGACCCCGCCCTGATCGACCTGATCACCGCACGCGCCGGCGAACTCCCCGCGGAAGTCCGCACCGCGATGCGCCCGCCCGCCACCACGGCCGGCGCGTGTGTGCTGCACCGGCTGCCCCTGCGCGACAACGAAATCGGGCCCACCCCACCGGATTGGCAGAGCGCGACCGCGTGGACCACCGAACCCGGGCGTCCCGGCTGCTCGTTCGAGCTGGATATCGCCATGCTGTTACTGGCCGCGGCGGCCGGGGAACCGTTCGGCTGGGCCGGTCAGCAGGACGGCCGGCTGGTCAACAACATCGTGCCGGCGGCCGGGCACGAGTTCGAGCAGTCCGGGGCCAGCAGCACCATCCTGCTCAGCCCGCACACCGAGGACGCCTTCCACCCGCTGCGCGCGAATCTGCTGCTGCTGGGCTGCCTGCGCAATCCGGACCGCGTCGGCACCACCGTCTCGTCGGTGCGCAGGGTCGACCTCACCGCCGCGGAACAGGACGCGCTGCGCACCCCCACTCTGCCGATCCTGCCGGACGTCTCCTACGGCTCCGGTTTCGACCGCGAAACCGCCGTACCGGTGCCCACACTCTGGTGCGAGCCCGGAGACGAAGGCAGGCCCGAGGCCCTGACGATGCGATTCGACCCCGCCTACACCCCGCTCGCCGACGCCGGACCGCACTACCGTGCGGCTTACCAGCGGCTGGAAAACGAACTCGAACGAGTATGCGTACTGGCCTGTCTCGAACCCGGTGAGCTGCTCCTGGTCGATAACGATGTCGCAGTTCACGGCCGGGTTCCGTTCACGGCGCGCTACGACGGCACCGACCGCTGGCTCAAACGAGTGAACATCCGGCTACCCGAACGCCCCCGCCGCGCAGCCGAATCCGGGGAGAATGGATACGGTCAGCGAATCATCGCGCCCTTCCCGCCGTTACCGGCGCAACGGGCGCGGGCAGAGCGGAACGGTGCAGTAGATGATCGAGGATCCGTTGAGCACACGTGACCGGCCGACCCCCCTGCGCGTCCTGAGCCGCGGCGATCTCGCCGATGTGCCGGTGGCCCCGGCCGAGGTTGTCCGCGCGGTGGAAGAGGCGTATATCGCACTGGCGGCGGGGGATTCCGATAATCCACGCAAGCTCAGCGTGGCCAATCCGGACGGCTGGTCGGTCGCCTACGCGATGCTGGGCCGCGACGGGCGGCGCCGGGTGGTCGCCATGAAAACGTCCTACAAGTTCGATCCCGGGCACGATCGCACCACCAAGCGCTACTACACCACGATCACGCTGTACGACGACACCACGGGCGCGCCCATCGCCATGATGGACTGCGCGCGGGTGGGCGCGCTGCGGACCCCGGCGGTATCGGCGCTGCTGGTGCGCGAGACGGTGCACCGTGACGCCGACACTGCGCTGCTCGTCGGCACCGGCACCCAGGGCCGCAACGCGCTGCCGCATCTGCTGGCCGCCAACCCGCAGTTGCGCAAACTGATGCTGTACGGCACCCACCCCGAGGGCATCGAGGCGGTGCACCGGCAGCTCGCCGAATACGCCCCGCACGCACTGCTGGAGAACGTCGACGATCCCTACGCCGCGGCGCGGACCGCGGATGTGGTGCTGGCGACCGCCGGACCGGGCACCGAGGTGGCCATCGAATCCGAGCACCTCAAACCGGGTGCGGTGGTGGTGCTGGTGGGTTACGGACTGGCCCCCTCCACGCTGCACGACGCCGACCGGGTGATCGCCACCAGTGCCGAACAGATGGCGCTGACCGGCACCGATATGGCCGATGACAACGGCGAGCTGCGCCGGGTGGACGCGGAGCTGCCGCAGATACTGAGCCGGCGGGCCGTCGCCCGGCAGCGGAGGGACCAGAAGATCTTCGTCTACAACAGCGGTCTGGTGCTCACCGATATCGCGGTGGCCCACGCCCTGGCCGAACGGGCCATCGCCGAGGGCCGCGGCACGGAGGTCTCGCTATGGGATTGACCGGAGCCGATGCCCCCACCGGTGCCGGATCGGGATCATCGGGCCGGTACGCGGGAACCGTGGCGGCACCGGTCCCCGCCCACCGCGATCGGTGGGAGCAGCGGATCCTCGCCGATCCGCAGCTCCTGGGCGATATCGCTTTCGCGGTCGGGGGCCCGTTCCATCTGATGTATCCCGCCCGCGTGGTCGACAATATCCGAGGTTTCCAGCGGGTTTTCACCGAGTCCGGGGTCACCGGCGCGGTGTACTACGGCAAGAAGGCCAACAAGGCGGCCTGTGTGGCACGGGCCTGCGCCACCGCCGGGGCCGGTATCGATGTATCCAGTACCGGCGAACTCACCGCCGCACTCGGACAGGGCATCCGTGGCGCGGATCTGCTGGTCACCGGCCCCGAGAAAACCGACGATCTGCACTGGCTGGCCGCCCGGCACGGATGCCTGATCGCCGTGGACAGTATCGGCGAGCTGAAACGCCTGGCCGCCCTGGATATCCCGGTCCGGATACTGCTGCGTGCGTTGCCCCCGGCCTCGGCCAGCCGGTTCGGTATGTCGGCCGAGGAACTCGATCACGCCGTTTCCGAATCGGCCGACTATCCGTCGATCTCCCTGCAGGGGTTCAGTTTCCATCTCTCCGGTTACGACCCGATCCCCCGCGCCGAAATGGCCGGGCAATTGCTCGACCGGTGTCGCGCCGCACGGGCACTGGGCCATCCGGCCACCACCGTTTCCATCGGTGGCGGGTTCGGTGTCGATTACGTTCCCGCCGCCGACTGGGCGGAGTTCCGGGAACAGGTGACCCGCCGCTGGTTCCATTCCGGAAAAGCATTCGAGTCGTACTATCCGTATTCCTTTCCCGAACCCGGCCCCGCCATGCTCACCGCGATTCTCGGACGCGACGATCTCGCCGGCCGCCTGCGGCGCATGGAGACGACCCTGGCGGTCGAACCGGGCCGGGCCCTGCTGGACCGGGCGGGCAGCACGGTTTTCCGGGTACAGGGCGGCAAGACCCGCCACGAACACGGGCAGCCCTACCGGATCCTGACCGTGGACGGTACGAGCCTGAGCCTTTCCGAACAATGGTTCGACAGCGAATACCTTCCGGACCCGGTGCTCTGGCCGGACCGCCCCGGGACCCCGACCGCCACGGTCGTCGGCGCCGCCACCTGTCTCGAATCGGACATGCTGAGCTGGCGCCGGATCCCGCTGCCCCGCGCGGCCGAGGCCGGCGATCTGCTGATCTACCCGAATACCGCCGGTTATCAGATGGATTCCAACGAATCGCCCTTTCACGAATTGCCCCTCCCGCCGAAGGTGGTGCTCTCCGAAGCGCCGGGCGGCCGGTATCGCTGGGCTCTCGATCAATCCCGTCACTGAGACCGTCGGCCCCCGGTCTCTTCGCATTGCCCGTTATCGACGCCCAGGAGATCCGCCATGTCCCTCGTCACCCGTGTCACGGACCTGATCGGCCGCACCCCGCTCTTCGAATTGGCCGCCACCGGGTCCGGCACTCGATTACTCCTCAAGCTGGAACAGTTCAATCCGACCGGCGCCGCCAAGATCCGGATGGCGCGGGAAATGGTTCTCGACGCGGAGCGTCGGGGTCTGCTGCGCGAGGGCGGACATATCATCGAATCCACATCCGGAAATACCGGGCTCGGTCTCGCGGTGGTCGCCGCCGAACGCGGCTATCGTTTCACTGCGGTAGTCGACCATCACGCGAGTAAGGACAAATTGCGGGCGATGCGGGCAATGGGCGCGGAGCTGATTTTCGTCGCCGACGACGGCGACGACAACCTGGCGACCTCGGCGCGTGAGGATCACGCGGCCGCGCTGGCGGCCGCGCAGCCCGACGCGTTCTTCACCGAACAGCACAACAACGACGCCAATGCCGTGGGCTACTACGCGGTGGCCGAGGAACTACTGGCCGAGGTGGACCGGGTCGATATCCTGCTGTCCGCGGTCGGTACCGGAGGTTCCCTGTTCGGTACCGCGACGCGGCTGCGGCAGCTGGGATGTGCGCCGCGGGTGATCGGCGTGGAACCGGTCGGCTCGATCGCTTTCGGCGGACCGGGCGGGCCGTACTGGCAGTCGGGCACCGGCACCCCGCCTGGTGCCACCATCGGTACGGCCGTGGACTATGACCTGCTCGACGAGGGCGTGAAGGTGACCGACCGGGCCGCGTTCGCCACCTGCCGCGCGGTATCGCGGCGGCTGGGCCTGATGCTCGGCGGTTCGGCGGGCGGTTCGGTCCATGCCGCGCTGACCCGGCTCGAGGAGTTCCCGGCCGGGTCCACCGTGGTCACCATCGTCTGCGACGGCGGCGAGAAGTATCTCGACACCGTCTTCGACGACGACTGGATGGCCGCCCGCGAATTGCTCGATACCGAGACCGAACGCGAAGTCCACGCCATGCTGACGCGCTATGCCCCCGCGAACCGGGGCAATCATCCGGTGGGGGCGGCCGTTTTGAACGATGCCGCGGCCGGGAATACCCACGCCGTCCGAGTCGGCCGACCGGGCGAACACGAACATACGGAGGAACCGGACACTATGGTGCGGGCCCGGTGATCAGCACACCCCTCTCGCGAATTCGTCCCGACAGCCGACTGGCCGCCCCGGCCGGTCTGGCCGCCCTGGCCGCTCCCATCGCGCTCACCCAGCTGGCGCAGGTCGCCGTATCCACCACCAATATCGCCCTGATGGGCAGCCTGGGTGTGCGCGCGGTCGCGGCGGGCGGGCTGGCCCTGGTGCTGTTCAATCAGATCCGCACCATGTGCGTCGGGTTGATCACCGGCAGCGGCAACCAGATCGCGGCCGCGGTGGGCGCCGCCGGTAAACGCGGTGACGATCCCGGCCCCGAGGTCCGTGAGGTGGTGCGGTCGAGTTTCCTGATCGCCACCGTCGCAGGTCTGCTCGGCGGCGCGGTACTCATCGGGCTGGGGTGGTCGCTACAGTGGCTCGGCCAGGACGCCGGAGTGCTGGCCGAGGCCCGGCCGTTGATGGTCGCCCTGGCCCCCGGCCTGCTGCCCTGCCTGTGGTTCCAGGTGCTGCGCCAGTACTCGGTGGGCATGCAGCGGCCACAGGCGCTGCTGGCGGTGACTCTCGGTTCCATCGCGGTCAATCTCGTGCTGGCCCTGGCGCTGATCCACGGCTGGGCCGGATTGCCCGCTCTCGGGCTGACCGGTGTCGGGGTGGCGACCTCACTGGTCTTTCTGCTCATGTTCGCCGTGTTCTGGACGATGGTGCGCCGCGATCCCGAACTCGGCGCCACCCTGCCGATCCGGCCGTGGCCGGTGCGGATGACGACCGTGCGCGGCGAACTGCGGCTGGGCACACCCATCGCCCTCACCTATGGGTCGGAAGCCGGGATGTTCTCGGTACTCGCGCTGGTCATGGGGGCGCTCGGCCCCGCGGCGCTGGCCGCCCACAATGTCGTGTACCAGGTGATCTACATCGTGTTCCAGATCGCCATCGGCATCTCGCACGGCGCGTCGGTCCTGGTCAGCCATAGTGTCGCCAGGAACGAGACCGCGGACGCCCGGGGCCTGGCCCGGCTGGCACTCCGGTTCGCCGGAGTGGTCACGCTGGTCACCGGCCTGGCCTATGTGTTCGTCCCCGACCTGGTGCTGCGCCCGTTCCTCGATCCCACCGACTCCGCGACCGTGGAACTGGCCCGGTCGCTGCTGCTCATCGGTATCGTGCTGCAGTTCTTCGACGCGGCCCAGAACATCGGCACCGGGCTGCTGCGCGGCCTGCAGGCCACCAACGCGGGTTTCCGGCTGTCGGTGGTCGGCTACTGGATCGTCGGACTCCCGACAGCGCTGCTGCTGGCCTACCCGGCCGGATTGGGCGCGGCCGGCGTCTGGTGGGGGCTGACCGCAGGCCTGGCCGCCACCGCCGCACTCATGGTGCGCAAATACTTCAGCCTGCTCGACGAGCACGACGCACTGCTCGCTCCCCACCGGCGGGAGACAGTAAGTTAGGATTGCCTCTCCAAAGTTTGAGCGGAAGGAGTACGCGGTGCGTATCGTCGTCCTGTTCGGTTCGGAGATGGGCACAGCGGAGACGGTGGCCGAGGGTATTGCCGAGGAACTGGCCGAACACGAGGTCGCCGTCTTCGATATGAGCGAGTTCGATATCACCGGACTCGACCGGGAGATCTTCCACATCATCGTGTGTTCCACCTATGGCGAGGGCGATCTGCCCACCGGGGCCGAACCGTTCTTCGAGGCCCTCGACGCGCATCGCCCCGATCTGACCGGGCTGCGTTTCGCGGTGTTCGGGCTCGGCGATTCGGTCTACGACCACACCTTCAACCGGGGCGGGGAGATCGCCGCCGAGAAACTCACCGGGTTCGGCGGTGTGCAGATCGGCGAGCACGCCCGCCACGACGCGTCCGGTGAGACCAAAGCCGCCGTGCTGGGTCGCGCATGGGTCCGGACCCTCCCCTTGGAGTCCGCGACCCTCACCCCCGCCTGACCCGCCCATCCCGGAAACCCGTGGGCCCCGACGACACCCCGCCCGCCGCCTCCGAGATCCCCGAAGGGGCTTCTCCACCTCCCGTTCTGAGGGTCTCCTTGCCCGTGCCGCCCGGTTTCCGGGCGACACCAAGGTGTTTCGGCGCAGGTCGGGGGCCGGTACTTCCTCCGCGCGTGTCGGCGCCGACCTCTAGACTGGTGCATGGTACGGCACATCCCTGCCGCACCACGTCGATCCAGGAGGGGACGATATGGCAGCCGGAATCAGTTCTGCGGAGAATCCCACAACCGACCATCCCGAGCTGGATGCGCTGCCGGAATGGCCGCAGGAGACGATCGCGGTTCTGGTCACCACCGATCCCGCGCCGCACGCCATCCCGGTGTCGTGGCCGGTGCGCGCCGGCGACCGGCGAATCCTGCTGAGTCTCAAATTCGATCGCGGCTCACTGGCCCGGTTACGCGAACGGCCGCAGGTGGCGCTGCTCATTCTGGGCGGCGGGAATGTGGCGCTGTGCGCCCGGGGCGCGGCCAAGGTCATCGCCGAGGAGATGCCCGGCGCCGACGACTATGTAGCGGTCCGCCTCGATGTGGATGTGATCGACGATCACCGGCAGTCGGCTTTCGCGGTCGCACAGGGGATCCAGCGCACGGTGCTCGACGACAGCGAACTGCGCGCCCTGGAGCACCGGGTGGCGACGCTGAAGTCCTGGGCGGAGAACGAAGAGAAAATCTGAGCCGGACCGCCCCGGCTCACCACCTCGGGTGTTTCCGGCGCTTCGCTCGGTGCGGCGCTTTGTGACATCCGATCGCCGGATGATTCCGGCGGCGCAACATCCCTCGCGTCCGGGCGCCTTCCATCGGTGACCCGGCGCGGTCGTCGTCGGGCGCGACGGCACCGATGGTTCCGCACGCCCGCCGCCGTGATCATCGGGCGCTCAGGCGCCACGGGAAGGAGAACATGAGCGTCAACCTGGCCAAAGGCGGCAATGTCTCGCTGTCCAAACAGGCCCCCAATCTGACCAAGATCGCCGTCGGACTCGGCTGGGATGTGCGCACCACCGTGGGCGCCGACTACGACCTGGATGCCAGCGCCCTGGCCACCGGACCGAATCTGAAGGTCCTCTCCGATCAGCATTTCATCTTCTACAACAACCTCCGGTCCCCGGAGGGCAGCATCGAGCACACCGGTGACAATGTCACCGGTGAGGGCGACGGCGACGACGAGGTGATCAATGTCGATCTGGCCAATACGCCGGAGACGATCACCAACATCTTTTTCCCGGTCTCCATCCACGATGCCGATCAGCGCGGCCAGTCCTTCGGCCAGATCCGCAACGCCTATATCCGGGTGGTCGATCTGAACACCGGCGCCGAACTCGCCCGCTACGACCTCTCCGAGGACGCCTCCTCCGAAACCGCCATGGTGTTCGGCGAACTCTATCGCCGTCAGGGCGAATGGAAGTTCCGGGCGATCGGTCAGGGCTACGCCTCGGGTCTGGCCGGTATCGCGCGCGACTACGGAGTGAACGTCTGAGCTCGTCGTTCAACCTACATTCGTAGGGACCCGTCGCCGGTTGCCACGAATGTATGGTCCTGGACACGACGGCCTGTTGACGGCGCCGTCCGGTTCGTCGGGCTCGTGGATCGTGCAACTGGAACGCGCGGTGACCCTGGTGTGTTGCTTAGCCTCGATCCGGCCGAAGCGGTTGTGACGGAGATCGAGGTGCTCGACGGTCGCGATTTGGGCTGACCGAACCCGACAGCCTCGCCGATCGCCATAGCGTTCATCAACCGTGCAGGACGACCACCGTCTTGACGTGCGCGTTTTACTGCCCCACACTGGCTGTATGACACCTGTAAGACAGGATGCAGGCGGGCAGAGAGCTGCAGGTAAGCGCGTGGCGAAGCCCTCCCGGAAGCGGACCACGAAGAAAGCCGCACCGGCGGAGCGGGACGCGGCGGCTTTCGGCCGCAGTCGTCTGGCGCAGGTCCGGTTACGTGACGACGAGGTGCGGGCACTCGAGCGGGTCATGCGGACTCTCGATCTCACCTCGACCTCAGATGCCTTGCGCGAAGGACTGAAGCTCTTGGCCAAGGAGGCTGCGGAGGTGGGGGCGGCCGAAGAGATCCGGGCTTTCTATGGGGAGCAGCCCGCGCCACTACCCGCCGGTGTCGCCGAACCAAGTGATTCCGAGCTCGCGGCCGCGGATGATATGCGGTGGTGAATGTCGGCACGCGACTGCGGGGCGAGGTCTGGGCCTGCGCTCTACCTCAGCCGGTGGGGGCGCATCCCGTGGTCGTTCTCACGGTCAACCGAATAGCCGAACCGTTGGCTGCTGTGACGGTCGCGGTGATCACCGGCACCTCGGGTCCCCGAACCACCCATGTTCCGGTCGGACGTGATTCGGGGTTGACCCGGTACGACGAGTCGTACGTGAATTGCGCCGATCTTCATACGGTGGCGAAGCCGCGGTTGCGGCGAAAACTGGGCCTGCTCGCGCCCAATGAGTTGCGTTGTGTGGAGGACTCGGTGCGGCTGATCCTCGGACTGCAACCCTGACTCCGCTTGTCGGCACCCACTGCCGCGCCTGTGTCAGTGGCTCGATGGGGCGGTGCCCGGCCAGTACTGGAGCCAGTCGGTTGCGGAGAGCGGGCGGCGGGCACCCCGGGCGACTTCGGCGGTGTCCTCGGCCCGGCGGATCGCGGCGGCGAAAGCGAGGGCGGCTTTGCGCAATCGCTCTTCGGCGCTCTCCGGACCGCCCAGGTGGACGATACGCAGATCGTCCGGGATCAGTTCCTCCGGTAGACCGGCCCGCACGCTGCGGGAACAGATCTTCTCCGCCAGCGCCAGCGCCGGTTGCGCCATGGCGATACCGTCCAGGCAGGAACGCCGCGTCTTCTCCGCGGATTTCTTTTCCTCCCAGGCCTTCTCCTGCGCCGCCACTTTCTCCTCGACCGTGACCGCCGCACCGAAACCGTACTCGTCGGGGCCCGCGACCAGATGCGGGCTGCGGTTCACCAGTTTGGCGACCAGCGCGGCGGCCACGTCGTCGATGGTGAATTCGCCTGCCGCTTCGGCTATCCGCGAATGGAACAGCACCTGCAACAGCAGATCTCCGAGTTCCTCACGGATCGTCCCGGCGTCCTCCTGCTGGATCGCGTCGAGCAGTTCGTAGGTCTCCTCCAGCAGATACGGCCGCAGCGAATCGTGGGTCTGGGTGACCTCCCAGCCGCCGAACCGCCACAGCCGGTCCATCACCTCGACCGCTTCGGCCAATCCGGCGGCCACGGCGGCGGTTTCCGATTCGAGCACACCCGGCTCGGGCCGGTCGGCACACGCCTCGCTCATCGCGCCGGACTCACCTCGGTCGCGACCGTGAGATCGACCGCGCCGGCGGCCTTGCCGTCGAGGGCGAGCAGCAGATCGGCGAGATACTGCAGCAGCGCGACATCACGCAGCCGGTCGGCGCCGACGCTGTCCTGCACCCGCGGCAGCGGTAGCTGCACCACCGAACTGGCCGCGCGGTAGTTCGCGCTCGGGTAGATCCGTTTGAGCCGCATCTGCTTCGAATCGGGCAGCGACAGCGGCGACACCTTCACCGTGGTACCGGTGACCGCGATCTCGGTGACCCCGTACTCTCGCGCCAGCAGCCGCAGTTTGGCCACCGAGACGAGCCGGCCGACCTCCACCGGCAGCGGGCCGTAGCGGTCGGTGAGTTCCTCGACCACCGCGGCCAGCGCCGGATCGTCGTGGGCGGCGGCGAGTTTGCGGTAGGCCTCCAGCCGGAGCCGGTCGCTGGCGATGTAATCAGGCGGGATGTGCGCGTCCACCGGGAGGTCGATCCGGACCTCCTTGGTCTCCTCGGCGGTGATCGGTTTGCCGTCCGCCGCCGCGCGGTAGGCCTCCACCGCCTCGCCGACGAGGCGCACATAGAGGTCGAACCCCACGCCCGCCACATGGCCGGACTGCTCGGCACCCAGCACATTACCGGCGCCGCGGATCTCGAGGTCCTTCATCGCCACCGCCATCCCCGCGCCGAGATCGGAGTTCTGCGCGATGGTGGCGAGCCGGTCGTAGGCGGTTTCGGTGAGCGGTTTCTCCGCCGGATACAGGAAGTAGGCGTACCCGCGTTCGCGGCTGCGCCCGACCCGGCCGCGCAGCTGGTGCAACTGCGAGAGTCCGAGAGCGTCGGCCCGTTCCACGATCAGCGTATTGGCATTGGAGATGTCCAGGCCGGTCTCGATGATCGTGGTGCACACCAGGACGTCGAATTCGCGCTGCCAGAAACCCTGCACGGTGCGTTCCAGGGTGTCCTCGTTCATCTGCCCGTGCGCCACCACGACCCGGGCCTCCGGAACCAGATCCCGGATCCGCTTGGCCGCCTTGTCGATCGAGGACACCCGGTTGTGGACATAGAACACCTGGCCGTCGCGCAGCAGCTCACGCCGGATCGCGGCGGTGACCTGTTTGTCGTTGTAGCCGCCGACATAGGTGAGCACGGGATGCCGTTCCTCGGGCGGCGTCAGGATGGTCGACATCTCACGGATACCGGCCAGGCTCATCTCCAGTGTGCGCGGGATCGGCGTCGCGGACATGGTCAGCACGTCCACATGGGTGCGCAGCGCCTTGATGTGCTCTTTGTGCTCCACCCCGAAACGCTGTTCCTCGTCCACGATCACCAGGCCGAGATTCTTCCAGCGCACACCGGTCTGCAGCAGCCGGTGCGTGCCGACCACGATATCGACCTCGCCCTCGGCCATTCCGGCGAGCACCTCCCGCGATTCCGCCGGATCGGTGAACCGGGACAGGCCCTTCACGGTCACCGGGAAACCGGCGAGACGTTGGGTGAAGGTCTGCAGATGCTGTTGGGCCAGCAGGGTCGTCGGCACCAGGACCACCACCTGCTTCCCGTCCTGCACGGCCTTGAACGCGGCGCGCACCGCGATCTCGGTCTTGCCGTAGCCGACGTCGCCGCAGACCACCCGGTCCATCGGCACGGCCTTCTCCATATCCGCCTTCACATCGGAGATGGCGGTGAGCTGATCGACGGTCTCGGTGAACGCGAACGCGTCCTCCATCTCCCGCTGCCACGGGGTGTCCGGGCCGAAGGCGTGGCCGGGCGCCGCCTGCCGGGCGGCATAGAGCTGTACCAGTTCGCCGGCGATCTCCCGGACCGCTTTACGCGCCCTGCGCTTGGTGTTCGCCCAGTCCGCGCCGCCCAGTTTGGACAGGCTGGGCATTTCCCCGCCCACATACCGGGACAGCTGGTCCAGCGATTCCATCGGCACGTACAACCGGTCGCCGGGCTGACCGCGTTTCCCGGGCGCGTATTCGATCACCAGGTATTCGCGCCGCGCGCCGCCGACCGTGCGCTCGATCATCTCCACGAACCGGCCGATCCCGTGCTGGTCGTGCACCACCATGTCCCCGGCGTTCAATGCCAGCGGGTCCACCTGGTTGCGGCGTTTGGCGGGCAGCCGCTTCCCGTCGCCCGGCGCGGTGACCCGGTTACCGGTGAGATCGGATTCCGCGACCACCACCAGGCCCGCGTCCCCGAAGATCACCCCGTCGTGCAGCGACCCGCACAGCACCCCGACCACCCCGGGCGCCGGCTCCGCACCGGCCTCCAACTGCGCGGCCGGAACCTCGGCCTCGCCGAGGCGCTCCAACGTGCGCTGGGCGGTACCGTGCCCGGCCAGCACCACCACCGCGCGACCACCGGTGGTCACATGGGCGCGCAGCGACGCGAAAATCGTCGCCACCAGTTCGTCGGACCCGCGCGCGGTGGGGCCGGACTGCACCGGCAACTCCACCTCCGCGGGATTCCCGGACGCCAGCGGGCTCAACGTCCACCAGGGCAGTTCCCGCGCCGCGGCACTCGCCTGGATCTCGGAGAGCGGGCGATAGGCCGACGCCGCCAGATCCAGCCCGCGCGCGCCCAGCGGCGCATCACCCCCGAAGGAAGCCGCGGTCCACGAAGCCTCCAGGAACTCCTCACCGGTGCGCATGAGATCGGCCGCCCGGGTGCGCACCTTCTCCGGATCACATACCAGCAGATGGGTGCGATCGGGCAACTGCTCGGTCAGCAGGCGCAGCTCACCGGGCTGCAGCACCGGCAGCAGCGCCTCCATACCCTCGACCGGAATACCCTCGGCCAGCTTCGCCAGCATCTCCACCAGCGCGGCATCCGCCGGATTCGCCGCCGCCACCGCCGCGGCCCGCTCACGCACCGCCGCGGTGAGCAACAGTTCCCGGCAGGGCGGCGCGACCACGGCCTGCAGCGAGGTCTCCCCGAGCGAACGCTGATCGGCCACCGAGAACGGCCGTAACTCGGTGATCTCGTCGCCCCAGAACTCCACCCGGACCGGATGATCCGCGGTCGGCGGGAACAGATCCAGAATGCCGCCGCGCACCGCGAACTCGCCGCGCTTGCCGACCATATCCACCCGCGTATACGCGAATTCGACCAGCTGCGCGACCAATTCGTCGAAATCGGCTTCCCCGCCGATCCGCAGCACGATCGGTTCGATATCGCCCAGGCCGCTCGCCATCGGCTGCATCAGCGACCGCACCGTGGTCACCACGACCCGCAACGGTTCCGGGAACACCGGGTCTTCCGGATGCGCCAGCCGCCGCAACACCTCGAGCCGGCGCCCGACCGTATCGGCACCCGGCGACAACCGCTCGTGCGGCAGGGTCTCCCAGGAGGGGAACTGCGCGACCGCCGACCCCAGCATCTCGCCCAGTTCCAGCGTCAGATCATCGGCCTCCCGGCCGGTCGCGGTCACCACCACCACCGGCTGCTCGACAGCCATGGTCGCCGCGACGAACGACCGCGCCGCCGCCGGCGCCACCAGCTCCACCGGCGATCGCCCGAGCATCCCGGAAACTGTCCGCAACGCGGTATCGGCACCGGCCGCGGCGGCCAATCCCGCCAGTGGTGGACGTGGGGCAGACATGTTCTCTCCTGAACGCCGAACGAAAGAATTCCACCGGGCCAGCCGAGTGTATCGACGCGCGTCCAGCGAATTACCAGCGGTCCGGGCAGAGGCTCGGCCGGTCTGCCGAGGTCAGGCGATCAGCAATGCGAATTACGGCACGTAGCGGCGGAGGCGGCGAGCGGCGAACTCGCGGAAGTACGACACCTTGTCGTCGGGGACGATGGAGGGCAGCAGGAAGTACCAGGCCCGTTCCATGCGCGATGCCATCTGATCGACCGATTCCGTGCCGACCGCCACGATGTGGATTCCGGTGGTGAGCCCGTACAGCAGCAGGCCGACGGTCTCCGGGTCGAGGTCGGGGAGCAGGTCGCCCTGGGTGATCGCCCGCTCGGAGAGAAGGCGGTAGGTCTCGCCCCAGGTCTTGGCGATATTGTCGCCGTTGGCGCCGCGGTAGTCGCCGATCTGATGGGTCAGTTTGAGCATGGCGCCGACCATCGGGTCGTTCATCGACAGATCGGCCACCACATAGGTGATGCCGATGGCGGCCTCGAGGGCGGGGACCCGGGAGTCGAAGAATCCCTTGCAGGACGCGATGAGGCGTTCGTTGCCCTGGTCGACCACAGCGCGGGCCAGTTCCTCTTTGGACCCGAAGTGAAAGTACAAGGCACCCTTGGTCACGTTGGACTGCGCGATGATCTCGCTGAGGCTCGCATTGGCGTAACCCAAGCGCAGAAAGACATCGGCAGCGCCCGCGAGAACGGAATCGCGAGTGATCTCCGCGCGCGCTTGCCTAGCCATCAGCTCCGCCTGTCATCCCAATAACCAGCCATCCTGAAGTAGACCGACATTGTCGAAGTAGACCGACTTACCGCTCGAACAGCACCCAAAGGATGGGTGAACCGTACCATCCGTGTTCGCTACGTCTGTCGATTCATCGGCCCGCCCGAGTTCGCCGGTAGTTCATCGGCGGTTGCCCGAACTGCCCTGCCCGCCCGGGAAGTTCGCCGGAGGCTGCCCGGGCAGGGCGGGCCATTCCGAGCTGAGCTGGGGGTCGGCCTCCAGATGACTCAGACCGTTCCAGCACAAATTGACCAGATGGGCCGCGACGACTTCTTTGGACGGGCTGCGCACATCCAGCCACCAGGTGGCGGTGGTGGCCACCATCCCGACCAATGCCTGTGCGTACAGGCCGGCCAGGCTGATATCGAAACCGCGGCGTTCGAAATCACCGCCGAGCAGATGCGCCACCTGATTGACCGCCTCGTTGAGCAGACTCGAGTAGCGGCCGTCGGTGGAGGACACCGGCTGATCACGGACCAGGATGCGGAACCCGTCGGTGCGTTGCTCGATATAGGTGAGCAGGGCCAGCGCCACCTGTTCGAGCCGCACCCGCGATCTGTTGTTGGTGAGCGAGGAGGTGATCATGTCCAGCAACATCGACATCTCCCGGTCGACCACGACCGCGTAGAGCCCCTCTTTACCGCCGAAATGCTCGTAGACGACCGGTTTGGACACCAGGGCGCGTTGCGCGATCTCCTCGATGGATGTGGCGTCGTAGCCGCGTTCGGCGAACAGGGCGCGACCGATCTCGATCAACTGCTGGCGCCGCTGGGTACCCGTCATCCGCTGTCGACCCACCGGAACCTGCTCGGTGGCCTCGCCGGCGTCACCGGCGGCCCGCCACTCCTCGGTTCTTCTCGGTTCTCCCGACGCCACGTTCCCGCCTCCCTGGTTATCGGGGCCGTGGGTGCCGAAACCGGACCTACGACCAGAACCATCGAGATCAACTGTCCCAGACCCGTGGCGGCCGGAGACACCCGGGCGGGACGGGACCGCTGGCGTGTCGCCACCACCACGGTTCGACGTATCCCGGGGTGGCATGCGAGTATCGTTCCCGTGCCGGGGCACAGCGGCGGGTTTCGGGTACCTGCCGGTGTGACAGTCCGCCGTAGTGTAATGGCAGCACCTCTGATTTTGGTTCAGATAGTTCAGGTTCGAGTCCTGGCGGCGGAGCAGCTCGCGTGCACGATGACCATCGTCGGCCCGAGGGAGATTCATGCAGGAGCAGACCGCCGTCATCGTGCTAGCCGCAGGTGCCGGTACGAGAATGCGGTCGAAGACGCCCAAGGTGCTGCACCCGCTCGCCGGGCGCAGCATGCTGGCGCATGCGCTGTACGCGGCCCATGCCATCGAGCCGCGCCATCTGGTGACGGTGGTGGGGCACGACCGGGAGCAGGTGGGGGCGGCCGCGGCCGCGGTGGCCACCGAACTCGATCGGGAAATAGTGCCGGTGGTGCAGGAACAGCAACTGGGCACCGGGCACGCCGTTCAGGTGGGGCTCTCCGGACTGCCCGCCGATTTCTCCGGCGATGTCATCGTCACGTCCGGGGATGTCCCGCTGCTGGACGGGCACACCCTCGCCGCCCTCCTCGACGAGCATCGCAGCTATGCCGAGCGCCCCGCCGTCACGGTCCTCACCTTTGTACCCGAGGACCCCAACGGCTACGGCCGTATCGTGCGTGACGCCGACGGTGAGGTCGCCGAGATCGTCGAGCACGCCGACGCGACCCCGGAGCAGGCCGCGATCCGCGAGGTCAATTCCGGCGTGTACGCCTTCGACGCCGGGGTGTTGCGCACCATGCTGGGCCGGCTGTCCACCGCCAACGCCCAGCACGAGCTGTATCTGACCGATGTCCTGAAACTCGCCCGCGAGGCGGGCTACCCCGTGCAGGGCGCCCGCCTGGTCGATTCGGCCAAGGTCACCGGCGTGAACGACCGCGTGCAACTGGCCGCCGCGGCCCATACGCTCAACCGCTACATTCTGGAACGCCATATGCGCGCCGGCGTGACCATCATGGATCCGGCCACCACCTGGATCGATACCGATGTCCGGATCGGCCGCGACACCGTGGTGCGCCCAGGGGTGCAGCTGCTGGGTACCACGGTGATCGGCGAGGACGCCGAGATCGGCCCGGACTCCTCCCTCACCAATACGCTGGTCGGCGACCGCGCCCGGGTGATCCGCACCCACGGCGAAGCCGCGACGATCGCCGCGGGGGCGACGGTCGGACCGTTCAGCTATCTGCGGCCGGGCACGGTGCTGGGCGAGTCCGGCAAGATCGGCGCCTTCGTGGAGACGAAGAACGTCGAGATCGGCCGACACACCAAGGTCCCGCACCTGACCTATATCGGCGACGCCACCATCGGCGAGCACAGCAACATCGGAGCATCCAGTGTGTTCGTGAACTACGACGGGGTGCGCAAGCATCGCACTGTCGTGGGCTCACACGTGCGTACCGGCAGCGATACGATGTTCATCGCCCCGGTGACCGTGGGTGACGGCGCCTATACCGGGGCAGGTACTGTACTGCGGGAAGACGTTCCACCGGGCGCGTTGGCAGTGTCCGGCGGGGCGCAGCGCAATATCGAGAACTGGGTGCAGCGGAAACGACCGGGAACCGCTGCAGCAGAGGCGGCGGCGAAAGCTCTCGCGGCCGAAGAGACACCAGGTCGGGCAACAAAGCTTAAGGATGGCAACCAGCAGTGACCGCGTCATGGATCGACAACCAGAAGAACCTGATGCTCTTCGCCGGGCGGTCGCACCCCGAACTAGCCGAGCAGGTCGCCAAGGAACTCGACGTTCACGTCACCCCGCAGACCGCGCGTGATTTCGCGAACGGGGAGATCTTCGTCCGGTTCGAGGAGTCGGTCCGCGGCTCGGACGCTTTCGTCCTGCAGAGCTTTCCGGCGCCGCTGAACCAGTGGCTGATGGAACAGCTGATCATGATCGACGCGCTCAAGCGCGGTTCGGCCAAGCGGATCACCGCCATCCTGCCGTTCTACCCCTACGCCCGCCAGGACAAGAAGCACCGCGGCCGCGAGCCCATCTCGGCCCGCCTGGTCGCCGATCTGCTCAAGACCGCGGGCGCCGACCGAATCGTCACCGTCGACCTGCACACCGACCAGATCCAGGGCTTCTTCGACGGCCCGGTCGACCATATGCACGCCCAGCTGCAGCTCGCCGAGTACGTGCGCAACAACTACAGCCTCGACAACATCACCGTGGTCTCCCCCGATTCCGGCCGCGTCCGGGTGGCGGAGAAGTGGGCGGATTCGCTGGACGGCGCGCCGCTGGCGTTCATCCACAAGACTCGTGATCCGCTGGTCCCGAACCAGGTGAAGTCCAACCGGGTGGTCGGCTCCGTCGAGGGCCGCACCTGCATCCTCATCGACGATATGATCGACACCGGCGGCACCATCGCCGGCGCGGTGAACGTGCTGCGCGAGGCCGGTGCCGGCGATGTGGTCATCGCCGCGACGCACGGTGTGCTGAGCGCCCCGGCCGCCGAGCGGCTCGCGTCCTGTGGAGCCCGGGAGGTCGTGGTGACCAACACCCTGCCGATCACCGAGGACAAGAAGTTCCCGCAGCTCACCGTGCTGTCCATCGCACCGCTGCTGGCCCGCACCATCCGTGAGGTCTTCGAGAACGGTTCGGTGACCGGACTGTTCAACGGCAACGCCTGATCCTTTTCCGAACGGCCCCGGACCCATCGGTCCGGGGCCGTTCGGCGTTCGGGGCGGAGCCGACACCGCTGGTCACGATCCCGCCGAGCGGCCCCGCGGCGGCGCATACTGGTTGGTATGGATCGCGAACCACGAGAGCCCGATATGGGCGACGACGACCAGGAGGACGAGGTCCGCGCCTACGAACGCTATATCGAGGACCCGCCCGCTGACCTGCGCATTCGTAACCGGGAGGGCGACGACGACGGCCGTCTCGGCATAGCCGAGGAGCTGCGGCAGGAACCGGACCGGCGCGACCGCGCCGCCGACGACAACCGGCCCGCCGAGGCCGCCGCCATCCATATCGAGGAAGAACCCGAATAGGGGACGCCCCGGCAGCTGACGCTGCGCCCGCACCGCGGTACCGGCCAACGAGCCCTCGACGATACGAACGAGGAGACGTGATGAGCACACCGCAGGACCCGCGCGACTCCGGCGACAGGCCGGAGGACAGGAGCACAGACCGGCCGGGACCCGATTCCGGCGCCACCGGCGGGCCTGCGGCGGACCGCCCACGGGAAACACCGGACGAGCCGTACGTCACCCCCGGCGCCCCGCAACCTCCCGACGACACGCAGACCCCGGATAACGCTGCGGAACCCCCGGCGGGTGACACGGCGTCGGGCACCCCGCAGCCGCCGGAGGCCGGCGAGCCGTACGGTGCGCAGGCGGCACGGTCCGACGACCCGCCCACCGAGTACCTGCCGAAACTGCTCGGCCGGGGGCCCCGGCCCGCGTCCGGGCCGGAACAGCCCGCGCCGGGGTCCGGCGAAGGTGCCGGAGCCCATGAGCACGCCGGCACCCCGGAGCAGCGGCCGCCCGGCGGTGAAGTGCCCCCACAGGCGTGGTCGGCCCGCCCCGAGGAACAGTCTCCCGGGCAGGCCTGGCAGCAGCAGTCACCCGGCGGGTATCCGGGTTCCGGGCAGCCGCCGGGCGGGTCGCCCTATCCGCCTCAGGGCGGTGGGCAGTATCCGCCGCAGGGCGGGTACGGCGGACAACCGGGTGGCGGATACGGCGGTCCGGGCGGCTGGGGCGGCCCGGAACAGACCGGGTGGGGCGCGGAGCAACAGACCGGCTGGGGTCCGCAGGAACAGACCGGCTGGGGTCCGCAGGAACAGGCGGGCTGGGGTGGTGCGCCCGGCTGGACCGGCGGCGCGCCGGGCGGACAGCAGAGCGGCCGGTCGGGCGGAACGCCCGGTGCCGGTGGTTATCCCGCCTACCCCGGACAACAGCAGTACCAGCCCTATGGCGCCGACCGGCAGCCGGAACGCTCGGGACCACAGGTACTGTCCATCATCGGTTTCGTCTGCGCCGCGGTCTCGCTGCTGTTCTGCCCGATCGTGTTCGGCGCCGCCGGCATCGTGCTCGGAGTCATCGGGCATATCCGCGGCGAGCCGCTGGGCAAATGGGCGGCCATCGCGGCCGCGATATGTCTCGTGGTGGGCGTGGTGATCGGGTTGCTGCTCACCGGGACCGAGATCGTGCCCAACGAATCGTTCGGCTGACCGGACGGATACCACGCCCGAAGCGCCACCGCGCCTCGGTCGTGGTCGCACATGCGCCCGCGTAGTACGCGTCACCTCGGTGACAGATATCGTCTGGCCATGCCCGAGGAACGAGGCGCCGGTGGATGCGCGGCGGCGACAGGGGCGGCCGCGCCGCCGTGGTGCGGATAGATGTCACAGCGGGAACTGGTCGTACTGGGCACCGCCAGCCAGGTGCCGACGGCCCAGCGCAATCACAACGGATACGCACTGCGCTGGGGTGGTGAGGTCGTACTGTTCGATCCCGGCGAGGGTACCCAGCGGCAGATGATCCGCGCCGGCATCTCCGCGACCGATCTGACCCGGATAGCGATCACCCACTTCCACGGTGACCACAGTCTGGGTCTGGCCGGGGTGGTGCAGCGGATCAATCTGGACCGGGTCCCGCACCCGATCGACACCTATTTCCCGGCCTCGGGCCGGCGATTCTTCGACAACCTCTGCGACGCGACCGCCTACCACCGGACGGTCGAACTCCGGCAGTGGCCGATCACCGGACCGGGCGCACTACCTGCTCCCGGCGCCCCCTTCGAGATCGCCGCCGGCCGGCTCGACCATCCGGTGGAGGCGTTCGGTTACCGGCTCACCGAACCCGATTACCGCACCATCCGGCCGGAGGCACTGGCCGAGCTCGGCCTGCACGGCCCGCTGGTGGGCCGTCTGCAACGCGAGGGCGAAATCGACTGGCAGGGCCGTACCGTGACCCTCGACGAGGTGAGTACGCTGCGGCGCGGCCAGAGTTTCGCGTTCGTCATGGACACCCGCCTCTGCCCCGGCGCGCGGGAACTCGCTGCGGGAGTGGACATGCTGGTGATCGAAGCGACCTTCGTCGAGGCCGATGCCCGGTTGGCCGCCGAACACGGTCACCTCACCGCCGGGCAGGCCGCCCGGATCGCCGCCGAGGCCGGTGCGCGGACCCTGGTCCTGACCCATTTCTCGCAGCGCTATCCCGGTCTCGACCAGCATCTGGCCGAGGCGCGGCGGGAGTTCGGGGGCGAGATCGTGGTCGCCGCGGATCTGGACCGTATTCCGTTTCCGTCCCGCCGCTGACCCGCTCCGGCCGGGCGACGACCGGCCGTCAGGGTCCGGCGACCGGCTCGATACGCGTCCCGTCCCGCAACCCGATCGACATGATGTCGGACGGCCGGTCGAGTTCGAGCCGATGCCAGCGGTTACGTGGTACGACGAACGCCGTGCCCGCACTCAGGCGCACTTCGGTCTCGGCGTCACCGGGGTGGTCCGGACGCAGGTAGAGCCGCAGCGCACCGGACAGACAGCACACAGCCTCCTCCGATCCGGGGTGGATCTCCCAGTGGTCGGCGTGGACATCGGCATCGGTCTCGACGTGGAAAGCGGCCCTGGTCGGCGGCCTGGTCGGGCTAGGCCGGATCGTTCGCGCCGACGGCTTCGCGCACCGACGAGCCGAGATCGAACTCTTCGCGATTGGCCTGCACCTCGTCCATATGGGTCTCCGCCCACATCTTGATACCGCGCATGATCTCGTGCAGCGAGAGCCCGAGTTCGGTCAGTTCGTAGGTGACGGTGACCGGTACGGTCGGCGTGACCGTGCGGGTGACCAGGCCGTCACGTTCCAGGGTGCGCAGCGTCTGAGTGAGCATCTTCTGACTGACCCCGGCCAGCCGGCGGGCCAGCTCCGAGTAGCGCAGCGGCTGCGGCTCGCCGCCGCACTCCACGCCCGGATGCGGACCGCCGCTGCCCAGGGCGGACAGCACCAGCGCCACCCACTTCCCGGAGATCCGTTCCAGCAGCTGCCGACTGGGACAGCCCGCGAAGAACGCGTCGTAGTCCACCTTGCGCAGCGCCCGCTGCTGGGCGGCCGTCGTCGTCGCCATGACCCACTCCTTCCTACCCGGCGGTGGGATACGCACTTTCAGGTGCCTACTTCCCGATGGAGAGTTACCGCTCCATTGTGGAGGCATGGCACAGAAATCACCACAGGAGGTCACCGTGGCCAGTACTTTCCGCAGTGCGATCGTCCGCACCCCGGGCGGACCCGATTCAATCGAGATCATCGACGTACCCGTGACCCAGCCCGGCGCGGGACAGGTACGGGTCGCGATAGCCGGCGCCACCGTCAACCCCGTCGACCTCGCGCTGACCGCGGGTGTTTTCCATGCCCTCGGCATGATCACCCGGTCGGAGTACACCGGGATCGGCACGGATTTCGCCGGCACTGTCACCGCGGCCGGGCCCGGCGTCGAACTGCCGGTCGGCACCCGCGTCGCGGGCCTGATCGGTGGATTCGATCGCGATTTCGGCACCTATGCCGAGCAGGTGATCGTCCCGGTGAGCGATATCGCCCGGGTGCCCGACGAACTCGATCTGGCCACCGCGGCGACCGTCCCGCTCAACAGTCTCACCGCGGCCCAGCTGGTGGATCTGCTCGGCGCCGGTGACGGTCGTGACCTGCTGGTCACCGGCGCCGCGGGGGCGGTCGGCGGCTATGTGATCCGGTTCGCGCAAGAGCGCGGCTGGCGGGTCACCGGGCTGGCCCGCGCCACCGACGAGGAGTTCGTGCGCGGTCTCGGCGCCGGTTTCACCGCCGCCGCCACACCGGGCTGGGACGCGGTGGCCGATGCCGCCACGCTGCAGGAGGCGGGTTTGCCGCTGGTCCGCGACGGCGGGCTGTTCGTCGGAGTGCGGCCCGGCGCCGAACCGCCGGCCGAACGCGGTATCACCGTCCGTGCCGTCGCGGTACAGCCCGACGGAGAACGCCTCGCCGGGCTCCTCGCCGATACCGCGAGCGGCCGTCTTCCGGCCCGCGTGCACGCGGTCCTACCGCTCGACCGGGCCGCCGACGCCCACCGGGAACTCGCCCGGGGCGGGGTGCGCGGGAAATACGTATTGCAACCCTGAATCGTTTCGATTCGGGCTCGACGCGGGGCCGGAGAGCGTGGCGGCGCAGGAGGCCCCGGACCCTTCGGGGACACCGGCGGCACGGCGGGAAGCCGCGCCACCGGTGGTCCGATCACGGCCGCCACAGCACATCGGACCCCTGCGTCGGGATGTATCCGCTCACCTGAAATGGCGGAATCCATACCCGTTGCGATCGTATACCCGAACAAATTCTCCTGCGCCGCAATGTGAAAGGCACCAACGATCCGCCTTCCGGCGGCCCGCCCGTCGGGCGCGGCGGCGAAACCGCTCTGTAGTGGCGGAATACGGCCGAGATGTACTGCTCCGGACAGTGCGGCGGGCCGGCGATTACTCGATTGCGACACGCCCTGTTCACGGGCGTCAGGTCGCGAAGGTGGCGAATGCCGACCACAGCACCGGAGAGTCCTCGACAGCGCCGGTCGCGCGCCAGGCGCGCAACCGGTCGCGTTGCCATTCGGCCAGTTCCGCCACCGGATCGGCCGCCTCGTGGGCCGTATCGACCGCGCGCACGACCTCCTGCAGCGGAGTCGCGTCCGCCGCCGCACCCCAGCGCTGGAAGGCCAGGTCGGTGGGTAGCGGCCAGCGAGTGGCGGTGACGAGTTCCGCGCCACCGGTGATCATGGCCGCGACGAGGCCCAGCGCCTCGGTGAACCGCAGATCGCCGCCGCTTTCACAGGCGATGAGCGCGACCCGGCTCGGCACCGGCCACAACTCCTGGCCCGGTACGGGGTCGGCGGCCAGCGTATGGGTGCCGAGCAGCAGATCCTTGGCCGAGAGCGGGCGATGCGTGCGCTGCGGTTCGGCGAAACCGGCCGTCTCGGCGGTGCAGGCCAGATGGAGTTCGGTGTTCTCGCTCTGACCGGATTCCGGCGGCGCCGCGGTGACGTGGCCGACGTAGAGCAGACGGGCGGCCCCGGCGCGCAGGGTGCGGGAGAGCCAGTCGCGGTCGAGATCGGTACGGCGGAAGATCTCGGCGGGCGTGGTGACCGCCGGGCGGAGGCGGCCGGAATCGATATGGCCGGCGAGGCGCCGGGTCAGCGGTGTCGGATGGGTCATCCGGCCGAGGACCGAACCGAGTTCGGAATCGGCCCGGAAGCCGGGTATCCGCGGGTCGAGAACGGCGACCACGGGCAGTTCCCGGGTTTCGGCCCAGCAGCGCGCGATACGCGCGGGCCCGTGCACGACACCGGCGGGTGCGAGCAACCCGATATCGGCGATATCGATCAACCGCAGGTCCGGCGCCGGGGCCAGGATCTCCCACGGCACCTGGGCGACCCGGGGCGAGGGCTGCAGCCGGATGAGCGGCCGGATCCCCTGCCGGTAGAGCGTATGCAGCTGTCCGGCCAGGTCATAGGGCAGCAGCGCACGGGAAAGGTCGCGGGCAAGCAGGTATTCGGTATCGGGCGCGGCGAAGGCGGCGGTGGTCAGGGTGCGTTCCAGACCACCGGGCCCAGTCGGATCCGGGAGCGCGGCCGCCAGCTCCCGCACCACCGCGTCGATATCGGCGCCGGGTAGCGCCACCACACCGGGTGCGGCGGCGTCTCCGATCCAACGCCAGGAGATGTACACATCGCCGGCGTCGGCCATCCGCACCACCACGGTGGGCTGATCGTTCAGCACGACTCCCCCGTACTCCGATCGCCGCTCATATCGCGATCACCCGATCCTCCCGGACACGCTGCCCGTACCGCTGTTCGGCGGTCGCGATGTAGTCCCCGAGCGCGATACGCGCCTCGGGCCCCACGGCCAGCCGCGCGGGTGGCGCCACCGGTAGACCGGCCGCCGCCGCGACGCGGGCCAGAGCGGCCCCCAGAACCAGTGGGCCGGCCCCGGGTTCGCCGCCGGCCGGCGGTACGGGACTGTCCAGCGGGAACTGCGGGCGTTCGGTGCGCGCTCCGGGAGTCGTGTCCAGTGTCGTTCCCGCGCACTGTGTCTCGATGAGGTCGGCGAGCAGCTGTCCGTCGCCGCAGAGGTAGGCGAATCGGAACGCCAGCCGGACGGCGGGGTCGGCGACCTCGCGGTTCCACTGATCGCGCTGACTGCCGCCCGGCAGCGTGTAACGCACCGCGTCGATGGCGATCGCGGCGGGCACCGCCAGAGCGCGGCCCAGCGCCAGGAGTTCGGCAGGCGGGGAATCCATATCGTCGACCAGCATCTGCACCAGCACCGCGTGCCAGTAGTCGAGTTGCGCGCACTGCAGGCCGAGACCGCGTTCGGCGTAGACGGTGAACGCGGCGTCGAGCAGCCGCTGTCCTTCCCCGACCAGCCCGCGCGCATAGGCCACCGTGGCGAGCCGGCACTGCACGGCGGCGGCGTCGAGTACCGCCCCGGAGTCCCGGAAGCAGTCGAGGCCGCGCCGATACCATTCGTCGGCCCGATCGACCTCCCCGCGGCATTCGGCCAGGAAACCGCGGATCTTCCAGCCGACTCCCGCCCGGTACCCGAGTCCGGCCCGCTCGTAGTAGTCCTGACTGGCCAGCACCAGTTCCTCCGCCTCGTCGAGCCGGTCGAGCCGGCTGAAGAGCTGGGCCAGGTTCTGCTGGGTATCGGCGACGGCGTTGCGGTCCCCCGCCGCAGTGAACGCCGCCAGCGCCTGCTGTGCGAAATCCACACCGAGCTCCCGGCGACCGGTTTCGAAATACGCCCCGGCCAGATTCATCAATGGGTGTCCGGCCAGGTGGGGTGCGAAACGCGAGGCCGCGTCGAGGGATTCGGTGGCCGTCTCGATGACCCGGTTCCACTGACTGCGATGGGCCGCGACGGCGCTGAGCGAGAGCAGGCACGACACCCGCAGCACACCCAGATCCGTGGTGTCGGCGAGCAGATCCCGCGCCTCTTCCAGCACCTCGCGGGCTTCGTCGAGCATGCCGAGATGCTGGAGGGCCTGGGAATAGTTGATCAGTGTGGAGGCCCGTTTCTCGCGGGCATCCGCCGGAATCCGGTCCAGCGCCGCGCGGTACCGGGCGGCGGCGCCGTGATGGTCACCGAGTTCGTCGTACATACTCGCGACGTTGATCAGCGCGCTGGTGCGGACACCGTCGGTGGTGGTGTCCACCGCGTGCTCGAATATCCGCAGCGCCTCGGCGATATCGCCGCGCTGATAGGCGGCCGCGCCCTCGTACAACAGTTCCAGGCCGGGCGGTTCTTGCGCGCTCATCTCAGAAATCCGAATCTGTTTCGGCGGCCCTGATCTCGGCCCGCAGGGGTGCGATGTCGGCGAGTCCCCCGGCCGGTTGCCCGTCGCCGGGCGCCGGACCGGGTCCGGGGCCCGATACCGCGCGGCGCAGCCGGCTGTGCGCGAGTTCCCTGATGCGCTCGCGCTGCCGCGAATCCGCTGCCGGGGCCGCGGGGTCGCGCGGTCCGGGCGCGCCGACCGCGAACGCGGACGCTTCGGTCCCCACCGGTGCCGCCGGGCCGACCCCCGGCACATAGACCTCCACCCCCGATACCGTGCCGGCCGTTCCGGCGATCGAGGCCGTCCAGTCGTCCCCGGCCAGCACCAGCGCGGCACCGTGGTCGCCCGCCGGGGTGCGGACCAGCGCGTGCGGACGCAGATATTCGGGCGGTTCCCCGCGCAGCCCCGGCGCGGCGACGGCCCGGATCCGCAGCGAATTGACGCCCGCGGCCCGCACAAGTTCCCACGAGACCGCCCGTTCGGAGGCATCCACCACGCCGGGCGGGCAGTACCGCCAGTCCCAGCCCGCGGTTCCCCGTTCGAGAACCAGCGCCGCCCGCGGATCGCGCTGTCCACCCGCGGCCAGCGCATAGTCGGCGGCGCGGCCGGCGTCCTCGGCACCGAGGCGGTCCGCCGCCGCGGTGACCTCCTCGGATTCGGCCGGTACCGCGGCATCGGCGCCGGCGACGACGCTCTCGCAGAATTCGCTCAGCTCCGCGATCTCGCGCTCGAGTTCGGCCGCGTCGAGGGCCGGGATACCGTCCACCGTCGAGGCAGGCCACCAGCGCGCCGCCCAGTGCGCGTAACCGAGCCGGCGCACCGCGGCCGCCAGTTCGGGCCGCTCCGGACGGGCCGGCAGCTCCACGGGCTCGGTGTACGCGTCGGCCGCCACCGCGACCTCGGCGCCGTAGAGCGCCCACAACCATTCCTGCGCGGTGTCCAGATCGTGCAGGATCGCCGCCGGAACCTGCCGGCCCGCCAGCACACTCCAGCTCAGGTGGCCGCCGCCGACCTCCAGTACGGCGGTGTCCAGACCTGGATCGGCATCGGCCGGCGTCGGCGCACCGGGTGGCGCGATACTCCACAGCCCCGGCTCGATTCGCTGGATACGCACAGTGTCGACCATCAGACCGCCCTCGGTTCGGCCGTATCCGGTTCCCGCGCCGGCTGCGCGCTGAGGGCTTTCCGGACGCGGGTGCGGTGATCGAGCACCACCGAGCGGGCCACCCCGTCGAGCAGATCCCACAGCTCGTCGGGTTCGGTGACCGGCAGCTCCCGGACATCGCGCCCGTGCAACCGCACCCACAGGCGCCGCAGGTACGGACGCCACGGGGTCCGCAGTTCGGCGGCGATGGCGGTGAGCGGGTTACCGTCCACGGGCAGCGGATGGACGGCCAGCCGCCGGGCCTGCAGCACATAGGCTTCGCGCTGCCAGCGGCCGTTCACCAGCCGATGCGCGGCCGATACGCCGGTATCCGGCCGGGATCGGAGCGGGTCCGGCGGCGCGATCGGCGCCAGGCCGAGTGCCAGCTCGACCCCCGCGGCCGCGGTGACGCGCAATGATTCGCCGAGCAGTGCCCACGGTGCGCAACTGCGGGCGATCTCCGTGGTGACCAGGTCCGGGATCGGTGGCAGTTCGGCGCGTTCGGTGGAGACCTGGAGCACCGTGAAAACCCGTTCGTGCACGGTGCGATCGAAGGGCAACCCCAGCGTCGCGGTGGATGCCGAATCTCCTACCTCCGGGCGGCGCGGAACGGAATAGGTGGTCAGGCCGAGTTCGTGCGCCCGGTACCGCGCGAGATCGGTGGCCGCGTCGCGGGTTGCCGCGTGCCACAACTCGATCCCGGTATGTGTCCCCGCGTTCGCGGCGGCCAACAGGTCGAGCAGGCGCCGACCGGCGCGGGTGTCGGTGTCGGTACGTGAGGCCACCGCACAGTCCAGCAGTTGCCGCAGTTGTGCGCTGTGCTCGACCGGTACCGCGGGCGGCGGCGGACGGCGGCCCCAGGCCGTGGTGAGCAGGTCGTCGAGCAGCGCGGCCCGGGCGGGATCGGTCAGATGATCTTTCAGCGCCTGGGTGGTGCGCCCGGCCGCGACACCGTGGATCTCACGCAGCACCGCCTCGGCACGCACCCGATCTCGGTGGGGATCGGGATGACCCCGGGTGGCGGCCAGCTCGAAACAGCGCTGGAAGTAGAGATCCTGCGCGGTGCCCTCGGTGATCCGCAACCGGCGGCGCGCCTGTTTGAGCAGCCTGAACCAGGCCGCGGTCGCGCGCAACGCGTCGGCGTGCGCGTAGACGCGGGCGGCGAGCAGGGTCGCGCCGTCGGCCGTCAGCACCGCGCCCCCGCAGCTCGGATACTGCACCGGCCGGATGACCAGCGGATCGAGGATCAATTTCACGGTCCGGCGCAGCGGCCCGCCTTGCGGGCCGCTCAACGCATCGACGCCCTCGAGACCGCGCCACACCTCATCGAGCACCATGGCCCGCGGTCGTCGCATGTGCCCAGGTTATCGGAGTTTCGCCGGTGTGGCGGTGCCGAAAGTTGGGATCGGTAGGCGCGCAGCGATTCCTACTTTTCTCGTAACGGCCACGCACACCGGGCCGGAACACCGAGAGAACAGGACACACCATGAGCACCACGATCTTCCGCCTCGGCGCCGTCGCCCTCGCCGCCTCCGCGACCCTGCTGCTGTCCGCCTGCGGCGACGACGCGAGCACCACCGCCGCCCCGGCGGCCCCGAGTTCGTCGGCCGCGGCCCCCGCAGGAGATACGGCCGGTGGCGAATCGGCCGCACTGGTCGACGGAAAGGCGCTGGCGGGCGATTTCGAGACCACGTGCGCGAAGCAGGGCAACACTCTGGCACTGGCCCTCACGGACAACAACAACGCCCAGTACGGGCAGCTGAGCGTGAGCGCCAGCATCGTCGACGACAAGACCGTGCAGGCGGTGGCCATCGCCGGCAGCCAGGGCGCCTCCTCCGGGATGCCCTACGCGGTCGGTTACGGCAACGGCCAGCCCGGCGGGTCCGCCCAGGTGACCAAGGACGGTGACACTTTCACCGTGACCGGCGAGGGCATCAGCGCCCCCGATATGGCGAACCCGCTCGCCGGGCCCGCTACCGCGGCTTTCGAGATCACCTTCGCCTGCTCGACCGTCGTCGGCGGCTGATCGGCCCGGACATCCGGCTCCTCGTCGCCCCGCACCTCGGCCTTGCGGCCGGCATCCGGGGCGACGAGGTGGCCAGGTATCCGGACCACCACCACCAGGAGAGAACCATGATCCGCACCCTGCGCACCGCCGCCCTCGCCGGCGCCGCCCTCGCCATCGCCTTCTACCTCTGGCACGGCCTCACCTACGAACCCACCAGCCGCTACGAACCCGCCGCGATGGCCTGGCTCAACGGGTTCCTGGCCCTGCCGATCATCGCGTCCACCCTGGTCATCATGGTCTTCGCGTTCACCGGCGCGGGAATCGTCACGGCCCTCACCGGCCGCAACACCGGTGAGTTCCGCGACGCCCCACTGGGTCTGGGCACCGTGCGCTCGTTCACCCCCACCGGGGTCACCCTGAACGACCAGCCGCAGATCCGGATCGAGTTCATCGTCGAGGGCGCGCAGGGCGAACGATTCGACGCCACGGCGAAAACGGTCGTCCCCCTCACCGAACTCGCCCTGCTGGCACCCGGTGTGGTGCTGCCCGTCCGCTACCGGCCGGACCGGCCCGGGATCGTCGAACTGGATCTGTCCGGTGACGCCGCTGCGGCGCAACGGGTGATGAACGAATCCTTGATCCGCAAGGGGTTCACCACCCGGGCCAAGGTGGATATCGCCGCCCGCGGTATCGCGGCGCAGGCGGTGGTCCAGTCGCTCACCGTCCCGGGCGAGATCCGCGACGGATACTCCAAAGTCGCGGTGGGGCTGGTGGTCACCCGCCCCGACGGCAGCACCTTCGCCACCTGCTCCGAGAAGTTCCTGCCGCCGACCGCGATCGGGAACGTGCAGGTGGGCCGGATCGTCACGGCACACTATCTGCCCGAGAACGAAAAGGAGGTCGTGCTGTCCATCCCGGTCAACGCGTGAACCGCCGACCCGGTGCGCCCGTCCCCGATGGGACGGGCGCACCGGCGTTCGCGGACCCGGGAAGTCCTATAGGTGTTGCTTCCAGCGCTGGACGGTGAATGCACCCGGCACCGGAGACGAGAATGCCCGGACCCATTCAACGCACCGTCAACTACTCGGGAAATCGGGACCCACCCGAAGCATCAGGTGCTCTTGGTCGGTGATGGTGTCGAAACGAACGAAATCGCGGGATCCCTGGTGGGCGGCACATGCCACGAACAGCCCGCACGGCAGCCAGCCCGGGAAGAACGCGATAATGAACCCGACCGGGATGCGCGAGACGCCGAGCTGGTTCGCGATGAAGGCGGCAATGATCATCGGAATTCCGGCGAACCCGAGCAGGATTGCGATCCACCGCAGCACAGCGGATCGGGTGACGCATCGGCCGCATACCGGCCACGTACCGTGGAGCGTGGCGACTGTTACGGGGATCCGGAATCTGCGCAGAGCGAGGACGCTGAGGATTCTGCGGAGAAACTCCCAGATGAACAGACCTGCTGTTACCTGCTCGATTCCGCGTGACGTTCGCCAGAACTGGACCACTTCCGATTTCCGGGAGACAGCAGGCCGGCCGTGCTGTGGACACACCTCCGGCAGCGGACCGGCCAGCTCCAGCGAAAAGGTCTCGTCCCCGGTGAAATGCGTCAGCATGTACACATCCAGGGCAGTCTCCACGGTGTTCCGCGCCCGTACCGGAACCGCATACCGGTACTGAGTTTCCGGATAATTCGCCATCACACCAACCAGCCGCGCTCGTTGCGCTCGCGGAAATAGAGGTCGTCCTCGTCCGGTTCGTCAGGGGTGACAACCTCTTCCCGATAGGGTCGGCGACGTACGCCCGGTAGAGATGCCGGAGGTGGCGGATCAGCGACTACGCGCTGGGGGACGGCCGGAACAGCGGGAGTCGCCGGTGGTGCGGCGGCCTCGCCGGTAAGCTCGTCCGGCCGCATTGTGCGCGCGCGTTCGAGTTCCGCTTCGCCTAGAGCCGCGAGCCGCTGCTTCTCCTCATCGGAAGTCGAATTCTCGTGGGCGAAAATATCCTTGGCCGTTCCGTCCAGCAGACCGGCGAATGCCGCCGACTTCGCGAATTCGCGTACGCTCGCCCTGCCCTTGATCAGATCGTCGAACTGTTTGCGCATCTCCGGATCGGTCGAAGAAGAACGAAGGACCTCCAGAGACCTCCGCAACATACGGGATGCGCCGAGATCTCCTTTTGCAACGTCGTATACGAACTCATCCGATGGTGTCATGCAATCACACTCCCGGGTGATCATAGGTCGAGGAATTCAGTGGCGGCAGCTTTTCGGGCATCCGCGATGAAGCGGTGAGCAATGTAGCTCCCAGGCCGATGACAACTTTGAACGCGGCAGTAACCGCATTCATAGCCTCCCCGAATTTCAACACGATGTAGGCGGCATGAGCGGCAGCTACAGCAAATTGAGCCATTGCCAATGGTGAAGTAGCCAGTGACGACGCCAATACCGCGCCGGCCGCCCTTGCCAACAGGTACATGACGACCGCATCGAACATGTCCTGCAGGATATCACCGAGCACCCTGGCCAGATTGACCATCGAATTACTTATATTGTTCAGGGTCCGGTGGATTTCCTCGAGGGAGCCGACCTGAAACTCGACGTTACCGGCCAGCTGAGCGAAATAAGTACGAGCGTCATCGGCAGCGTTGCCACGCCATGATGCTTCCACTTGCTCACCCCAGGCGGCTTCCAGTGAATCATGGAACGCGGTGTTGAAATGCGCCAGTTTTTCGGCCGCGCCCGCCGCCCGCTTCACGGCTTCCCAATCACCGGCAATCTGCTGAGAGGCCCACCCGAATGCATCCACACCGATGAGGGTCTTCAAAGTCTCGTTGATATAGAAACCCGGAGAAATGAAATTTCCGCCTACCAGAAACGGAATAGCGAACGGCATAGGATCTTCGGCGGGCGGATCCTGCAAATTCTCTCGTGGCTCGGTCACTTCTGACCGTCCGCATACGTCTTGTCCAGCTGCTGGGCGGTTCCCGAATCGGTGGTGCGATACATTTCCGCAGTGGCGACGAGCTCTGTCGCGGCAGAGTCGGCGAGCAGTGCCAATTGACTGTAGTTCGCGTCCAGATTCTTCTTCACCTGATCCGCAATACCTTTTACATGGGCATAGATTCGGGCCTCACCGGAACTGATGTCGAGCCACTTGTTCGAATAGGATCTCGCAGCCTCGGCATCTCTCCCGAGATTTTGGACCTTTCCCGCGAACGCATCCAGGTCGTCTGGTTCGACTTTTAGTTCCTCGGCCATCTGAAACCCTTCCTCCCAGGTCGTTCTCGAAAATCAGTAGTCCGACGCCGGTAACCGGCCGAGGCAACTGCCGGACGCCTCGGTTCATTCGACATCGACACGCCCCCCGAACGACGAATACCCTTCGCTGACAGAGCCTCTCGATTGAGCAACCGGTTGTCAAACCGACGACTCGACTCACACGATCCCGGAGGCTCGGCCGCATGTACCACCGCCGCTTCGGCAGTCCCATACCTCATTGGTAGTTGCCGGTCCGGACTCGGTGGGCGGTGTCCATGCGGCTGCGGAGTTGGCGCAGGATTTCGTCCGGGGGTCCCGGGGTAAGGGTGAAATCGTCGGTGTTGTGGTTATGCAGCAGGTAGCGGCCGTCGTCCGGGTAGTCGAGCCAGAGGAAGGCATACCCGTCGCCGGTGGGACGCGTGTCGACGGTGTAGCCCGGATAGACGGTGATCTCGCCGGTGCCGGTGCGGGCGCGGCGGAAAAAGCGTTGCAGATCCTCCTCCGGGGACAGGCGCGTCGGGTGCCGGGAGTACACGGGTGCGTTCAGGTCGCTGCGTCGGGCGCGGATGGGTTGATGGCGGCCGGTTGCGACCTGCGGCAGGCCAGCCACCAGCTGGGCAGCCAGCTGGTCGGTGCGGAGCTGGGTGAGGACGATATCGCCGCCGGATTTCCGGGCCGGTCCGGGTAACTGCATGGCCCGCACAGCGATTCGCCCGACGACCCCGGCGTGCATCCGGACCGTGGTGTTCTGCTGGGGGCCGTGGACGCCGTAGATCTCCACGCGGATCTCCGGTTCCAGGAGCACGGTGAGCGCCCGGTAGAGCCGCTCGTCGAACACTGGCTGCAACCGGCGTGCGCACTGCTGCCGGTAACGCCGGAAATCGTCGTCGTGCGCCATCCGGTGCGGCTGGTATTCCAGCGGATACGGTAACCGGTCACGTCCCATGGCCTCGAGGGCCAGCGTGAAATCGTAACCGTCCAACTGCCAGCGAGTTTCGTTCATGCATTGCCCACGGGGCCCGACTGGGGGCGGCGATTGGCCGACATACTGGTGGGGAAACCGAAGCGCAGGCAGAGGTACCGAACTCCCGCCTTCGGGCCTGATTCGCTCATGCGCCGATGACCCCGCCCGGCGGGAGCACCCGTGGCTGCTCACCCAGTAGTTCGGTGGCGCGGTCCTGGACGAGATAGTCGGGCGTCTTGTGTTCGTCGTCGTCCTCCCCGCGACCGCGTTGACCACCGGCGCCCATCGCGCCGGGCATCCCGGACATGCCACGAGTAGCGGCCGGGCTACCGGAACGGGTCGCGGGTCCGGCGGTCTGGTTCGGGCTACCTGGGCCTCCGCTTACGGTGCGGCCCGGGGTGCCTGCAGGCTGTTGGCCACCCGGGGCGGCGACCATGGGTGCGCCGGTGGTGGTACTCGGCGAACCAGGTGTGGTGGTGTTCGGGCGGCCCACCGGTTCGTCGAGCGGCACAGTGTTCGCCGGTGTCGTTGTTGTCGACGGAGTGGTCGACGCCGGAGTTTCGGTGCCGGCGGGGTTGGTCGCCGAATCCTGCGGTGTCTCCTGGCCGGGGGTCGCCGTGTCCTGAGAGGTCGGGCCGACCGGGTTCGTCCCGGTCGGCTTGGTGCTACTCGGGTTGGTACCGGCGGGGTTCTGGGTGCCGCCGGGTCCTACCGGTTGCTGCGTGCCAGGACCCTCACCGACCGGGCTTTTCGTCACGGGCAGCACCGGGGTTTTGGTGTCGACGGCCGTGACACCGGGCTGGTAGAACTCGATCATCAGATCCTGCGCCTGCGCCTGCGCTTCGTTGGCGCGATGCTTGGCGGCCTTGACGACACCGTTACCGGGAATATGGCCGACGAACTCATCGAACCCGGACACCTCGACCGGTGGAACGATCGACATCTTCGCCTGGGCCAGGTAGCCCTGCAAGAGGTCGATACCATTGGCAACCATCTCGAAGCTCTTGACCAGCTTCCGGGCCTCGGTGACAAAGGTGCGGGTGCCCTCGACCGCCGCGTTCGCGGACTGACCGCCCCATTTATCGTTGATCACCGTGTCGACATTCTTGCCGAAGGTGTCGAGCGCGAGGGAAAGATCCCCGGTGAGCCGCCGCCAGCCATCCGCACCGGCATTGATATCGGCGGATGCCACGGCCGGATGCTCGGAGTTACCGTTGAGCGCTTCCCAGATTTGTTGATGCGTCCAGGTTTTGAACGCTTCCTTGGTTGCCGTGGCCGGGGCGTACTCGCCGTCGAAACCACCGCTGACTCGGGCCAGTTCGTTGTTGATGTGTGTCCGGTCGCCGCTCCACTCCTGCTCGGCGACACCGGCGGCATCGGAGGCGCGATTCCGGTTGCCTTCGGATTCGTCGTAGTTGCCGGTGACTTCATCGACCGCGGAATCGACGGTAGCGACCGCGGCGACGACCGCGGCAGCGACCAGCAATGGTGCGGGCATCAGCGGAGCCCTTCCCCGGCAGCGGTGGTCTGCGAGGAGTTCTGCTGGTCGGTCTCCTGGAGTCCGCCGATCATCGCAGCGTAAGTGTCGCGCATGAGGGTCACGACTTCGATCATCGCGTCGAGTCGCGCCACCGCAGAATCACCGTTCTCTGCTCCGGACGCCTTCAACTCGAATTTTTTCTTCATGTCGAGTGCAGACGGCAAGCCGCCATAGCCAGCCAGGTGGTCGAGACCGGCGGCCTGCCTGCGCGTGGTGCCGAGCGCGACCAGCAGGGTTTGGCACTCCTGTTGCAGTGCCGCCCCCGCGTCGTGCTCGACGCGCAGTTCCCCGTCGATCGCGTTCTGTTTGAGGTTCTGCCAGTATTGCTGCTGGTCGGTCATGGGTTTGATTCCTAGCTGATTTATTGGAACCTACCGTGCTCCCTGATGTGCTGCGATGCGATTACCTCGGGAGATGGGGCTCCAACAGGGCGGCGTACTCCGTGGCGATCGCGCAGATGTCACGATTGCGGGTTGCATCAAGAAACCAGCTGGCGTTGATCTCGAACATCCCCTGCTCAGCTGCCATGGCTGTATAGCAGGATGTGCCATCTGTTTCAGAGTCGTCGAAGAATGTCAGGGCGGGCCGCGAACCGACAGTGGTCTCGGACTTCTCCACCAGCTCCTCGTTCTTGCGTGCCTCATCCAGTGTGTGCGAGGTTGAATAGACGCCGATCATCAGCGTGCTGTCGGGTGTCCGCCAGTTGCACACGCGCCAGCTGGTCTCGCCGGTTGGCGCGTCTGTTGTGACACTCTTGGTCAACGGATCCAACCCGACCTCGCTCAAGACCTGGTCCGATAGCTCGGTGCAAGGGTTGAAGATTTCGATCGGGCCGGTTGTGGTCGGCGCCGTCGTCCCGGTAACAGCTCCCTCAGTGCTCGAGGTACACCCGGTTGCCAGGACTGCTGCGACCGCCGTGGTCAGCGCGGCGCGGGTCAAGACGGCGGTTCGCATACTTCTCCCCTGTGTCGGCGCGGCGGATTACCCCGCTATCACTATAGGACGCCCCGCAGCGCTCAAGGGTTCCACCGGACTTCGGCAACCGCGTCCCTGGTTCGCGCCGCACCTCGACCATAGGCCCGGCCGACTCTCCAGCTCGAGTACCGGCTGGATCAGTGCGCTCGGGGCGTCGGCCGCTGTGATGATCCGCTGCGCTGTCGACCGGGAGACCTCCACTGTGCACGAGGGCCATCGGCGGCCGGAGAGCCCCTCGTGGATCACGATCAATCGATCCGTACCGAAGTCAGGAACGCATCCCACGCGGCAGCGTCGAAAAAGAACCGGTCCGGTTCGGCGCTTGCTGTCGCGGACTCCGATTGCACCCCCGGTGAGATGAGCGGCCTCTACGCAGTCCCGAGCGGGTCCGCTGTATGAGCTCTTGAACCACCAAGCCTCGGCTGGATCGGTCACCACCTCTGGTCCTCTCTCGCAAGACCCGAGATTCGTTGTGGAAATCAGCGACCGTAGTCCGGACCACCACACGGAAGCTGGGACAACAAATCATGAACGGTCGAAGATACCTCTACGCGCGGCGCTCAGGAACTGCTGCCATTCGGATTGAGGGAATGAGAGCACAGGACCAGTCGGATTTTTGCTGTCCCGGACTCCAACCGTCCCAGCGCCCAGCCCCGCTACCTCGACGCAATCCCTAGAGGGCCCGCTGTGTCGGCTCTTGAACCAACGCGCCTCGCTCAGGTCACTCTTCACGTCTCGAACTCCTTCGCAACCTTCGCGATGAACGCTCTGGTTTCCTGCTCGCTCAACGCTACACGCTCGATCGCCTCGGCGGCGGCTCGATACTGCATGACCTCCTCCCGCCGTTCGAGGTAGAGACTGCCGGTGAAGCCTTCCACATAGACCACCGGCGGGTCCGTCAAACGAGTGTTGGGTAGCACTTCGAATTCGAGGAACACGAAGGAACGCACGAGAAGGCCCACCAGACTGCGCGCCCGGAAGGGCACGACGCGAACACTGACATTCGCCGCTTCGCTGAGTGCAAGGAGGTGGTTCAGCTGGCGCGGCATAACCGCCGAGCCGCCCACTCCATGCCGCAGTACCGCCTCGGACAAGAGCGCGTTGAACTGGAACTTGCTGTTACGCAGATTATTCAATCGCTGTTCAGACACCGCTATGCGACGTTCGACGTCACCGGGTGCCAATTGCGGGCTTTCGGTCCAGATCATCTCGCGCCGGTACTCCGGGATCTGCATCAGCCCGGGAAGCAACGTCTCCTGCCATGTAGTCACCCGTGTGGCGGACTCCTCCAGCGCAAGGTAGTGGTTGAAATCCGCAGGAATTTCGTCGGCGTAAGCCCGCCACCACCCACCTCCGCTCTGCTTCGCCGTCCGCGAATCCTCCAGCAGATCCAGCAGGAACCGGCGTTCCTCGTCCGAGGCGCCGTACCGATCGCACAGACCGTTGATCTGCAACGACGTGGGCCGCGACGCGTGCCCGTCTTCCATGCGGCCGATCGTCTGGGGACTCACTTCGATGGCGCGGGCCGCGGCGGCCTGGCTGGTACCGCCGCGTTCCCGCAGCCGGCGCAGTTCGCGGCCGAGTGCTCGTTTCGGGAGTGTGGATCCACCCGCCATTTTCTTACCTTCCCTAATTATCGAATTCCTTTGTGGAACACTCCGGCCCGGAACACAATGCCGGAAGTGGCCCGGCACGGAGGCCGGGCCGATCGGGCAAGAATCTCCACCGAGGCGGTTCCACATATCGCGCTGTTCCGGTCTACTGATTTCGCGCCCGGCGCAGGAAATCCCCCGGAATCCATTGGGTGACACTGGCTCCACGGCCTGGAGAGTTGTGGAACCGGTGGTCCGATCGTGGCCGCTACTCCCTATCGGACCCTGCGCCGGGCTGCACCCCATCGCCTCTGGAGGAAAGGCGGAGCCATGCCCGTTGCGATCGTATACCTGAACAAAAGTCTCTGCGGCACAAAGCAAGAGCATCTCGAGACCGAATGCCGCGATTTCGCCCGCGCACACGGATTCGCCATCGCCCGGGTGGTGGTGGAATCCGGAGTGGATGTGCTGCCGTGGACATTACGGAAATCGGAATTGCTCGGTGGCGACGCGATTGTGACACCGACCGTGGAACATATCGGCTTCCGCGCACCGGTGGTGCTCGAGCGGTACGGTCTGATGGTCGTCCACCCTTACGGGTGGTACCGCCATGGCGAGGTGGACCGGTGGATACCGGCGACACCCGAGGTCTATCGGTGACCGATCACGAACCCGGCGGGGACACGAACGTTTCCCTTCCCGCACCGGGCGGACAGCCGACTGCTATCGGTTACCTGCGCACCGATTTGTGCGGGCATCGCGGATTCACCACCGCGCGACTGCGGCTGGCCGCCCTCGCCCACGGCTACCGGCTCCGCTGGCTGGTCGAACTCCCGGCCGACCCCCGTCCGGACCATCTCACGACACTCCGCGCCACGCTGGACCGGACCGGAGCCGACGCGGTGATCGTCGCGGCGACGACGCACCTACCCGGCAGACAGCTACGCGCCTTGCGCACCCTCACACCGGTGATCGTGGACGCCACCGTGCTACCCGAAACCCATGGGCTCCTCGCTCGTCTGTGCTCACTTCTCGGCCGAGATCCGCTACAACGCTGAGACGGCACCGATGAACCGGTCGAGTTCGTCGTAGCCGACGAAACAGTGCGGGGACGCCCGGACCACCGAATCCAGACCGCGGGCGGACATATCGAGCAGCGTGGACCCGCGGTGGCTGACCGTCACTGTGATGTCCTTGCCCAGCAGCCGGTCCCGGACCTCCACCGGCGCCGTTCCGGCCACCGTGAACGAGACGATGCCGCTGTGCTCCACCCCCAGATCGCGGACCGTCACCGCGGGCAGGTCACCGAGCGCGCCGCGCAGGTACTCGGCGCGTTCGGCGACGGCCGCGTACACCTCCTCCGGACCGAGTTCGAGCAGGTAGCGCACCGCCGCACCGAGCCCGAGCCGGGCCGCGACATCGTGCTCCCAGAACTCGAAGCGGGACGCGTCCGGAGCCATCCGGTACTCCTGCGGACCGGTCCACTGGGCGCTGTGCAGATCGAGCCGGCCCGGTTCCATCGCGGCCGCCAACTCGGGCCGCAGGTAGAGGAACCCGGTGCCCCGGGGCCCCCGCAACCATTTGCGTCCGGTGGCCGACAGCGCGTCCACCCCGAGTTCGGCGACATCCAGCGGCAGCTGGCCGGCGGACTGGCAGGCGTCGAGCAGGACGAACGCGCCCGCCTCCCGCGCGATCCGCGCCGCGGCGGCCACCGGGTTCACCAGCCCGCCGTTGGTGGGCACGTGCAACAGCGAGACCAGCCGCACCCGGTCGTCCATCATCGCGGCCAGTGCGTCGAGATCGATCCGGCCCACGTCGTCG
Organism: Nocardia fusca NBRC 14340; assembly: GCF_001618425.1. GTDB lineage: Bacteria > Actinomycetota > Actinomycetes > Mycobacteriales > Mycobacteriaceae > Nocardia > Nocardia fusca. Next base: position 258,385 of record NZ_BDCU01000027.1, read on the forward strand.
CTGGGGATCTGCTCGACCCGGGCGCCGGTGGCCCGCGCGCGTTGCAGGGCGGCGATGGCATTGCTGGCGTAGTCGGCCCCGGAGAGCAGGATCCGGTCGCCGGGATGTAGCGGAACGGCGTAGAAGAAGTCCGACCAGCCGCGGGTGGCGCTGTCGTTGAGGGCGATGGTGTCGGGGGTGGTGTTCAGCAGGGTCGCTATCGCGTCCTTCACCCCGGCGAGATCGGCGAGGCATTCGTTCGCGGCCCGGTACCCGCCGATCTCGGCCTCACGCCGCAGATGGGCGATCATCGTCTCGGTGACCACCCGCGGCGGAAGCGAGGACCCCGCGCTGTCCAGGAAAACGGCCCCGGCCCCGACCCCGGGCGTATCGTCGCGTACTCGCTGCTCATCGACCATGTATGCGAGCCTATGCCGGATCTGTGACCCCTTCGCGCCGAAAACGTGTCCGCCCCCGTCGCTACTCTGGATTCCACGCGAGGTCCGACCGGCCCACCCGCCCGGCCGGTGCCCCTCCGTCGATCGGAGACGAACCGACAACCGAACACCTGCTCGGTCAGTACCCGGACCGAGCTCGAGACACGAACCAGCGAGAAGCCGCACGGAGGTTGGTATGGCGGTCACGCTCGAACATCCGGAATCGACCAGCGACCTGTCAGCACACCCGGCCCTGTCCAGCCGCGCGGCGGCCGAAGCCTTTCTCGGGGGCGTCTGTTTCAAAGTGGGCCCGCCCGGGCTCATCGGCGCCGAACTCGAATGGTTCACCGTCTGCCGTACCGGGCGTACGGCCCGCCGCGGCGCACGACGGCCCGCCCCGGACGAGACCCACCATCTGTTGACCGGGCCCCGGCCCATGACCGAACTGCTGGCCCAGGCCCTGGGCCCCTACGCACCCCGCGCCATCGCGCCCGATTCCCCCGCCCTCCCGCTACCCGGCGGCAGCCGGGTCACCGTCGAACCCGGCGGGCAGATCGAACTCTCCAGCATCGCCGTCCCCGACGCCGCCGACCTCTGTGCCCGGCTCCGCGCCGACGAACAGCGGCTGCGCGAACTCCTCGGCACCCGGTCCATCCGGATGGTCGCCGCCGCCGCCGATCCGGCCCGCACCCCCCGATGTCAGCTGGGGCTACCGCGGTACCAGGCGATGGAGCACTACTTCACCCGCATCGGCCCCTACGGGCGGCTGATGATGAGCAATACGGCGGCCGCCCAGGTCAGCGTCGATATCGGCGCCGACCACGCCGACCTCACCGCCCGCTGGACCGCCCTGCACGCCGTCGGTCCCGCCCTGATCGCCGCTTTCGCGTGCTCGCCGGTGCTGCGTGGGGCACCCACCGGCGAGTGGGCCTCCCAGCGCATGCGCACCTGGCTGCACCTGGATCCGGCCCGCGCCTGCCCGCCGGTCGCCGACTGGCCCGATCCGGTCACCGGCTATGCGCGCTGGGCGCTGGACGCCCCGCTGCTGTGTATCCGCCGGCCCGAGGCCGCCGGACGGGTCGCCTGGGCGGCGCCGCCGGACGTGACCTTCGGCGACTGGTTGTCCGGCGCCTTGGACGAGGTGATCGGCCGCCGTCCCGATATCGGCGACCTCGAATACCACCTGACCACACTGTTCCCGCCGGTCCGGCCCGCCGGATACTTCGAGGTCCGCTATCTCGACGCGCAGCCCGGCGACGGGTGGACGGTCCCGATCACCGTCGTCGACGCCCTGCTGTCCACTCCGGCCGCTGTCGCGGACGCGACGGCCGCGGCGGGCGCCACGGTCGGACGCTGGCACGACGCCGCCCGGCACGGCCTCGCCGAGCCGGAGCTGCGGGCAGCGGCCGTCGCCGTCCTGGAGGCCGCCGCCGCCCACAGTCCCCGTCCGGAACCCCGGCTGTATGCCGCCATCCGCCGGTGCGCCGCCGGGCGGCCACCACAGGACGAGTCCGGCCGTGGCGCACCGGCGCACCCCACCGATCCCCCGTCGACGAGCGGAGCAGCATCGTGACCCTCACCCCGCCGAACGCCGACCTCATCGAGACCGAGCGCCTGCGCGAGCACATCGCGGCCACCCTCATCCGGGCCCGGCGACGCACCGCCGCGCTCACCGACTGCCTGGACGAAGCCGAATTGCGCGCCCAGCATTCGCCGCTGATGAGCCCACTGGTCTGGGATCTGGCCCATATCGGCAGCCAGGAGGAGTTGTGGCTGGTCCGTGATGTCGGCCGCCGGGACCCGGTGCGCCCCGATATCGACGAGCTGTACGACGCGTTCAAACACGCGCGCCCGAGCCGGCCGCAGCTGCCGCTGCTGGGCCCGGACGAGGCCCGCGGCTATGTCGGCACAGTACGCGACAAGGTGTGGGATGTGCTGGACCGCAGCCCGCTCCAGGGCGACCGGCTGGTCGCGGGCGGTTTCGCGTTCGGGATGATCGCCCAGCACGAACAGCAGCACGACGAGACCATGCTCGCCACACACCAGCTGCGCACCGGGGCACCGGCCCTGACCGCTCCCGCCCCGCCCACCGCCCGCACGGCGGTGCGCGGTGAGGTGGTGATCCCGGCCGGTGAGTTCGTGATGGGCACCTCCACCGATCCCTGGGCGCTGGACAACGAACGGCCCGCGCATCCGGTGCACGTCCCCGCGTTCGCGATCGACGCGGCACCCATCAGCAACGCGCAGTATCTCGCGTTCGTCGCCGACGGCGGCTACGAGCGGCGGGAGCTGTGGTCCGAGCGCGGCTGGGCGCACCGGCACGAGGCCGGGCTCACCGCACCGCAGTTCTGGGAACGCGATACCGACGGCCGGTGGTGGCGGCGGGTGTTCGGGGCGCTGCGGCCGCTGCGTCCGGAACAGCCGGTGGTGCACGTGTGCTGGTTCGAGGCCGAGGCCTATGCGAACTGGGCCGGTAAACGGCTGCCCACCGAGGCGGAATGGGAGAAGGCGGCCCGCTACGACCCGGACACCGGACGCACCCGCGCCTTCCCGTGGGGCGATGCGGAACCGGGTTCCACTCACGCCAATCTCGGCCAGCGGCATCTGGAGCCGGCCGATATCGGCGCCTATCCCGTGGGCGCCTCACCCGCCGGAGTACACCAGCTGATCGGCGATGTCTGGGAGTGGACCTCCTCCGGCTTCCAGCCGTACCCCGGCTTCCACGCCTTCCCGTACCGGGAGTATTCGGAGGTGTTCTTCGGCGGCGACTACCGGGTGCTGCGCGGCGGCTCCTTCGGTACCGATCCGGTCGCCTGCCGCGGCACTTTCCGGAACTGGGATCATCCGATCCGCCGGCAGATATTCTCCGGTTTCCGGCTGGCCCGCACCGTGGGCCCGGAAGAGATCTGATGTGCCGGCACATCGGCTATGTGGGCACCCCGGTGCCGGTGGGCGAAGTGCTCACCCGCGGCCCGCATTCGCTGCGTACCCAGGCCTGGGCGCCCCGTGAAATGCGCGGCGGCGGCACGATCAACGCCGACGGCTTCGGCGTCGCCTGGTGGGGTCCGGACGCGGCCTCGGTGACCCGCTACCGCAACGCCGATCCCATTTGGACCGATCCCGCGGTGGACGAGGTACTGCCCCAGCTGACCGCGCACGCCGTCCTCGGATCGGTCCGCTCGGCCACGGTCGGTATGCCGGTGGAGCGCGCGGCGTGCGCGCCGTTCTGCTGGGAGAACTGGGCGTTCAGCCACAACGGGGTGGTGCCCGGGTGGCGTTCGGTGCTCACCGCCGTCCTGTCCGATCTCGATATGGCCGCCACCCGAGCCGGAATGACCCGCCGCTACGAGACCAGTCACCTCCTCGAAGCCGAGGCGCTGACCGATTCCGCCGCACTATGGGTACTGCTACGCAAGCTGCTCGACCCCGAACCCCCGGCCGGCCTCGCCGAAACTCCCGCCACGGCCCTGCGCCTGCTGGTCACCGGGGTGCTGCACCACGCGCCCGACGCCCGGGTGAACCTGTTGCTCGGCAACGGCACGGCGCTGTGGGCCACGACCTGTCACCACTCGCTGTACGCGCTGATCGGCGACGAATTCGCCGTGCTGTCCTCCGAACCCTACGACGACGACACCCGGTGGCAGCAGCTGCCGGATCGCAGTCTCGTCTGTGCCGAACCCGGCGAGCTGAGCGTCGAAATGCTCGACCTCGGCCGATCACCCGCGACCGAAAGCCTGCCCCTATGACCCAGCCGATCGTGGAAGTCCATCTCACCGACGCCGACCTGACCGAGGCGCTACGCGCCGACGCGCGGCGCGGCCTCACCGCGAGCCCGAAATGGCTGCCGCCGAAATGGTTCTACGATGCCCGCGGCAGCGAACTGTTCGAGCAGATCACCGCGCTGCCCGAGTACTACCCCACCCGCACCGAACGCGCCCTGCTGGAAACGGTCGCTCCGGCGATCGCCCGCACCGCGCAGGCGGAGGTCCTGGTCGAACTGGGGTCGGGGTCGGCGGCCAAGACCCGAATCCTGCTGAACGCCCTCACCTCGGAGGGGCCCCTCAAAACCTATGTCCCACAGGATGTCTCGGACACCGCCCTCCGGGCTTCGACGGACGAGGTGGCGGCGGAGTTCCCCGGCCTGGCGGTCCACGGGGTGGTCAGTGATTTCACCGACACCCTGGGTACGCTGCCGCGCGGCGGACGCCGGATGATCGCGTTCCTCGGCGGGACCATCGGCAATATGGTCCCCGACGAACGCGCCGAATTCCTCACCGGTATCCACGATGTCCTCGAGCCGGGCGAACAACTCCTGCTGGGCGCGGGCCTGGTGGTGGATCCGGGAATCATGGTCCCCGCCTACGACGATGCCGCCGGCATCACCGCGGATTTCAACCGCAATGTGCTGCGGGTCCTCAATTCCCGGCTACGTGCCGATTTCGACCCGGAGGCCTTCCACCATATCGCGCACTGGGATGCCGGTAACGAATGGATCGAAATGCGGCTGGAAGCCACCCGGGAGATGGAGGTCACGGTCGCCGATCTCGGTTTCACCGCACGTTTCGCCCGGGGCGAGCAGATACGTACCGAGATCTCCGCGAAGTTCCGGCTGCCCACGCTCGACCGCGAACTGCGCGGCGCCGGTTTCGCCACCGAACACGCGTGGACCGATCCCGACAATCGATTCGCCCTCGTTCTCGCGGCCCGAATCTGAGCCGGAACCCCACAAGATCGAATGGTCGACATCGGTGGTCGGGGCCCGCCCCGGTTCTGGAGCGACAGAGCGAACGAGCGCAGCGACTGAGCTCCGGAGTGAAGAACCGGGGTCACGAGGGCCCCGACCCGCGGCGCCGGAGGCGCCGCAAATAACTCAGTGCAGTTGGTTCTGCGCGGCTTCCAGGCCCACCCGCAGCAGTAGTTCCACGGCGTCGGCGGCCTGCTCCACCACGGTCGGGAGCTCTTTGCGCTCGACCGACGAAAAGGGCTTCAGCACGTAGTCGGCCGGGTCCTGCCGGCCGGGCGGCCGCCCGATACCGATCCGGGTCCGCAGATAATCCTTGCTGGTGAGGGCCCCCGACACCGACCGCAGGCCGTTGTGCCCGCCCTCACCGCCGCCACGTTTGAGCCGGATCTCACCGAACGGGATATCCAACTCGTCGTGGATCACCACGACCTCGGTGGGCGGGACGGAGAAGAACCGGGCCAGCGCCGCCACCGACCGGCCGGACAGGTTCATATACGACCGCGGTTTCGCGATCAGCACCTGCCGTCCGTCCAGGCGGGCCTGCAGCAGATCGGCGCCCGATTTCTTGTGGGCGGTGAACCGGCCGCCGACCCGCTGCGCGAGCGAGTCGGCGACCAGGAAGCCCACATTGTGCCGGGTGCGCTCATAGGCGGGACCCGGATTACCCAGGCCGACGACGAGCGCCGGCGCGGTATCGGCCATCGAGAGGGGGCCGGTTCTTTATTCGGCGCTCTCGCCCTCGGCGGCCGCGGTCTCGGGCTCGGGCTCGGCGGCGCGGGGCTCGACGATGTTCACGATGAGGGCCTCGGGGTCACCGGCCAGACCGACGCCCTTGGGCAGCTCGATGGCGCCCGCGGTGATCTGGGTGCCGACCTCGGCGCCGGCGATGGAGACCTCGATCGACTCGGGAATGTTGAGGGCATCGGCCGATACCGAGATGGTGGTGGCCTCCTGGGTGACCAGGGTGCCGGGGCCGGCCTCACCGGTGAGGGTGACCGGGACATCGGCGGTGACGGCTTCGCCCCGCTGCACGATCAGCAGGTCGGCGTGCTCGATGTAGCGGTGGATGGGGTGCACCACGACCGACTTGGTCAGCGCGAGCTGCTTCTTGCCCTCGATGTCCAGGTTCAGTACCGCGTTGGTGCCGTGCTGGCGCAGGATGGCCGCGAAGGACAGCGCGTCCAGCGACAGATGCTGGGGGTCCGACTGGTGCCCGTACAGCACGGCCGGCACGTTGCCCGCGCGGCGGGTACGGCGCGCTGCGCCCTTGCCGAACTCGGTGCGGATCTTCGCTTCGAGAAGGTTGACGTCGGACATGACTGGATAACTCCTACGGCTCTACCGGGCTGGTGGGCGGTGCCAGGGTAATCGCGCCCCTGGTCGGTTGGTCTGCTCGTCAGGCGAGGACCGATCGGAGGCGGCCGGAAGCCGCGCCGCGTCGATCACGGTGCCGCAGAAACGCGGACCCTCGCCGAGACAACCCGAATACTGTAACTCAGTCCCCGCATAACTCCTGAATCGGGTAGTGGGGCGGCACGTCGACGCCTGGTCAGCACCGTCACGTAGCCTGGACAGGTTGTCCCGATCGTCCGAAAGGTTGTTTCCGTTGACCGCCTCCCCCGAGGGCTCCGTCGCACCCGCTGCGCGCGGATTGGCCGCCGAGGTGTCGCGGCGCCGCACTTTCGCCGTGATCTCCCACCCCGACGCGGGTAAATCGACGCTCACCGAAGCTCTCGCGCTACACGCGCGCAAGATCGCCGAGGCGGGCGCCATCCACGGCAAGGCCGGACGTAAATCGACGGTGTCGGACTGGATGGAGATGGAGAAGGCGCGCGGTATCTCGGTGAGCTCCACCGCGCTGCAATTCAACTACCGGTCCGCCGGCTCCGAGATCGACAATGTGATCAATCTCGTCGACACCCCCGGTCACTCCGATTTCTCCGAGGACACCTACCGCGTGCTGACCGCGGTCGATGCCGCGGTGATGCTGATCGACGCCGCCAAGGGCCTGGAACCGCAGACATTGAAACTGTTCCAGGTGTGCCGGCACCGCGGTATCCCGGTGATCACCGTCATCAACAAATGGGACCGGCCGGGCCGCGCCCCGCTGGAACTGCTCGACGAGATCGACGAGCGGATCGGTCTCACGCCGACTCCGCTGTTCCTCCCGGTCGGTATCGCCGGCGATTTCCGCGGGCTGCTGCGGCGCGGGCCCGACGGCGCTCCCGCCGAGTACATCCATTTCACCCGTACCGCCGGCGGCGCCACGATCGCGCCCGAGGAGTCGCTGACCCCCGAGGCCGCCGAGGCCCGGGAGGGCGAGCCGTGGAGTACCGCGGCGGAGGAGAGCGAACTGCTCTCGGCCACCGGCCAGGACCACGATCAGGAACTCTTCCTCGCCGGGCAGACCTCCCCGGTGATCTACGCCTCGGCCATGCTCAACTTCGGGGTCCGGCAGCTGCTGGAAACCCTGGTGGCCCTCGCGCCCGCCCCCGGCTCCCGGGCCGGGGTGGACGGCACCTCGCGGCAGCCCGCGGATCCGTTCAGCGCGGTGGTGTTCAAGGTGCAGGCCGGGATGGATACCGCCCACCGCGACCGGCTGGCGTTCATGCGGATCGTGTCCGGTGAGTTCGAACGCGGCATGGTCGTCACCCACGCCCAGACCGGTCGTCCGTTCGCGACCAAATACGCGCTCACCGTGTTCGGCCGGGAACGCGCCACCGTGGACACCGCCTATCCCGGTGACGTGGTGGGCCTGGTGAACGCGACCGCGCTGGCCCCCGGCCACACGCTGTTCGTGGACAAGAAGGTCGAGTTCCCGCCCATCCCGTCGTTCGCGCCGGAACATTTCGCCGCGCTGCGAGCCCAGAGCGCGGGCAAGTACAAGCAGTTCCGCAAGGCCATCGACCAGCTCGATTCCGAAGGAGTGGTGCAGGTCCTGCGCAACGATTCGCGCGGTGACGCCTCCCCGGTTCTCGCCGCGGTCGGCCCCATGCAGTTCGAAGTGGTGACGGCGCGGATGCAGGGTGAGTTCGGTGTCGAGACCCAGCTCGACCACCTCGCCTATACGATCGCCCGGCGTACCGACGCCGAATCGGCACCCGAACTCGACCGTCAGCGCGGGGTCGAGGTGTTCACCCGCAGCGACGGTGCGATCCTGGCCGTATTCAGCGATAAATGGCGGTTGCAGTACATCCGGAAGGAGATGCCCGACCTCACGCTGGAACCGCTGGTCGCCGCCGCCGACTGACCCGGCTCACCCGGCCGCCCGATCCTCCGGGCCCGGGTACTCGCGCTCCGTATCGACCTCACCGTTGGCCGCCTGGGCGTCCGCCGCCGGGTAATCGCGCGGCACGCGCTCCACCTCTTCGACCCCGGTGGCCTGCTGGATCAGTCCCCAGCGGTTCGCGGTCAGCCGCAGGCTGGGCAGATCGCTGAGCGAGAGCACCACTTCGTAGGTGCGTTCGTATCCGGTGCGCGCGATCCGCCAGCGACCGTCGTCACAGCGCACATATTCGTCGTTGTAGAAGGCGGAGCCGCGCAGCAGCATATTGTTCTCCGGGATCAGCGCGGTATCGGACAGATACCAGATTCCGGTGGCCCGGTCTCCGTCCACATCGATCTCCGGGTGATCGCAGCGATGTTCGGTGATGACATGCGGCCCGAGGGTATTGCGCAGAAATGTGAGAAATGCTTCCCGGGACTCGAACTGCAAGTATTCGCTATAGGTGGCCGTCGCCTCCGGAACCAGCGTGTCCGCAAGATCGTCCCAGAGTTTGGTGTCCAGGGCGCGAAGGTAGCGGAATTTCAGGCGATGTATCGCGAGGACGTCGTCGGTCGGCACGGTTTTCACCCCGGATCGTTCGCCGGGACGCATCGGCCCCATCGTCAGCGGCGCATCGCTCTCGGGCTCGAGCCGCGGAGGCAGCGAGACATCGAGTCCGGCTCCCAATGCGGCCGCCAGCGCGGCGCCGGAGAAGGCCATGGTGTCCCTGCTCTGGCCCGGCCGCCGCGGAAAACCACCCGGGCGCGGCCCGGGATCGTTGCGCTCTTCGCCCTGGTCCATCTCTCCACCATCCCACCTGAAATGGACAATTTGGGAGGTAATTCAGATCTGTATCGGATTGCTATCCTGCGTCGGCGATATCACGGACCGCGGCCACAGATCACCGATTATGAAAAGACCAGGTAGATCCGCCGGGGGCCTGTTTCCAGGGGGCGATATCAGGGCCGTTCGCCGTTGCCGATGGTGAAGCAGGTCCGGCAGAAATCCTCTCCGAACTCGGTCAGACGCAAGCTTTTGCGGACGATTTTCGGTGCGCGGCCCGCTTTTTTCAGTGCCGCCTCCACGATCGGCTGGACCTCCAGCACCATATAGCGACTCAGCACCACCGGATCGTCTGAATTATGGGTCAGGCCCAACCGGCTCAGGTTGATCAGGTACGAGCGCGCGCGATCCATGTACCGCACCCCGGCCTGCTCCGGTACCGAGGTCAACCCCCCGGCGATCAACTCCGATCCGATACCCAGCGGACGGTTGGTACGCACATCGACCGTCGGTTGCGGCCCGTTGAGGGCCATGTAGCGCAGGATGCGGGCCTCGTCGGGCGCCAGTTCGTCCAGGATCCGGTCATAGGCCGGGTGCACCTCTTCGGTGAAGTACACATCCGCCGACCGGGCCAGCAAGGCGTCCCCGCGCCGGCGCAGTTCGGCGACGCTGGCCGAGCGCAGGTAGGAACCGACCGCCACGGTCTGCTGGGGCGGGGTCTGCCCGGTGGGGACGTAGCTGACGATCTCACGCACCGACCCCTCGGTGACGCCGAGAGCGTTGCGCGCGATGGAGCGCAGCGCGTTACCGGTCCGCTCGGCGATCTCGGCCGAGGATTCCCCGTCCAGGGCGGCCTGGGTGATTTCCCGGGTCATCTCGTAGGAGGTGTTGACCGCCCACTGGCCGCCGCGCACCACGCTGCCCGCCGCCAGACCGGCGGCCCGGAACACCCCTCGGATCAGACGGGCCTCATCGCTGATCTGCCGCTGTTCGACATCGGCACTGCGTTCCACAGTCGACGGGGGCCGGCGTTCGACATCCGCGGCGGAAGCGCGCACACCGTTCGGTGACGCACCGCGTGCGATTCCCGGCGCCCGCACCGCCCCCGGGGACCCGCTGCGCTGCACGGCACGGGAACCGGTCCGGGGGATCTCCTGTCCGGGCCTGTCGTCTGCCACGTCTACTCCGATTATCGCCAGATGAACGAATCCGCTCACCGATTATTGCCCATTCGCCGCGATCACTCGCCGCCGGACCATGAATCCGGCTCTCGTCTGGGACACTGATGTGCCGGGCCCGAACGCGCTGCCACCGGGCCTCCGCCGCGGCGCGGTCGTCGTTCGGCAGTGGTGCTAATTTGAGGGTCCCGGTGAGGCGGCGATCACCGGAGCAGGAGGGTGTGTCGTGTTGGAGAGTGTATTCGGGGTGCACCCGACGATCCTCCTGGAATTGCTGACCATTCCTCTGTTCACCGGAGTCATCGGCTACGTCACCAACTGGACCGGTGTGCTGATGCTGTTCCGGCCGATCGCATTTCACGGTGTCCGATTACCCGGCCTGCGGTATCTGTACCCGTACCTGCCCAAGCGGATCCAGATCCTGCCGCTGCTCAGCCATGACGGCCGCTTCGGCTGGCAGGGCATCGTCCCCTCGCGGGCCGACAAGATGGCCAGTATCGCGGTGGACAAAGGTCTTTCGAAACTGGGCAGTGTCACCGACTTCTACCGGGAACTGGAACCCGACGCCCTCGCCGAGCATCTGGCGGGGACGGCCGAGACCCAGATCCGCGATATCGTCGAGACGATCCTGCGCCGCGAACATCCGCAGCTCTGGTACAACCTGCCCACCCAGGTACGGGAGATGGTGCACGAAAGAGTGCGCCAGCAACTGCCGGATATTCTGCGCGAACTCACCACCGAACTCGGCGCGAACATCGATCAGCTGCTCGATGTCAAACAGATGGTCATTCGTTATTTCCAGGCGCGGCCGCAACTGCTCAATCAGTTGTTCCAGGTGCTCGGCGCCAAGGAGTTGCGGTTCATGCAGAATTTCGGCCTCTACTTCGGCGCCCCGATGGGTGTGGCACTGGTCGCGATACTGCATCTCACCGGCTGGCCCACGCTGGCGGTGCTGCCGATCGGCGGGGTGATCATCGGCTGGGTCGTCAACTGGGTCGGCCTGAACATGATCTTCGCGCCCGCCGAGCCGAAATGGTGGTGCCCGTGGCGGCAGGGCCTGCTGATCAAACGCCAGGACGAGATCACGACCGGGTACGCGGAACTGGTCTCGACCCAGGTGATGACGGTGGCCAATATCGGCGACGAACTGCTGAACGGCCCGAAGTCCGACCGCACCCTGCAAATGCTGGAGGACACCCTGCGACCCGCCGCCGACCGGGCGCTGGGACCGGCCCGCGGCGCGGTGAAACTGGTACTCGGCAGCCGTGACTACCGGACGCTGACCGAGACCCTGACCACCGAGGCGATGGCCATCGCGCCGCTCGCCTTCGCCGACGAGGACTTCAACATGCGCCAAGGCAAACAGATCGGCGCCTATATCTCCAAGCAGATGTCCGAACTGTCGCCCAACGATTTCGTCGATATGCTGCGGGCGGCGATCAAACAGGACGAGTGGTTGCTGTTCGTGCACGGCGGCGTGCTGGGACTGTTCGCCGGATACGCGCATATCCTGGTCTTCGGAACGGGAGTGGCGACGACATGGCTGTGAAACGGGAAACGCGGGACAGCGGTGAGCCCGAGCGGCGCGGCGGTAGCGGGCGGGCCGGCGAGAGCGGGCGGGCCGGTGGCCCCGCCGCGACGGTGCGCGCGGTGAGCGGAGTCGCGCGGGTCGCGGCCTCGGCGGTATCGGGTACCACCCGCTGGGGTGTGCACACCGCCCTCGATATCACCGAGACGGTGGTGCGGGGCAGTATGGCCGGGCTACCGCCGGCCGAGATCCGCACCGAGGCGGTCGCGCAGGCCCAGGAGGCACTGCGCCGGGCGCTGGGTGTCGCGGCGGCGGAACCCTCGGCTCTCGACAACCCGACCGAACGGTCCCTGCGCGCCCAGGGGGCCGCGCTGTTACGCCTGGCCGCCAGCCCCCGGGCCGCCGACGAGGGCCATCCGGCCTTCGCCCGCATTCTGGCCGAACTCACCTCCGACGAGGCCCGCATCCTGCGCTTGCTCCGCCTCGACGGGCCGCAACCGGCCGTAACCGTCCGCGGTGGGCGCCGCGCCCGGCGGGGTTCCCGTAAGGCGGAACAGGCGTCCGTTACCGCCGAGGTCGGGGTCAGCATGATCGGCGAGCACGCCGGGCTGCGCCACCCCGACCGGGTCCAGCGTTACCTGGCCAATCTGCGGCGGATCGGGCTGATCGAGTTGCTGAACGAACCGGTGGGCACGCCCGAGCGCTATCAGCTGCTGGAGGCCCAGGCACCCGCGATCGACCTGCTGAAACAGGCCGGTGGCCGCGGCAAACTCCAGCATCGCGGTATCGCGCTCACCCCATTCGGCGGCGAGTTCGTCCAGGCCAGCCTCCCGATCACCGGCGAGGGCGACCCGGCGGCCGAGAACTACTGAACACCGGGGCGCTCAAACCTGGTCGGCGAGTTCCATCCAGCGCTCTTCGGCCGTTTCCTTCTGGGCCCGGACGTCCTTGAGTTCGGCGCCCAGTGTCACCAGTTTGCCGGGTTCGGTGGCGGCCTCGGCCAGCGCCGCGTGCAGGGCCTTCTCCCGCTCGCCCAGTTTGTCGATGGCACGTTCCAGCCGGGTCAGTTCCTTACGGGCCGCACGGTAGGCCGCGGAATCGGTCTGCGCCGGCTGTGGACCGGACTGCGTCGTCGCCCGTGCGGAACCGCCCGCCGCGAGTTCGGCGCGGCGGCGCAGGTATTGGGCGATCCCACCGGGCAGGTTGGTGAGCGCGCCGTCGCCGAACAGCGCCCAGGTGCTGTCGCAGATCCGCTCGACCAGGTAGCGGTCGTGGCTGATCACCACCAGGGTTCCGGCCCAGTTGTCCAGCAGATCCTCGAGCTGCTGCAGGGTGTCGATATCGAGGTCGTTGGTCGGTTCGTCCAGCAGCAGCACATTGGGCTCGGACATCAGAATGCGCGTGAGTTGCAGGCGTCGCCGCTCGCCACCGGACAGGTCGCGCACCGGGGTGCGCTGGCGGGCCGGAGTGAAACCGAGCCGTTCGGCGAGTTGCCCGGCCGAGAGCTCCAGCGCTTTGCCGCCTTCCCCGAGCGTGATGCGCATGGCGATCTCCTGCACCGCCTCGAGCACCCGCATATCGGTGGGCAGGTCGTCGAGTTCCTGGCGCAACCAGCCGATCCGGACGGTCTGGCCCTGGATCCGTTTCCCGGACACCGGGTCGATATCACCGGCGAGCGCGCGTAACAGCGTGGTCTTGCCCGATCCGTTCACCCCGACCAGACCGACCCGTTCACCGGGGGCGAGCCGCCAGGTGAGATCGCGTACCAGTTCCCGGCCGTCCGGGGTGGCGAGGGTGGCGTCCTCGAGTTCGACCACCACCCGGCCCAGACGCTTCTTGGCGAACGCGGCGAGCGAAACCGAATCGCGCGGCGGCGGCACATCGGCGATCAACGCCTCGGCGGCCTCCACCCGATAACGCGGTTTGGAGGTGCGGGCCTGCGGCCCACGCCGCAACCAGGCCAGTTCCTTGCGCGCGAGGTTGCGGCGGCGGGCCTCGGTCGCGTCGGCCTGGCGGGCGCGTTCGGCCCGCGCGAAGATCCAGTCGCCGTAGCCGCCCTCGTAGGTTTCGACCCGGCCACCCACCACCTCCCAGGTGCGGGTGGCGACCGTGTCCAGGAACCAGCGGTCGTGGGTGACGACGACGAGCGCACTACGCCGGGCCAGCAGGTGTGCGGCCAGCCACTCCACCCCTTCGACGTCGAGATGGTTGGTCGGTTCGTCGAGAACCAGCAGATCCAGTTCCCGCACCAGCGCGGCCGCCAGCGCGACCCGGCGGCGTTCGCCGCCGGACAGGTTGGTGACCGAGGTATCCAGGCCGAGGTCCGCGATACCGATACCGTCCAGCACCGACCGGATCCGGGGATCTGCGGCCCATTCGTGTTCGGCGATATCACCGGTGGGCGCGTCGTCGGCCAGTCCGGCCAGCACCACCTCGCCGACGGTGGCGCCCTCGGGCAGTACGCCCCGCTGCGTGACCACCGCCATGCGCAGCCCGCCGAGCCGGCTCACCCGGCCGCTGTCGGGCTCCTCGATACCGGTCAGCACCTCCAGCAGAGTGGTCTTCCCGCCGCCGTTGAGGCCCACCACCCCGATCCGGTCGCCGGCATGCACACCGAGCGATACTCCGTCGAGCAGCGGTGTGATCCCGAAACTCTTGCTGACCTGTTCGAGGTTGATCAGGTTGGACATGGATCCTTCCGCCTCCGGCTGCCGGCCACGCCTCTACGGGGCCCCGATCAGCCTAATGGGCAGTGCCGGGCGCAACCCACCCGCAGCCCGCGCACGGCCGCAGCGAAGGCGAAGGTACGCCTATCGACCCACCCGGAGGGGGCCCGGCAGCGGTCCGGGGGCCGGCGATCAGGCGCGGCGCGGGCCCGGCCCGGGTTCGGGCGCCGGCGGGTGCGGTTCGGCGTGACCGATCACCCGGGCGCCGGGTACCGGGCCGGTGGCGGTACGCACGCTGCGGGCCACTCCCGCGCCGGACAGTTCCGCCGCGACCGCCACCGCCGATTCCGCCGATTCGCACAGGAACGCGCAGGTCGGGCCGGAGCCGGAAACCAGTCCGGCCAGGGCGCCGACCTCCACGCCCGCCCGCAGTGTGCGGCGCAGTTCGGGACGCAGCGAGACCGCCGCGGCCTGCAGATCGTTACCGAGCAGTGGCGCGAGCTGGTGTGCGTCGCCGGAGGCCAGCGCCTGCATGATCTCCTGGGGTTCGCCGAGCCGGGGCGGTTCGCCCTGGACCCGCAGGCGGTCGAGTTCGGTGAACACCTCCGGGGTGGACAGCCCGCCCTTGGCCAGCGCCAGCACCCAGTGGAAGGCATTGCGGGACAGCACCGGAAGTAGACGCTCCCCGCGCCCGGTGCCCAGCGCGGTGCCACCGTGCAGGGCGAAGGGCACATCGCTGCCCAGTTCGGCGCCCACCGCGGCGAGTTCGTCCCGGTTCATCCCCAGTTCCCACAGCTCGTTCAGGCCGACCAGCGCGGCGGCCGCGTCAGCGCTGCCGCCGGCCATCCCGCCGGCGACCGGGATGCCTTTGTCGATGGCGATCTCCACCAGAGGCGCGCGTCCGGCCACCTGGGCGAGCCGGACCGCCGCCTTCCACACCAGATTCGTCCGGTCGGTGGGCACTTCGGCGGCGCCCTCGCCGGTGACCCGCAGGGTGAGCGAGTTGGCGGGAGTGATCTCCAGGTCGTCGGCGAGCGACAGGGCCTGGAACACGGTGGTGAGCTCGTGGTAGCCGTCGGCGCGCAGGTCACCTACTCCCAGATGGAGGTTCACCTTCGAAGGAGCCCGCACGGTGACGGGACTGGGCACAACGGACAGCACGGTGACCCAGCCTAATAGGCACAGTTGGGCGGAGCCCATCGATAGCCCGCGCACGGCCGGAGCGAAGGCGGAGGTACGCCTGATCGGCACAGCTGGGCGGAGCCCGATGACTACCCGCGCACGGTCGCGGTATCGGTGAAGGTACGCCGGATGTCCATCCCGGTCCGCGGATCGGAAAGCGGTTCTCGGCACCGAGGATCCCGTCCGGGGCGGGCGGATGAGCGGGCCCGGAGGGTGCGGTGCACAACACACCGTTGCCCAAACTACCCCCCGGGGGTATATTTGCGGCGGGACCTCCCGAACGGGAACGAGCACGAAGGAGATGTCATGGCCACGACCAGCACCTACACCGTCACCGGTATGACCTGTGGACACTGCGTCCAGTCGGTACAGACCGAGATCGGCAAGATCGACGGTGTCACCGGAGTCGACGTGGACCTCGCGTCCGGCCGGGTCGTCGTCGAGGGCAGCGCTCCCATCGCCGAGGCCGATATCGCCGCGGCGGTGGACGAAGCGGGTTACGAGATCGCCAGGTAATCGGGCGAACGGGATCGATCCGAATGGATCAGGATTGCGCGGCGAGACGGACGAACGCCGCGGTGTCCAGGGTTTCCCCGCGGGCAGTCGGTGCGATCCCGGCGGCGAGCAGCCGCCGCTCGGCTTCCGCGGGGCTCCCCGCCCACCCCGCCAGCGCGGCACGCAGCGTTTTGCGCCGCTGTGCGAACGCCAGATCGACCACCTCGAAAACCCGGCGCCGGTGCGCCTCGTCGACCGGCCAGGGCGATTCGGTGAACCGATCGATGCGCACCAGACCCGATTCGACCTGCGGCACCGGCCAGAACACCTGACGGCCCACCGCGCCCGCTTTGCGCACGGTCCCGTAGAACCCCGCCTTCACACTGGGCACCCCGTACACCCGGCCGCCCGGTTTCGCGGCGAGCCGGTCGGCCACCTCGGCCTGCACCATCACCAGCGTGGTGGTGATACTCGGGAACTCGGCGAGCAGATGCAGCAGCACCGGCACGGCCACGTTGTAGGGGAGATTCGCGACCAGCGCGGTCGGTGCCACCGCCAGCGCCGCCGCCCCGATCCGCAGTGCGTCACCCGGGATCACGGTCAGCCGCTCGGCCAGCGTGGCCGCCCGCTCCCGTACCGTCGCGGGCAGTTGCCCGGCCAGCACCGGATCGATCTCCACCGCGAGGACGGCGTCCACCACATCCAGTAGCGCCAAGGTCAGGGAACCGAGACCGGGCCCGACCTCCAGCACGGTATCCGCCCGCCCGACACCGGCCGCGGCCACGATGCGCCGGACGGTGTTGCCGTCGTGCACGAAGTTCTGGCCGAGCTGTTTGGTCGGGCGCACACCCAGCCGCTCCGCCAGTTCGCGCACCTGCGCGGGGCCCAGCAGTTCGGCCTGACCACGCACCATCATCTCGGCATCGGACACCGGGAGAACCTACCAACCCGGGCCCGGCCGCCCTCGCGGGCGGGAAGCTCAGGCCACGTCGAGGACCGCCGAGTACGACACGCCCACCGGGGCGGAATGCGCCCGCTCACCATCGGAGTCGTGGGTGGCGATGGCCGCACCGGCGCCGGCGATCAAGGTCAGCAGCACGGCGGCGATGACCAGGTACAGCAGGGGCGAGCGTGAGGAGTTGATCCTCGCAAAGGGTGACACGGTCACGAGACGATAACGAAGCCGCCGGTCCCCGACAACCGCTGCGAACCGACCCACTGTTTCTTCACATCCCCGATGGACCCTCGCGCCCCAGGTAAGAGAAATCCGAGCAGGCCAATTTGTGATTCAGATCACTCAAGATCAACCGAGCTCAGCCGCGGCCGAATCGATAGATCCGGCGCGCGTTCGCAGTGCTGATCTCGGCCAGTTCACCCGGATCCTGGCCACGGATTTCGGCCACCGCGCGCACGGTGTACGGCAGGCAGTACGGCTCGTTGGGCGCGCCCCGGTACGGATGCGGAGTCAGATACGGTGCGTCGGTCTCGAACAGCAACTGCTCGTCGGGCACCACCCGCACCGCCTCCCGCAATTCGTGCGCGTTCTTGAAACTCGCCGTCCCCGAGAAGCTCAGGACATAGCCCTCGGCCACACACGACACCGCCATATTCGCGTCCGAGGAGAAACAGTGGAAGATCACCGTCTCCGGGGCGCCCTCGTCGAGCAGCACGGTCAACAGGTCGTGATCGGCTTCCCGGTTGTGGATCATCAGCGGTTTACCGATGCGCTTCGCCAGATCGATATGCCAGCGGAAACCTTCGATCTGGGTCTCGACATCCGCGCACCCCTCCAGCTTGCCCGGCCAGTAGTAGTCCAGCCCGGTCTCACCGACCGCCACCACCCGCGGGTCGGCGGCCAGCTTCTCCAGCTCGGTCCGCGCTGCGTCGTCGAGCGCGTTCGCCCGGGTCGGGTGCAGCGCGACCGCGGCGTACACCCGGTCGTCCCAGTTCGCGGCGCGGACCGCCCAGCGGGCGGCGTCCAGATCGTCGGCGACGGTCACCACCCGGCCGACACCCACCTCCGCTGCCCGGTCCACCATCTCCGCCACCGACGCCGCGTCGGTGGCGCCGCAGGCGTCCAGATGGGTATGCGCGTCGACCAGCGGCGTCAGCGGCTCCGGTAGCGGCGGCGCGGGACGCTTCGCGCTCATCGGTCCGCGACCCGTCGCCGAAGCGGGTGAATACGCAGGACGGGGCCCGCCGCCTGGGCGGGGCGGGATTCACGCACACGATCGAGAAGAGGCACGGGCACCACACTAGAGACCCCCTCCCGCCGCACGGAGGGCAGCGCGCACCGCGGTTCCGGCCGCGCGAGGCCGGTCGGCGACGAATTCGTTCCCGGCCCGCGGAGCCGTACCAGTACCCTCTGATGGCATGAACACGCAGTCGAGTCGGGTTCACTGCGGTCCGCATGATGGAATCGACACACCATGAGCGCAGTCGATCGTCCCGCCTTCTATATCACCACGGCCATCGCGTACCCCAACGGTGCGCCGCATATCGGGCACGCCTACGAGTACATCTCCTCGGACGCGCTCGCCCGGTTCAAGCGGCTCGACGGGTACGACGTGTTCTTCATGACCGGAACCGACGAGCACGGTCAGAAGATGCAGCAGACCGCCGCCGCCGAGAACATCGCGGTGGAGGAACTGGCCGCCCGTAACTCCGATGTGTTCGAGCGGATGGACAAAACCCTCGACGTCTCCTACGACCGGTTCATCCGCACCACCGACGCCGACCACCAGCTCGCCAGCGCCGCCATCTGGCAGCGGATGCTGGACAACGGCGATATCTACCTCGACAACTATTCGGGCTGGTACTCGGTGCGCGACGAGGCCTTCTACACCGAGGAGGAGACCACGCTGCTCGACGACGGCAGCCGTATCTCCACCGAGACGAAAACCCCGGTCACCTGGACCGAGGAATCCAACTTCTTCTTCCGGCTCTCGGCCTATCAGGACAAACTGCTCGCCCTCTACGACGAGCACCCCGAGTTCATCGCCCCGGCCACCCGGCGCAACGAGATCGTGAGCTACGTGAAGGCCGGTCTCAAGGACCTGTCGATCTCCCGGACCACCTTCGACTGGGGCATACCGGTCCCCGGCCATCCCGACCACGTGATGTACGTCTGGGTGGACGCGCTCACCAACTACCTCACCGGCGCCGGCTTCCCCGACACCGAGTCGGCCGCGTTCCGGAAATACTGGCCCGCCGATGTGCACATCATCGGCAAGGACATCACTCGCTTCCACACCGTGTACTGGCCGGCGTTCCTGATGTCGGCAGGGATCGAACTGCCGCGCCGGGTCTTCGTGCACGGCTTCCTGTACAACAAGGGTGAGAAGATGTCGAAGTCGGTCGGCAATGTGGTCGACCCGCTGGATCTCGTCGACACCTACGGTCTGGACGCGGTGCGCTTCTTCCTGCTGCGCGAGATCTCCTACGGCCAGGACGGCAGCTACAGCCACGAGGCGATCGTCTCCCGGATCAATGCCGACCTCGCCAACGAATTCGGCAACCTGGTGCAGCGCAGCCTGACCATGGTCGCCAAGAACTGCGGTGCCGCCGTCCCTGCCCCGGGCGAGTTCACCGCCGAGGACCAGGCGTTGCTCGACCGCGCGAACGGACTACTGGCACGCTGCCGCGCCGAATTCGACGTCCAGCAGATGCATCTGGCCCTCGAGCAGATCTGGCTGACCCTCGGTGAGACCAACCGGTACTTCAGCGCCCAGGCGCCGTGGGCGCTGCGCAAATCGGGTACCGAGGAAGATCTCGCCCGGATGGCGACGGTCCTCTACGTCACGCTCGAGGTGGTCCGGATCGTGGC
The DNA here is from genome assembly GCF_001618425.1 of Nocardia fusca NBRC 14340. Classification (GTDB taxonomy): domain Bacteria; phylum Actinomycetota; class Actinomycetes; order Mycobacteriales; family Mycobacteriaceae; genus Nocardia; species Nocardia fusca. The sequence continues at coordinate 278,468 of NZ_BDCU01000027.1, forward strand.
GATCCTGGTCCAGCCGGTCCTGCCCGGTTCGGCCGCGCGGATCCTGGACCTGCTCGCCCAGCAGGACCGCGATTTCGCCGCACTCGCCACCCCGCTGGTACCCGGTGTCGCGCTGCCGGCTCCCGAACCGGTGTTCCCGCGCTATGTGGAGCCGAAAACCGAGGACTGATCCGACGCCGGATCAGTCCACCGCGGCGCGGCGGGCGGCCAGCACGGCATCGTAGAGTTCCCGGCGGGAAACCCCGGCCACCTCGGCGATCTCCGCGCTCGCGTCCTTGAGACGCAACCCCGCCGCGGCGCGCTCCTCCACCTGCGCCACCAGATCCTGGGGATCGACCACGGTGGCCGCGGCGCCGGCGAGCACCACGGTGATCTCACCGCGCGCCCCGTCCACCGCCCAGTCGGCGAGTTCGGCCAGCGTGCCGCGCACGACCTCCTCGTAGGTCTTGGTGAGTTCCCGGCACACCGCGGCCCGGCGGTCGCCGCCCAGCACCTCGACCGCGTCGGCCAGGCAATCCGCCAACCGGTGCGGCGCCTCGAAGAACACGCACGCCCGTTTCTCCCCCACCAGCGTGCCCAGCCACTCCTTGCGCCGGCCCGGCTTCCGGGGTGCGAAACCGTCGAAACAGAACCGGTCCACCGGCAGCGCCGACAGCGCCAGCGCCGTCGTCACCGCCGAGGGTCCCGGCAGACAGGTCACCGGCAGCCCGCGTTCGGCACAGGCCGCCACCAGCCGGTAGCCGGGGTCGCTCACCGACGGCATACCGGCATCGGTCACCAGCAGCACGGTCCGGCCGTCCGCGATCTCGGTCAGCAGCGCCGGAACCCGCGCCTCCTCGACGTGATCGTAGAAACTGACCACCCGCCCCCGGATCTCCACCCCGAGCGCGTCCGCCAGCGACCGGGTCCGCCGGGTATCCTCCGCCGCTACGATATCGGCGCTGCCGAGCGCCTCCCGCAACCGGAGCGAGGCGTCCCCGATCGCCCCCAGCGGTGTCGCCGCCAAGATCAGCCCACCGTCGGTCACCACGCTCCTGCCCGGCTCGGCCGGTCCGAACCTGTCGATGTCGGCAGCCTAGCTGTGTTTTTGGCGCGCTGGCGCGCGCGGGGTTGAGGCCCCCTGGGTCTCGCCGTTTCGGCCTCGAGACTCGAGCCTTCGGCTCATGCGCTTTCGAGGCCGAAACGGCGAGACGGGCCTCAACCCTTGGAGGTGTCTCGTAAAACTCGACACATGCGGGTTGCGTCAGCATTCGACATTCGGGTCGGATGCCGACTCGACCGGCCGGCCTGGCATCTGATCGCCTTCACGGACAGCAGCACCTTTTCGGTGCCGATTTCAGCGAGGCCCATAAAGGGTTGAGGCCGTCCCGCCCTTGGCCGGAGGTGCTCAATGGTCGCACTCTATATGGGCGGCCCACTGCACATCGCAGGAGCCGAAGGCTCGAGTCTCGAGGCCTGAACGGCGAGACCAAGGGGGCCTCAACCCCGCGACGCCGGAGGCGGCGCCAAAAAACACAGCACATAAGCTCACAACCGTGACTCAGCTGACCGAACTGCGCCGCAACGCGGCCTGGCGGCCGCAGCGCACCTGGTCGAGCCCGGCTCCGCTGCGGCCGGCGCCGGATTTCGGTCCCACCGATACCGCGCGCGGCTGGGTGGTCAGCCTGTTCCTGACGGTGATCGCGGCCATCACCCGCTTCACCATGCTCAACTATCCGACCGACGCGGGAACGCCGGTCTTCGACGAGAAGCACTACGCCCCGCAGGGCTGGCAGTTCCTCACCGGCGGTATCGAGGACAACCCCGGGTACGGGCTGGTGGTGCATCCACCGGTCGGGAAACAGATGATCGCGATCGGCGAGGCGCTGTTCGGCTACAACGGCTGGGGGTGGCGGTTCTCCGCCGCGCTGGCCGGTACGGTGCTGATCCTGCTGGTCATCCGGATCGTGCGGCGGATGACGCGCTCGACGATGCTGGGCGCCCTGGCCGGGATCCTACTGATCGCGGACGGAACCACCTTCGTCTCGTCCCGGATCGGGATGCTCGACATCTTCATCACGGTGTTCGTCACCGCCGCGTTCGGATGCCTGATCGTCGACCGTGACCAGGTGCGGGCCCGGCTCGCACGCGCCGACGCCGAGGGCCGGATCGGCGAGACTCCGTGGGGTCCGCGCCTGGGTGTGCGCTGGTGGCGGTTCGGGGCCGGACTCCTGCTGGGACTCGCCTGCGGCACCAAATGGTCCGGGCTGTACTTCATCGCCGCGTTCGGGCTGCTGAGCATCCTGTTCGATCTGTTCGCGCGCCGTACCTACGGTGTGCGCAAACCGCTGTACGGCACCGCCCTCCGCGATCTCGGCCCCGCGCTGTACGCGCTGGTGCTGATCCCGCTGGGCGTGTACCTGGCGAGCTACGCCGCCTGGTTCCGGAGCGAAACCGCCGTCTACCGCTATATGGCGGGTAATCCGTCGGCGCCCGAGGACGGGATCGGCACCGGTGGATTCTGGTCACATCTGGTGCCCGACGCCATGCGGTCGCTGTGGTACTTCCACTCCCGCACCCTCACGTTCCATTCCGAGCTCACCAATTCCGCCGGCAATCATCACCCGTGGGAATCCAAACCGTGGACTTGGCCGATGGGGTTGCGGCCGATGCTGTACTACTACGCCGACGACGGGGTCACCGGCTGCGGGCAGACCGAATGCGTGAAAGCCGTCATGCTGGTCGGCACGCCCGCCCTGTGGTGGGTGTCGCTTCCCGTTCTCGCGTGGGGTATCTGGCGCTGGATCGTCCGCCGGGACTGGCGATACGCGGCCGTGCTCACCGCCTACGGCGCCGCCCTGCTGCCCTGGTTCCTGACCCTCGACCGCCAGATGTACTACTTCTACGCGGTCACCCTGGCCCCGTTCCTGGTGATGGCGGTGGCGCTGGTGCTGGGTGACATACTCGGCACCGCCAGACGCCCGGTCGCCCGCGGATCCGGCGGCGAGTTCCTGCCCGCCCAACCCAGCGAACGCCACAGCCTGGGCCTCCTGGTGGTCTGCCTCTACCTCGCCCTCGTAATAGCGAACTTCATCTGGTTGTGGCCGATCATCACCGGCCTACCGATAACGACAGGTAGCTGGCAAGACCACCTGTGGCTACCCAGCTGGCGCTGAGAACGTTCAGCTCCCCAGCGCGACCCTGACGTAGTGGATCGCCGCGTCCCCGTCCAACCCCAGCCGCCGGATGGCCGCAATGTATTCCGAGGCCGCCCGCCCCGCCGCGTCAGCGGTGGGGTCGCCGGAGGAGGCGATGAACGAGCCCAGCCGGCCGCGGGTCTCCAGGACTCCGTCCTGTTCCAGTTCGCGGTAGGCGCGGGCCACCGTGTTGGGGGCCAGGCCCAGTTGGGCGGCCAGGGCCCGCACCGTGGGGATCTTGGTGCCCGCGGCCAGTTCACCTGCGCGGACCCGGGCGATGACGGCGAGCCGCAATTGTTCGTACGGCGGGACGCCCGAATCGTGGGACACCGTGATTTCGAGCATGGCTCGTTCTTACCGCATCCGATCCGATTTCATACCGGATCCCGGGCAAGCGGGCAGGACAGACAGCGCGGCCCACCGCGCCCCGAACCCAGTTCCGAGCCGGGAATGCGCAGCACTTCGATACCGGAATCCTCCAGCCGCGCATTGGTCATTTCGTTGCGTTCGTAGGCGACGACGACGCCCGGGCGCAGGGCGAGGGTGTTGTTCCCGTCGTCCCACTGCTCGCGTTCGGCGGTGACCCCGTCGAGCCCGGTGTCGATCACGCGGAGTTTGTCGATCCCCATGGCTGCCGCCGCGGCGGGCAGGAAGGGTTCGGGGCCGGTGACGGCACAGTCGTCGGAGGTGCCGTCGCGGTTGATCGTGTAGGCGGTGAGGGTTTCGCGGACTCCCGGATACATCACCACGGCGTCGGTGTCGACCATCGTGCACACGGTGTCCAGGTGCATGGTGGCGCGGTTCTGCGCGATCGGCACCACCAGCACCGTATGCGCCAGCCGGTCGTCGAACAGGCTGCGCGCCAGAGCTTCCGCGCCGGCCGGTGAGGTTCGTTCGCCCACGCCGACCGCCACTACTCCGGGCGCCAGCAGCAGCACATCGCCGCCTTCGATGGGCGCGGTATGCGATTCGTAGGCCCGGCGTACGCCGAGGAACCGCGGATGGAAGGCGTAGATCAGGTCGGTGAGGGAGGTTTCCCGGGCGCGGGCGGGAAGGGCCAGGGCGGTGATGGCGACTTTGGGGCCGACCCAGAACGAGGAGTCCCGGGTGAACAGCAGGTTCGGCAGCGGGTCGATGACGAAATCACCGCCGTGGTGCATCCGGCGGACCAGCGAGGTGTTGTCGGCGGCGAAAGGCAGTTCGTCGAAGGTCATCCCGGCCATGAGGATCCGGGCCAGGTCGGCGGCCGGGACCCCGCGCAGGTGGCCGGCCAGCTCGTCGGCGAGGGCGTGCCCGAGACGGCGGGCGTGCACGGCGGCGGAGATGCCCTGGATGCGGGCGGCGCCGCTCACCTCGAGTGTTTCGGTGAGCACATCGGCCAGTAGCGCGACCTCGACTCCGCGGTCGCGCAGCACCTGGGCGAAGATGTCGTGTTCCTGTTGCGCGCGTTCCACCCACGGGATTCCGTCGAAGAGCAGCTGGTCGTTGTTGCGCGGGGTGAGGCGGCGCAACTCGTCACCGGGGCGGTGCAGCAGTACGGCGCGCAACGCGCCGACTTCGCTGGTCACCCCGTAGCGGGCGGGGGAAGGCCGGTGGTCGCGGGCGGATGTCGGATCCGGTACGGCATCTGGTCCCATGTCCCGACACTAGTGCGCGAACGCGATGGGGGCACGGCGACGCCTACCCGTTCGCGGGGTAGTTGCCCCGATTCCACCCCCGCCTCCAGCAACCTGAAGTATTGTTCAGATAAAGGAGGAGTATCGATGCCGACAGCGGATTGGACCACCAAAGAGTTGACCCCCGGCCAGCTTTCCGAGCGTAGCGGAGTAGCTGTGTCCGCGTTGCATTTCTACGAACGCGAAGGACTCATCTCCAGCCGCCGGACCAGCGGAAATCAGCGGCGCTACACCCGCGAGACGCTGCGCCGGGTGGCGTTCATCCGGATCTCGCAACGGGTCGGCATCCCACTGAGCGATATCCGGGCCGCTCTGGACCGTTTGCCGGAAGGTCGCACACCTACCCGGCGCGACTGGGAGACGCTGTCCACGGCCTGGCGCGAGGACCTGGACGACCGGATCACCCAGCTGGTCCGGCTGCGCGACAACCTGACCGGATGCATCGGCTGCGGTTGCCTGTCCCTGGGTAGCTGCAAACTGGTGAACGAGAACGACCGGCTCGGCGCCGAGGGCCCGGGCGCGCGCGTGCTGGACGTGCACCTGAACTGCCCGGAGTACGGCTGCGACGACGCGCTCAGCGCGGCGCCGCAGAGTCCGGACTCGTTGTGTTCTCCGCTGGCCGATCCCGATTCACCGACCGCTTCAGCGTGCTGAACTGCAGGTTGGCCTGCCGCATCAGCAGTTCGTAGGGAAAAGCGAACTTCCGCTTCCACCAGTACCCGAACCGGATATCGAAAGAGCTGTACACCAGGAACCGGTTGCGTTCGATGCCCTTCAGGATCACCGCGGCGACCTTCTCCGGTGCCACCGCGTGCCGGGTGAACAGCGAGGTCACCCGCTGTACCCGTGGATGCTCCTTGTCCACACCGACCAGGTCGAACGAGCGCACCAGCGGGGTGGCGACCGCGCCCGGGGTCACCACATGCACCGAGATACCGTGCTCCGCCAGTTCGAAGCGCAACACCTCCGACAATCCGCGCAGCCCGTACTTGCTGGCGCTGTAGGCAGCGTGCCATGGCAGCGCCAGCAAACCGGCCGCCGACGAGACGTTCACCAGCGCACCGCCCTGACCGGCACGCACCATGGGTGGCACGAACCGCTCGATCACATTGATCGGGCCCAGCAGATTGATATCGATCATCCGCCGCCAGTGCCGGATCTCCAGACTGTCGACCGTGCCCCAGACCGACGTCCCGGCCACGTTCATCACCACATCGAGACTGCCGAACCGTTCGTGCACGGTCGCCGCGAACTCGGCCACGGCGTCGTGGTCCGAGATATCGAACGCCTCGGCGATGAGCACGGTGCCACCGGCCCGCTCGATCTCGGCCACGGTATTCGCCAGCCCGTCGGCATCGATATCGGTCAGCACCAGCCGCGCCCCGCGGGCCGCCGAGGCCAGTGCGGTCGCCCGGCCGATACCGCTGGCCGCGCCGGTGATCAGCGTTTTCGCGTTCTGCACCGATTTCCTGCGGTCGACCCGCCCCATGCTGCTACTCCCGATCGTCCGACTGCGCTGTCGGCAGCAGCCTACCGACCCGGGGACGGGCGGGCACGGCGGAAACGGCCTCCGTGTCACAGGTCCCAGGGGTCCAGTCCGGCCTCGGGGACCGTGTGGTCGAGGTTGGCGAGACGCTTGACCGACGTCATCAGAGCTTCCCGATTCGAGGGGGTCGGGTGATCGTTGAACGCCCTCGCGATCGCAAAGTGATCGGTGGCCAGCCGATGGGCGATGGCGGTTCGCGTGGCGCGGCCGACCGAGTTCCATTCTTCCGGGCGGATATTGGCCCGCAGAGCGCGATCGGAATCCCAGTGCTCCTCGACCCGTGCGATGAATGCGTGGTCGAGCCGCGCGCCGGGGTCCGGTGCCAGGGTGTGCCGGGCCAGGCTGTCGGCGTCGGCCACCGCCTGCGCCGCGAACGCCGCCTGCGCGTCGGTGCCCGCGTGGTTCATCACCGCATTGCCGGAGGCGACGGCCTTCTGCAGGGGAGCGAAGCCGTACGGATTACGCGATCTGGTCTCGTTCCGGACCGAGCGGGCCCGGAGGGCCTGGTTCACGGCGCTGTGGGTGGCCCCCGCGTCCAGTAGCACAGCAGATATGTGCTGATAGGGCACCCGGTTGTTGTCGAGGTACTTGATCGCCCGCGCGAGGCCGAGTTCGGTGTGGATCCCGCCCCACTCGTCGGCTTCTCGTCGCGCCAGCAGTCGCCAGTTCTGCCGGGCCAACGATGCCCATTCGTGCCTTTCCAACCGGCTCGCCGCCGTGGCCACATTCACCCGGTCGCTGCGCATCTTGCCCAGGGCCAGCGGGCTGAACGGGTTGACCGTGCGCCCGGCGAGCCAGGCAGTGAGCGGCGAGGTGTTGACAGTGTTCAGTGCGGCGAGGCCGGCGATCGCGCTGACGCCCGAACCACCCCCGGAACTCTTCCCGCCGCCGCCGCCCATACCGAGCGCGGTACCACCCGAGCCGCCACGTGCACCCTGGATAGTGAGCGAGAACCGGTTGGCCATCCAGTCCGAACCTCGGGTCAATCCCTTGGCCAACCTGCCGAACTGCAGGATCGCGACCGCTTCCACAACCGCCGCGATGACGATGACCGCGAGCACCTGTCCGCGCGCCTGCTGGAACAGGTTGCCGAGGAACAGCAGGTACACCCCGATGAAGACGGTGTAGGCGCACATCCGGGCCGCGGCGATACCCGTGTTCACCAGGTTGCGCACCAGAAAGGTCTGTGTCGGCCCGAAGACGAAACCGCCCGCGGCGAATCCGAAGGTCGCCATGAATCCCTGCATGATCGCGTCCAGCGCGGCCCGCATCAGCCGATAGGACAGGACCACCGCGAACAACAGCAGTACGGCTGCCGAGACCAGCAGCAACAGACCGGTGCCGATCTGTCCGAGGCTCGGGTGGGCGGCGGCCGCGGCCGCCGCGGTGTCCCCGCAGGCTGCCAGTGCGCGCTGGGTGCGGTCGGTATCGCCCGTGGTCACTCCCGAAGACCACGCCGCGGCACACGCGGACCGGTTGTCCACGATATGGCCGAAGTTCCACACCTGCACCGGTCGGCGCGCGAAGTTGTCGGCCATATCGCCCTGCAGTGTGCTCACCGCCAGATCCGGGTTCCGGTTCGTGGACCCGTTCAGTCCCGACGCGACCGCCAAACCGACATCGCGCCCCTGGGCGAGCACCCCGTCGGAGCCCAGTGCGGCCGCCAGCGGGTCGGCCAGGAACAGCGGGCCCAGCACCGCCACGGCCAGCATCGTCACCGTCTGGATCACCGCGCGAGCATGGAAACCTCGCACGATGAACCAGGCCACGAAGAAGGCGCCGATCGTGGCCGCGGTGATCAGGACGGCGGGCGTGGCGAGCTGGCCGGCCAGCGCGCCGGCGGTACCGCGCAGCGCGTTGGCGAAGAAGTCCAGCCAGGCGAAGCTCAGCGCGAAACCGATGAACCAGATCGCGGTGGTCACGATGATCATGTAGCCGACGAATTCCAGGCCGACGACGGTCCACACGATCGTGCCGCCCGGGTCGAGCAACCCGCCCTTGTCACTGATGTAGGTGTAATCGGCGAGCGCCACGCCGAAGGAGTCCCGGACGTTCATCCAGGCCACCCCGTCGATCCGGCTGGATCCGGTGGCGCCGTCCTGTGCCACGGCCACCGCCCCGAGCGCACCCGGCAGTACGGTCAGCACGAAGAGTCCGGCGAGGCACCAGAGGAGGCGACGCCCCCATCTCGCTGCTGTCCGCGGTGCACTACTCCCGCGCTCACCCCACAGGCGCATCGCCGTAGATCCGGCTACTGGGCTGCGCGTTTCGCGCGCTCGCCGGATGCGGGCACGGCCCGCCGGTCTGGTCTGCCGATCATGCTCGCATTGGTATCGGCGCCGAATGAAATTCAGCTGAACTGGCAGTGGCGGATCGGGCCCACCGCGGTGAATTACGAAACAATAACTGACAAAATCCCCAGCCCTGAGAACAGGAGTAAAATGCCGAATTCAATTCGCGATGAGCGGAATTCGGCGATAAAACCGATTACTCCCGAATTGCCCGGCTGTGGCGTCCGGAGAAATTTCATCCCATGATAGTGGGTTTCGGATCGGACCGTAGGAACTCGGCCGATCCCGCCGCGCCGCGATCACGGACCCGGGCGGCGGCGCCGAGCGCGGGCAACCGGCCGGGATCGCCGTCGGTTGATAGCATGGCGGGTCCAGCCGACCATTCGGTCGGCTTGCCGACCAGGACACATCTCGAAAGAGTCGTTCCATGCAGTTTGAATTCGTCGAGCGGGACGAGACGTGGGTGGCCGGACTCCCGGTACGCAGCCCCAAGCGTGCGCTCGGTGAGTTGTACGACCGCGACCTCGAAGGCGCCTGGGCGTCGGTACTACATCACGAGCTGGGCGGCCCCCTCGCCACGGCGTACACGGATTACTCGACGGAGCTGGGGACCTACAACACCCAGATCGTGGGATATCGATGCAGTTCGTTCGACGAGGTCACCCGCGGGCATCTGGTCGCCCGGCTGCCGCGCGGCACCTATGCGAAATTCTCCTCGGTGGGCAACTTCCCGCAGATCATGACGAGCCTGTGGACACAGATCGCCTACGCCGAGGAGCACCACCAGATCAACCGGACCTTCTCCGGTGATTTCGAGTTCTACCCGCACGCCTACAAAATCGATCTGTATCTGGCGGTCGAGGCCCGATGACCTACACGATCGTGGTGCGTGGCGAATCCGTGTACGCCGGACTCGTTTTCCCGAAGGTCCGACCCAGTTTCAAGGTCAGCAACAGCGAGCTCATCGAGTTCCTCAAGGACCGGGTGCGGGAGCGGCTGGACGCCACCGCCGGATCGGCCGACGGACAACGGCCCATGTACACCGTGTACGTCCGGACACCGACCGGAACCTACAACGCGCTGGTGTGTTTCGAGTACACCGACCCGGGCCGGGCCCCGGTGGGCGATGTACTGGTCCGGGTTCCACGGGGCGTCTACGCCCGGTTCGTACCGAACGGCGACTACCACGATCCGGTCGAGGACGTCTGGGCCCAGGTCGACGACGCGACCGCGTCGGCGGAGATCACCCGGGCCTACCGCGAGGAGATCGAGATCTGGCACGGTTCGGAATCGGTGGAGCTGTTCATCTCCATCACTCCCTGACCTCGGGGTGGACAGATCGTTGCCTGCCGGTAACCAACTCGGTACCAACCGGTCTGGTGGTAACGGCGCATACTGAATTCATCCGGGTTGACCTGCGATAACGATCGCACACCGGGCCGGTTTCCGGAAGATTAACCAGAGTCCTGGTCAATTGTCTTCCGATGACGGATACTGCACTGGGCACGCCGACGAGCCGGGGCGTCGGTCGGGCTGCTGGACAACAAATCCCGCACGGCCCTCACATCGTGCGGCGAAAGAGTAGGAACTGCATGACTGTCGAAACGATCGCAGTCGGCCGAGAAGACCCGAGCCGCGGCCGCACTGTGAGATTTCGCGACAACGTTTCCGGATACGCCCTCTGCGTAACCACCCCGAATCTCTCCCCCGGCCTGTGGCGCCGATATCTCGTGGGAGCGCGGGAAGCGTACCGCCACTTCGGCAACGAATCGGCCCTGGACTACGACGGCGTCCTCGACGGGTCCTCGACGGCCCTGTTCTTCGCCGCCACCGACACCCGCGGCGAAGTGGTCGGCGGACTGCGCGTCCAAGGCCCCTACACCTGGGTGTCCGAGGTCGGCTCGCTCACCCCGTGGGCGGGCCGGGCGGGCGCGGCCGAACTGGGCCTGATGATGGCCCGGCGCATTCCACGCGGAGTGGTGGAATCCCGGGCGGTGTGGGTGGCCCGGGACGCGCCCCGGCGCAATGAACTGGCCGCGGCGATCTCGCGCTGTATGGCCCACGCACCGCGCCTGCTCAATGCCCGGTACGGCTTCGCCACGGTCGCCTCTTTCACCACCGAACGGCACCGCGCCAGCGGCGGGGTGGTGGCCCAGTCGATCCCGCCGGTGCCCTACCCCGACGAGCGCTATCACACCCTGCCCATTTGGTGGGACACCCGGACCTACCATGTATTTGCTGACAAGTTGCAGTATCTGCTGATGCGTGGTGAACTTCGCGCTATGGGATTAGCTGAACCGAGGTCGCGGCGGTCACATCGGCTGTTCGGGCACGGCGGGGAGGAATGCTACGCATATGGTCGGTGAGGCAGATCTCGGGGTGGAATACCGGCCGCTGATCCTGGACCCGAGCGATCCCGACGACGAACGCGCCCTCGCGGGGCTGCGCGCCACCCCGCATACCGAGTTCAACGATCTACGAGGCCTGCTGGCCGCGGAGTTCGGCCGGCTCAACGACCCCCCGGACACCGGAGAGAGCGCGGCCGACGACCGTTGGGTCTACTACCCGTGGCGGCGCAGCGTGCTCGTGCTGCCGGGCCCGCGGACCTTCCGCGCGATCCGCCTGGACCGTAACCGCAACAAGCTGACCCGGGCCGAACAGGATCGGCTGAGCACCGTGACGGTGGGCGTGGTGGGTCAGAGCGTCGGTCACGCCATCGCCTACACCCTGGCGCAGGAGGGCGTATGCGGCGGGCTGCGGCTCGCCGATTTCGACGAACTCGAACTGTCCAACCTCAACCGGGTACCCGCCACGCTGTTCGATATCGCGGTGAACAAGGCGATCGTCACCGCTCGCCGGATCGCCGAACTCGATCCGTACCTGCCCGTGGAAGTACGCGGCGGCGGCGTGGACGCCGAAACCGCGGACGATTTCGTCGACGGGCTGGGAATCGTTGTGGAGGAATGCGATTCCCTGGACATCAAGCTGCTCATCCGGGAAGCGGCCCGGCGCCGCCGGTTGCCGCTGATCATGGAGACCAGCGACCGCGGTCTGCTCGATGTCGAACGTTTCGACCTGGAACCGGACCGGGTCCCGTTCCACGGCCTGCTCGGCGATACCGGGGCCGAACAACTGCGCGGCCTGTCCACCCGCGACAAAGCGCCCTATGTCGTCGGCCTGCTCGGCGCGCACGATCTGTCGGCCCGGATGGCCGGGAGTCTCGTGGAGGTCGGTGAGACCCTCAACAGCTGGCCGCAACTCAGCGGGGACGTGGTGCTCGGCGCGGCCAGCGTCGCGACGGCGATCCGCCGGATCGGGCTGGGCCGGCCGCTGCGGTCGGGCCGCACCCGTGTCGATGTGGAGCAGGCGCTCGACGCGCTGGCCGACCCGGATATCGATACCGAGCAATACCTCGCCGACCCCGAGTCCGACGACCCGGCCGGCACCACCATCGACCGCATCCTGGTCTGTGCGCAGCGCGCGCCCTCGGGCGGCAACGTCCAGCCGTGGTCACTGCACACCGCGCCGCAGGAGCTGCGGATCGCGCTCGAGCCGCGCTACACCACCGCCATGGACGTCGGCTACCGGGGCAGCGCCGTGGCCCTGGGCGCCGCCCTCTACAACGCCCGGGTCGCGGCCGCGGCCTACGACGTACTCGGCCCCTACGAATACCTCGAAGGCACCGAACCGGACTTCCCGCTCACCGCGGTGCTCCGGCACGGCGGTGACACCGACCCGGCGCTGGCGGCGGACTATCCCTACGCGCTCGCCCGGGAGACCAATCGCCGGCTCGGCTACGGCGGGCAGATCCCGGCCGGCGTCCTGGCCGGGCTGGCCGCGGCCGCGGCGGCCGAAGGCGCGCGGATGCGGGCCGTCGCCGATTCGCCGGGGATCCGTACCCTGGCCGCCGTCCTGGCCGAATCCGACCGGATCCGCTACCTCACGCCGCTGCTGCACCGCGAGATGTTCGCGGAGATGCGCTGGCCCGGCGAGGACCTGTCCGACGGTATCGACACCCGGTCGCTCGAACTGGCGCCCGATGAGCGGGTCGCCCTGCAGATCGGGCGACGCGCCGATGTGATGGCCCAATTGCACAGCTGGTCGGCGGGGGCGGCACTGGGCGACTACGCCCGGGACAGGGTGCGCTCGAGTTCGGCCGTCGTCGCCCTCACCTTCACCCCGGATCCCGGTGCCGAGCCCGGGGCATTGACCGGTTACGCCCGCGCCGGGGCCGCGGTACAGCGGCTGTGGATCCAGGCGCAGCGGTCCGGTCTGGCCGTCCAGCCGATGTCCCCGGTCTTCCTGTTTTCCCGATCCCGTACCGAACTGGATGCGCTCTCCCCGGCATACGCGGATAGACTGTCCACACTTCAGGGTCGTTTCCTGGAAATACTGGAAGTGCCGGAACAGGACAGCGTGGCGCTGGTACTACGCCTGAGTTACGCGGCAGCTGCCAGCGTGCGGAGCCGACGGCGCCCGGCACCGGGCGCGGACAGCCGCAGATAGTGTGATCGGAGATCAGGTGCCTCGGCGGACACTCGACTCGCTGGTGACCGAAGTCGCCGCGGAGCTGATGGGCGTCGACTCGGCGACCATGGTGTCGGCGACCGAGCAGGTGCTGGCCATGCTGATCGACTATTTCGACGTCGACTTCAGCTACCTGCGGCACAACGATCCCGCGAACCGATCCACGGTGCTGGTGGCCGAATGGCCGCCGCGCCAGGATGTGCCCGAACCGGATCCGCTCAAGATCGTGTATTTCGATCAGGCGGATTCGGTCTTCAAATCGCTCGAACACGCCACCGAACCGTTCCTCATCCCGGCCAGCGCCGCCGACTACCAGCAGACCATCCACTCCGCGTCCGGGCTGGGCGACATCAGCTCCGCGGCGGTACCGCTGGTGTCCCGGGGCCGGTCGACGGGCCTGCTCGGTTTCGTCAAGGTCGGCGACCGCGACTGGAGTACCCGCGAGTTGAATGTGCTCAAAGCCATCGCCACCCTGTTCGCGCAGTTGCAGGCCCGGGTGGAGGCCGAGGAGAAGCTCCGCTTCATCGCCCTGCACGATGACCTGACCGGTCTGGCCAACCGCCGCGCACTGCTGGAACATATGGAGCAGCGGCTGCAACCGGGCAGCCCCGGCCCGGTCGCGGCCTTCTTCCTCGACCTGGACCGGCTCAAGGCCCTCAACGACTTCCTCGGCCACACCGCCGGGGACAAGTTCATCCGGACCCTGTCCGAGCGGCTACGGGACAATATGGACCCCAACGATATGATCGCCCGCCTCGGCGGCGACGAGTTCGTGATCGTCCCCGCCAAACCCATGGACACCGTCGCCGCCGAATACGAGGCGACCCGGATCCAGGAACTGATCAGCCGCCGGGTCACCGTGGGCGGCGAGTCGGTGAGCCGCGGCGCCAGCGTCGGGGTGGCCGTCGGTATCCCCGGTGAAACCACCGTCGCCGATATCATGCGGCGCGCCGACCACGCGCTGCTGTCGGCCAAATCCGGCGGCGGCAACGGGGTGGCACTGTTCACCGACGCCATGCGGGCCCAGTTCGAGCTCCAGGACGATGTGGAACTGAACCTGCGCAGCGCGGTGTCCGACGGATCGCTGATCCTGCACTACCAGCCCGAGGTGGATCTGCGCACCGGCCGGATCGTGGCCATGGAGGCGCTGGTCCGCTGGATGCATCCGACCCGCGGCCTGCTCCCGCCCGGTGCGTTCGTGACCGTGGCCGAGGCCACCAACCTCGCCGGTGAGCTGGGTCGCTGGGTGCTGCGCACCGCCTGCGCGCAGTTCGCGCAGTGGCGACGGCAGGGCCTGGCGACGAATATGGTCATGCGGATCAATGTGTCGCCGGTGCAGCTGGTGAGCCTGGATTTCGTGGAGCGTATCGAGGACATCCTCCGGCATTTCGGAATCGACGGAAGTTCGATCTGCCTGGAGATCACCGAACACGTGGTGGTCCAGGATCTGGCCCGCACCCAGGTCACGCTGCGCGGGCTCAAACGGATGGGTGTCCAGATCGCCATCGACGATTTCGGCACCGGCTATTCTTCGCTCTCCCATCTCAAGGCACTGCCGGTGGACGCGGTGAAGATCGACCGCGGCTTCGTACAGCGCCTGGGTGCCAGTACCGACGATCTGGCCATCGTGAAATCGATCATCGGGCTGGCCGGATCGTTCGGCCTCGGCGTGGTCGGTGAGGGGGTCGAGACCCCGGTCGCGGCCCGCACCCTGGTCGGTCTGGGCTGCTACCGGGCCCAAGGTTTCCTCATCGCGCGCCCGCTGCCCGCCGACGAGGTCGGCGAGCATCTGGCCCTCGGGCGGATTCCGCTGAATCTGGACCTGCCCCGGGTGGGCCGCGGTATGCCCGCCCCGTAGCGCCTCGATATCCAAATAACACGCGGCCTTCACCGCGAGTTCAACGCCCCGGTTCCGGTGGTAACCCGGCTGCCGCCACGATCGGCGACGTGCGCATCGTGCAACTGGCGAATTTCTACGGCCCCCGCTCGGGGGGTCTGCGTACCGCGCTGCACCATCTCGGGGCGGGCTATGTGGCCGCCGGCCACGAGGTCGTGCTGATCGTGCCCGGGCCGCGGCGCACCGAAGAAGTACTGCCGAGCGGGGCATTGCGGATCACCCTGCCCGCGGTCGGGATCCCGTGGACGGGCGGTTACCGGGCGGCCGACCCGCGCCGGGTCGCCGATGTCCTCGACGGTCTGCGGCCCGATGTGCTGGAGGTCTCCGACCGGCTGACCCTGCGCGGATTCGGCCGCTGGGCGCGACGCCGGGACGTGGCCGGGGTGATGATCTCCCACGAGCGCCTGGACCGGCTGCTGGGGCAGATCATGCCGGACCGGATCGCCCGGCGCTGCGCCGATATCGCGAACCGGAACACCGCCGCCGAATACGACATGGTGGTGTGCACCACCGAATTCGCGCGGGCCGAGTTCCGGCGTATCGGCGCCCCGAATGTCGAGATGGTGCCGCTGGGTGTGGATCTGGACCTGTTCAGCCCGCGCCGCCACGACCACGGGCTACGGGCCGACCTCGGGGTGCCCGGACAACCTCTGCTGGTGCACTGCGGCCGGCTGTCGGTGGAGAAACGCGCCGATCGCAGTATCGAAGCGCTCGCCGAACTACGCCGGGACGGGCTCGACGCGCGTCTGGTGGTCGCCGGTGACGGTCCGCGCCGGGACGCACTCGAACGCCGGGCCAAGCTGCTGCCGGAACTGCCGGGCGGCCTGCCCGCGGTACATTTCACCGGGTTCATCAGCGACCGGGCGGATGTGGCGCGATTGCTGGCGACCGCGGATATCTCGCTGGCCCCGGGTCCGCACGAGACCTTCGGGCTGGCCGCGCTGGAAGCGCTCGCCGCGGGTACCCCGGTGGTCGCGAGCAGGTCCTCGGCGCTGGCCGATATCGTCACCGCAGACTGCGGCGCGGTCGCCGCCGACGATCCGGCGGCGTTCGCGCGCGCGGTCACCGATGTACTGGCCCGCCCGACCGCGCAGCGGCGCGGCGCGGCCCGGCGGCGAGCCGAGCAGTTCACCTGGCCCGCGGCCGTCTCTGGAATGCTCGCGGTGCTGGATCGCTGATGCCGGTGTTGCCGCCGAGCCGGGCGGATCGCTCGCGATACCGGGGACCGCGAGCGGGCGTCACGGCCGGCCGGGTAGCCGCCGCCCGCCCCGGACGAGCTCGGTGATCAGTTCCGTATAGCCGTCGATCATTTCGGCCAGCCGGTGCCAGCGTTTACGCGCCTGATGATCTCGCGTGCCATCGATCTCGACCACTTGGTTGGCGTCCACCCATCCCCAGGCCATGCGATCGATCACCGCCCCCAGCGTTTCGGCGTGGATCGATACGTCGGCGTCACGTTGCGGGGACCGTGCGTCGACCCACTCGTCGATATCCTCGACCAGCTCCCGGCGGCGGTTGTCGACCTCGGCGACCGTGCGCGCGTCCCGCAGAGTCACCCGATGGCCGTGCAGGACGGCCAGTGCCCGCGCCGTGCGGAGGACGTCGTGATCCTCGAACCGGGTCCCCTGGAAGCTGCACAGCAACTGGGTCGCCGTGGGCAGGCCCGTGGTGGCCGCGGGCACCGCCGGCCGCGTGCGAACGTCGCCCGGCACCATCACACTCTGTTCAAACATGATCGGCTCTCGATTCGGTCGTACCGCGTATCGGACAGATTTGTTCAGTCGATGACAATAGTCGATGGACATAACTCGCCGGAGGTAAAAACGCACTATTGCGTTCGCCAATTCGAGACCATGAGGCACTCAATCTCTCATCGAATCGATTGCCCGCGAACACCATCGGCGTCTCGGCGGGCCGCGGAAATCACCGGCACCGACCGCGAACCACAGCAGGGGGTCGGCCGGCTTCCATGGCATCGTCAACCGCCCCGCACGTATCCCACTGCCACCGAGGAGGACTCGACGCGCCTCGGAACGCAGCTATCCGGATGCATTCGGATCAGACCGCGATGAGCTCCGGGTTTTCGCTGTCCTTGCGGTATCGGCCCGGAGCCACGCCGAATTCGCGTTTGAATGCCTTGGCGAAGGCGAACTCGGATCCATACCCCACCCGCCCGGCGACCACAGCGATCGACTCTCCGCTGTCACGTAACCGTTTGGCGGCGAGAATCATCCGCCATCGAGTCACATAGGACAGTGGCGCTTCTCCGATCGTGGCGGCGAATCGACGGGCCAGGGTCGCTCGCGATACCCCGGCTTCGGCGGCGAGCTGCTCCACGGTCCACGCCCGGCCGGGGGCGGCGTGGATGGCCCGCAATGCGTGCGCCACGGACACGTCACGGAATGCCGCGATCCACCCGGTGGACGTGGCGTCGGCACCCTCCTCCTCGAACCATGCCCGCAGGATGTACAGCAGCAGGACATCCAGCAGCGACGGCAGCACGGCGTCGGTTCCTCCTCGCGGCTCGGACAATTCGGCGGCCAGCAGGTCGACGGCACTGCGCAGGGATGGATGCCTGCCCAGCCGGGCGGGCAGATGAACGAATTCCGGCAGGCCGTCCAGCATCGGGTGCGGATGACGCCGGTCGAGCGCGTACGCACCGCACAGCAACACGCTGCGCCGGCCGGGCCCGGCGATCTCCCGGGGCTCGCCGGGCCGGGCGACCTCGGTGACGGGTGTGGCGGGATCATCGGCAAGGACATGTTCGGCACCCCTGGGCATGAACACGACGTCACCGACCCCGAGAGCGATCGCGTCACCGTCGCGCGGGCGCAGCCAGCACGATCCCTCGAGCACCACGTGGAATCCGGCCCCGGGCACCACGGGGTAGTCACGCCCCCACGGTGCGTGCCGGATGAACAGACCCGAACCGGGGCTGCCCGTACGGATCGCCGATACGGCGTCGGAGAGAATATCCATCAAACGATGGTACAACCGATTCGATGAGCGTTTCGGATATGAATTCGAGCTATCGACCCATGTTCCCACTCGCCGATGATTCATAGGTTGGTTTTATCACCAACATACGCAGAGCGGAGTTCGGACATGGGGATCGCGGTATACGGCGCCACCGGCCACCTGGGTGGTCACACCGTCACCTCCGGAATCATGACGGTCGCAGCCGCGGTCGAACTCGCCGCGGGAAGGGCGCGAGCGGCTGTACCGGCCGCTGCCGAGGCGTTCGACCCGCCCGCGTTCCTCGACGGACCGGCGCCACACGGGATCAGCCGGCGGCTCGACGAGGAGACCGGTCGATGAACGCGCGAAGGATCAAAACCTTCTTCCTGACCGTGCCGGCAGTAGTGACCATCGCGGCAACGGCGCTCTACGCGGGCGTCGTCGACCGCTCGAGCGAACGGCAGACGTGGCTCGGCAGCTGGTCCGCCGCACAGATGGCCGCCGTCGACGTCTGGGGTCCGACCTGGTCGACAGCCGGTTTCGCCGACCAGACCGTGCGGCAGACCGTGCGCCCCACCGTGGGCGGCGATCAGGCCCGGATCACTGTGTCCAACCTTTTCGGGGACCGGCCGTTGCGGATTGCCGCGGCAACGCTCGCGGATACCACGGACGGCGCGGCCGTGGAGCCGGGCACGGTGCGATCGCTGTCCTTCGACGGGGCACCGACCGCCGAGATTTCGCAGGGTACAGAACTCACCAGCGACGCCGTCGAGTTCTCGGTGACCGCACGGAAGCCGGTCACGGTGACCCTCTACCTGGCCCACGAGACCGGACCGGCCACCTTTCACTACCTCGGTAACACGACCTCCTTCCGAGCCGACGGCGACCATCACGCCGACACCGGCGGTACTGCCTTCACCGAGTCCGACGGGTCCTGGTACTACCTGTCGGATTTTCAGGTCAGCGGGCCCCCGACCCGCGACGGCGTGGTGACCTTCGGCGACTCCATCACCGACGGCGCCGGAGCCACCGCCGATTCCGACAACCGCTACCCAGACGTCCTGGCCACCCGACTGGCGGCCGACGGCGACCCCCGGGCCGTACTCAACACCGGGATCGGCGGCAACCGGATCATGTCCGACTCCGGCTACGTCGGCCAGCGCGCCGCAACCCGGTTCCGTCGCGACGTACTCGACAAGGAAGGCGTCGGCACGGTGATCCTGCTGTCCGGCATCAACGACATCGGCGCCAGCGAACTCGACGAACCCTGGCTGCGACCGAACCCCGAGGTCACCGCCGATCAGCTGATCACCGAATACCGGCAGCTCATTCGTCTCGCACGTACCGACGGGCTACGCATCATCGGCGGCACACTACTGCCGTACCGCGGTGCCCCGTATTTCAGCCCGCGCGGCGAAAACGTCCGGGACACGGTCAATTCCTGGATACGCGAGTCCGGCGAATTCGACGCCGTCATCGATTTCGAACGTCTCCTCGCCGCCGGATCCGACCCCGACGCCCTGGACCCGCGCTACGACAGCGGCGACCATCTCCATCCCAACCCGACGGGCTACGCCGTCATGGCCGCCGCCGCAGCGGCAGTGCTCGACGACCCGGCACGATGAACCGGCCCCGCGGTATGCGGCCTGCCGGTGGATCCGGTCGACGATGTAGCGGTATGGCGTCCGGAGTCCGACGAGGTCGGGTACTCCCTCACATCGAGGACGGCGTACTACCTGCGGGGCGGGGCGCCCGGGGCCCGACACAAATAGTCCCCCACCTGCATTCGGCAGGCCGGGGACCATTTGTCGAAATGTGGAGCTAAGGGGAATCGAACCCCTGACCTTCTCGATGCGAACGAGACGCGCTACCAACTGCGCTATAGCCCCGTGCGGCTCGGTGAACCGCGCTGTGCCACTCTAGCAAACAGGGCTACCAGAATCCGAATCGGGGCCCTGACCTGTGGTTTCTCTGCCCTCTGGCCATTTTCGAACGGCGGAATCCGCTATCGGTCACGCACCCGCGGCCCGGCGGGTATCGCCGCCGGTCGCCCGGTTGCGCACGGTCCGGGCGACCGACGCGTCGTAGGCATCCAGGTGCTCGAACGCCGGATCCTCGTCGTCGGCTTCGAGCAGATGGGCACGGCGACGCAGCGCGCGTGCGGTATCCCGGTCCATTCCGGACCGGGCATTGCGCGGCGACGCCGTCCCGGCATCGGCGGGGCCGTTCCCGGCCGTTTCCTGCCCCCGGCCGGTGAGCCGAGCGCTGCGCCGCCGGCGGATCTCCTGTTCGATCCGGACCTGTTTGCGCAGATACCCCAGGTAGGTGACCAGGGACAGCACGGCGCCACCGCAACCCCACCAGAAAATGGGTGCGACGGCGACCGCGAGACCGCCGCACAGCACGGCACCGAGTACGAGAGCGACCACGGCGCGCTGCCGGAAGGTATAGCGCGCGGCCCGGGCGATCGCGTCGGCTTCGGGATCGTAACCGCCGCGCCCGCGGCGGGACGGTACGAAATCCTCGTCGTCGTATTCGAGTTCCGGGTCCGGCGCCCGCATCGTCGCCCGCACCGGGGGAATGCGCGCGGGAACGTTGGTCTCGGCGCGCCCGGGCGACCGGACCTCGTCGTCGCAGTCCTCGTCGCGTTCGAATTCCGCGTCGTCCCAGCCGTCGCCGGGTGCGCTGTCGTGCGCGGTACCGTCCGCACCGGATTCCGGCTCGGCGCCCCCGGGCCGATCGCCGACGACCTCGTCCGGTTGCTCCTCGTCAGCCGCGGTAGGGTTCTCCTCGGCCGATGTGCTCATCGGATCCTCCGCATCGTTGGCGTGGTGACGCTTTCGGTAAGGCCGCGTGGTCCGCTTCTTGCGGGCATGCCCACTTCCCTTACGCCGTTTGGAATCTCCACGATGCAGTACCCGCGTCGCCAGGGCTGTGTCGGTTGTCCGGCGGATTCTGGGATGCCGGTCGGCAAGGATAGGAAACAGGACGAAGACCCACAGTACGACCAGCCCGATCCACAGGATCGAATTCGGCATCGTCGTCAGCACCTCCGTCCCGCCTGGTCGTCGTCCGAGCCCCCGCCATGAACCGTGTGCGCCCCGACACCGGAGTCCTTCCCCGCGGGTACGTCTCGCAGATCGTGGTACGAGCTCTCCACCGGTGGCACAGGACGCACCACCGACGTCCGTAGGTTAATTCCGAGTAGGGGTACAACCCGGCAGGCGCGCCGTGCACTTCCGCCACATGAGTCACATTTCCACCAAAGCCGGGTCCGGGCAGGCCGGTTTCCGGCGGCACGTCACCGCAGTGTCAACCGTCCTTCCCGCGCCAGCCGATCGACCACCCGGCCGGGCAGCTCCTCCACCGTTATCCCGACCAGCAGATGATCGCGCCATGCCCCGTCCACATCGAGATACCTACGCAGCAGCCCTTCTTCACGGAAGCCCACATTGCGCAGCACCGCCTGGCTCGCCAGATTCTCCGGCCGCACGGTCGCCTCCACCCGGTGCAGGCCCACCGGACCGAAACAGTGATCGAGCCCCAGCGCCAACGCCGCGGTCGCCACCCCCTGCCCGCCGAGATCCTTGGCCACCCAGTACCCGATCCACGCCGAACGCAGCGCGCCGCGCACGATATTGCCGACCGTCAGCTGCCCGCTGAACGCGCCGTCGACCTCGATCACCAGCGGGATCATCGCGCCGCGACGCGCCTCCGCCTTCAGGCTCGACCACAGCGGCGGCCAGTTCGAAGCGTGATTGCGCGCGTCCCACGTCCCGCGGCCGGTGGGCTCCCAGGGTTCCAGATGGTTCTGATCCCGCAATCTGATCCGGCTCCACGCCGCCGCGTCACGCAACCGCACGGGACGCAACGTCACCTTCCCGGCGGGCACCCGCACCGGGCCGAGGTGCGCGGGCCACCCGGGGTGCTGGGTGGCCCGGAAAACATTCATGGACTCCACTTTTCAGCCGCGCTGCGCCAGGAATGCGACCCGCACCTTGTCACCGGTGCGAATTTCGGTGTCATCGGGTTCGACCACGATGAGACTGTTGGCCTCCGACATGGCGGCCAGCAGATGCGACGACGCCCCGGCACTGTTGCCGAGCGGCTGTACCAGGTACTCGCCGGTGGCCTCGTCCCGCATCAACTGGGCACGCAGATAACCCTTGCGGCCCGCCATCGACTGGATGGGAGTTATGGTCCGCGCCCGGACGATCCGGCGCATCGGCTGCCGCCTTCCCAGCGCGATCCGGATCAGCGGCCGCACCATCACCTCGAAAACCACCAGAGCGCCCACCGGATTGGACGGCAGCAGAAAGGTAGGCACCTCGTCGCGGCCGAGACGGCCGAACCCCTGCACCGAACCCGGATGCATCGCCACCCGGGCGATCTCCAGTTCACCGAGGCCCTCCAGCGCCTCACACACCTGATCGGAGGCCCACCCGCCGACCGCGCCGGCGATCACCACCACTTCCGCGCGCACCAGCTGACCCTCGACCACATCCCGGAGCCGGCGGGGGTCGGCATCGACGATGCCGACCCGGTTCACATCCGCGCCGGCATCACGCGCCGCGGCGGCCAGGGCGTAGGAATTCACGTCGTAGACCTGCCCGGGCCCGGGCGCCCGATCGATATCGACCAGTTCCTCGCCGATCGAGATCACCGACAGCCGCGGCCGCGGATGGACCAGCACCTTGTCCTGGCCCACCGCCGCCAGCAGGCCCACCTGCGCGGGACCGATGATCGTACCGGCGTGCACCGCGACATCCCCGGGCTGCACATCGTCACCGGCCCGGCGCACATAGTCACCCGACCGCACCGGTTCGTAGACCTTGAGCCGGCCCCGGCCGCCGTCGGTGAAATCCAGCGGCAGCACCGCGTCGGCGAGGGTGGGCAGCGGCGCGCCGGTCGCGACCCGGACCGTCTGCCGGGGCTGGAGCCGGATCGGCTGCCGGGAGCCGGCGAGCACCTCCCCGACCACTGGCAGCGTCAGGTCGACAAGTTCGCCGTCCTCGTCGCGGATATCGGCGCCGGCCGACGTCACATCCACACTACGTACGGCGTATCCGTCGATGGCGGCCTGATCGAAACCGGGCAGCGGCCGCTCGGTCACCACGTCCTCGGCGCACAGCAGACCCTGGGCCTCGGAGATCGCGACCCGCACGGGCCGCGGCGCGACGGCCGCGGCGGTCACCTTGATCTGCTGATCCTCAACAGAGCGCATCCAGCCCTTCCCGATGTCCTCGCCCTGCAGGCGATCTCATTCGTCCGCGGTGAGTTGCGGGTTCCACTCCGGACTCAGCCGGTGCTGGAGCCACTCGCGCAGCGCGGGACCGTATTCCTCGCGCTCCAGTGCGAAATCCACCGCAGCACGAAGATAGCCGCCCGGGTTCCCCAGATCATGGCGCGACCCACGGTGGACGACCACATGAACCGGATGTCCCTCGTCGATGAGCAGCGAGATCGCGTCGGTGAGTTGCAGTTCCCCGCCGGCGCCGGGACCGATGCGGCGCAGGGCGTCGAAGATCGCGCGATCGAGCAGGTAGCGCCCGGCGGCGGCGAAGGTGGAGGGGGCCTCCTCGAGGCCCGGCTTCTCCACCATGCCCTTGACCCGCAGCACATTCGGGTTGACCGCGTCGGGCACCGGGGCCACGTCGAATACGCCGTAGGCGCTGACCTGCTCCTTGGGTACATCGATCGCGCACAGGACGGATCCGCCGCGTTTACGGCGGACCCGGTTCATCACATCCAGTACCCCGCACGGCAGCACCAGATCGTCGGGGAGCAGTACCGCGATGGCGTCCTCGTCGGGGTCGAGCACCGATTCGGCCTGGGCCACCGCGTGACCGAGACCCAGCGGTTCCTCCTGCACCACCGAGCTCACATCGAGCAGCCCCGGGGCTTTGCGCACCTTCTCCAGCAGCTGGAACTTGCCGCGTTCGGCGAGGGTGCTCTCCAGCACCAGGTCCTCCACGAAATGCGCGACCACCCCGTCCTTACCGGGCGAGGTGACGATCACGAGGCGGCTGGCCCCGGATTCGGCCGCCTCGCTGGCCACCAGCTCGATACCGGGGGTGTCGACCACCGGCAACAGTTCCTTGGGGACCGTCTTGGTCGCGGGCAGGAACCTCGTTCCCAGCCCGGCCGCGGGCACGACGGCCGTCCGGAAACCCGGTTCCGGCGCGGAGGCGCCCTCGCTGCCCTGTTCTGCGGCCTTTTCTGTCATATACACACCCTATCCACCCGGAGCACCGCCCAAACGGCTGTACACCGGCTCGCTGCGGACTTACGCGACGAAACCGGCACCGGTGAGAGCCTATGGTTGTCGCCGTGCCTGTGCCCGACGAGCGTGACAAACAGGCCTGGCGCACGGAGATCCGTGCCCGCCGGGCGCGGCTACCCGAACTCGTGCGCGCCACGGAGGCGGCGGCACTGGCCGCCGCGGCCGCGGACCTCGGTCCCGCCGAGTGGGTGTGCGCCTACGTGCCGATGCGCGCGGAACCGGGTTCGCCGGCCCTGCCCGAGGCGCTGCGCGCGGCCGGTAGCCGGGTGTTGTTGCCGGTGACCGGGGCGCCCGGCCCGCTGCGCTGGGGTGAATTCACCGGCGCGGGATCGCTGCGGCCGGGCCGCTACGGCCTGCTGGAACCGGCGGGCCCGGTACTACCGCCGGAAACCGTCGCGCGGGCGGAGGTCCTGCTGATCCCGGCACTGGCGGTGGACCGGCGCGGGGTCCGGCTCGGCCAAGGAGCCGGCTACTACGACCGGACCCTGGGTATGGCCGATCCCACTGCCCGGCGCACCGTGGTCGTCCGCGACGACGAGGTGGTCGAGCGGCTGCCCGAGGAACCTCACGATATCCGGATGACCTGGGTGCTCACCCCGGGCGGCGGCCTGCGCCGGCTCGATGTGACAGCGCCGTGAGACGCCGCCGTGGTGGCACTCGACACAATGGAGGGTATGCGGGAATCATTCGGCGATTGGCACTGTTGGCACTGTCGGCTGTAGAGTGCTAAGTCTCGAATACCGCGGAGGACCCAGTGCCAACCTATTCATACGCGTGCACCCAGTGCGACAACCGCTTCGATATCGTTCAGTCCTTTACCGATGAGGCACTCACTGTCTGCTCGGAGTGCTCCGGCACCCTGCGTAAGCTCTTCAATTCGGTGGGCATCGTCTTCAAGGGCAGCGGCTTCTACCGGACCGACAGCCGCAGCGGCGCCTCGACCGCCAGCGAACCGGCCAAGTCCGACAGCTCCACGTCGAGCTCTTCGGGATCCGGTGCGAAATCGAGCTCGGACAAGGGCTCCGCGGGTACCTCCTCGGCACCCGCCGCCGCGGCCAGCTGAGAGCGGGATCGCGACCCGGCCCCGCCCGGACAGGTCGTTGGCGGCGGCCGGGTATCGCGGATGATCCATCCACACCCCGGGAGTTGTCCACAATCGCGCACAACCCCGGGTCGGCGGCCGGACCGTACTCATACGCTCGGTCCATGAGCCGCATCCGACCCCCTGCCCGCACGAGCGGCGGCCGCCGCTCCTCCCTCGGCGCCGGCGACACCTGGCGCGACGCGTTCGCCGATCGACCGGCCTGGGCCGACGGGGTCCTGCTGCGCCGTGTGCTGGCCGTCCTGTGCGCGCTCGCGGCCGTCACGCTGTTCCTCCGCGGCGATCCGGCCCACGCGCGCGGCTCCGTCGTGGTCGCGGCCCGCGACCTGCCGCCCGGCCACCTGCTCGCCGCCGCGGATCTCCGCCTCGCCTCCTACCCTCCGGACGCCACACCCGACGGCGCGGCCGCCGACCCGGCACCGCTGCTCGGCGCCGTGCTCACCGCTGCCCTGCGAGCGGGCGAGGTGCTCACCGATGTCCGTGTGGTCGGGCCGCGGCTCGCCGCGGCCGCCACCGGACGGCCGGACGCCCGGATCGTGCCCATCCGCCTGGCCGATACCGCGATCACCGAAATACTGCGGGCCGGAGATCGGGTGGACGTGGTGGCCGCCGGTGCCGAGGATCCGGCACTCGCGCAAACCCTGGCGGTCGACGCCGCGGTGGTACTGGTGTCGGGGCCGCCGGCGGAGTCGGGCAAGCGCCACGCCGAACGGGTCGTGCTGGTGGCAATGGACGCCCACCGGGCAGCGGTCGTCGCCGCGGCCTCGTTGCACAGCGCACTCACCGTGATCTTCCACTGAGCGCCCGGCCCACACACGACGAAGGGACCCACCGCGAACACGCGGTAGGTCCCTCCACCGAGATGTGGGTGCGGCCGAGCCGGGCACCCGGCCGGATGAGCGTTGCGGCCGGATCAGCCGAGGCTGAACGGCTGACCCCACAGGGTCACCACGGACATCACGTTATCGGTCTCGACCTTGACCCGTACGAACGAGCGCGCCTGCGCGTAGCCGCCGCAGCCGTTGACGCCGATGGTCTGATCGGACCAGGTCACCGAACCACTGTTGCCCTTGAACTTGTTGTTGGTGGCGTGATCCTCGTTGCCGTAGTCATCGGGCTTCTCGATATCGAGGACGTAGAAGGACTTCGCCTGGCCGGGGCCCAGCGTCAGGTTGCCGCCGACCTCACCACTGGGGCTGACCTCGCCGGACTCACCGTCGATATCGGCGCTGGCGCCGCCTTCGGCACCGCCGCCGTCGATATTGACCTGGCAACCCACGACATAGCCGGGGTAGATCTTGCCGCCGACCTTCTCGCCGCCGGCGATCTCGACCTGCGCGCTACCGGAGGCCCACGCATTGCGGTGGATCGGCGTCGCGCCCATGGACGGGCTGATGGTGGCGGATTCGCCGACCAGGCGCACGGTCACCACGGTGCCGTCGGACAGGGTCTTGGTGATTTCGCCGCCGGGCAGCGGGATGAAGGTGTCGGCGTTGGCAGCGCCGGTGGAGAACAGGCCCAGCGCCATCGAGGCAGCGGCGCCGACGCCGGCAAGGCGCGCCAGATTCTTACGGTTGAACATGTGTTTGTGCCCCTCTGGGGTTGAATTCGCTACAGCGAGAGATGTGGTGGGTGAATTCGACCGGTGCCGGAATCAGCCGATGCTGAACGGCTGCCCGTAGAGGGTGGTCTTCGAGTAGTGGTCACCGATGATCTCGACGACGGTGTACGCCCGGGCCTGCGCGTAACCGGCGCAACCCTGGATCTCCATCTCCACGTCCTGGTACTCGACGGAGTAGACGCCCGGCTTCTCGATGTCCTTGAATTCGATCTGCACGAACTCGACCTCACCGGGACCGAGCTCGATACCGACCGAGCCGCCGACGCTGCCGCCGCCGACCTCGAGGCCGCCGGAAATGCCCAGTCCGATGGCATCGTCGGCGATGCTCACCTGGCAGCCGACGATGTAGCCGGTGTTGATCTGCGAGGCACCGTGCGTCGAGGAGTTGTTGGTCCCGTCCGCGCCGGTCGGGCCGTTGTTCGGACCGGCTTCGCCTTCGGGGGTCACCGAGACGTCGGCGGTGGCGTTGCCCGAGACCCAGACGGTCCGGCCCGCGCCGTTGGCGGCCAGGGAGGGCGAGACGAGCGCGCTCTCATGGGTGCGGGTGATCTTCACGCCGGGTCCGAGTTTTTCACCGTCGGGCAGCGGAACGAAGGTGTCCGCGTTCGCGGCACCGGTCGAGAACAGGCCCATGGCCACGGCCGCGACAGCGCCAACGCCCAGAGCGCGCGCGCCGCAGCGCAGACCGGTGGTGCGGTTCTTGCTCATATTTCCCCTCATCAAGGTTTTCAGCGACACCCGGCATCGCAGCGATTCGATGCCGGGGCGGCCCGAGAACAGGCTGCATAGAGCTTGAGGGACGGCTGTAGCCACGAGATGAACCAAAAACCACACAACCGGTGAACACTCGAGTACCGTGCCGCCGACACGGTGTGTCGACCGGATGAGTGCCAGATGGCCGGCAAGTGACCGGTGCTGGGGAAATACCCGCCGGGTATCGGCGGCACCGGTCCTGCGGCAATAGAATACGGGCCCGCCGCGGCTGCGGCGGGCCCGTATTCGTGCCAGTATGTCGGATCGGCCGGATATCAGCCGAGGCTGAACGGCTGTCCCCAGAGCGTGACGAAGGTGATCACGTGCTCGGTTTCCACCTCGACCTTGACGAAGGACCGGGCCTGCGCGTAGCCACCGCAGCCGCTGAGGCCGATGGTCTGATCGGACCAGGTCACCGAACCACTGTTGCCCTGGAACTTGTTGTTGGTGGCGTGATCCTCGCTACCGAAGTCGTCCGGTCCCTCGATATCGAGGACGTAGAACGATTTCGCCTGGCCGGGGCCGACGGTGAGGTTGCCGCCGGTTCCGACGCTCGGGCTCACGGCACCTTCGGTGTCCACCTCGGCACCGGCGCCGCCTTCGGCGCCGCCACCGTCGATATTGACCTGGCAGCCCACGACATAGCCGGGGTAGATCTTGCCACCCACGTCCTCGCCGCCGGCGATCTCGACCTGCGCGCTACCGGAGGCCCACGCGTTGCGGTGCACCGGCGTGGCACCCATGGACGGGCTGATGGTCGCCGACTCGCCGACCATGCGTACGGTCACGACCGTGCCGTCGGACAGCGTCTTGACGAGTTCGCCGCCGGGCAGCGGCACGAAGGTATCGGCACTGGCCGCTCCGGTGGAGAAGAGGCCGAGCGCGATGGTGGTGGCGGCGCCGACGCCCGCCAGGCGCGCCAGATTCTTACGGTTGAACATGAGAGTTACACCCTTCGAGGGGAGAGCTCGCGGAATGCGCGAGAAAGATTCGATTCGATGCGACGTGGACGGGCGCGGCAGCTCAGCCGATGCTGAACGGCTGGCCGTACAGGGTGGTCTTCGAGTAGTGGTCGCCGATGATCTCGACCACCGTGTACGACCGCGCCTGCGCATAACCCGCGCAACCCTGGATCTCGATCTCGGCATCCTGGTACTCCACCGAGTACTTGCCGGGCTTCGTGATGTCCTTGTAGTCGATCTGCACGAACTTGACCTCGCCCGGCCCCAGCTCGACGCCGACGGAGCCGCCGAGGCTACCGCCGTCGAGGGACAGGCCCAGCGAGCCGCCCAGGCCGATCGCGTCCTCACCGATGCTCACCTGGCACCCGACGATATAGCCGGTATTGAGCTGCGAAGTGCCGTGCGTGGACGAGTTGTTGGTCCCGTCCGCACCGGTCGGGCCGTTGTTCGGGCCCGGTTCGCCTTCGGGCGTCACGGCGACATCGGCGACGGCGTTTCCGGAGACCCAGACGACCCGGCCCGCGCCGTTGGCCGCCATGGAGGGCGAAACGACGGCATGCTCACCCGTGCGGGTGATGGTCACTCCGGGGCCGGCCTTCTGACCGTCGGGCAGAGCCACGAAGGCATCGGCATTGGCGGCGCCCACCGACAACAGGCCCACGGCGACGGCGGCCGCGGCACCGACACCCGCGATCCTGGCGCCGTTACGTACACCGTCGGTGCGGTTCTCGCTCATATTTCCCCTCATCATGTCGGACAAACAGCATGGCCTACGAGACTCGGACAGCTGACTCGCCGGCTCCGACCAGTGTTTCGCTCGTTTGTTACCTACAGGTGACCTGTTGTTATTTCGGTGCAACGCCGCAAATCGGACAATGCACGCCAATGCGACCGGCGGGATCCATGCGAAGCGGAGTCACGCCGGACCACCATTGCGGCGGTCGACGAAGCCGAGATTAAACGGTCGGTAACAGGTTGGACAAAGGGTGCTTTCGCTATACGTTAATGTGATCCAACTCACACTTGAATGCGAAAGGGTGCGAATCGGCAGGCAAACACAGGTAACGACCCCCGAACAGGACGTCGGCCGGGGCAACCCCCCGCAAAGAATTCGTCAAAGGAATAGCCCCCTCAAATCACCGACACCGGGAGCGGAACATTATAAACTCGCTCATTCCTGCACCGGACAATTTCAGAAAAATCCACATCCCCCGTTACCCCCGGAAATAGCACAACAACGCGATATTCACGCGAAAAGCATTGGGCGCCAAGACATTTCCGGGATCACCCGGTGCCGCCGTGATGCGGTGGCACCTGCGAACGCCACCATTCGTCGTCGGCACCGGATGCCGCACCGTCGTCCCGCTCGTCACGCGTGGTGGACGGCAGCACTTCACCGAAGATCCGGTCCACCCGCGCCGGGTCCCCCGTCCGGCGGTGCGCCCGACGGGGGACCTCGGGGGTCTCGCCCTCACTCATACTGCCCGCTCCGGCTCATTCCAGCAGCCCGGACAACTCACCGATCACCCGGCTCGCCAGCGGCCCCAGGGTCGCCATCCCGTCGCGGATCGCGGCCCGGGTACCCGGCAGGTTCACCACCAGCGTGCTCCCCGAGATACCGGCCAGCCCGCGAGAAAGCCCGGCGTCCAGCGAACCGGCCACCCGTCCCGACGCGCGCAACGCCTCACTGATCCCGGGCAGATCCCGGTCGAGCACCTCGGAGGTGGCCTCGGGCGTGACATCACGCGGCGACATACCGGTGCCGCCGACCGAGATCACTATGTCCACGCCACCGATCACCGCGGTGTTCAACGCGTTCCGAATCGCCACCTCGTCGGCCTCCACCGAAACGGAGGCGTCGACGAGGAACCCCGCCTCGGTGAGCAGTTCGGTGACCAGCGGGCCCAGCGAATCCTCGCCGCCGTGCGCCGTTCGATCGTCCACCACCACGACCAGTGCACGCCCCGCAACAGGAGCATCGATTTCCATACCGCTCACCGTAGCGCCGATCGCCGACGCCGCGTGCCCGCCCCCGGCCACCTTCTGCATCATCGGCCTCCCTCCACCGCGGCGGCGGCGAGGGTCACCTCGGCCGTGCGGGTATTTCCACCACGTTCATCGGTATACGTCACTGTCACCTTGTCTCCCGGCTGTTTGGAGCGCACCGCGGCGACCAGCGCGTCACCGGAATCGATCGTGCGGTCGTCGAGCCGGGTCACGATGGACCCGGACGGGATCCCCGCCGCGGCCGCCGGGCCGTTCGGCGTGACATCGAGAACCCGCGCGCCGTGCACCGACTCGTCCCGCTGCACCGTCATCCCGATCTGCGCATATGTAGCGTGACCGCTCTTGATCAACTCGTCGGCGACCCGGCGCGCCTGATCCACCGGGATCGCGAACCCGAGCCCGATGGAACCGCTCTGCTGACCTCCCGCGCCCGAGGACCCCAGACTCGCGATCGCGGTATTGATCCCGATCAGCCGGCCCTCGGCGTCGACCAGCGCACCACCGGAATTACCCGGATTGATCGCGGCATCGGTCTGGATCGCGTCGATCACCGGATTCGGCACGGTCGGGTCGTTGCCACCCTCCCCGGTGGTCGACACCGGGCGATTCACCGCCGAGACGATCCCCGTGGTCACCGTGCCCGCCAGCCCCAGCGGCGACCCGATCGCCACCACCGGCTGACCGACCTGAAGGTTCGCCGAACTACCCAGTTCGATCGGCTGCAGATCCGTTTTGCCGCGCACCCGGATGACCGCGAGGTCGGACACCGGATCGGCACCCACCAGCGAAGCCTGCGCCGTACTGCCGTCGGCGAAGGTCACCGACATATCGCCGTTGCCGCCGCCCCCGGCCGCGACATGGTTGTTGGTCAGGATCAAACCGTCCGACGACAACACCACCCCGGACCCCTCCCCCTGCCCGCGGTTGCTGGCCACCTCGATCATCACCACCGACGGCAGCACCCGCTGCGCCACCGCCTGGGTCGACCCGGCCGGCGCATTAGCCGTGTTCTGCACCTTCGGCACCGGCCCGTCCAGCGCATTGGTCGCCGCCGGCCGATCACCCGAATCGCTGACCAGCGCACCCACCGCACCACCGATACCGCCGCTCACCAGAGCCAGCGCGACCGCCCCCGCCGCCAGACCGGTACGCACCGAGTTCCGGCGGGGAGGTGGCGGCGCGGCCGCATAGAACTGCCCGGTATCGCCGGGCGGCGGTGCGGCGAACGACCCGCCGGGAACCGGATACGCAGCAGTATCGCCCGGCCGGCCACCCGGAAACTGCGGCCCACCCGGGTATTGCGGCTGCGCCTGACCGGGCGCGGCCGACTCGCCGCCGGGCACGGAACTCGGCGGCGGCGTCGAGGGCGGCACCGGTCCCGATTCCGGCCCGGCCGGCCGATTGGTGAAATCCTCGGTCATAGTTTCCCTTTTCTGCTCATATCCGCTGTCCAGCCTGCCGACCACTACTGAGAACGAACTGAGAGCTGCATTAATTTGCGGTGCTTATAGCCGCGACTCCGCCGCCACGTCCACGTGATCGGGCCTCGGTGACCCCGGTTCCTCGCTCCGCCGATCGGTACCCGTTTTCCTCCGTTCTGTCGCTCCGAAACCGGAACGCCCCCGACCATGGAGGTAGCTCATCCGGAACAGACAAAAGAAGGGCACGAACGAGCTTCAACAGCCTGGATGGGATCACGGACCGCACTGTAAATGCTCCCCGGTCGCCGCACTCCGAACCTTCGCGGGCGAGTCCAGCAGGCGACCCGACCGTCGAATGCCGACGCAACCCGCCT
>NZ_BDCU01000028.1 GCF_001618425.1 Nocardia fusca NBRC 14340
CACAGCACCTTCACGAGCAAGCCCACTCCCTTCGCCTTCACGAGCAAACCCACCCCACACCCGCGCAGGCAAGTGCACTCCCGACTCCGCGAGCGAGCCCACCCCGACCTCCACGGCAAGCCCACCCCACCATTACCAGCAAGCCCCACCCCCGACCTGCATGCCCAGCCTCCCTCTTCCCCCGAGCGGCACATTCCCCCGGACACCGACACCCGCCATCGGCATCGCCGGTCACCCATCCACCCGCATCCCTGTTCTTGTTCCAGGCGTCCCGCATTCTGCTGCATTTTCCGGCACCGCCGGGATAAGCAGATAAAATTCCGTCCCTCCCGAATTATTCGCTATCGCCGCTTTCCGGACGATATTCCTCGGGGGGCGGGTTTTCACCCGGCAACACGATGCGGATGAGCGCGCCACCGCGCTCGGAGGTGTCGATGGCAATAGTGCCGCCGTGTTTGGTCACGACCTGTTTCACAATTGCCAGGCCGAGCCCGGAACCGGGCATGGAGCGTGAGGCGGTGGTGCGATAGAAACGCTCGAATACCAGCTCGCGTTCACCCGGCGGAATTCCGGGTCCGGCATCGTCGACCGATAATTCCAGAAGCCCGCGGCCGGTCTCGGCCATCAGTACGCGGACCTGTTCGCCGGGCGGGTTCCATTTGGCGGCGTTGTCGAGAACATTGAGAATCGCGCGTTCCAATGCGGCATCGTGACCGTACACGAACCAGGGGCGTAATTCGGCGGCGAGATCGGACGCGCCGCGCCGGCGGACCCGTTCCAGTGCGCGTTCGGTCACCTCCCCGAGATCGACCCGCTCGTAGACCGTTTCCGGGGCGTCCTCGCGGGCCAGGTCCACCAGGTCGCCGACCAGGTTGGACAGCTCTTCGATCTGCGCCATCACATCCGAGCGCAGTTCGGCCATATCCTCCTCCGGAATGGCGGGCGCGTCGGGGCGGCTCGAGGCGATGAGGAGCTCCATATTCGTGCGCAAGGAGGTCAGCGGGGTGCGTAGTTCGTGGCCGGCGTCGGCGACCAGCCGCCGCTGCCGGTCCCGGGATTCGGTCAGGGCGCGCAGCATGGTGTTGAAGCTTTCGGTGAGCCGGGCGAGCTCGTCGTCACCGGTCACCGGGATCGGTGTGAGGTCGTCGGTGCGCGCGATCCGCTCGGTGGCGGCGGTCAGGCGGGCGATCGGACGCAGCCCGGTCCGTCCGACAGTGGTGCCGGCCCCGGCGGCGAGGACGACCCCGCAGGCGCCGACCGCGAACAGCAGCCAGGCGAGCCGGTCCAGCACCTCCCGGGTCGGTTCCAGGCGTTGCGAGATGATCAGGGTCACGCCGGAATCCATGCGCTCGGCCAGCACCCGCTGATTGTTGTATGTGCGCAGCGACGAATCGCGGGTGCCCTGCGCCACCGCGATCTCCTCGGTACCGATGGGCGGAGTGGTCGGCTGCGGCGGGATATAGGCAGGCAGGCCGGGGCGCTGGGTGGACTCCTGGTCGGCGGGCGGATAGATCAGCGCGACGCCGATATCGTTGGAGAACAGGGTCGCCACGCCCAGCGACTGGAAGGCCATGCTGTCGATATCGCCGCTGATCATGGTGGCGGCGCGGGCCCGCAGCTGCGCGTCGACCTGACCGTAGAGGGCGCGGGCGACCATGGCGTACGCGGCGATCGAGGTGATCGCCACGAAGATCGCCACCAGCGAAGCGGCCAGCAGGGTGACCCGCCATCGCAGGGATACGGTGCGGGTCAGCGGGGTCGGGGGGCGCATGGGGGCCGGCTCGTCCGGCCAGGGGCGGCCGAGCGGCGCGACCGAATGCTTCTTCGCCGCGGAACGTGGGGTGCGTGCCATATCCGCGCCTACGGAGGCGTTTCACGCAGGACGTAGCCGACGCCGCGCACGGTATGGATGAGGCGGGGTTCGCCGTCGGCCTCGGTTTTCCGGCGCAGATAGCCGATATAGACCTCCAGAGCGTTACCGGAGGTGGGGAAGTCGTAGCCCCATACCTCCTCGAGTATCCGGCCGCGGGTCAGCACCCGGCGCGGGTTGGACATGAGCATTTCGAGCAAGGAGAACTCGGTGCGGGTGAGCGAGATGGACCGCGAACCGCGGGCAACCTCCCGGGTGACCGGGTCGAGTGAGAGGTCGGCGAAGTGCATCGCCTCGGAGATCTCGCCGGTGTCCGGGGCACGGCGGCGCAGCAGGGCACGCAGCCGGGCCAGCAGTTCTTCCAGCGCGAACGGTTTGGGCAGGTAGTCATCGGCGCCGGCATCGAGGCCCGCCACTCGCTCGGATACCGAATCGCGCGCGGTCAGCACCAGGATGGGCAGATCGTCTCCGGTACTGCGCAGCCGCCGGCACACTTCGAGCCCGTCCAGTCGTGGCATCATGACATCGAGTACCAGCGCGTCCGGGCGCTCGGCGGTCGCCTTCTCCAATGCGTCGATACCGTCAACCGCCAGATCGACGGTGTACCCGTTGAAGGTCAGCGACCGGCGCAGTGACTCCCGCACGGCACGATCGTCGTCGACCACCAGAATCCGCATAACACCAGTTTGACCGCAGCGACTGAGAGGCTACTGAGAGGGCCCGCCGCGCCGCGAGTCCGCTGACCACCGGCTTCGCCGGACGGATTTTCCGGATCCGGGTCGAATATCGGGCGGAACTTCCCCCTCGCGGGAAGGTACCGGAGGGTCGGCCTAATGAAGACGAACTCTCGACGCTCCCGCGCGAAGGCATCTTCACCTGGGATTTCATCCGACGACCGGACGATCCATTACCACCCTGTGATATGCCACGAAACCTGTTCCACATCCGCTTTATTCGGGGTATAACCGTCTGAACGTCCCGATTGCCCGCCGCTTACATGCACGGTATGTTCCGATCGGTAAAAACTAGACCTCCGGTTGGTTCGGTGTGCAGTGAATCATAACTGAAACGCCCACGCGCCAAAAAGAGGTCGATCGTGATGCGGAGGCGACAGAGGCGGATGGAAACCCCGCGACCGTGGCAATTCAGCCTGTCCAACTGGTCGGTCACCCGCAAGGTCGGCATCGTCCTGGTCCTGCCGGTCGTCCTGGCCACCCTCTTCGCGGTGCTACGGATCAACAACGAGCTGCGCACCCTGGAACAGCTCGAGGCCGCCACCGACCAGTCCCGCATCATCGCGCCCATCGTCGGATACAACGCCGCCGCCGAACACCTCGCGGTCACCGCGACCGCCGGCTGGGCCGACAACCGCGATCCGCGGGCCTCCGCGGCCCTCGCCGGTTTCGACGCGGCGCACGAAACCCTGGAACGAGCGCTGGACTCCAACCAGATCCGGCCGGAGGTCTCCCGCGAACTGTCCTCGGCACTCACCATCGGCAGCACCATGCGCAGCGGTCTCAGCAACGGATCGCCCGCCATGGTGGGCGACCAGGCCGACGAGATCGCGGTCCGGATCGGTAACGCGCTCGCGCAGTCGCCCACCGTCGAGGACCTCTCGATCCAGCGCTACTTCCTGCAGGTGAGCGCCATCCAGAACGCACGGCGGTCGCTGACCGCGCAGCGCCTGGTGATCAGTTCGCCCACCGCCGAGGACAATCCGGCCATGCGCGCCCGGGTGCTCACCTCCGGTGGCGCCGAACTCACCATGATCCACCAGTACGGCCAGATCATGCCGGATGTGGCCGGCAATATGCGGCCGCTCCTGGACGCGGTGCAGACCCGCCTGGCGATCTTCAGCCAGGGCACCCAGGGCGCGCTGACCGATCCCGCCGCGCTGAAATCCCTCGGTACCAGCTCCCAGGCCTACCAGGTCACCACCGACCAGCTGATCGCCACCATCGGCGGCGCACTGCACCATGCGACGGTTTCCGCCCAGAACAGCGCGCTGCGCGAGACCGCCCTGCTCATCGCCGCCCTGCTCGGCGGTCTGACCCTGGCGCTCGCGGTCGCCCGGACCCTGGTCGTCCCGGTGCGCCGGCTGCGCCGTGACGCGCTGGAAGTGGCCCATGTGCGCCTTCCCGAGGAACTCGAGCAGGTCCGCGGTGGCGCCGAGACCCCGGAGATCGAACCGGTCGGCGTCCAGGGCACCGAGGAGATCGGCCAGCTCGCCCGGGCGGTCGACGAAATGCACCAGCAGGCCCTCAATCTGGCCGCCGACCAGGCACGTCTGCGTGTGCAGATCGGCAACATGTTCGAGACCCTCTCCCGGCGCAGCCAGTCGCTGGTCGAACAGCAGCTCGGCATCATCGAGGAACTCGAGCACGACGAGGACGATCCGAAGCGGCTGCAGAACCTGTTCCGGCTCGACCATCTCGCCACGCGAATGCGGCGCAATGGTGACAACCTGCTCGTACTGGCCGGTACCGCGCTGCGTCGCGGCCAGCTCGACCCGGTCCCGCTCTCGGATATGCTGTGGAGTGCGGTTTCCCAGGTCGAGGACTATCAGCGGGTCGAGATCGGTCATGTGCCCGAGGGTGTGGTCGCCGGTGAGCCCGCGGTCGATATCGAACACCTGCTCGCGGAGGTCATCGACAATGCGCTGCGGTACTCCCCACCCAATACGCCGGTGGCGGTGACCGTCTCCCGCGCGGTCGACGGCGGTTACCTCATCGAGATCACCGACCGGGGACTAGGTATGGCCAACGAGGACCTGCAGGCCGCCAATGCGCGCCTGGCGTCCGGTGGTGAGATCAATGTCGAAACCGCGCGCCGAATGGGCCTTTTCGTCGTCGGCCGGCTGGCCAAACGGCATCAGATCACCGTCGGCCTGCGCCGTACCTCGACCATGGCGCAGCAGCCGGGTATCACCGCCAGCCTGCATCTGCCGGGTCTGCTGATCTCACCCGATACCGGGCCCGACAACTCGAACGTTCTCACCGCCGACCTGTCCGCGGCCCCGCCGCAACTCCAGCACACCTCGCAGTTGCCACAGCTCCCCCCGCCGCCGGCGCCGCGGCAGCTGACCCCGGTACCCGACCTGCCGTCCTCGGATTCGTGGACCTCGCGGACCGATCTCCCCGCGGTGCGGCCGCTCACCCCCGCCCCCGTGACCTCGAGTTTCGGCACCACGTCCACCGGATTGCCGCAGCGCCGCCCGTCCACGCACGGTCCCGCGGCCCCCGGCAAGGACACGGCGAACGGCAGCGGATCCCGGGACACCTTCTCGGCGTTCGATCCGGTCCCCGAAACCCCGGAAGCCGACGATTCGCCCACCGGGTTGTGGTCGGAAACCTACAAGTCCCAGTCCTTCCCGACGCCGGTCGAGACCAAGACACCGGAT
Source organism: Nocardia fusca NBRC 14340 (assembly GCF_001618425.1). Classification (GTDB taxonomy): domain Bacteria; phylum Actinomycetota; class Actinomycetes; order Mycobacteriales; family Mycobacteriaceae; genus Nocardia; species Nocardia fusca. The sequence continues at coordinate 5,271 of NZ_BDCU01000028.1, forward strand.
ACCACCGAACATCGGCCGTCGTCCGAACCGGAGCCGCCGGCGGTCACCGCCCGCTCCGGCTTGCCGATCCGGCGGCCGGGCATGGACCACGACGACCCGTTCGGCCGCGCCGAGACGCGCCGCGACGAGCCGGTGCCGGCCACGACCACCTCCTCCCGGCTGCAGCCGGTCGGCGGCGAAACCCCCACGCCGATCTACCAGCGTATGGTCTCGGAATGGCTGGTCGAGCCGGCTACCACTCAGGACCAGCCGCGCCAGGAGTGGACCACTCCCGCCGATATCGGCTGGCTGGCCGCGGAGGACGCCGCCAAGCCGAGCTCGGACTCCAAGACCGCGAACGGGCTCCCCATCCGCCGACCGGGTGCGCAGCTCGTACCCGGCGGGCTGACCCCCGTCGAAGACGAGGCCCCCCGGGATCCCGCGGAGATCCGGAGCAATCTGACCAGACACCTGAGCGGGGTCCGCAGTGGGCGGGCCGACGCGCAGAACAATGACGGAGGGCTTGCATGACCGACGACCCGAAGAGCAGCACGGACGAGAACCTGAACTGGCTGGTCGCCAGATTCACCCGGGACGTACCGGGTGTCTCCCATGCCGTCCTGGTCTCCGCGGACGGCCTGCTGCAAGCTGTGAGCCCCCATCTGCCCGCGGACCGGGCCGAACAGCTGGCCGCGGTGACCGCCGGTCTGGCCAGCCTCTCCACCGGCGCGGCCCAATTGTTCGACGGCGGCAAGGTGATGCAGTCGATCGTGGAGATGCAGCGCGGCTACCTATTGGTCATGAGCGTCGGCAACGGCTCGCATATCGCGGTACTCGCCAACAAGCAGCACGATATCGGCCGGATCGGCTACGAGATGGCCCTGCTGGTCGATCGCGTGGGTTCGGTCGTCAGCGCGACCGCCCGATCCACCGTCTGAGCACCATGTCCCAATTCGGCCAAGGCTTGCCCGATCCACACACCGGCGGACCCGGATTCGGCTCCCCGGATCGGAACTACGGTCCGGGCGCACAGAACTTCGGACCCGGTTCCTCGCAGTACAACACCGGTGCCTATCGGTTCAGCGCCCCTGCGCAGCCGAGCAGCCCGCGCCGGGCCGGACGTGTCCGCCCGTACGCAATCACCGCCGGCCGAACCCAGCCCGCAATCGATCTGCCGATGGAGGCGGTTATCGAAACCATCTCCTATCATGCACAATTCGATTGGCCGTCCGGTGACATCCGAGCCGAGATCCTCCGGCTCGGAACCCACCAGCTGTCGGTTGCCGAAATCGCCGCGCATCTCGATCGCCCGCTCGGTATGGTCCGCGTCGTCATCGGTGATCTCGTCGTGGACGGCAACCTGCGAGTGCATTCGACTTTGACCGAGCAGGCGAGTTACGACGAACGCCGGTCGCTGATGGAGAGGACATTGCGTGGACTCCGAGCCCTTTAGCAAGAGCCAGGGTGGTGGTGCGGCGGAGACCGATACCCGGGTCGCGTCGACCAAGATCGTCGTCGCCGGTGGATTCGGCGCGGGCAAAACAACTTTCGTGGGCGCGGTCTCGGAGATCGTGCCGCTGCGCACCGAAGCGATGGTCACCAGCTTCTCCGACGGCGTCGACAATCTGGACGACACCCCGGACAAGCGGACCACCACGGTCGCAATGGATTTCGGCCGGATCATCCTGCCGGGCAACCTGACGCTGTACCTGTTCGGTACGCCCGGCCAGCGCCGGTTCTGGTTCATGTGGGACGACCTCATCCGCGGCGCCATCGGCGCGGTGGTGCTGGTGGACGCGCGCCGGCTGGAGGACAGTTTCGCGGCCGTCGATTTCTTCGAGGCCCGCAATCTGCCGTTCCTGATCGCGGTCAACCGGTTCCCGAACTCGCCGCGGTTCGCGATGGCCGAACTGCGCGAGGCGCTGTCGGTGCGCGAGGGCGTGCCGATCGTGGATATCGATGCCCGGGACGCGAAAGAGGTCCGGCAGGCGCTGGCCGCCGTCACCGAGTACGCGATCAACCGTTTGAAGGCTCAGGAATACGAGGGAGTCGCCCGGCATGGTTGAGGTGCTGGCCGCGGAAACGGTCGAGACCGCCGATCTGTTCACCATGGGCTACTGGCTCACCCTGCTCACCTTCGGGGTGTCGGCGGTCGGGATGTTCGTGGGCCTGGCCTGCGCGGTGAACGGACGCCGTTCGGTCCGGTTCCGCCCGGTATGGGTGGCCGCCGCCGCGATATCCATCGGCGGTATCGGGGTCTGGCTGGCCAGCACCGTCTCGATGCTGGGCATATCCATCCCGGGCCACATTCTGCGCTACGACATCTCGGACCTGACGTTGTCCCTGGTGTTCGCCGTCGCCGCGGTCTTCCTCGGGCTGATGCTCGCCGGTCGCGAGTTCGCGGTCAAACGCATGGTGAACGCGGCGGCCGGGCTCGGTCTCGGGTTCGGGATCATGCTGTGGCTGCAGCTCATCTCGATCGATATCCAGGGTTCGGTCTCGGTGAACATCGGACTCTTCGTCGTCGCGATCGTCGTCGTGGTGACCGCTTCCTCGCTGTGTGTGTTCCTCTTCCAGCGGTTCCGCTTCCCGGCGGCCCGGGTCGGGTCGATCGCGATGTTCGGTGCGGGCGTGGCGGCCGTCTATTTCACCGGTGTCGCCGCCCTGGAATTCCGCTTCGACCCCGATGCCGAACCCGCGCAGGGCATGGAACTGTTCGGCTACGCCTTCCCGATGTTCGTCATCGGCCTGCTGGCCCTGGCAGTTCCGATCACCGCGGTTCTGGTGGCGCCGGAGCGCCCCGTCGACACTCCCCGCACCACGTTGCCCGGTGCGGCCGGGACCGGCGGCCCGGCAGGCGGTCACGGCAGTGTGTTTCCCGCGGACGAGCAGATCCGGCCCGCCGCCCGGCCCAATGCGGCGGCAGCGCTCGCACAGCGGGCTCAGCCGCTGCCGGAACCGGCGCGTTGATCCGGGTGGAAACCGAAACCGTGGTGTCCGACCAGGAGAAGCTCCTGCGGGAGCTGTGGGCGCAGGTGCGCGGTCTGCGCTCCGAAGTCTCCGAACTACGGGTCGAGATCAGCGAAATGGAAGCCACGCTCGCCGATCTCGCGGACCGGGCGGACCAGCAGGAGCGAGTGGAGTTGCCGTGGCCGGTATCGCTGCTGCTGCTACCGGCTGCGCTCGCCCTGGCGCTTTTGCGACAGGTGGGCGATATGGCACAGGCGCTCGCGGCGGAATGCGACTCGCGACAGCAGGCGGAGTTGCCCGGGGAGATGGGGGCGAAAGCCCTCCAAAGTGGCGATGAGCGGGTCTCCCATCTCTGGGAGACCCGCCCTCACGCACGAGGATAACCGGTATGGACCGGTGAGGCAGTAGTCCGCCGAGTTTTTCCGGTACTCACCGCATATCCCTCCGAAACAGCGGTACCGCACCCGACTTCGGCCCGCAACCTCTCAGCAGGCCATCGTTCTAGGTGAATACCATGATCATGCTTGCGGAAGGTTTGCCAGCGGCGCTACATCGGCCCCCACTTTTACTCGGATACGATTGTCGCCTCGACCCTTTCGCATCTAGGGGGCCTGACAATTCACCGGCGTTTCAGATCCAACAGGCCGCGCCGGGCGGCCGCGACCAGCCGCCGCGGCACCCGATGCACCACACCGTCGACCGTGACCGGAACCAGATCCGGCGGGGTGGCCTTCCAGTTCGACCGGCGGCTACGGGTATTGGACCGCGACATCCTCCGCTTCGGTACCGCCATCTCAGTGCTCCTTCCGGGTCCGCTCGGCACGCCGGCCGTATCTGCGTTCGAATTTCTCCACCCGGCCCTGGGTGTCGAGCACACGGTGCGCGCCGGTCCAGAAGGGGTGCGAATCCGCGGTGACGTCCACCGTCAGCAGCGGATAGGTATTGCCGTCGGTCCAGGTGACGGTCCGGTCGCCGGTGGCCGTGGAACGGGTCAGGAACCGGGCCCCGGTACTCGCGTCCTCGAAGACCACGGGATGGTAATCGGGATGGATATCGGCTTTCATCACTTCTCCTTCCGGGCGCGCTCGCCCGTGTCGCCGCCCCGGCCCTCACCGGTGGCGGCCGGATACGGTTCGTCCGGATCACAGGGGTCGGTATGCCATTCCCCGAAGGGATCCGACCAGCGGGCCACCTGATGCGGGGCCCGCTCGACCAGCCGCAGTTCGGCATCATCGACCAGTGCCCGGTCCAGGGCCTGCCGGATCTCGTCCGGGTCGGCCGCGTGGACCAGGACGACCAGCGAATTGTCGCGGTCGCCGAACCGGTCGTCCCAGCGCAGCCGGGCCATGGCCAGCCGCTCCGGCTCGACCTCCGCGCGTTCGGCTTCGGTCATCGCCGCCAGCCAGCGACCGGCACCGCCGATCCGGAGCCCTCCGCCGGCCGATTCCAGCCACACGACCTCGTCCGGCTGGGTCGCCAGCCATATCCGCCCACGTGCGGTGACCACACCCTCGAACAGCACATCCAGCGCCTCGTGCAGCCGCTCGGGGTGGAAGGGCCGTCCGGCGGCGAATTCCACCAGTTCCACACCGCATTCCGCCCCCAGCGTGGGCTGACCGCGCAGCAGCGGGGCATGCGCGTCGTAGACCCGTCCACGCCGGGACTCCGCCGGAATCCGGGCCAGCAGTCCCTCGACCGCTCCGGAGGTCACCGCGGTGTCCGGGCCCGTCCACAGCGCCGGGGCGAGCGGCACCAACCGGGACAGCACCGCCCCGAGCCGGGCCCGCTCCAGCGGGTCCACGGCGTCGCTTCCGGTGATCACCAGGGCGTCCGCGAAATCGACCTGCCCGACGGCCAGCTGGGCGAGGGTGCGCTCGTCGTCGGCCCATGCCCAGCCGAGTTCGTCCAGCGCTTCGTCACCGGTCGCCGCCGGGAGCCAGATGCGCGCGTCGATACCGGTGAGCACGGCGGCTATCCGGACGTCCCGCGCCGCGGGACCGTCCACCCGGCCGACGACACCGGCCACGACCACCTCGCCGATCCCCTGGCACACCGACTCCGCTTCGATGGCCGGGTCCAGGGCGAGCACGATCCGCCGCACCGAATCGCGGGCCGCGAGCGTGCACAGCAGTGGCAGCAGATCTGCCTTCAAGGTGCATGAGACGCAGCCGTGCGCCAGTTCGTGCACCGAGACGGTGGCCGTGCCGCCGTGGGACACGGTGCGGCGTACGATTCCCTCCCCCAGTTCGGCGAGATCGTGACGTACTACGACGGTGCCCGCGGCCGCGCCGAGGGCGTCCGCGATGAGGTCGACGGAACCGGCCGGATCACCGTGCAGGCCGGCGACCACCACGACCGGTGTGCGGTGATCCCCGGGTTCGATGGCTTCTGGGAGTTGTGCGGAATGGGACACCACTACCCTTTCGGTAATGATTTTCAATTACGACCCGCCACACGCTACAGTGTGGACCCATCGTTGTCGAAAACGATTGTCATCATCGTTCACGTCGGAGGGAGTCCCATGTCGGCGCACTGTCAGGTCACCGGCCGCAAGCCCGGATTCGGCAAGGCCGTCTCGCATTCGCACAAACGCACCAGTCGGCGCTGGGATCCCAACATCCAGCGCAAGACCTACTACCTGCCCAGCGAAGGCCGCCGGATCACCCTCGACGTATCCGCCAAGGGCATCAAAACCATCGACCGGGACGGGATCGAAGCCGTGGTGGCCCGCCTCCGCGCCCGCGGAACGCGGATCTGAGCACACCGATGGCATCGAAATCGACCGATATCCGTCCGGTGATCAAACTCCGCTCCACCGCGGGCACCGGATACACCTACGTCACCCGTAAGAACCGCCGGAACGACCCCGACCGCATGGTGCTGCGGAAATACGATCCCGTGATCCGCCGGCACGTCGACTTCCGGGAGGAGCGCTGATGGCCAAGAAGTCCAAGATCGCCCGTAACCAAGAGCGACGCGCCGTCGTGGCCCGCTACGCCGAACAGCGGGCCGAACTCAAAGAACTGATCCGTAAACCCTCCACGCCGGAAGACGAGCGGCTGGCCGCCCAGGCAGCCCTGCGCCGACTGCCCCGGGACGCCAGTCCGGTACGATTGCGCAATCGGGACACCGCCGACGGGCGACCGCGCGGTTATCTCCGGAAGTTCGGCCTTTCGCGTGTGCGTGTGCGCGAGATGGCGCATCGAGGAGAGTTGCCCGGTGTGCACAAATCGAGCTGGTAACCCACCGATCTCGTGAGTTAGGAACCGGTCATATGGCAGTCAAACGAGGCCCGTCGAAGAAGGTCCGCGCCGAACAGGCCCGCCGGCCCAAGAAGAACCCGCTGATCGCCGCGGGTATCGAGACGGTCGACTACAAGGATGTGAACCTGCTGCGCACCTTCATCTCCGATCGCGGCAAGATCCGCAGCCGCCGGGTCACCGGTCTGACCCCGCAGCAGCAGCGCCAGGTCGCGGTCGCGGTGAAGAACGCGCGCGAAATGGCCCTGCTCCCCTTCACCAGCCGCTGACGCGGCACCGAATTCTCCCCCGGACGCCCGGCGCCTCACCACCGGTGCCTGCGGGCTCTGCGGGCGCACCGCGGTCGAGGAGCCGGTCCCACTACAGTGGTGCGTATGGTCACACTGCGGGGATGGACGGCACTTCTGGCTCTCGGCGTCACGCTCGTGGTCTCGGCCTGCGGTAGCGACGGCGCCGCCGACCCGGAGCCCGGGCTCTCCCCGACCTCCGTGCCCGCCCCGGCGAATACACCCGCGACTCCCACCGAGGACCCCGGGGCCGACCCCGGCCACCTCTTCACCGCGGACCCGTCGATCGTCGGTGCCCATCCCGTGCCATTCACCTCGTGGACGAAGGTGGCCGAGGACCGGATCGCGATCCACTTCGAAACCGGCGTGCCCGAATGCTACGGCGTGGACGCGACCGCCACCGAGGACGACAGCGCGGTCACCGTCGAACTCCGCACCGGCACCCGCGCCGACGCCGTCGACAAGATGTGCGTGATGATGGCTGTTTTCGGCACGCTGGAGATCCCGCTGGACGCGCCGCTGGGCGACCGCCGGGTACTCAGCGCGGCCTGACCGGCTGCCGCCCACCGGCCGTATCGCCGAGGCGGAAAGACCTGTCGTGTCGTCAAGGGGACTTCGTAATCGTGGTCTGCCCCGGCCCGGCTCTCCTACCCTTGCTGTAGCGGCAATTCGGACGCCGACGTGACCGACCGATAGAGGAACAGCGGCTATGCAGCAGCGAGCACTCGTATCATGCGCTATCGCGATCGCGATGGCCTTCGGAACGGTCGCCGGCGCGGCCACAGCGGACGCCGGCGCCGGCCTACCGCTGGAACCGTCCCTTCCCGGCGCGGTCGGACAGGCACCGGGCAGCCCCGCCGGCGGCTCGGCCGAACTCTTGGTCGTACTTTTCCAGCCGCTGTCGGGTACGCCGGATCCGTGTATGCCGATACCCCTGTGCATTCCACCCCGCCTCGACTGAACCGCTCGGTGCCCGTGGCGGTCCCCGCCACGGGCACCACGCTCAGTGGGCGAAGTGCCGGGACCCGGTGAAGTACATGGTCACCCCGGCCGCCCGCGCCGCGTCGATGGTGTCCTGGTCGCGCACCGAGCCGCCCGGCTGGACGATCGCCCGGATACCGGCTTCCAGCAACAGTTGCGGCCCGTCGGGGAACGGGAAGAACGCATCCGAGGCCGCCACCGATCCCGCGGCCCGGTCACCGGCCCGCTGGACGGCGAGCCGTACCGAATCGACCCGGTTGACCTGACCCATACCCACACCTACCGACGCACCGTCGTGGGCCAGCAGGATGGCGTTCGATTTCACGGCCCGGCAGGCGCGCCAGGCGAATTCGAGATCGGCGATCGTCGCCGCGTCCGCGGCCGCGCCGGCCGCGAGGGTCCAGTTCGCCGGATCGTCACCGTCGGCGTCGATCACATCGCGCTCCTGGACCAGCAGCCCGCCACTCACCGGCCGGTGTTCGGCACCCGCGGGTGCCGGTGCTTCGGCGATCAGGATGCGGATGTTCTTCTTGCGCTGCAACACCTCGACGGCACCGTCGGCGTAGGAAGGCGCCACGATCACCTCGGTGAAGATCTCGGCCACCTGCTGGGCCATCGCCACCGAGACCTCGCGGTTGGTCGCGATGACGCCGCCGTAGGCACTCACCGGATCACAGGCGTGCGCTTTGCGATGCGCCTCGGCGATATCCGCGCCGGTCGCGATGCCGCAGGGGTTGGCGTGTTTGATGATCGCCACCGCGGGCGCCTCGTGGTCGTAGGCGGCCCGGCGAGCGGCATCGGCGTCGGTGTAGTTGTTGTACGACATCTCCTTGCCGTGCAACTGCCGCGCCCGCGCCAGACCGAGCCCGCCGTCACCGTCGGTGTACAGCGCGGCCCGCTGATGCGGGTTCTCGCCGTAGCGCAGGACCGCCGAACGGTCCCACACCGCGCCGATCCAGGACGGGAACTCGTCTTCCCCGGCGGTCTTCTCGACCAGCGTCGAGGCCATCCAGTTCGCCACCGCGACGTCGTAGCTCGCGGTGTGCTGAAAAGCCTTGGCGGCCAGCGCGATACGCTCCGACAACGTGAACCCGCCGTCGGCGACGGCCTTGCGGACCTCGTCGTAGTCGCCGGTGTTCACCACCACGGCGACCGACGGATGGTTCTTGGCCGCGGCACGCACCATCGACGGTCCGCCGATATCGATCTGTTCGACGCATTCGTCCGGGCCCGCACCGCTCGCGACGGTCTCGCTGAACGGGTAGAGGTTCACCACGACCAGCTGGAAGGCCTCGATACCCAGTTCGGTGAGCTGGTCGAGGTGTTCGGCTTTGCGGGTATCGGCCAGAATGCCCGCGTGCACCCGTGGATGCAGGGTTTTGACCCGGCCGTCCAAGGTTTCCGGGAACCCGGTCAGGTCCTCGACCTTGGTCACCGGGACGCCGGCGTCCGCGATCCGCGCCGCGGTCGACCCGGTGGACACCAGTTCCACCCCGGCCGTGTGCAGCGCGGTCGCCAGCTCCACGAGCCCGGTCTTGTCGTAGACGCTCACCAGCGCCCGGCGGATCGGCGTGCGTTCACTCACCGGAGAACTCGCTCATCAGGGATAACTGCCTTTCGTCCATCGGAGACAATTCCGCGGGTCGCGACGGCGGCGACAACCTCCACCAGCAACCGTCGCTCCACAACTTTGATGCGCTCGTGCAATTCGGCCTCGTCGTCGGCCGGATCGACCCGGACGGGCTCCTGGGCCAGGATCGGGCCGGTGTCCACTCCGGCGTCCACCAGGTGCACGGTGGTCCCGGTGACCCGGACCCCGTAGGCCAGCGCGTCCCGCACCCCGTGCGCACCGGGGAAAGCGGGCAGCAGGGCCGGATGGGTGTTGATGATCCGGCCGCCGAAACGATCCAGGAACACCGGACCCAGCAGTTTCATGAAACCCGCGCAGACCACCAGGTCGGGCGCGTATCCGGCCACTGCCGCGGTGAGCGCCACATCCCAGGCGCCGCGATCGGCGTGATCGCCGACCGCGACCCGGAAGGTGGGGACGCCCGCCGCCGCCGCGTGTTCGACGGCGGCGCACTCCCGGTCGACGCCCACCGCGTGGATCCGCGCCGGATAACCGGGGTCGGCCGCGGCATCGAGCAACGCGCGCAGCAGTGAACCGGTCCCCGAGGCGAGTACGACCAGGCCGGCCGGGGTGGAATCGGTGGGTTCCGGGGCGGTCAGGGCTCTACTCCTGGAGTTCGAAGGAACGGCGGGCGGGGTCCACCCGCCGGCGGGGACGAACCCGCGGCACGGATAGAGCCTAGTAGACGCGGTCGGGCCTGCCTGCGGCGGCAGTGAGCCGGAGCCCGGACCGGACCCGGTCAGCTCCGCCGACCGTCTCCGTCCTCCCCGTCGAGCGCGTCCGGTTCGACCACCTCCGCGTCCACGATCTCGGGTGCCGTCTCCCCGGCGGCGACGATCCCCGCGGCAGCTCCCCGCGGCAGGTCCTCGACCACCTCGGCTTCGACCTCCAGCGGCTGTTCGGGCCCCGGCGACTCCGTGCGCGGCCGGTCGAGCAGACCGGCGTAGCGGCCGGCCGCATCGGTGGCGGAGTCACCCGGCAGCTCCGGGAGCCGCCCGGCCGGTAGTGCACGGTCCGCCGGAGCCCGGGTGCCCTCGTGGTCGTCGGGGTAGTAGTCCTCGTCGTAGTCGATATCGTCCGGGTCGAAGAGCGCGTCGGGATGGCGCATCAGCGGGGTGGGGAAGGAGACGACGAAAGTGCGCGCGAAGAGCAGACCGGCGTAACCGGGAATCGCCAGCCAGGCGAATACCGCCAGGGCGAACACCGGAAGCTCGAGGCCGAGGCGCCCGAAATTCCCCAGCTCTCCCCCGGACAGCGCGGCCAGCGCGGTGAGCGCCGCGCTCCCGAGCCCGGCCGCGGCGAGCAGCGCCCAGGGCGCGCCGGGACGGTCGTAGCTCACCCGGGCCGATTCCACGCCCCCGTACACGCCCACGGCCGCCGGTACGAGCAGCAGCACGGCCCACCAGAGCACGGCCGGACCCATCGGTACCGCGGCGAGCACCGGGACCGCGGGAATCGGGCCACCGACCACGGTGAACACCCCGACCGACGCATCACCGAACTCGACCCCCGGGCCCACCAGCACCCCCACCCCTGCCACCACGGCGTTCGGCAGGTACAGCAGTGAGAGCAGGGTGAGCCCGAGTACGTCCACGATCCCCTCCGCGGACCCGTAGGTCTCGCCGACCCGCGCCCAGTGCACCAGCAGGGCCAGCACCACCAGCACCGCCGCGGCGGCCAGCAGGCGCAACACGGCCCGGCCCGCCACATACGCGGCGGCGATCACGTCGTAGGGCAGGCCCTCGAAGAGGCGTTCCCGGCAACGGAACGCGATACCGCACAGTACGGCGGTCAGGTGCAGGAGCAGCACCCAGCCGAAGGCGGTCAGCGGGTTGGGACGTTGCAGGGCAATGGATCCCGATGCGTCCTCGGTGACCGCCAGGCATACCGCGGTGATCAGCAGCGGACCGCCCACGGCGGCACCGCACAGCCAACCCAGTTCGGCCCGGGTGGGTTCGGTATCGGTGGCGGCGACGGCTTCCCGGACCGCGGCCCACAGCAGTAGCGCGGTCGGCAGCACAGGCAGCAGGCCCACCGTCGTACTGCCGATGAGCAGCGGTACCTGGTGCACGGCGAGCCACCCCGCGGCCACCGCGCCACTGAGACCGGTGAGATCGCTGCCCGCGGTGAAAAGGGTCACCAGCATGGTGACCACGACGACCGCCAGGGCGAAAGCGGCGGGCCGGAAGGCCACGAAGAGAAGCACCCGCGCGCGATCGGGTGGTAGCGAGAGAAAACCCGGCTCGTCGCCGGAACGCGTCGAACTCCTGCGTGCCCCCCGGAGCGGGTGGTTCGACGAGGTACGCGGGGAACTCATGGATTTCAGAGTGGCAGCCGCCCCGGCGCGGACGCTTCAGGCGCGCCGCGCCGGGTGCTGCCGGTGCTCACTTCTGGTCGTCGGACTGCCGGAACGCGCGGGTGGCGTCGGCGGCCGGATCGGACGGCTGCTCACCACCGAACGGCTGGGCCTGCTGACCCGGCTGCTGCGGCTGCTGACCGTAGGCCTGCTGCTGCGGCTGCTGACCGTAGGGCGAGGGCTGCTGGCCACCGGCATACGGCGACTGCTGCGGCTGCTGACCGTAACCCTGCTGCTGCTGTTGCTGTTGCTGCTGGCCGTAACCCGGCTGCTGCCCGTAGGCCGCCTGCTGCTGGCCGTAACCCGGCTGCGGCTGCTGACCGCTGCTGTACTGCTGTCCGTAGCCCGGCTGCTGACCGTAACCCTGCTGCTGGCCCTGGTACTGCTGCTGGCCGTAACCCTGCTGACCGCCGGGGAGTCCGGTCTGCGCCGCCGGACGAGCGGCCGGCGGGGTGAGGATTCCGGTGTCGAACAGCACGACCGCCACCGCGAGACCCGTCTGCACCAGCGCCAGCACCAGGATCAGGTAGAGCCCGATCTCGGCCTTCGCACCCTCGGGCAGGCTGAACAGCTGGAACAGGATGGTGACGAAGGTTCCGGCCGCCACCGCGGCCGCCGCGCCGACCCAGTCCTGCTTGGGCAGCAGCGACAGGCCCGCGAGGATCGCGGCGATCAGCAGCAGTCCGCCGATCGTGGCTTCCTGGTACTCGAACAGGTTCAGGCTGGTATCGGCCGAGGACGGCAGATCCATATCGGTATCCGCGCCCACATAGGACAGGAAGCCGAGCAGGAAGGCGATCACGCCCACCGCGGCGACACCGATGGTGAGGAAGAACGGCAGTCCTTTCCCGCCGGCCCCAGCGGCACTCCCACCACCGGCCGCCTGCTGGCCTGGATTGGGCGGAACGGAGGGCGGAACGGGTGCGTTGTACCCGGAGCCCCCGGTCGGGTATGACATGTCGTCATCTCCTAGGTCGAGTAATACGTACTTGACGGCTGAATTCTCTTTGACGCTACTGCACGCACGCGCAGAGGTCATCACCGAAGGATTCGGCCGTGGACGGCTCGATTACGCCACCGATACCGTCCACGCACCGTATTCCCGGTTGGTGGGCGACAAACCACGGAGGCCGCCCGCGTGGTGCGGACGGCCTCCCTGAGTTCGGCACTGCTACCGGATCAGGCGGAAACTGCCGCCTTCTCCAGGATCTCGCGCGCCAGCGCGGCGGTCTCGGAGGGCGTCTTGCCGACCTTCACACCCGCGGCCTCCAGCGCGTCCTTCTTGGCCTGCGCGGTACCCGAGGAGCCGGAGACGATGGCGCCCGCGTGGCCCATGGTCTTGCCCTCGGGGGCGGTGAAACCGGCCACGTAGCCGACGACCGGCTTGGTGACATTGGCCTGGATGTAGGCCGCGGCCCGCTCCTCGGCGTCGCCGCCGATCTCACCGATCATGACGATCAGCTTGGTCTCCGGATCCTTCTCGAACGCCTCGATGGCGTCGATGTGGGTGGTTCCGATGACCGGGTCGCCGCCGATACCGATGGAGGTCGAGAAGCCGAAGTCGCGCAGCTCGTACATCATCTGGTAGGTCAGGGTGCCGGACTTGGACACCAGGCCGATCGGGCCCTTGCCGGTGATGTTGGCCGGGGTGATACCGACCAGCGATTCGCCGGGGGTGATGATGCCCGGGCAGTTGGGGCCGATGATCCGGGTCTTCGCGCCCTTCTCCACGTTGTAGGCCCACGCGTAGGCGGTGTCCTGCACCGGGATGCCCTCGGTGATCACCACGAGCAGCGGGATCTCCGCGTCGATGGCCTCGATGATGGCGTCCTTGGAGAACTTCGGGGGGACGAACGCGATGGAGACGTCCGCGCCGGTCTTCGCCATGGCCTCGGCCACGGTGGCGAACACGGGCAGTTCGACGGCATTGCCGTCCTTGTCGGTGTGCGAGACGGTGGTGCCCGCCTTACGCGCGTTCACACCGCCGACGACCTGGGTACCGGCCTTGAGCATCAGCGCGGTGTGCTTGGTGCCCTCGCCGCCGGTGATGCCCTGGACGATGACCTTCGAATCCTTGTTGAGGAAAATAGACATAATTCTGTGTGTCCTTTACTGGGCGTGCCCTGGTAGGTCGACTCAGCGGGCCGCGAGTTCGGCGGCCTTGTCGGCGCCTTCGTCCATGGTCTGTGCCAGCGTCACCAGCGGGTGCGCGGCCTCGGCGAGGATCTTGCGACCCTCTTCCACCCGGTTCCCGTCCAGGCGGACCACCAGCGGCTTGTTCGCTTCGTCGCCCAGGATCTCGAGGGCCTTCACGATGCCGTTCGCGACCGCGTCACACGCGGTGATGCCGCCGAAGACGTTCACGAAAACGCTCTTCACCTGGGCATCGTTCAGGATGACGTCGAGACCGTTGGCCATGACCTCGGCCGAGGCGCCGCCGCCGATATCGAGGAAGTTGGCCGGCTTGACGCCGCTGTGCTTCTCGCCCGCGTAGGCGACGACGTCCAGGGTGGACATGACCAGACCGGCACCGTTGCCGATGATGCCGACCTCACCGTCGAGCTTGACGTAGTTGAGGTCGTTCTCCTTGGCCTTGAGCTCCAGCGGATCGGTCGCGTCCTTGTCCGCGAACTCCGCGTGGTCGGCGTGCCGGAAGTCGGCGTTCTCGTCCAGGGTGACCTTGCCGTCGAGCGCGAGGATCTCGTTGTCCGGGGTGCGAACCAGCGGGTTGACCTCGACCAGGGTGGCGTCCTCGTTGACGAAGACCTCCCACAGCTTCTGGATGGTCACCGCGGCGGCGTCCAGCACATCGGCGGGCAGGTGGCCCTGCTCGGCGATCGAGCGGGCGAACGCGAGGTCGACACCCTTGACCGCGTCGACCGCGACCTTGGCCAGCCGGTCGGGCTTGGTGGCAGCGACCTCTTCGATCTCCATACCGCCTTCGACCGAGCACATGGCCAGGTAGGTGCGGTTGGCGCGATCGAGCAGGAAGGAGATGTAGTACTCCTCGGCGATGTCCTTCGCCTCGGCGACCAGGATCTTCTTGGTGATGTGACCCTTGATGTCCAGGCCGAGGATGTTCTGCCCGTGGGTGAACGCGTCGTCCGGGGTGGCCGCGTACTTGACGCCACCGGCCTTGCCGCGGCCGCCGACCTTCACCTGGGACTTGATCATCACCGGTTTGCCGATTTCCGCAGCGATCGCGCGGGCGTCCTCGGCAGTGTCGGTCACGCGGCCTTCCGACGAAGGCACCCCGTGCTTTACGAAGAGCTCCTTCGCCTGATATTCGAAGAGATCCATGTACTCACCGTCTCGTCTGCGTTGCTATGACAACGTCTTTGTTGGCGGCCCGACGTCGGTAGCGGGTCGTTCGGACTCTAACCACTCACAGGCACGCCCGATCGGGCACGTTCATCCTAAGTGGCGCAGGTCACGAGCCTTCCCGCGGGGAGGGAAAAGCCGCAGGCCAAGGCTACCGGCGAGTAGCTTCCGGGTGAGCCGCAGGCGGTGCACGGCGACCGTCCACGCGAGGAGGACGATCGCGGCCGCGGGATCACAGGACAGAGTGTCCGACCGTGAGGTCCGCCTGCCGGGGAAACGTGATCAATGTCACAGTAACGTTTGAAAACGTCCTACCGCTTGCCGCGTCGCAATCGTTTCGTTACCGTCGAACGGTCGATGTCACAGGCCGATCACAAACGTTGCACAGCGTGGATGCTTGCGCACCCGGTTGTTCCGCGAGTAGAGATCTCCGTGATATTGCTCCCTGAGCAGGTTTAGAGAGGACGGCAGCTTGACGCAGCACCCCGCTCCGCAGTCGCAGAGCCGTTCGGCAGCAGCCCTTCCGGCACCGCATCCCCCCACCATCGGCCGGAAGTCCGGTGCCAGTCGGATGCGAACCGGCCGATGAACCACCGCGGCACCCTCGACGCCCACCCCGACGGTCGCGCCCGGCGCCGGCACGAGAACGCGCAGCCGGCCGAAGCGGTCCAGCCGTTCAACGCCTTCGGCGCACCCGGTGACAGCCGGGGCCGCCGCCGCCCCCTCAACACCGCTGCCGCCTCGGCCGCCGCCGATGCCCACCGCACCGCCGCCGACGACTTCTGGGCGACCAACCAGGGTTGGGCCGATTCCCAGGCCGACAGCTGGTCCGGTGGTGAGCAGCAGGCCCAGGACAACTGGCGGCAGGGCGGGTGGCAGCAGAACGACAAGCCCGTCTGGCACAGTGATCCCAATTGGAACACCCACCAGAGCTGGACCGAGGCACAGTCCTGGTCCGAGGCGCCGGCGCAATCGTGGCCCGACCCCGCGCCCTACGAGCCGGACCGCCGAGCGGAATCCGGCCGCTACGCCGCACCCACGACGATCGCCGAGGCGCTGGAGAGCGCGCCGGTCGCCGAGGACGAGCCCGAAGAAACCCGGCAGTCCCGCTCCCGGGGCGCACATCGGGTAGCCGCGCCGCCGTCCGCGCTCAAGGGCCGCGCCGCGGTCGTCGCGGTGGCCGCGGGCGCCGTGGTGGCCGCCGGACAGTGCGCCACCGCCGAACCCACCGAGCACAAACAGGCACAGCAGGCCACCGATTACGAGGCGGCCGGCTCGGTCCACGAGATCGCCGCACAGTCGATGGCCACCGAGGATCCGGCCGCCGCATCGAACACGGCGTCACCGCAAATGCTCGGCGGCAACCTCCCGGTCGACACCAGCCGCTTCGGCGAGATGCTGGCCAACGGAGCCCAATTCGCAGAGGATCTGGCCCAGGCCGAAGAAGCCAAGTTCCGGCCGCTGTTCGCGAAATTCACCAGCGGCGCGTACACCTCCGGGTTCGGCGCCCGCTGGGGCGTCCAGCATCTCGGCATCGACGTGGCCGGGCCCATCGGCACCCCGATCTACGCGGTGGCCGACGGCGAGGTCATCGATGCCGGGCCCGCCTCGGGCTTCGGAATGTGGGTACGCCTGCTGCACGCCGACGGTACCGTCACCGTCTACGGGCACGTCGACACCACCACCGTCTCGGTGGGCGAATACGTGTACGCCGGCGACCAGATCGCCACGATGGGCAACCGCGGGTTCTCCACGGGCCCGCACTGCCACTTCGAGGTATGGCTCAACGGTAGTGACAAGATCGACCCGGTGCCGTGGCTGGCCACCCGGGGGATCAGCTTGACCGGCAACGGCGACTGACCGGCCCTCTCCTTCTCCGCCGCCGGATAGCCACGACACGAACCTCGGAGCACCCGGCCGTGGTCGCTTTCACGGTGCGGCGGCGACCGCCAGCCCGATCAACGCGGTCGCCTTGGCGATCTCCAGCCCGATGTACCAGTAGTGCGCCGTCGAACGCGGTAGCTCCTCACCCGCGAGCACCCGATCCGAGCGGCGCGACAGCGGCGGGCGCACCACGGCCAGCTGGACCACCAGGATCACCACCGCGATCGCGAGCCACACCCACACCGCCCCGGCGGGCGCCAGCACGACGGCCGCCACCAGCAGCACCGCCGCCAGCACGGCCTCCACGGTGTTCAGCGCCCGGAACACCAGCCGCCCGATCCCCAGTCCGAGTTCGGTGGTGACCCCGGGCGCGCGGAATTTCAGCGGCGCCTCCAGGAACGAGATGGCCAGCACCATGCCGAGCCAGAGCATCGGCACGAACCACATCAGATGCTGCGCGACAGACTCCATGATCGGAACCTACCGCGCGGCCGAACCCCGTGGGGGACGCTAAAGCTTGGTGAGGGTCTGACTGAACTTCGGGATGAGCCGGATGGTGCCGCTGGTCCCGAAATCGATCGTCACACTGGCCATATCGCCGACCCCGTCCGCGGCGACCACCCGGCCGAGACCGTACTTGTCGTCGCTGACCCGGTCGCCGACCGCCAGCACCAGGCCGACATTGTTGCGGGACACGCCGCGCCGAGCCGGGCGGGTCTCCCGGATACCGGGCCGGGCCTCCCGCGCCTGCGGCCAGCCGCCGGTCCAGTCCTCGTCGCTCGACTCGGGCCCGCGGCGGCGGCCGTACTGCGCCGGAGCCGACGACCGTTTGGGTTCCAGCCGCTGCCAATCGATCAGATGGTCCGGGACCTCCTGCAGGAACCGGGACTCCGGGTTGAACACCGGCTGCCCCCACGCCGAGCGGACCACCGCGCGGGTGAGGTACAGGCGACGCCGGGCCCGGGTGATCCCCACATAGGCCAGCCGGCGTTCCTCGGCCAGTTCGGTGGGGTCGCCGAGGGCCCGCAGATGCGGGAACTGGCCGTCCTCCCATCCGGTCACGAAGACCACCGGGAACTCCAGGCCCTTGGCGGTGTGCAGGGTCATCATGGTGACCATGCCCGAACCCTCCTCGGGTATCTGGTCGGCATCGGCCACCAGCGATACCCGTTCCAGGAACGCGGCCAGCGAACCGGGTTCGGGTTCGCCCTCACCCGTTTCCGGTACCAGGCCCTCGGCCCGGGCGGCCTCGAGTGCGTTCCGCGCCTCGGAACTGAACTCCCGGGCGACGCTGACGAGTTCGTTCAGGTTGTCCAGCCGCGCGCCGTCCTGCGGGTCGTCGGAGGCCTCCAGTTCCGCCCGGTAGCCGGTGCGATCCAGTACCGCCTCGACCACCGCGCCCACATCGGGGAAATCGACCTCGTCCATTTCACCGGCGGCCCGGATCTGCTCGAGCAGCGCGACGAATCCGGCGATGGCGTTGCGCGCCCGGGTGTTCAGCAGCGCGACCTCACCGGCGGCGGCATCGCGCAGTGCCTCGGCGAAACCGATACCGCGCTGTTCGGCGTGCACGGCCACACAGGCCTCGGCGCGGTCACCGATACCGCGGCGCGGGGTGTTGAGGATCCGGCGCAGGCTCACCGCATCGTCCGGGTTCTCCAGGACCCGCAGGTAGGCGACGACATCGCGGACCTCTTTGCGCTCGTAGAACCGGACCCCGCCGACCACCTTGTAGGGCAGGCCCATCCGGATGAATATCTCTTCCAGGGCCCGGGAGTTGTTGTTGGTGCGGTAGAACACCGCGATATCGGAGTAGGCGGCCTCGCCCTCGTCGACCAGCCGGTCGATCTCGCGCGCGACGAAGGCCGCCTCGTCGTGTTCGTTGTCGGCGACGTAGCCGGTGATGAGTTCGCCCGCACCGGCATCGGTCCACAGCCGCTTGTCGCGGCGGTTGCTGTTGCGCGAGATCACCGAGTTGGCCGCGGACAGGATGTTCTGCGTGGACCGGTAGTTCTGTTCCAGCAGGATCGTTTCGGCGTCGGGGAAATCGCGCTCGAATTCCTCGATATTGCGGATGGTGGCGCCGCGGAAGGCGTAGATGGACTGATCGGCGTCCCCGACCACGCAGAGTTCGCTCGGCGGCACCGTGTGCGCATCCGGTTCCGGGGCCTCGGTGCCCGGTGCGGCGGCCGCCGCGCCGGCGTCGGTGTCGGCGGCTTCACCGGCCGTCCCGGACCCCGCGGTGTGATGCCCGACCAGTTCCCGCACCAGCACGTACTGCGCGTGGTTGGTGTCCTGGTATTCGTCCACCAGGACGTGCCGGAAGCGGCGGCGGTAGTACTCGGCGACCTCGGGATGCCGTTGCAGTAGGGCGACCGTCTCACCGATGAGGTCGTCGAAATCCAGCGCGTTGGCCGTGCGCAGCCGCCGCTGGTATTCGGTGTACACACGGGCGACGACGCGCGGCAGCTCGGCGTCCTCGAATTCCGCGTCGCTGCTCGCCTGTTCCGGGCCGACGAGTTCGTTCTTCAGGTTCGAGATCGCGGTCGCGAGCAGCCGCGGGGTGTACTTCTTGGCGTCCAGTTCGAGATCCCGGCCGATCATGGTGAGCAGCCGCCGGGAATCGTCGGCGTCGTAGATGGAGAAGTTCGAGTTCAGACCGGCCAGCAGGGCCGACTGGGTACGCAGGATCCGCACACAACTCGAGTGGAAGGTCGACACCCACATACTCGCGGCGCGCGGACCCACCAGGTCGATGACCCGCTCGCGCATCTCGGCGGCGGCCTTGTTGGTGAAGGTGATGGCCAGGATCTGCCCGGGGGTGGCCCCGCGCGCGGCCAGCAGGTAGGCGATCCGGCGGGTCAGCACGGCGGTCTTGCCCGAACCCGCGCCGGCCACGATCAGCAGCGGCGAGCCGGTGTGCAGTACCGCGGCGCGCTGCTGCGGGTTGAGGCCCTCCAGCAGCTGTTCGGCCTCCTCCGCCCGGCGCTGCGCGGTATCGGTGCGCTGCTGCGCCTGCTCGGCCTGTACCCGCTGCCGCAGCGCGGCCAGGCCGCCGGGCACACCGGGCTCGCGGCCACCGGGCGCCGCCGCGCGCCGGTCGGCGCCGGATAGTTCCAGGCCGGGCAGGGCCGCGGCCTCCGGCGCCGGGCCGGGCTCCGGCGAGCCGGCGGCGGAGGTGGTGGCACGGGAATTGTGCGAATCCGAACGAAGTGCTGCCGCGGTGGTGTCCATCGTCTGTTCACGCTACCGCCGCGACCCGACACGATCGAACACTCGGCCGAATTCGTCGCCGGTGGGACCACTCGGCGGGCCGATATCCCCACCAGTGAGCGTTTTGCATACATCGGTTACCGTGGCAAACTGGCAATATGGTTTGCCCTTCAGCGAAACATCCGCGCCGGTTGTGTGGACAGCTGGGCCGCAGACCGGGCACCTGAGGCCCGACCGGGACAGGTAAGGGGGAACGGTACTACCAGACCCGCCGGGTCTTTTTCACGCGGTGGAAGAGCTCTGGATCGGTAACACGACGCGCCTCGGCGCCGATCCAGGTTCTGACACGAGGAGATGAGAAATGAGCACACCCGCTACGGCGACCGGGTCGGGTTCGACTACCGACGCGGACTCGGAGCTCCCTCGGACCGAAGCCGAGATCGAAAAGCTTCGGAAGGAGATCGACCGGCTAGATGCGGAGATCCTCACGGCCATCAAGCGCCGGACGGAGATCTCGCGGGTAATCGGACGAACCCGGATGGCTTCCGGGGGTACCCGCCTGGTGCACAGCCGGGAGATGAAAGTGCTGGAGCGCTTCAGCGAACTCGGCCAGGAGGGTCATACCCTGGCGATGCTGCTGCTGCGTCTCGGGCGCGGACGTCTCGGCAGGTAGCTCCCAACAGAACCGACGCGGCGGCCCGCAGACCGCCGCAACCTCACGAACCGCCCCGGGTGACCATGCCCCAGGGCGGTTCGTACTGTCTGTCACGTCATGGCGATGTACTTGGTCGACAGGTATTCCTCGATCCCCTCGGTACCGCCTTCCCGGCCGAAACCGGAGGCCTTGACGCCGCCGAACGGGGCCGCCGGGTCCGAGATCACCCCGCGGTTCACCCCCACCATTCCGCTCTCCAGTCCCTCGGCCACCCGCAGCGCCCGCTCGAGGTCCCGAGTGTAGATATAGCTCACCAGGCCGAACTCGGTGTCGTTGGCGGCGGCCAGCCCCTCTTCCTCGGTATCGAAGGCGACGATCGGCGCCACCGGGCCGAAAACCTCCTCGCGGAGGATGCGCGCCCGCGCGGGGATATCGGTGAGCACGGTCGCCGGATAGAACCAGCCCGGACCGCCCGGAGCCTTCCCGCCGACCCGGACCGAGGCGCCCGCGTCGACCGCGTCGTCGACCAGTTCGGCGACGGTGTTCAACTGGTCCTCGCTGACCAGCGGGCCGAGCGTGGTGTCCGGATCGGTACCCGGGCCCAGCCGGACCTGGGAGTTGATCGCCGCCACGAACTTCTCGGTGAACTCCTCGACCACCGCGCGGTGTACATGGAAGCGGTTGGCCGCGGTGCATGCCTCACCGCCGTTACGCAGCTTGGCCAGCAGGGCTCCCTCGACGGCCGCATCGATATCGGCGTCGTCGAACACCACGAACGGCGCGTTCCCGCCGAGTTCCATCGATGTGCGCAGCAGGCCGGAAGCCGATTTCTCGACGAGGGTGCGACCGACCTCGGTGGACCCGGTGAAAGTGAGCTTGCGCAACCGGGGATCGTCGAGCAGCGGCTGCGTCACCGCGCCGGACCGGCGGGAGGTGATCACCGACAGCACACCGTCGGGCAGACCGGCCTCGGAGCACAGCTTCGCCAGCAGCAGCATGGTGAGCGGGGTCGCCGAAGCCGGTTTGACGATCATGGTGCAGCCCGCCGCCAGCGCGGGGCCGATCTTGCGGGTGCCCATCGCGAGCGGGAAGTTCCACGGCGTAATCGCCAGACAGGGACCGACCGGCTGTTTGTGCACCAGGATGCGGCCGGTGCCCGAGGGAGCGTGCAGATAGCGGCCGTGGATGCGTGCGGCCTCCTCGCTGAACCAGCGGAAGAACTCGGCACCGTAGCGGACCTCGTTCCGGCTCTCCGGCAGGGCCTTGCCCATCTCCAGGGTCATCAGCAGGGCGAATTCCTCGGCGCGCGCGGTGATGCGCTCGAAGACCGCCCGCAGGATCTCCCCGCGCTCGCGGGCCGGAGTCGCGGCCCACTGCGCCTGGACCGCGACCGCGGCGTCCAGGGCCCGTACCGCGTCCTCCGGGGACCCGTCCGCCACCTCGGCCAGCACCTCGCCGTTCGCCGGGTTGTGCACCGCGAAGGTGCCCCCGCCGGTGGCGTCGACTGGCCCGCCGATCCACAGTTGCTTCGGGACGGATGCGAGTACTTCGGTTTCCGATGCCATACAGGCCAGCCTAAGCGCGGAACCGGCAGAAGTCGGCTGTGTTTATCGGCGGCGCCTCCGGCGCCGCGGGTCGGGGCCCGCCCCCGGTTCTTCACTCCGCCGCTCAGTCGCTGCGCTCCTTCGCTCTGTCGCTCCAGAACCGGGGGCGGGCCCCGACCACCGAGGCAGACCATCCGGAATAGACAGAACAGGCATGCTGTCGTGCACCTTGACCAGCCTGGGGAGGCTCGCACCACTGTAAGTGCTCAATGGTCACCGATCCATCGACGGTCGGCGGCACACGCTCCAGAACCGGGGGCGGGCCCCGACCACGAACGTCGACCATCCGAAGTAGACGGAACGTGTATGTGGAGGTGCGCCTCGACCAGCCCGAGAGGTCCGCATCACCGTCAGTGCTCAACGCTCATCGGTCTCTGGAGGGCCGACCGCACACGCTCGGTCGCTCCAGAACCGGGGCGGGCCCCGACCACGGACGCTGACCATCCGGATCAGACGGAAGGTACTTCAGAGCTGCACCCCGACCCGCTGGAGTTACCGGCGGGCAACCGCCTTCGTTCTCCTTCGTCCGGCGATCCGGGACCCGCCGCGGTTCCGGCCGCGCCTGCGTCCGGGACCGGTGGGTTGTACGCTCGGCCAGTGTGAGCGTCGACATCACCGCATCGGCGGCATGGCAGAAATTGCGCGATCATCACACTGCGATCGCCGCCCTACAACTGAGGGACCTGTTCGCCGAAGATCCACCGCGCGGCCGCGACCTCACGCTGACCGCGGGTGAGCTGCGGATCGACTACAGCAAGCATCGCGTCACCCGGGAGACCCTGCAATTGCTGGTGGATTTGGCCCGGGAAGCAGGTGTGGAGACGCAGCGTGACCGGATGCTGCGCGGCGAACACATCAACACCTCCGAGGACCGGGCGGTGGGGCATACCGCGTTGCGGTTGCCGAAGGGCAGTTCGCTCACCATCGACGGCGCGGACGCGGTCGCCGCGGTACACGAGGTACTCGACCGGATGGGTGCCTTCGCCGACTCGGTGCGTTCGGGCGATTGGCGCGGTGCGACCGGGGAGCGGATCCGCACCGTGGTGAACATCGGTATCGGCGGTTCGGATCTCGGCCCGGTGATGGTGCACCAGGCGCTGCGCCACTACGCGGACGCCGGTATCGGCGCCCGGTTCGTCTCCAATGTGGATCCCGCCGATCTGGTGGCCACACTGGCGGATCTGGATCCGGCGACCACCCTGTTCATCGTGGCCTCCAAAACCTTCTCGACCCTGGAGACCCTGACCAACGCCACCGCCGCCCGCCGCTGGCTGGTCGACGCCCTCGGCCCGGATGCCGTGGCGAAACACTTCGTCGCGGTGTCCACACACGCCGGGCGGGTCGCCGAGTTCGGTATCGACACCGACAATATGTTCGGCTTCTGGGATTGGGTCGGCGGCCGGTATTCGGTGGATTCGGCCATCGGGCTGTCGGTCATGGTGACGATCGGTCCCACCCGGTTCGCCGAATTCCTCGCCGGTATGCACGATATGGACCGCCATTTCGCCACCGCGCCGCTGGCGGAGAACGCGCCGGCCCTGCTGGCGCTGCTCGGTGTGTGGTACGCGAACTTCTTCGGCGCACAGTCGCGCGCGGTACTGCCGTACTCCAACGATCTCGCCCGTTTCCCGGCCTATCTGCAGCAGCTCACGATGGAATCGAACGGTAAATCTGTGCGCGCGGACGGTTCCCCGGTCACCACCACCACCGGCGAGATCTTCTGGGGCGAACCCGGCACCAACGGTCAGCACGCCTTCTATCAGCTTCTGCACCAGGGCACCCGGCTGATCCCCGCCGATTTCATCGGTTTCGCTCAGCCCACCGATGATCTGCCCACCCGCGACGGCACCGGCAGTATGCACGACATCCTGATGAGTAATCTCTTCGCGCAGACCAAGGTGCTGGCGTTCGGGAAGACCGCCGAGGAGATCGCCGCCGAGGGCACACCGCCGGAACTGGTACCGCACAAGGTGATGCCCGGCAACCGGCCCAGCACCACGATCCTCGCGCCCCGGCTCACCCCCGCGGTGCTGGGCCAGCTGATCGCGCTCTACGAGCACCAGGTGTTCGTGGCGGGTGTGATCTGGGGGATCGACAGTTTCGACCAGTGGGGTGTGGAACTGGGCAAGCAGCAGGCCCTGGCGCTGGCACCACTGCTCACCGAACCGGAAGACCCTGCGCCGCAGGGTGATTCGTCCACCGATGCGTTGATCCGCTGGTACCGCGCCAACCGCTGACCCTCACCACGGCCGGATCGGCAGGTCCACCCGCGCGGCGGTCGCGGTGACCAGCCGGTGCAGTGCGGCCGCATCGGCTATACGTTCCGGGTAGAGGCTCGCGACGGTCAGGATGTAGTCGTCCCGGAAACGGCACAGGTAGCCGGACAGCCGGGTGCGCGGCCGCCGCGCGTAGTCGAGGCCGGGATGAACGGCCCGGGTCGCGATACCGGTGCACTCATGCGGCCCGAGGGTCGACAGCGCCGCCGGGATCGGGCCGATATTCGAGCACAGGATGTCGCGTTCCCCCGCTCCCCGGGACAGCAGATGGGCCACCTTGTCGGGCACCAGGTAGAGGAACTCCTCCGGTAGTCCCCCAGGGCTGGTCATCCGCCGCTCGTAGGCGGACCGGCTCTTCGCGCGGATCTCGGCCGGACCGTCCCCCGGGGTCACCGCGATCTCGGTCACCGCCAGATCGTTGTCGATCCGGGCCTCGTCCCGGGTGTCCACCGGCAGGCTCGCCGCGATCGCGGCGCCGGGGAAGCCCGCGGTCCACAGGGTGTTCGCGACGAACCAGATGAACAGGCTGTTGGCTGTGCCCCCGTATCGCGCGGCGACCGCCTCCCAGTCCTCGGCCGGACAGCGCAGGATGACCGCCGGTTCGGGAAGCACGGCGAACGCGGAGGTCTCGGCAGGTCCGGATGGGTCGGTTCGGTCCTCGATCGCCGGCGGCAAGGGAAGCCCGGTGCGAGACGCGCCACCGGCGCCCGTCGCTGTCCCTTCGCGGCCGGCGAGCGGCTTTTCGTGCCCCGGCCCACGGACACCGCGCGGTATCCGGGTCGCGGCGGCACGCACACCACCGAGCCCGACCGTCGCCCAGATACGCGCCGCGTCGAACCAATCCGAATCCGGGCCGTCCCCGGTGTCGTCGCCCGGTGCCGCCACCGGCCGGGCGCACACGAGGTCCACCGCGCGGTCCGAGTCCATCGCCCCCAGCGCTTGTTCCACGGCGAGAATCAGCCCCCGGGCATCGGCGAGAACATGGGAACAGGTGAGGGCCACGATCGTGCCACCGTCGGTGAGCGGTGCCGCCGACAGTCGCCAGCCCGGGCCGTGTTCGGGATCCAGCTCGGCACCGAGTGTGTCGGCCCAGTGCGGGATCTCGGCGGGTGCGAGCGCCGTACGGTGCCGGTCGAGCGGATGAGCGCGATCATTGCGCTGCCACCGCGCCCGAGCGCCCGGGACTCGGGGGCGCACCACCCGGCGGGCGAGCGGGCCGGTGCGCAGTGCCTCGTGCAGTCGTGCGAGTATCTCGGGTTCCACCGCCCCGGCGGTGCGCCACAGCCCCTGGAGCGCGATCGGGGTGCCGAGCCCCTGATGCGTGCGCAGGAAAATTTCGTCGACAACGCTCAATCGGCGCATTGGCACAGGTTATCCATTGTTTCCGAAAGATCGCCGGGCGCACCGGGCCCGGCTGGTCAGCCCACCGCGTACTGTGCGGACGACGGGCGCGCCGCGGGCTGCCCGAGCAAGAATCGGGCGCTACCGGGGCGAGGCTGCGCACGACCGGACCACGGCAGGGCCGCTCACCCACCCATCGATACCGACCGGTCCCGATCCCCGGAAGGCTCGCGGTGTGACATGGGACGCATAATCGATGGATGCTCACGCACGAGGTTCTCAACCAGGTTCCGCCGATCACACCGTTCGAGGTCTCCCGGGACCCGGCGTTGCTGGCCGGTCTGCACCGGGAGGGCGCCGGGTGGGCCGAGGCGGAGGTGCGCGAACTCGGCACACTCGCCGGTACCGAGCGGGTTCAGGAGTGGGGCCGGCTCGCCAACGAGTATCCGCCCGTCCTGCACACCCACGACCGCTACGGCCACCGCGTCGACGAGGTGGAATTCCATCCGTACTGGCACGATCTGATGACCGTGGCGGTCGAACACGGGCTGCACGCCGCACCGTGGGCCGACGACCGGACCGGCGCCCATGTGGCGCGGGCCGCCAAGTTCTACGTCTGGGGCGCCGCCGACGCCGGGCACATGTGTCCTGTCTCGATGACCTACGCCGCGATTCCGGCACTGCGGCACAACCCGGAGCTGGCGGCGCGGTACGAACCGCTGCTCACCGCCCGCACCTACGATTTCGGGTTGCGCGAGCCGTCCACCAAGGCGGGGCTCATCGCCGGTATGTCCATGACGGAGAAGCAGGGCGGGTCCGATGTGCGCGCCAACACCACCACCGCGACCCCGCAACCCGACGGCACGTATCGGCTCGTCGGGCACAAATGGTTCACCTCGGCGCCGATGTCGGATATGTTCCTGACCCTCGCGCAGGCGCCGGGCGGGCTGTCGTGTTTCCTGCTGCCGCGGGTGCTGCCCGACGGTTCCCGCAACCCGATCCGGCTGCAACGGCTCAAGGACAAACTGGGCAACAAATCGAACGCGTCCTCGGAGATCGAGTACGAGAACGCGATCGGCTGGCCGATCGGCGCGGAGGGCGCCGGGGTGAAGACCATCATCGAAATGGTCAATATGACCCGGCTCGACTGTGTGATCGGTTCCGCGGTCGGGATGCGCACGGCGGCCGTACGCGCGGTGCACCACGCCCGCCATCGCAAGGCGTTCGGTGCCACGCTGGTCGACCAGCCCGCGATGCGCAATGTCCTGGCCGATCTGGTGCTCGAATCCGAGGCCGCCACCACGGTCATGCTGCGGCTGGCCGGGGCCACCGATCGCGCCGCGTCGGATTCCGGCGAAGCCGCGCTGCGCCGGATCGCGCTCGCGGTGACCAAGTACTGGGTGTGCAAACGCGCGGCCACGCACGCCGCCGAGGCCCTCGAATGCTTCGGCGGAAACGGTTACGTCGAGGAATCCGGGATGCCGCGGCTGTACCGGGAGGCGCCGCTCATGTCGATCTGGGAGGGATCGGGCAATGTAGCCGCGCTCGATGCCCTGCGCGCGATGGGCGCCCAGCCCGAGACCGTGGAGGCGTACTTCGCCGAGGTGTCCCGGGCGCGCGGGGAGAACCCGCATCTGGATCACGCGATCGACCGGGTCGGCAAGGAACTGGCCGATCGCAGCGATATCGAGTACCGGGCGCGCCGGATCGTCGAGCTGATGGCCCTGGTCCTGCAGGGCGCCCAGCTGGTCCGGCACGGCCACCGCGCGGTCGCGGACGCCTTCTGCGCGTCCCGGCTGGGTGCGGACTGGGGTGCCGCGTTCGGGACGCTGCCCACGGGCGTGGATACGACGGCGATCATCGAGCGGGCGTTCGTCTGAACGGGGTCAGCCGGGCGGCAGCACCTTGTCGAGGAAGGTGAGAGTGCGGTCGAGGCCGCCTTTCTCCGTCAGGTCCGCGTGGCCGGCCTCGAGAAACTGGACCGCGTGCTCCGTGCCGTTCAGGCCGAACTGCCCGACCAGCGCGAGGGTCAGCGGTAACGGGACGATGGCGTCGTAGACGCCGTGTACGACCAGGATCGGATCCCGGTAGCCGCTGATCGGCACGCTCATGTAGTCGCGCACCACCGGCGCGAAATCCGGATCGTTCAAGGGCCGCGATACCAGGGACCCGATCTCCGTGGCGTCCAGCATGGCCGAGGCCTGGGAATTGCAGTTGGTGCTGAGACCGGCGATGAACCGAGAGCCCCGCGGAGTCAGGAAATCGCCGACCTCGGGGCCCAGCCGGGCGCCGACCATACCGGCGAGCACCATGGGCGCGTACCGGCCCACGTACCCGGGAATCTCCGGCTGATCCGGGCGCGAACGCAGGAAGATGCTCTCCAGATTGCTGACCGGGGCAAGGGCGGCGGTACCGCGGAAGTCGAGTTCCGGGGCGTACTCGGGCGCGAGCCGGCCGGTGCCGAGCGCGGCATGTCCACCCTGTGACCACCCGGCCACCGCCCAGCTCGGGGCCAGTCCGGGGTATGCCGAGCGGGCGGCGCGCACCGCGTCGATCGTGGCGGTGGCCTCGCTCGTGGTCTGCAGATACGGATGGGGACCCGGCGAATTGGGACTCAGGCCGATGTAGTCGGGGGCGACGACGGCGTATCCGGCGTCGCTGAGGCGCGCCACGGACGGCCCGGTTTCCTTCTCGAGCTCGTCGTAACCGGTGAGACCGCATTCCTGCGCGAGCCCGGAGGTGCCGTGGTCCCAGGCGACCACCCGGCGGCCCCCCGCCGGGGCCGGTCCCTCGGGGATGCGCACCACGGCGGCCGCGGGAACCAGTTCACCCCCGGGGCCGGTGGTCACGTATTCGATCCGCTGCACACCGTCGAGCCCGGCCCACGGCCGGCCGAGCGGTTCGGCCGAGAGCAGCCGACCCGGGTACCAGGCAGCCTCGGCCCGCGCGACGACTCCCGGCAGTCCGGCACCCAGCGCCGCCACCAGTGTCAGTACTGCCGCGAAAGCTCGGGCATAGCGGACCATTGCTCTGTGCTCCTCTGTCGTGCGGCGGAATTTCGTCCAGGGTGGCAGCGGTCGGGGAGCTGCCCGCGAGGTACGGCGCGCGTAGGGCACCGGCCGGACTCAGCGAGTCGGTGGGGCGATCTGCCAGTGCCGCTCCAGGGCGCCCGCGATATCGGGCAGCACGGTGATCGGGATTTTCTTGTGGCGCAACATATTACGTATCTCGTTGACCTGTTCGCGCTTACGCAGGTCGTAGGCTCCCGAGACCGGCCCACGGACCGGCGGAATGGACAGCAGCACGAGTTCGCTGTGCAATTCCTCGCCTCCGGTCAGATCCAGCGCGAGCGACCAGCGCGCGTCCTCGTCGAGGCCGAAACGCCCCGCCACCACGCGCTCCCAATCGATACTGGTCGCCGACCACGGCGTCCGCCGATGGATCGCCTGCTCGGTGAGGATCACCGTGTCCCGGGTGAACAGCGCGAACAACGCGGCGACAGCGAGTATCGCGCCGAGGACGATCCCGGTGAACACTCGGGCGGGCCCGAACAGCAGCACTGTGGGAACGGTCACCGCCACCACCACCGCGACCCCGGCCAGGCTGTAACCCAGCACCCGACCGGTGGGCACGACACCAGCGTGCACCCTCTGCATACCGACTCCGTTCACCCCGCGAACTGGTGCTGGCCACACCGTACCGGACGATCGCCGACGCCTGGAGACGACGCTGGTCACCCGCTCAGAACAGCGCGACGGCGGCCTCCGCCGAGTACACATGGAAGGTCAGGCTCTGCTGGAAATAGAGCTGGACCGTTTCGGCGTCGTGGGCAAGATAGCCGATGGACAGATCCTGGCCCACGGTGAGATCGAAGTCGCCGCCACGGGTGGTGAGCACGAACGCCCCGTCGATGGCCGGCGCCCAGATGATCTCCCCCTCGGGAACCAGGCGTTCCAGATGGGTGCGCAGCGGATGACCGTGGTTGGAGGTCTCGCTCACCTTCGTGTAGAGGTCGGCGCTCAGCAGCACCGAATACGGCCCGTCGACACCGGCCAGCCGCAACTGACTCACCGCCAGGGCGATCACCTCGGGTACCCCGAACACATCCTCGGGCAGTGCGATCGACCGGTTCGACGAGGCGGCGCGGATACCGGTGATTCCGGCCGCCGCGTAACCTTCGAAGACGGCCCGGTCCTCGGCGAAGGCGATATTGCGGGCGGCGTCCTTCACCGGGTCCAGGTCCGTGTCCTGGGCGCCGCGCTCGACATTGTCGAGTTCCTCGCGCGAGAGTGTGAACGGCACCCGCAACTCGACCAGCGGCGCCACCACCCGCTGCCGCGCCTGGACACCGTCGTGCGGGGCGGCGACCGGCGTCGTATGACCCAGCCCGCGGGCCGAATAGTCCGTACCGTGCGGACCGGACAGGTCGACCACCCGGCGGCCGGCATTGTGCCGTTTGAAGGTCCGCGTGGCCTCCTCTTCGATAACTGCCCAGGCCGCGTCGGTGATCGGCGCGAGTTCGCGATGCAGGTTGTTCATACGGTGCTGCTCCTTTTCAACGTGCCGATACCGAGAGAACCGTCGGCGGCCGGCGGCGGGCCCGGATCTGCCGCCGCGGCATCCTCCGGCGGGTCGGGCAGATCGTCGAAGAAATCCTGCGGCGGAACGAAGAAGAGGGTGCCGGTGACCGCGGTGGAGAAATCCAGGATGCGATCGTGGGTGGCCTCGTCGGTCCCGAGGAACATCCGCTCCAGCATGATCTCGGTGGTCCGGGGGGTCGCCGAATAGCCGACGAAATAGGTGCCGAACTCACCCTCGCGGACACTGCCGAACGGCATGTTCGCGCGCAGGATCTGCCGTTCGGTGCCGTCTGGCTCGATCACCTGGTTCACCGCGATATGCGAGTCCGGGGGTTTCACCTCGTCATCGAGTTCGAAATCCTCGAGTTTGGTGCGGCCGATCACCCGTTCCTGCTCCTGCACCGGCAGCGCCCGCCAAGCGGTCAGATCGTGCAGGTACTTCTGCACGATCACATAGCTGCCGCCGGTGAAATCCGGGTCGCCGGTGCTGATCAGCGCGGCCCGGCCGGCGGGTGTATCCGGCAGACCGCCCTCCGGGTTCTCGGTGCCGTCGACGAAACCGAGCAGGTCACGTTGTTCGAAATAGCGGAAGCCGACCGTCTCGTCGACGATCGTGCCGATATCGGCCAACCGGTCGCCGATCGCCATGGCCAGTTCGAAACAGGCATCGTGCACCTGGCCGCGGATGTGGAAGAGCAGATCGCCCGGCGTGGCGGGAGCCCGGTGCAGCGGCCCCTCGTACCCGGGGAACTCGTGCAGTTCGGCCGGGCGGGGCCCACCGAACAAGCGATCCCAGGCGGTGGAGCCGATCCCGGTGATACAGCCCAGCCCGGCGCCCGGCAACCGGAATCCGATGGCCCGGCGCAGACCGGGCAGTTCGGCGAGCAGATCCCGGGCAGCCGCCTCACCACCGGGGCCGATGGTGGCGACCAGGAAATACGCGGCCGGGGTGAGTGGTTCGAGAATCGGCTGCGGCTGCCCCATAGCCGATCACATTACCGGCGCGGGACCGGCAAAGGCGTGACCCGGGGCTGCCTACTTGGCCACTGTCAGCAGAAAGGCCACATCATCGATGGCCTGCACACTGTGCCGGGCCTTCGGTACAACCAGCAGATCCCCGGCCGACCCCTTCCACTCGTTGTCCCCACTGTGCAGCGTGAGCGTGCCGGAGAGGACGAGCAGGGTGGCCTCACCGTAGTTGTCGTGTTCGGCCAGGCTCTGACCGGCGCACAACCCCACCACGGTCTGGCGTAGCGAATTCGCGTGACCGCCGTAGATGGTCTGCGAACTGCGGCCACTTGTCACGGTCGCGGCCAGCTTGAGTTGCTGCCGGGCCACCGCTGTCAGCGATTTCTTGTCCATGGACAGCCTTTCGCCTCCACATACCCACGACCGGGCTGTGATCGCGGGACGTACAGCCGAGTATGCCCGACCCGGCTCAACCGTTCCGGCGTTTTTCCGAGGCTCGCGCCGGTATCGTCCGCCGGGGCGCGGGCGCCGGCGGTCAGTCGCGGGTGAAACGCCTGATCCGGTAGCGCAGCCCACTCGAGGATTCGAGCCAGGTCGCCGGATCGGCCGACGACCACTCCGGCCCCAGGGCCGGGGCGTGTGCGTCACCGTCCACCTCGGTGTCGACCTCGGTGATCAGCAGTTCGCCGGCATACGGAAGCGCCAACCGGTAGATCTCGCCGCCGCCGATCACCCACGTCGTCGCGGGCGCCGCGAGTGCCAGCGCGGCCTCGACCGACGCGGCCGCTTCCGCTCCGTCCGCGGACCAGCCGGGCTGCCGTGTCACGACGATATTGCGCCGGCCCGGCAGCGGCCGGAACCGGGCGGGCAGCGAATCCCAGGTGCGACGGCCCATGACCACCGGATGACCGGCAGTCGTCTCCTTGAACCGAGCCATATCCTCGGGGACCCGCCACGGAATGGTGTTGTCCACCCCGATCACCCCGTCGGGGGTCTGCGCCCAGATCAGGCCGATCACGCGGGCGGAGTCGGTCGCGGTCACACCGCCACCGGCGCTTTGATCCCCGGATGGTGCCGGTAGTCGTGTACCCGCACGTCCTCGTACCGGTAGTCGAACAGCGAGGCGGCGGGTTCGAGTTCGAGCACCGGAAACGGGTACGGCGTGCGGGCCAGCTGCTCGGTCACCTGTTCGTGGTGGTTGTCGTAGATATGGCAGTCACCGCCGGTCCAGATGAAATCACCGGGCGCGAGCCCGGCCTGCTGGGCGACCATCACGGTGAGCAGCGCGTAGCTCGCGATATTGAACGGCACACCGAGGAAGAGGTCGGCGCTGCGCTGGTACAGCTGGCAGGACAACCGGCCCTCGGCGACATAGAACTGGAACAGCGCATGGCACGGCGCCAGCGCCATCCGGTCCAACTCGGCCACATTCCAGGCCGAGACGAGCATCCGCCGGGAATCGGGGTCGGTGCGCAGTGTGTGCAGCACCTGGGCGATCTGATCGATATGGCGGCCGTCGGGGGCCGGCCAGGACCGCCACTGCACCCCGTACACCGGACCGAGCTCGCCCTCGGCATCGGCCCATTCGTCCCAGATACTGACCCCGTGCTCCTGGAGCCACCGCACATTGGAGTCGCCGCGCAGGAACCACAGCAGTTCGTACACGATCGATTTGAGATGCACCTTCTTGGTGGTGATCAGGGGAAACCCGGCGGACAGGTCGTACCGCAGCTGATGTCCGAACACGCTGCGGGTGCCGGTTCCGGTGCGATCCGACTTGGCGGTCCCCGTCTCCAGGACGAGCCGGAGCAGATCTTCGTATTGGGTGTCCGGAGCGTGTCGCGGGTCCGGGACCTGACTGTTCGCTGCGCTGACCACGGGCCGAGCATACTTCCCTATCGATTCGAGCGACCGCCTGCTCCGGCCACCCGGCGGCCCGCCCGGTCCCCGACCTGCCAAGCTGACCCCATGCGCACGCTGTATGTGATCGGTATCGGTGCCGGCGACCCCGACCAGGTGACGATGCAGGCGGTCAAGGCCCTCCGGGAGGTCGACGTCTACTTCGTGATCGGCAAGGGCGTCGAGAAACAAGAACTCGTGGCGGTGCGCACCGCGATCCTCGCCGAACACGCCGACCGCCCCTACCGGATCGTGGAGATCCCCGATCCGCCCCGAGACCGGGATCCCGCGGACTACCGCGGCACGGTGCTGGACTGGCACGAACGGCGTTCGCTGCTGCTGGAGGAGGCGTTCGCGGCGCACGAGGGGGTCGGCGCGATCCTGGTCTGGGGTGATCCCGCGCTCTACGACTCGACCCTGCGCATGGTGGAACGGGTGCTGGCCCGGGGCGCGCTGGACTTCGACTACACCGTGATCCCGGGGGTCACCAGTGTGCACGCCCTCGCGGCCCGGCACCGGACTGTGCTGCACCGGATCGGCGAACCGGTACACATCACCACCGGGCGCCGCTTACGCGAGGAAGGGCTGGGCGCCGGGTCGACGGTGGTCATGCTCGATGCCGACTGCGCTTTCACCACCGTCCCCGACGACACGTTCATCTGGTGGGGTGCCTATCTGGGGATGCCCGACGAAGCCCTGATCGCCGGCCGGGTCGGGGCGGTCGCCGGCGACATCGTGCGGCGGCGGACGCAGTTGCGCGAACGCAAGGGCTGGATCATGGACATCTATCTGTTGCGCCCGGCCGAATGACCAGGTGATCGACACCGGGGTCGTAGCATGGTCGGCATGACCGAACAGGACATACTCGGGCGTATCAAGGATCTCGTCGACCACGAGCACGACCTGCGGTCCCGGGCCTCGCGGGGGGAACTCGATCCCGACGTGGAGCGGCGGCGACTGGCCGAACTGGAGGTCATGCTCGATCAGTGCTGGGATCTGCTGCGGCAGCGGCGGGCCCGGATCGATCGCAACGAGCCACCGGACGAGGCCCAGCCACGGTCGGCGGGACAGGTCGAGGGCTACTTACAGTAACAGCGTGTCTGACAACTCGATGGGTTATCGGGCACCGCCCTTCTCGGGCGTACTCGGCTCATACCCCGACCGGGGTACGAGCCTTGGTTCCCGCGTCGTCCGGGCCGGTTGCACCGGCACCCATCAGGTGCCGGTCAGCGCCTTCCCGTCGGCGGGCATTGGTAACCCGGCCCCCTGCTCGGAGGTCCGGGGATTGTGGTGGGTCTTGCCTGTGGAGTGTCGGCCAGGCAGCGAGGTTGACGGCGGCGTTGAGGTCGCGGTCGGCGTGATATCCGCACCCGCAGCCGAACACCCGGTCCGACAATGTCAGGGCGGGGTTGAGGGTGCCGCAGGTCGGACACCGTTTACTCGACGGGTACCACCGATCGGCGGTGACCACGGTGCCGCTCCGCCACCGCTGCTTGTAGTCCAGCAGCCGTCCGAAATCGGCCCAGCCGGCATCGGCGATCGCCCGCGCCAGCCGGGGGTTGCGCAGCATCCCGGCCACATGCAGGTCCTCGACAACGAGCCGGTCGTGGGTTTTGACCAGCTCGTTGGTGACCTGATGCAGGAAATGACGACGCACATTCGCCACACGATGATGATGGCGAGCCAGCCGCGTGGCGGCTTCTCGCCGGTTGTGGGAGCCCTTCTCCTTCCTCGACAGGGCCTTCGCCAGCCACCGCTGCCGCGCCAGCCCCCGAGCCAGGGGTTTCGGTGGATCATCGACCCGCGCCACTTCACGACCCTCGCTGGTGGCGGCTTCCTCGAACACCTGCTGACACACCTGGTCACGCCATACCAGCCCGGTGACCTCGACCGTGGTGACCCCGGTGGGGTCGACGATGAATACCCGGCCGGCTGCTTCGGATTTCTTCCAGGTGTTGAAGGCGTTGATCAGGTCGAACCGGGTCCACGGGACCGGGTGCTCGGGGTCGGTCCGCCGCTGGGTGAGCGCGGTTTTCACCATCGCCAGGCACTGGTTGTAGGCGAACCGGGCCGCGCCCGCATGCCGGGCCAGCACGGTCCGCTGCTCGACGGTGGGGTCGAGGCAGTACCGGAACGCGGTGTGCCTACTCATCGCCGGCGACTATCACACAGGCCACCGACAACTTCGCGGGATATGCGGCAATGACACCGGCAAGCCGGTCCAAACCGCGAACAGAACCGCACGACAACACGAGTACCGAACCCTCCGACAGCGCACACGCACCCCACGCCCAGCCCACTGACCCGGACCCGGCAATCCGAGATCCCAGACACCCTCTAAGGAGCCCTGATGCCCGACAGCGACAGCGACGCCACCGGGGACAGTGGGGTCGCCGAATACGATGTCATCGTCCTCGGCGGTGGTCCGGCCGGTGAGAACGCGGCCGCCTATGCCATCGCCGGCAGCGACCGGACCGCGGCGATCGTCGAACCGGAGAAGGTCGGTGGCGAATGCTCGTACTGGGCCTGTATCCCGAGTAAGGCGTTGCTGCGACCGGGCCACGTGCTGGCCGCCGCGCTGGGACTGCCCGGGATCGAGGCAGCAGGTCCCGATACCGCCGAAGTGCTGCGCCGGCGCGACGAATTCGTGCACGCCCACAACGGCGACCACGACGATTCGAGTCAGGTCGAGTGGGCGGCCCAGCAGGGTATCGAGGTGATCCGCGGCGCCGGCCGGCTCGACGGGGAACGCCGGGTACGGGTCGGCGACCGGGTACTGCGCGCCCGCTCGGCAGTGGTGCTGGCCACCGGGACCCACGCGGCCGTCCCCGACGTCCCCGGCCTCCGCGAGGCCCTGCCCTGGACCTCCCGTGACGCCACCAACCTGCGCGAGATCCCGAAACGAGTGATCGTGATCGGCGGCGGTGTGGTGGCCTGCGAGGCCACCACCTGGCTCTCGGCGCTCGGCGCGGAGGTCACCGTACTGGTCCGCGGGGACCGGCTGCTCACGGGTGTGGAACCGTTCGCCGGGGAGTACGTCGCGTCCGCGCTCACCGCGCAGGGGGTGCAGATCCGGTTCGGGACCCGGCCGCTGCGGGTGACGCGCCCGGCGGCCGTCGACCACGGCGAGGGCCGGATACACGGCGGCGCCGTCACGGTGCACGCACAGGGTCCGGACGGGGAGACCACCCTCGTCGCCGACGAGATCGTGGTGGCGGCGGGGCGGGTGCCCAACACCGACGGGATCGGCCTGGACACAGTGGGCCTGCCCGGCGGGTACGTCGAGGTCGACGATCAGCTGACGGTGTCCGGCGTACCCGGGGCTTGGCTGTACGCGGTCGGCGATATCAACCACCGCGCCGCACTCACTCATATGGGCAAGTACCAGGGCCGGGTGTGCGGGGACGTCATCTCCGCACGCGCCGCGGGCCGGTCGCTGACCGGCCCGCGCTATCGGGCCGCCGCCGACCACCACGCGGTACCGCAGGTGGTGTTCACCGACCCCGAGGTCGCCGCCGTCGGGCTCACCGCCGACGCCGCCCGGAAAGCCGGCCACGAGATCCGCACCGTGGAACTGGATATCGCGGTCGCGGGTTCGGCGCTCGCCCGCGACGACTACACCGGCCGTGCCGCGCTGGTGATCGACAACACCACCGACACCCTGCTCGGTGCCACTTTCGTGGGCCCCGATGTCGGCGAACAGTTGCACGCCGCGACCATCGCGGTCGCCGGGCGCGTCCCACTGGACGCCCTGTGGCACGCGGTGCCCGCTTTTCCCGCGATCAGCGAATTCTGGTTACGACTGTTGGAGACCGATAGGTCGTCGTTACCATCGGGTAGATGAGCGCAACCGAACAGATCACGACCACGGACGGTGTGGTCCGCGGACGCCGCGACCGGCGCGTGATGTACTGGCGGTCGCTGCCGTACGCCGCGCCACCCGTCGGTGACCTGCGGTTCCGTTCGCCTCAGCCGGTGCAGCCGTGGACCGATGTACGCGACGCGACCTATTTCCGCGCGGCCGGGATCCAGCCGACCTTCGGTGTACGTCTGGGTCCGCGCAAGCTGCAGGAGATGAGCGAGGATTCGCTGACACTGAATGTCGTGGCTCCCGCCACCGCCTCGGTGCGACCGCGTCCGGTGATGGTATTCATCCACGGCGGCGGCTACCTCTTCGGCACTTCGGCGCTGCGCCTCTACTCCGGTGTCCAGCTGGCGGCCGACGGGGATGTGCTCATGGTGTCGATCAACTATCGGCTCGGCGCGTTCGGATACGCCGACTTCAGCGAGTTCTCCACACCGGACAGCCCCTACGACTCCAATCTCGGTCTGCGTGATCAGATCGCGGCCCTGCGCTGGGTCCGGGCCAATATCGCCGCATTCGGCGGTGACCCGGACAATGTGACGATCTTCGGCGAGTCCGCCGGCGCGCACGCGGTATTGAGCCTGCTGGCGACACCCTCGGCGGAGGGCCTGTTCCACCGCGGTATCGCGCAGAGCCCCCCGGCGGACTGGGGGTTGACGGTCGCCGAATCGCGGGAGTTCGCCCGCCGCATCCTCGACCGGCTCGGCGTCGCCCCCGAGGACGCGAATCACGCGTTGCGCACGGCCGATCCGCACGATATCCGCCGCGCGTTCAACCGGGCGTCGAATGCGGTCATGACGGAGTTCCCGGGATTCTTCCCGGCCGCGCCGGTAGCCGGCGGCGAGTTGCTGCCGCGCACTCCGATCGACGCCTTCACCGAGGGCCACACCCACCGGGTTCCGCTGATCATCGGCACCTGCCGGAACGAGGGCGCCCTGTTCAACCGCTTCACCGATACGCTGCCCACCCGCCCGGAACGGCTCAAGAAGGCACTCTCGGCCGCCGGCCCCGACCTCTACCCCCGGGTTTTCTCCACCTATCCGGGCTTCCCGGCCGAGCAGGCCGCGATCCGCGCGGGCGGCGACTACTTCTTCTGGCGGCCCTCGGTGGCGGTGGCGGAGGGACACAGCCGCCACTCCCCCACCTACGCCTATCGCTACGATTTCGCACCCCGGCTGCTGCAGCTCAACAAACTGGGCGCCACGCACGCGACCGATCTGCTGGCAACCTTCGGCACGGTCTACGAACCGTGGAGCCGGGCCCTCACCGCCGGCGGTAGCCGTCGCGGTCTGCTCGCGGTGACCCGCCAGGTCCAGAACAACTGGCTGCATTTCGCCCGCACCGGCGAACCGCTGCCGTCCTGGCCGCGCTACACCGAACAGGAACGCAGCACGCTCATCATCGACGCGCCGGGCCGGGTGGACAACGACCCGGACAGCGCCCAGCGCAAACTGTGGGCGGGCGTCCGCGCACCGCACCTGCTTCCGGCCGGGGCCGGTGGGCCGGCTTTCCCGGCCGACGACGCGGGAACAGCCGCCGAGGCCGAGCCCGAAGGCGAGGGGACGTTGCTCGACACGGTCGCCGCCGAACACCCGATCGCCGCGACCGCCATCGGTGCGGCAGTGAACGTCGCGGAAGAACTTTCCGACAGCGCGGACGATCCCGCCCCGGACAGCGAAGAACCCGATTCGCAGCAAGCCGGCTGAACCGCCATCCGTTCCGCGGTGCGTACTATTTGAGCAGGCGTGACATCCGGCGGTCGGCCAGGATCTTGCCACCGGTCTGGCAGGTGGGGCAGTACTGGAACGACCGGTCGGTGAACGCGACCTCGCGGACCGTGTCACCGCACACCGGACAGGGCAGCCCGGTGCGGGCGTGTACCCGCATACCCGAACGCTTCTCACCCTTGAGCCGGGCGGCGTCCTGCCCGACCGACCGAGCCACGGCATCGGCCAGCACCGTGCGCAGCGCTGTGTACAGATCGGTGACCTTCGCCGCCGGCAGTGTCCTGGCCGTGGCGAACGGCGAGATCTTGGCGGTGTGCAGGATCTCGTCGGAATAGGCGTTGCCGATACCCGCGAGCACGGTCTGATCGACCAGCACATTCTTGATACGCCCCGGCGCGGCGGCCAGCAGCTCGGCGAACTGCGGCTCGGTGACCGCGAGCGCGTCGGGCCCGAGCCGGGCGATCCCCGGAACCTGGGCCGGGTCGCTCACGATATAGACCGCGAGGCGCTTCTTGGTGCCCGCCTCGGTGAGGTCGAAGGCCGGGGTGGCGCCCTCGGGTGTGAAGAAGTGCACCCGCAACGCGAGCGGACCGCGACCCGGCTTCGGCGGGCTCACGCTCGGGTTGTCGGTCCAGCGCAACCAGCCCGCCCGGGACAGATGGGTGATCAGCCACAGACCCCCGCAGTCCATCCCGAGGAACTTCCCCCACCGCCCGGCGCCGGTCACATCCCGACCCGACAGCGCCGTCACCGGCGGATCGAAGGTTTTGATCGCGCTCAGCGCCGCGATATCGATCCGCCCCACCACCGCGCCGACCGCGTGCTCCCGCAGGAACTGCGCCAGCGCCTCCACTTCCGGTAGTTCGGGCACGGCCTCAGGCTACCGGGGGCCACCGACATCCGTGCGGTCCAAACGCCGGGTGATCCCGGTCGTGGTCACGGCCAGCAGCGTGCCGATCACCACCAGGTCGAAGGCCATCTGCACCGTGGTCGCTATCCGGGCGGCCTGCCCGACCGGGTGCACATCACCGAAACCGACCGTGCCCAGGGTCGCGACGGTGTAGTAGAGCGCGTCGTTACGGGTGCGCAGCTCGGCGAACTGTCCGGGCTGACGGAGCTCGAGGGTGTAGTAGAACAGCGCGAAGAACACCACGACCAGGGAGATCAGGAACAGCAACCCGTCGACACGGTGACCCGTATCGTGGCTCGCGGCCAGGAACTGGCCTATCCGGCGATAGGCGAGCCAGCACAGCCCGCCCACCCCGGCGACGAATGCCACCAACGTGATCACCCTCGTGGGCCAGAAGCCGGGAAGTTCCAGTCCGACCGGCACGAAGTAGTAGAACAGCAGCGCGGACAGCACCGTGCCCGCGTTCCGCCACAGATGCGCGCGGCCGCCGATACGTCGAGAACCCATGCGGTCATGATCTGCCCCCGCGGCCGGCTCGGCGGCCGGGCACGCCGAGCCGCGCACCGATTCCGCTCGCACGACTCCGCCGAAGCCACCCGCCCCTGAGCGCGACCCGCGACGCCGAGCGACCCGGCTCGTCGGTAACCGCGGACTCGCCCGACATCGTGCCCGGCCTCGTCCCGACCGGGAAACCGCCACGGCAGGGGGCCGGCGCTGCTAGCTTGCGGCGGTGGATCACTTCTCATGCTCGTGGACAGCGTTGCGCGCGGCGGTCGCCGGACTCGCGGACGAGGATTTCGGCCGGCCGTCGGGATGTACCGGCTGGCTCGTCCGGGATCTGGTCTGCCATCTGATCATCGATGCCCAGGATGTGCTGATCACCCTGGTGACCCCCACCGACAAAGAACCCACGCGCGACGCGGTGACGTACTGGGATATCGCCGAGACCCCGCCGACCGGGGACGATCCACTCGACGCCCTGACCGTCCGGCTGGCCGCCGCCTACGGCGAGCCGCGCCTGCTCGAACTCCACCTCGACGATGTGGGCTCGGCCGCCGGACGCGCCGCCGTACTCGCCGACCCCGGGCAGCGGGTGAGCACCCGCGACGAGGTCCTCACCGCCGGTGACTATCTGGCCGCCTACGTCCTGGAATGGACGCTGCACCATCTGGACCTGATCGCCTACCTCCCCCATGCCGAGGAGCCGCCCGAAGAATGCGTCACCCGTTCGCGGGAGCTGCTGGAAAGCATCACCGGAGCCGCATTCCCCGCGACGTTCTCGGACCGGGACGCCCTGTTGGTCGGCACCGGACGCCGCGCCGCGACCGCGGAGGAACAGGTAGCGCTGGGAGAATTGGCCGCCGAGCTTCCGCTGATCCTCGGTTGAGAGAGACCGGCCGGGTGCACCACCCGACCGCGGCGCGGTCGGCCACCCCCGTACAGGAGGCCGCCGACCGCGGCGCGGCGTACCGGCTCAGTCCTCTTCGCCCGCTGTGCCCCGGAGCCGTGCCAGCAGCCGTGGCGCGATCACCGAGAACGATTCCACCGTCGTCATCTCGTCGTGTGTCGCCGGTACCGCGTATTCGACGATCTCCCCGGCCACGTACGGCAACCAGTCCTCCGCCCGCGGACCGGGCTGCTGCGCACCCGGCGTGGGTACCTCGGCGCGGAAGAAATCGATGACGCCGCGGTAGGTCCGGGGCCGGTGTTCGGAGATCAGTTCCGCGGACCGCGCCGCGGTCCGGTACACCCCGCGCAACCGTTCCACCGGCAGGGCCAGCAACTCCGGCGGGATCAGTTCGTGCAGCCGTTCCAGTTCGGCGTCGGCGAGTTCGCCGACACCCCGGTCCGTCCCCGATTCCTCGGTCACGATGCCCTGTTCCACCAGCGCCGCACGGAGCAGGGTTTCGAAGATTCCCGGATCGACGGCGGGATGGCTGTCGAGCAGGGCCAGCATCTCGACCTGCTCCCCCGCCGCCTGCAATTCGGTGGCGATGGCGTGGGCCAGCACGCCGCCCAGGGACCAGCCGAGCAGGCGATACGGGCCGTCGGGCTGGATCCGCCGGATCTCCGACAGATACCGGGCCGCGATCTCCGCCAGCGAGTCCGGGGCGTAGTCGGGTTCGGTGTAGGCGGGCGACTGGAGGCCGTAGATCGGCTGATCGTCCGGCAGCAGTCCGGTCAGCGCGGCGAAACTCCACGCCAGCCCGTCCCGGGCGTGGACAGCGAAGATCGGAGTCGCCGTACCGGTGTCCCGGATGGGCAGCACCACCCGCAATGCCGCCTCGGACAGTTCCGCCGCGGCGCCCGGTTCGACGATCCGGGCGGCGAGCCCGGCGACCGTCGCCTCGGTGAACATCCACTGCACACTGATCTCGGCCCCGGTGATCGCACCCAGCCGGGCCGCCACCTTGGTCGCGAGCAGCGAGTTGCCGCCGAGGGCGAAGAACGAATCGTCCACACCGACCCGGTCGACGCCCAGGACTTCGGCGAAGACATCGGCGACGGTCTGTTCCAGCGGTGTGCGCGGGGCGCGGTAGCCGGCATCGGCCGCGAAAACCGGTTCGGGGAGCGCGTTGCGGTCCAGCTTCCCGGCGGGGGTCAGCGGGATCTCGTCGATCACCATGATCGACGACGGCACCATATGGCCCGGCAGTCGCGCCTCGATATGCGCCCGCACGCTCGCCGTATCGACCGAGGTCCCCGGTGCGGCCACCACATACGACACCAGCGATATGACGCCGGCCGGGTTGCGGTGCCCGACCGTGACCGCGAAGTC
Source organism: Nocardia fusca NBRC 14340 (assembly GCF_001618425.1). GTDB lineage: Bacteria > Actinomycetota > Actinomycetes > Mycobacteriales > Mycobacteriaceae > Nocardia > Nocardia fusca. Next base: position 47,757 of record NZ_BDCU01000028.1, read on the forward strand.
GACACCGGCGGAGGAGGTCAGCGCGGAGTCGATCTCGCCCAGTTCGATACGGAAACCGCGGATCTTGACCTGGAAGTCGTTGCGGCCCACATACTCCACCGCCGGATCACCGGCGCCGTCGCGCCGCCAGCGCACGATGTCACCGGTGCGGTACAACCGCGACCCCGGCGCGCCGAACGGGTCGGCGACGAATCGCTGCGCCGTCAGACCCGCTCGCGCGTGATAGCCGCGCGCCAGCTGGATACCACCGACATACAGCTCACCGGCCACACCCTCGGGCACCGGGTTGAGACGATCGTCCAGCACCAGCGCGCGCATACCCCGCACCGGACCGCCGATCGTCACCGGATCGCCCGGCAGCAGCGCGCCACTGATATTCGTCGCGACAGTGGCCTCGGTCGGACCGTAGGCGTTGTGCAGCCGGCGCTCGACCCCACCGTCACCGACGGTGGACCACTTCGCCACCAGATCCGCCGAGATGGCCTCACCACCGGCGATGATGACCCGCATACCCGCCAGATCGGCCGGATCCAGCGAGGCCAGCACCGACGGCGTGATCAATCCGACCGTCACCCGCTCCCGGGCGATCAGCTCGCCGAGCTCGGCGCCGCCGTAGGTCCCCGGCGGTACCACCACCAGGGCGCCCGCGGAACCCACCGCCAGCAGCAGTTCCAGGATCGAGGCGTCGAAACTCGCCGACGCGAACGCCAGCGCCCGCGAATGCCGGTTCAGTCCATACCTTTCGACCTGTTCGGCGCTGAAGTTCGCCAGACCGGCATGCGTGACGACGACGCCCTTGGGCAGACCTGTGGAGCCCGAGGTGTAGATGACGTAGGCGGTGTTCGCCGGAGTCAGCGGACGGACCCGGTCGGTGTCGGTGACAGCGGCACCGGAGTACCGCCGCGAATCCAGCTCGTCGAGCACCAGCCAGTCCACCGAATCCGGCAGCTCCGCCCGCATCGACGACACCGTCACACCCACCCGCGCCCGCGAATCGGTCAGCATATGCGCGATACGATCCGCCGGATAGGTCGGATCGACCGGCACGAACGCCGCACCCGACTTGGTCACCGCCCATTCGGCCAGCACCGAATCCGCCGACCGCGGCACCGCCACCGCCACCAGATCCTCGGCACCCAGGCCGCGCTCGATCAACACCCGTGCCAGCCGGTTCGAATGCTCGTCCAGCTCGCCGTAGGACAGCCGCTGATCCCGGAACACCACCGCCGGCGCCGACCGGTCCTCGGCCACCGCATCCGCCAACAACTCCGGCAATGTACGCGCCGGCACCGCCGGACCACCGTGGACATGGGTGAGCAGCCGGTGTTCGGACTCGTCGATGATCGGGAGATCACCGATGCGTGCTTCCGGATTCCGGGTGACAGCGGTCAGCAGGCGCAGGAACCGGCGCGCGAAGAGCTCGACGGTGTCCGCGTCGAACAGCGCGCGGGCATAGGAGAACTGCGCCGCCATACCAGCGCCGGTTTCGACGACATCGAGCGAGAGATCGAACTTGGCGATCTCGACATCGAAATCGACGGCGCCGATCCGCAGTCCGGGCAGCTCGACCTCGGTGACCGGTTGGTTCTCGAACGAGAGAGCCACCTGGAAGAGCGGATGCCGGGCGGTGGAACGCTGCACACCCACCACTTCCACCAACCGCTCGAACGGCACGTCCGCGTTCGCGAACGACTGCAGGTCGGTTTCCCTGGTCGCCGCGAGGAATTCACCGAAGCTCAGCTCGCTTCGTATCTGCGACCGCAGTACCAGCATGTTGACGAACATTCCGACCACGTCGTCGAGTTCGGCCTCACCGCGGCCGGCGACGGGTGTGCCCACCGCCACGTCGTCGGTGCCGGACATCCGCGCCAGGAACAGCGCCAGCACCGCGTGCACCACCATGAACACGGTCGCGTTGTGTTCGGCGGCCAACCGGGTCAGAGCCGCGTGCACCTCGGCATCGATCGAGAACGCGACCTTGCCGCCGGCGAACGACTGCACGCTCGGCCGCGGCCGATCGGCCGGCAGGTTCAGCTCGTCCGGCAGGCCGGCCAGCGCCGTGCGCCAGTACTCGACCTGCGCACTGAACAGGCTGTCCGGATCGTGCTCCGAGCCGAGGACCTCCCGCTGCCAGAGGCTGTAGTCGGCATACTGCACCGGCAGGGGCGCCCAGCCGGGGCTGGAGTCCGCGGCGCGCGCCAGGTACGCGGTGATCAGATCCCGGGTCAGCGGCGCTATCGACCAGCCGTCGGCGCTGATGTGATGCACCACGGCCACCAGCACGTATTCGTCCTCGGCCGGCTGGAACAGCGCCACCCGCAACGGCACCTCGGTCGTCACATCGAAGCCGGCGGCGACCACGCCGGTGACCCGGTCGAGCAATTCGTCCGCCCGCACCGGAAGCGGAGTGAGGTCGGGCGCGGCGCGGTCGGCCGGCAGCACCAGCTGGTACGGCTGCCCGTCTTGCGCCGGGTACACGGTGCGCAGGGTCTCGTGCCGCTGCACCACATCGGCCACGGCGTGCCGCAGCGCGGCCACATCGAGCCCACCGGAGAGGCGGATCGCGGCGGGGATGTTGTAGGCCGCCGATCCGGGATCGAACCGGTTGAGGAACCACATGCGCTGCTGGGCCGGGGACAACGGCACATATTCCGGTCGCGGACCTGCCAGCAGGGCCTTGCGTCCACCGGTTCCGGCGTGCTGTTCGGCCCGTACCGCGAGGGCGGCCACCGTCGGCGCCTCGAACAGCACCCGCACCGGCACCTGGGTATCGAGCGCCTTGCCCAACCGAGCGGCCACCTGCGTCGCGATCAGCGAGTTGCCACCGAGAGAGAAGAAGTCGTCATCGACACCGACCCGGTCCACACCCAAGACCTCGGCGAAGATCCCGGACACGATCTCCTCGACCGGGGTCGAGGGGGCCCGGAACTCGCGAGCCTCGAACACCGGCTCCGGCAGTGCTTTACGGTCCAGCTTGCCGTTCACCGTCAACGGCAACGCCGCGAGTTCGACGAACACCGCCGGCACCATGTACGACGGCAATCGCCGCCCCAACTCCGCCTGGACTTCGCCGAGATCCAGCCCGGGAGTCTCGCTCGTGACCACGGCACCGTCAGCAGGCACGACGTACCCGACCAAACGATCCCCGGTCCGTGGATCGGACCCGGCGACCACTACAGCCTGCGCGATCTGCGGCAACGCCAGCAACGCCGCCTCGATCTCGCCCAACTCGATACGGAACCCACGCACCTTGACCTGGAAATCGGACCGGCCCCGATACTCCAACTCGCCATCGGTGTTCCACACCACCACATCACCGGTGCGATACATCCGCCGGCCCGCCACGAACGGATCGGCGACGAACCGCTCGGCACTCAGATCCGGGCGGCCGAAATATCCGTGCGCCAACTGCGCACCGGCCAGATACAACTCACCCGCCACACCGTCGGGCACCGGCCGCAAACGACCGTCCAGCACATACACCCGGCTGTTCCACTGCGGCACACCGATCGGCACCGAGGTCCGATCCGCGTCGGTCACCTTGTGCGTGGTGATCGAGACCGCGGCCTCGGTCGGGCCGTACAGGTTGAACAGTCCGATACCCGGCCGCGCGGCCAGCACCCGCTGCGCCGTCGCCCCCGGCAACGCCTCACCGATGGCCAGCACCCGCCGCAACGACTCCGCCAGGCCCTCACCCGTGGCCAGCAGCCCGTCCAGCATGGACGGCACCACCGTCAACGTGGTCACCTGTTCACGGCGCATCAACCCGGTCAGATAGCCCGGATCCCGATGGCCCTGCGGTTCGGCGATGACCATCCGGCCGCCACATACCGCCGCGGTCCAGAACTCCCACACCGACAGATCGAATGTCGCCGCGGTCTTCAACAACACCGCGTCCCCGGGGCCCATGCCGAACTCGGCTACCACATACCGCAACTGGTTCGCGATCGCCACGTGCGGGACCGCCACACCCTTCGGGCGGCCCGTCGAACCCGACGTGAAGATCACATACGCCGTATTTCCGGCACGCAACGCCGTCACACGCTCGGCATCCGACACCGGGCTCGTATCGAAACCCTCGAGGTCCAGCCGATCCAACAGCACCAGCGGAACCTCACCGGTACCACCGAATCCGGTGTCGGTGGTGGTCAGCACACACACCGGTGCCGCGGTGTCGAGGATGTAGCCACTGCGCTCGGCCGGCTGGTCCGGGTCCACCGGCACATACACACCACCGGCCGCGGCCACCGCGTACATCGCGACCACCAGGTCCACCGACCGCCGCAACGCCAGCGCCACCCGGTCCTCCGGGCCCACACCCTCGCCGATCAGGTATCGCGCCAACCGGTTGACCCGCGCACCCAATTCGGCATACGTCAGATGCCCACCGCCGGCGGCCACCAGGGCGGTCTCGTACGGTCCGGCCGCGACCGTGGCATCCAGCAGCGATGCCAGGGTCGCCGACGAGTCGAGTTGCCGCTCGGTCGAATTCCGGTCTTCGACAACCGTCGTCCGCTCCGTGGGGGCCAGAATCTCGATATCGCCCACCGGCACGGAGGGGTCGGCCGCGATCCCGGCCAGCACGCGGAGCAACCGGTCCACGAATCCCTGCACCGTGGCGTGGTCGAACAACGCGGTGGCATAGGTCAGGTAACCCGCCATGCCCTGGGCAGCGCCCGTTTCGTCGTAGACGTCACCCACGATCAGATGCAGATCGAACTGCGACATCTCGGCATCGATATCGACGCCGGCCACCGTCAGGCCGGGCAGTTCCAGACTGGTCTGCGCCAGGTTCTGGAAGGAGAATCCCACCTGGAACAGCGGGTGCCGCGCGGTGGATCGGGCCGGGTTGAGTACCTCGACCAGACGCTCGAACGGCACATCCGCATGCGCGAAGGCGGCGATATCCACCTCACGCTGGCGCGCCAGCAGGTCGGTGAACGACTCCCCACGGTCCAGCCGGGTCCGGAACACCAGCGTGTTCACGAACATACCGATCAGATCATCGAGGGCCTGCTCGCCGCGGCCGGCCACCGGGGTACCGACGGTGATGTCCTCGGTCCCGGACAGCCGCGACAGCAGCACCGCGAACGCCGAATGCACCACCATGAACAGCGTCGCGTTGTGCTGCTGCGCCAACCGCAGCAGGCCGGTATGGGTTTCGGCGTCGATCCGCACCTCGACCCGGCCACCGGCATAGGACTGCACCGCCGGGCGCGGCCGGTCGCTGGGCAGGTCCAGTTGATCCGGCACTCCGGCCAGCGCCGACCGCCAGTAGGCGATCTGCGCGGCCGCCAGCGACTCCGGATCGGCTTCGTCGCCCAGCAGTTCGCGCTGCCACAGCGCGTAGTCGGCGTACTGCACCGGCAACGGCGCCCACCCCGGTTCGAATCCGGCTGTACGGGCGGCATAGGCGGTCATCACATCGCGGGCCAATGGTCCTACCGAGGAGCCGTCACCGGCGATATGGTGCACCACCATCGCCAAGACGAAATCACCGGTCGCGCCGTGCGCGTCGCCCGCCCCATCGGTGGCGGATCCATCGCCCGCCGCACCGGCATCGGCCAGCTCGAACAGCGCCACCCGCAGTGGTACTTCGGCGGTGACATCGAAACCGACCGATACCAGCTCGGCCACGGCGGCCACCACCTCCGCGGCGGCCAGCGAACGCACCTCCAGCAGCGGAGTGGCGGTGCCGGCGGGTAGCACCACCTGCACCGGACCGTTCTCGGTTTCCGGATACACCGTACGCAGCACCTCGTGCCGCGCCACCAGATCGGCCACCGCCGCCCGCAGCGCGGCCACATCCAGCTCACCCGACAGGCGAATGGCCAACGGAATGTTGTAGGCCGCCGACTGCTGATCGAAGCGGTTGAGGAACCACATCCGCTGCTGCGCCGGCGACAACGGCACCTGTTCCGGCCGCGGCCCCGCCACCAGTGCCTTACGTCCCGATCCGGCCTGCTGTTCCACCCGCACCGCCAGCCCCGCCACGGTGGAGGCTTCGAACAGCACCCGTACCGGCACCTGGGTATCCAGCGCCGCACCCAGCCGGGCCGTCACCTGCGTCGCGACCAGCGAGTTACCACCGAGGGCGAAGAAATCATCCTCCGCACCGACCCGCTCGATACCGAGTACCTCGGCGAAGACCCCCGCCACGATCTCCTCGACCGGAGTCGACGGCGCCCGGAACTCCCGCGCCTCGAACACCGGTTCCGGCAGCGCTTTACGGTCCAGTTTCCCGGAGGTGTTCAACGGGAACGTTTCGAGCACGACCACCGCCGCCGGAACCATGTAGACCGGCAGCACACCGCGCAGCGCATCGCGCAGCGCCGCGGAAACAATCTGCTCTCCGGGGGCCGGCACCACATAGGCGACCAACTGCTCACCCAGCTCGGACACCGCGACCGTCACGACGGCCTGACTCACCACCGGCTGCGCCAGCAACGCCGATTCGATCTCACCGAGCTCGATGCGCTGACCACGGAACTTCACCTGGAAATCGGTACGGCCCAGATACTCCAGCGCCGGCCGGATTTCCGGGCGGCCGTCGACCAGGGTCTCGGCCAGCCGCCACCGCACCAGGTCACCCGTGCGGTACATCCGCCGACCCGCATCGAACGGACTCGCCACAAAACGATCCGACGACAAATCCGGACGCGTCACATAACCACGAGCCAACTGATCACCCGCCAGATACAGCTCACCCACCACACCCGCGGGCACCGGCCCCAACCGGGAATCCAACACGTAGACGCGGGTGTTCCACTCCGGCACGCCGATCGGCACGCCGGCCGACTCGGTACCGGTCGCCTGCCAATACGTGACCGTCACTGCCGCCTCGGTCGGACCGTATACGTTGTGCACCGCGGCATCGGAGATCGCCTGCATCGCGCCGACCGTCTCCGGCGGCAAGGCTTCACCGAGCGCGAAGACATGCTCGAGCGATGGAATCGAACCCGCCGCGGTATGCGCGGCGAACATACTCAGCATCGACGGCACGAAGTCGGTCATCGTCACCCGCTGCTCGGCGATGACCCGCGCCAGGTACTCCACATCCCGATGGCCGTCGGGGGTCGCGATCACCAGGCGCGCCCCCACCGCCAACGGCAGGAAGTAACCCCACAGCGATACATCGAATGTCGTCGCCGTCTTCTGCAGATACACATCGTCGGCGTCCAGCCGGTACTGCGCCAGCCACCACGCGACCTGATTCACGATCGCCGAATGCGGAACCGCCACACCCTTCGGCCGGCCCGTGGAGCCCGACGTGAAGATCACATACGCCGTATTCGCCGACCGTACCGGCGCCCGCCGATCCGCATCGGTCACCGGCGACGAGTCGTAACCACCGGTGTCGAGGCCGTCCAGGATCAGCGCCGGCACACCCGCGAGTCCGTCCGCGCCGACGCCGACGGACCGCGCATCGGCCGTGGTGGTCAGCAGACACACCGGTGCCGCGGTATCGAGGATGTAGCCGATACGTTCGGCAGGATGCGCCGGGTCCAGCGGCACATACGCACCGCCCGCCGCCACCACCGCGTACATACCGACCACCAGGTCGATCGACCGGGAGATCAGCACCCCGACCAGCGATTCCGGACCCACACCCTGCGCGATCAACAACCGCGCCAACCGGTTCACCCGGCCCGCGAACTCGGCGTACGTCAGGGTGGTGCCCTCGAAGGACAGCGCCACTCGATCGGGATACGCGGCCACCGCCCGCTCGAACCCGTCCAGCAGCAATTGCGCCGGCACCGCGCGCTCGGTCGCGTTCCACTCCGCCAGCACCCGCGTGCGTTCGGCGGGAGCCAGGATCTCGAAGTCACCGACCGGTGTCGCGGGATCGGCCACGATCGCACCGAGCAACCGGGTGAAGCGGTCGGCGAAGCCGGCCGCCGTTTCCTGGTCGAACAACGCCGTGGCGTAGCTCAGATAACCCGCCACGCCCTGCGGAGCACCCGAATCGTCGTAGGCGTCGGCGAGGACGAGGTTCAGGTCGAACTGGGAGTTCTCGGTATCGATCTCCACCCCGGATACCGTCAGGCCCGGCAGTTCCAGACTCGACGCCGCCAGGTTCTGGAAGGTGAACCCGACCTGGAACAACGGATGCCGCGCCTGCGAACGCGCCGGGTTGATCACCTCGACCAGACGTTCGAACGGCACATCCGCATGCGCGAACGCCGCGATATCGATGTCACGCTGCCGTGCCAGCAGATCCGTGAACGATTCACCACGATCCAGCCGGGTCCGGAACACCAACGTGTTCACGAACATACCGATCAGATCATCGAGCGCCTGCTCACCGCGACCCGCGACCGGGGTACCCACTGTGATGTCATCGCTTCCGGACAACCGCGACAGCAATACCGCGAACGCCGTATGCGCCACCATGAACAGAGTGGCGCCCTGCTGCTGCGCCAGTCGCTGCAGACCGGCGTGGGTCGCGGCGTCGATATGGAGCCCCACCCGGCGGCCGGCGAACGACTGCACCGCCGGACGCGGCCGGTCCATCGGCAGGTCCAGCTGATCCGGCACCCCGGCCAGCGTCGACTGCCAGAAGGCGAGTTGCTGTGCCGCCGGTGACTCCTCGTCGGATTCGTCGCCCAGCAGGTCCCGCTGCCAGATGCTGTAGTCGGCGTACTGCACCGGCAACGCCGGCCAGCTCGGGGCTTCCCCGGCCGCGCGGGCCGCGTACGCGGTCATCAGATCCCGCGTCAACGGCCCCGCCGAGGACCCGTCAGCGGCGATGTGGTGCACCACCATCACCATCACGAACTCGTCGGCGGCGTCGTCCACTCGGAACAGGGCCACCCGCAGCGGCACCTCGACCGTCACATCGAATCCGACCGACGCCAGTTCCGCCACCGCCGCCGCGACCGCACCGGCGGCCACGGACCGCACCTCGAGCCGCGGAACAGCCTGCCCGGCCGACAACACCACCTGCACCGGGCCGGACTCGGTCTCCGGGTAGACCGTCCGCAGCACCTCGTGCCGCGCGACGACATCGGCGACGGCCCGCCGCAACGCGTCCACATCGAGACCGCCCGACAAGCGGATCGCCAACGGCAGATTGTAGGCCGCCGTTGCACCGTCGAAGCGGTTCAGGAACCACATCCGCTGCTGCGCCGGCGACAACGGCGCCGCCTGCACCGTCTCGCCCGACAGCAGGGTCCGGCTCGGACGCGGCTGCGCCACCAGCGCCGCCCTACCGCCGGAACCGGCCTGCTCCTGGATCCGCGCGGCCAACGCGGCGACGGTGGAGGTCTCGAACAGCGACCGGACCGCGACCGTGGTGTCCAATGCCGCACTCAGCCGCGCCGCGACCTGGGTCGCGATCAGCGAGTTACCACCGAGGGCGAAGAAATCGTCGTCGGCGCCGACCCGCCGCACGTCGAGGACGCCGGCGAACACACCGGCCACGATCTCCTCGATCGGGGTCGACGGCGCCCGGAACTCCTTGGTCTCGAATACCGGCGCCGGCAACGCTTTACGATCCAGCTTCCCGGAAGTGTTCAGCGGGAACGCGTCCAATCCGACCACGGCCGCCGGGACCATGTAGGTGGGCAGCACATCCCGGACTGCCTCGAGCAGTTCGGTGGAGTTCAGCTGCTCGCCCGGAGCCGGTACGACGTAGGCGACGAGTTGCTCACCGAGCTGGGAAGCGGCGACGGTGACCACGGCCTGGCTCACCTGGGGCCGGGCCAGGAACGCGGACTCGATCTCACCGAGCTCGATGCGCTGACCGCGGAACTTCACCTGGAAATCGGTGCGCCCCAGGTATTCCAGTACCGGTTGACCGTCGACCCGCTGCCACCGCACCAGGTCACCCGTGCGATACATCCGCTGTCCCGTACCGAACGGACTCGCCACGAACCGATCGGCGGAAAGGTCCGGACGCGTCACATAGCCACGAGCAAGCTGATCACCTGCCAGATACAACTCACCCGTGACACCCGCGGGAACCGGCCGCAACCTGCTGTCGAGCACATACACGCGGCTGTTCCACTGCGGCACACCGATCGGCACACTGCCCGGCTCGGCGCCCGTGGCCTGCCAATAGGTGATCGACACCGCGGCCTCGGTCGGTCCGTACAAGTTGTGCACCGCGGCGTCGGAGACCGCGTGCATGGCGGTCACCGTTGCCGGGGGCAGGGCCTCACCGATGGCGAATACGTGCCGCAGGCTCGGAATCGACCCCGCCTCGGTATGCGCGGCGAACATCGTCAACATCGACGGCACGAAATCCGTCACCGTGACCTGCTGTTCAGCGATCATCCGCGCGAGATAGGCCGGGTCACGATGACCATCCGGCGTCGCCACCACCAACCGGGCGCCGACGGACAGCGGCAGGAAGTAACCCCACAGCGACACGTCGAACGTCGTCGCGGTCTTCTGCAGATACACATCCGAGATACCCATCGGGTACTGCGACAGCATCCAGGCCACCTGGTTCGCGATCGCCGAATGCGGCACCGCCACACCCTTCGGACGGCCGGTCGAACCCGAGGTGAAGATGACGTACGCGGTATTGCCGGGCCGCACCGGCGCGAGCCGATCCGCATCGGTCACCGGCGCAGGATCGAAACCGCTGGTGTCGAGAGTATCCAGGAAGAGCAACGGTACCCCGGCGATTTCACCCGTACCGGCGTCGGCTGCGACTGCGTCGCCGCCTACGGTTCGCGCGTCGGTAGTCGTGGACAGCAGGCAGGCAGGCCGCGCGGTCTCCAGGATGTAGCCGATCCGCTCCGCGGGATGGGCCGGATCCAACGGCACATACGCACCACCCGCGGCCACCACCGCATACATCCCGACCACCAGGTCCAGCGACCGGGACACCAGCAAACCGACCAGCGACTCCGGACCCACACCCTGCGCGACCAGCAACCGCGCCAACCGGTTCACCCGAGTGGCGAACTCGCCATAGGACAGACTCGTCCCCTCGAACGACACCGCGACCCGGTCCGGGTGAGTCGTCACCGCCCGATCGAAGCCTTCCAGCAGCAGCCGAGGGGTGAAGGGGTAAGCGGTGGCGTTCCACTGCTCCAGCACCCGGGTCCGCTCCACCGGCGCCAGGATCTCGAGGTCGCCGACCGGCACGGAAGAATCCGCTACCACTGCGGCCAGCAAGCGCACGAAGCGGTCCGCGAATCCCTGAACGGTGGCGTGGTCGAACAACGCGGTGGCATAGGTCAGGTAACCCGCCACGCCCAAGGGCGCACCCGATTCGTCATAGGAATCACCGAGGTCCAGGTTCAGATCGAACTGTGAGATCGCGGTATCGAAATCCAATCCCGAAACCGTCAGGCCCGGCAACTCCAGACTGGACGGCGCCAGGTTCTGGAACGCGAAACCGACCTGGAACAACGGATGCCGCGCTTGTGACCGGGCGGGATCGAGTACCTCTACCAGCCGCTCGAACGGCACATCCCCGTGCGCGAACGCCGCGATATCGACCTCACGCTGCCGCGCCAGCAGATCCGCGAACGACTCACCACGATCCAGCTGCGTCCGGAACACCAGGGTGTTCACGAACATGCCGATCAGATCATCGAGCGCCTGCTCACCACGACCCGCCACCGGCGTGCCGATGGTGATGTCATCGGTACCCGACAGGCGCGCCAGCAACACCGCCAGCGCCGCGTGCACGACCATGAACAGCGTCGCGTTCTGCTGCTGGGCGATCCGCTGCAAACCGGCATGGATCTCGGCATCGACAACGACCTCGACCCGGCCGCCCGCGAAGGACTGCACCGCCGGACGCGCCCGATCCGTCGGCAGATCCAGCTGATCCGGCACCCCGGCCAGCGCCGACTGCCAGTAGGCGATTTGAGCCGCCGCGATCGACTCCGGATCGGATTCGTCACCCAGCAACTCACGCTGCCACAGCGCGTAATCGGCGTACTGCACCGGCAACGGCGCCCACCCCGGCGCTTCCCCGGCAGTACGCGCCACATACGCGGTCATCAGATCCCGCGTCAGCGGAGCCACCGACAAGCCGTCACCGGCGATATGGTGCACCACCATCGCCAACACGAATTCGTCCACCGCATCGCCGATATCCGATCCGGCACCGGCGGCCGCCGCGTCGTGCACCCGGAACAGGGCTACCCGCATCGGCACCTCGGCCGTCACATCGAAACCGGCCGACGCCAGCTCCGCCACCGCCGAAACTTCCTCCCCCGCCGCGACCGAACTCACCTGCAACCGCGGCGCGGCTTCACCGACCGGCAACACCACCTGCACCGGACCCGCCTCGGTCTCCGGATACACCGTCCGCAACACCTCGTGCCGCGTCACCAGATCCGCGACGGCGGCACGCAAGGCGTCCACATCGAGCGCACCCGACAATCGGATCGCCATCGGAATGTTGTAGGCGACCGACTCCGGATCGAACCGGTTCAGGAACCACATCCGCTGCTGCGACAACGACAACGGCACCCGCTCCGGCCGCTCCCGCGCCACCAGCGGCCGATGGCCACCGGATCCGCTCAGCTCGGCCAGCCGTTCGGCGAACTCGGCCACCGTGGGGGCCTCGAACAACACCCGCGCCGGAATCCGGGCGTCCACAGTGGCGCCCAACCGGCCCGCGACCTGGGCGGCGATCAGCGAATTTCCACCGAGTTCGAAGAAATCGTCGTCCGCGCCGACCGGATCGACGGGATTCAGCAGATCAGCGAAAACAGCCGCGACCTGCTTCTCCAACGGGCTGTCCGGCGCCCGGTACGCCTTGGTCCGCAACTGCGGTTCGGGCAGCGCGCGGCGATCGACCTTGCCACCCGGAGTAAGAGGGATCTCGTCGAGGACGGTGATACTCGCCGGAACCATGTACGCGGGGAACCGGCTCGCGGCCAGCGCGAGCAGCTCGTCGGGGTCGACAGCGGCCCCGGCGGCCGGATGCACATAGCTGGCCAGGACGGTCGCGCCGCTGGATGGCTCGTAGCCTACGGTGACGGAGAAATCCACCGATTCGTGTGTGGCCAGTACGGCGTCGATCTCACCGAGCTCGATCCGGAAGCCACGGATCTTCACCTGGAAGTCGTTGCGGCCCACATATTCCAGTGATCCGTCGGCCAGCCAGCGCACCAGGTCGCCGGTGCGGTAGAGCCGGGAGCCGTCTTCGGCGAACGGGTTGGCCACGAAACGTTCCGCGGTCGGCCCGGGCCGGTTGCGATAGCCGCGCGCCAACTGGGCGCCGCTGATATAGAGTTCGCCCGTCACCCCGGTCGGAAGTGGGGAAAGCCGTTCGTCCAGGACGTATTCGGTGATACCGCGGGTGGGCGCGCCGATGCTCACCGGCTCGTCCGGCTTCATCGGGTCACTGATATTGACCGCGACCGTGGTCTCGGTCGGGCCATAGGCGTTGAAGAACTCCCGCGGACGCCCGTCCGCCGGGGGAACGGCCCAGCGCCGCACCAGGTCCGGCGGGCACGCCTCACCGCCGGTGATCACCACACGCAGATCGTCCAGGCCCGCCGGATCGATCGAGGCCAGCGCGGCCGGCGTGACGAAGGCATGGGTCACCCCTTCACTACGCAGCAACCCGGCCAGTTCGTCGCCGCCGTACACCGTAGGCGGGACCACCACCATGGTCGCCGCGCCGCCCAGCGCCAGCAGCAGTTCCAGCACCGAGGCGTCGAAGGAAGGGGAGGCGAAGTGCAGGGTACGAGCGGTCGTGTCGACCCGATACCGCTCCCGCTGCTCGGCGCAGAACCCGGCCAGCCCGGCCTGCGTGATCACCACGCCCTTCGGCGTCCCGGTCGAACCCGAGGTGTAGATGACGTAGGCCGGATGCTCGGCGCGCAGCGGCCGCAGCCGCTCGTCGAAGGACACCGGTTCGGCCGAGTACTGCGCGAGGCCGGCGGCGATCTCCGCGCTGTCGATGGATACCCACTCCACCCGACCGGGCAATCCGGCGGACGATTCCGTGACGGTCAGGCCGAGGACGGCACCGGAATCGACGACCATATGTGTGACGCGGTCCACCGGATAGGTGGGGTCGACGGGTACATAGCCGGCGCCGGTTTTGGCCACCGCCCATACCGCGACCACCGATTCGATCGAGCGGGTGATCCCGATCGCGACCAGATCCTCGGGCCCGATACCGCGGGCGATGAGCAGCCGGGCCAGCCGGTTGGAGCGCTCGTCCAGTTCGGCGTAGGTGAGTCGGCCGAGATTACCGGTGGCGTCGGCGTAGCTGATCGCGATACCCGAGGGGTTGGTCTCGACCGCCGTCGCCATGAGCTGGGGCAGGGTGGTCCCCCTGGGCCGCCGGGCTCGGGTGGGTCGGGTGCGCGCCGTTCGGGTCATGCCTACATCACTTCCTGGTGGTGGTCACACTGCTCACCGACAACCGAACCCATCAACCTGCCTTGCCTGCTTTGTTCGCTTCCTCCGGCGGTGCACCCGCGGACGGCAGACCGCTCCGACCTGCTGGGCGCACCTTGCGCAGGGCGCGGTCGATCGCCGCCGAACTCGCCGTCGTCCATCATTACATGGGCCGGAGATACCCATCTGTTACCACCGAGGATGCCGGCGCCCGGCGACGCGACCGGTCGCCCGGCGACGGTGACGCCGGGCGACCGCGGCCGCTACACCGCAGGCTCAATCCAGCAGATTGCTCAGCTCGAGCACCTGCTCCACCGCTGCCCACGCTCCGTCCGGCCGGCCCGCCTCCTCCAGGAGAAGCGCGGACAGATCCTCCAGGGCGTCCGGTTCCAAGGCGTCGAGGCCCGCCCGGTCGATCCACAGGTGTGTGACCCATTCGTCGCCGAGCGCCGCGCCGGTGACCTCGGGTACGAGCACCACCGCCGCGCCCGCCGCGCCCGCCGCCACGATCTCCGCCACCGCGGCCGGACTATTGGTACGGCCGTACCGGAAGGTCCGGGATTCGTAGGTCAGCTCGGTCACGGTGTGCACTTCGGCCACCACGGCGGCCAGCTCGTCGTAGGACAGCACACGGCCACCGGCGCCGACGCATACCGGATCGCCGCCCTGCAACGGCCGGACCCGATCGGCGTAGGTCACCGGACGGGACGACTCCGCCGCGATCTCCGCGATACGCGCCGGATCGTCCAGCACCAGCCAGTCGATACCCGGCGCGGCCGGCGGCGCGCCCGCCACGAGGCCGGCCTCGACCGACAGGCCCGCGGCCGCGGCGGCAGTCACCGCGTCGGCGGGCACCAGCGCCGCACCCGCCTTGAGCACCGCCCAGGTCGCGACGGCCGCGTCGACCCCGCGTTCGAGCCGCAGCACCACACCGGTACCCGGCCCGTACCCGCGCCCTATCAGGACCCGGGCCAGTCGCGACGAACGCGCGTCCAGCTCCTGATAGGTGACCTCTTCCTCGCCCCACACCACCGCGGGGGCTTCCGGATCGTCCTCCACCGACGCGCGCAGCGTCTGCGGCAACGCGGTACCGGTGGTGGCAGCGGGCGCCACCTGCTGCGCGGGCGCCGCCATCCGGTCACGTTCGGCGGTATCGAGGATATCGATCTCACCCACCCTGACCTGCGGATCGGCGGCCACCGCGGTGAGGATCCGGGCGAACCGGCGACCGAAGGACTGCACGGTCGATTCGTCGAACAGGTCGGTGGCGTACCCGAATACCGACCACAGTTCCCCGAATCCGCCGTCGGCGTCCCGCTGCGGGTCGATACCGATCTGGAGATCGAACTTCGCGGCCAGTGCCTGCTCGCCCAGCGCCTGCACACTCAGCCCGGGCAGATCCAGCGTGGGCTGTTCGGTGTTCTGGAAGGACAGCACCACGCCGAGCAGCGGGTTGTGCGCGGTGGTCCGGCCCGGCAGGACCGCTCCCACCACCTGCTCGAACGGGATATCGGCATTCGCGAATGCCGACAGGTCCGTCTCCCGGGCCTGCTCCAGCAGTTCGGCGAAGGTCATATCGGGTTCCACCTTGGTACGCAGCGCCAGGGTGTTGACGAACATACCGACCAGATCGTCGAGCTCCTGCTCCCCGCGTCCGGCGATCGGAGTGCCGACCACGACATCGCCGGCGTTGGTGAGCCGGGACAACAGCACGGCCACCGCGGCATGCATCACCATGAACAGGGTCACGCCGTGCGCTCGCGCCGACTCGTCCAGCGAGCGGTGCACCTCGGCCTCGATGGCGAAACTCGTCAGCCCGCCGCGCATCGACGGTACCGGCGGACGCGGCCGGTCCAGCGGCAGCTCGACATCTACGGCAACCCCGTCGAGTTGTTTCTGCCAGTACGCCAACTGGCCGGCGGCCGGCGAGGTCGGGTCGGTTTCGTCACCGACCACCGCACGCTGCCACAGTGCGAAGTCCGCGTACTGCACCGGCAACGGCGACCAGCCCGGCGAATCACCACCGACACGAGCCAGGTAGGCCGTCATCAGGTCCCGGGCCAGTGGCGCCATCGAGGCACCGTCGGCCGCGATGTGGTGCGCGACGAACGCGAGCACATGGTCGCCGGGGCCGGTTTCGAGCAGCAGTACCCGGACCGGCACCTCCTGGGTGACGTCGAAACCGGCCGACATCAGCTCGCTGATCCGAGCCACCGGATCAGCGGCGGCAGCGATCTCGAGGCCGCTACCGAGAACCTGCGCCGCCGGCAGGACCTCCTGATACGGGCGATCGCCCGGGCCGACCGGATACCGCGTCCGCAGCGTTTCGTGTCGTTCCAGCACATCCGCGACCGCCGCGTGCATCGCGGCGACATCCAGTTCACCTGTCAGCCGGATCGCCATCGGAATGTTGTACGCCGGCGAACTGGGATCGAACTGGTTGATCAGCCACATGCGCTGCTGCGCCAGTGACAACGGCACCCGCTCCGGCCGCGGCTGCGCCACCAGCGGCGTCCGCCCACCGGACCCGGCGTGCTGCTCCACCCGCACCGCCAGACCGGCCACCGTCGAAGCCTCGAACAGAGCCCGCACCGGGACAGTCGTGTCGAGTGCCTTGCCCAACCGCGCCGCAACCTGCGTCGCGATCAGCGAATTACCACCGAGGGCGAAGAAATCGTCATCGGCGCCGACCCGGTCCACACCGAGCACCTCGGCGAACGTATTC
>NZ_BDCU01000029.1 GCF_001618425.1 Nocardia fusca NBRC 14340
CTAGCGCCTTCGACTATCAGGGGCGGGACGCCGGGCACCGCGGATCACCCGGGTGCCCGGCGTAGGTGCCCGATTCGCCCGCGTCGGCCGGCGAACCGGGCACCAGATACTTCTCGAACGGATGCAGCCGGCCGATCCCGAGCTCGATATCGCGTGCGAGCGCGGTTGCGGTCTCGTCGACGGCGTCGGCTCGCGCCCCGGCGGGGCCGGCCGCGCCGACCGCTGCGACTGTGTTCATGAACGATCGATCCTCCATCGGTCCCGGTCGCGGCGCCGACCCGGTGGTGCGGAGTCGACGCCGGCTGATATGACCTGCCCCCTGGTCGCTATGGATGGTGGGGCCAAATGTAGGGATTCCGAAGAGGGTTGTCGCCGTTCATGTTCAGCGTGAGTGCAACCGGTGCGGGCGCGCGGGCCGCGGCGCAGGGCAGCAGACCCCGCGCCGGGCGAGGCCCCCGCGCCGCCGTCGGTGGTCCGGTTCCGACGGCGACGAGGCGGGGACCAGCGTCCGGGCTCAGGGGGCCGGCGCGACGAACTCCGGCTGGTCGAGTACGCGCAGCCAGCTACCGTCGGGCTGGCGCCGGACGACCTGCGCACGCGCACCGGTGCCGTCCTTCGGCGGCGTCGAGGTGAGGGCGAGGTCGCCGCTGATCAGCGTCGGCAGCGGTTCTTCCGGTTCGAAGCGGGGTCCGGCGGCCAGCACCTTCTCCCACAGCGCGCGGATCGCCGCCCGCCCGACGGTGCGGCTACCGGGCGGGTAGGCCACGACGGCGTCCTCTTCGTAGAGTGCGGCGACTCCCGCCGCGTCACCGGCATTGGAGCGTTCGACGAACAGGCGCGTGATGTCTTCGGGCCGCAGCGCCTTCTCGTACTCGGGCATCGATGTCCTCCTGTGGTTTTCGAATCCGACGCGTTCCAGCCTGGCCGGACGAACATCAGAAGTCCAACAGATGGTTCTTATGAAAGCTAGAATTACCAGTTATGGAACTGAGGCAGCTGGAATACTTCGTCGCGGTCGCGGAGGAGCAGAACTTCACCCGGGCGGCGCAACGGGTGCACATCAGCCAGTCCGGGGTCAGCGCCCAGATCCGCGCCCTGGAGAAAGAACTCGGCGCCGAACTGTTCGACCGCTCGGCACGCACCGCCACCCTGACCGTCGCGGGAAAGGCCGCCCTCGAACACGCCCGCACCGCCCTCGATGCCGCCGAAGCCGTCACCCAGGCGGTCGGTGAGGTCACCGACCTGATCCGGGGCACACTCACCGTGGGTATGGTCGTCGGCTGCACCGTCACACCGCTGTTCGACGCACTCGCCGATTTCCACCGCGCACATCCCGGTGTGGAGATCTCCCTGCTCGAGGACAACTCCGACCGGCTCGCCGAGGCCGTGCGGGCCGGGGTGCTGGACGTGGCTCTCGTCGGTACGGCGACCGCCGAACCCGACGGGCTGCAAGCGTTCACCATCATCCGGGAACAGCTCGTCGCAGCGGTTCCCGCCGGACATCCACTGGCGGCGCGACGGCGCGTCACCCTCGCCGAGCTGTGCACCCACCCTCTGGTGTGCATGCCTCCGGGTACCGGTGTACGCACCGTGTTCGACCGCGCGTGCGCGACCCAGAACCTCCGCCCGGTGGTCGCGCTCCAGGCCGGAGCCGCCGATGCCATCGCCGATCTCGCCGCGCGCGGACTCGCGGTCGCCGTCCTCAGCGATTCCCTGGCCGCGGCCCACCGCGACCGGCTCGTCACCCTCACCCTCGAGGGCGCCGAAACACCCGCGTTCCTCGCCTTGATCTGGAAGGACACCGGCCGCCCCGCGGTACGTGAACTGCTCGTCCACAGCCGGCGAGCGTTCCAGCGGGCCGGGCTCGGCGAGGGCCACGACGGCTTTCGGTAATGGCTTGCGCCGGAAGACGGTTCGCCGATTTCCGTAGCTGGACCGAGGGCCGCGGCCCGGCAACGCATCGGTTACGCTCGAGGCGGTTCTGCCGCCGGTGATATGGGGTGTGCCGGATGGACTCGTCTGCGGTCGCGGCGGCGGCCGGCGTAGCGACAGCGCTGATCGCTCTGGTCGCCACGGTACTGGTCGTATGGCAGGTGGTCGAGATGCGGAAAACCACCTATGCCAGTGCGTTCAAAGCCGTCTACGACATGCTCCAGGACGAATCGCTGTGCCAGGACTGTCGTTTCGTCATGCGTCACCTGCGGATCCGGGAGTTCGCGTCGTGGTCGGACGAGGACATCCAGCGCGCCGAAAGAGTGTGTCACAGCTACGACTGCGTGGGCATCATGTGCCGGCGTGGGTTCATACCAACCGATGTCGTGGCCGACTCCTGGGGGCGATTCGCTGCGCACGTGCTGGAATGTCGTGCAGCCCCTCGTGGAGAAGTACCGTGCGGATCGCAACGCACCGGAGCTGTGGGACGACTTCCAGTGGCTCGCCCGGCGCGCCGTGGAGATCAGGCGCCCGGTATCCGCCGGCCGCTGACGAGGCGGCGGCCGGCGGATCCACGCTCCGGGCTCAGGGGATGACGACCGGTTCGGTGAGCGGCGGCGGGTCGTCGGCCCAGCGGTGACCGGTCTCGCGCGGGGTCACGCCCTGCTCCGCCCATGCCGCCAGCAGCAAGGCGACCTTGTTGTGCATGATGGTGCGGAGCCGGTCGAACGAGTTCTCCGGCGTATCGTCGACCTGACCGAGCAGCAACCACCACGCCCAGGCCACCGCCCCGGCGTTCGCGACGAAGTCCGGCAGCACCGGGACACCGCGGGCAGCGAGCATCGCCTCCGCTTCCGGGGTGGTGGCCGCGTTCGCGGCCTCGACGACGATCCGGGCCCGGACATCGAAAGAGTTGTCCGGCGTGATCGCATAGGAGATCGCCGCCGGGACCAGGATGTCGACATCGGCGGCCAGGATCGTGGCCCGCGGCAGCTGCTCGACCCCCTCCGGCAACCGGGAACGGTCGATCTCGCCGTACCCGTTGCGCAGGGCGAGCAGCGCCGGGATATCCAGCCCGTCCGCGCAGTGCAGGGTTCCGGCGGCATCGGCCACGGTGGTGACCTTCATACCGGCCTCGTACAGGTAGTAGGCCGCCGCCCCGCCCATGGTGCCCACACCCTGGATCGCGACCGTGGTCTCGGCGGGTGGCCGACCCCACCACACCGCGGCGGCGAGGCAGGCGTGCGCGACACCATAACCACCGATCACATCGCCCAGCATGAACCCGCCCTCGACCGCCGCGTTCAGGCCGCGGCGGACCCGTTCCAGGGTCGCGGCGGGATCGGCGGCCCGGCGGATCGCGGCGTGGTAGCTCTGGCCCAGGCCGAGCCTTTCGAAGACCTCGTCGATCAGATGCTGCGGAACCCCCAGATCCTCGGCGGTCACCCAATGCGAATCGATCCACGGACGCATGGCCTCGCAGAACCGTTCCAGTACTTCGACGGCGCGCGGATCCTTGGGATCGAAATCGATTCCGCCCTTGGCCCCGCCGATGGGCAGATCGAACGTCGCGGTCTTGTTGGCCATACCCCGGGCCAGATCCTCGACTTCGCTCACCGTACAACCGGCCCGCATCCGGGTGCCGCCGGTGGCCAGGCCACCGCGCAGGGTGTGCACCACAAGGTAACCGACCGCGCCCGTCTGCGAATCCGTCCACTGCAGGCGCATATACGGCTCGGAACGACGGACCGCGGGGGTGAGGGCCACTGCCGCCGGGACGGCCGGAACTGTCTGCGCGGTAATCTGCGCGGCGCCCCCCGCCGGGTCCTGCATCGTCGTCACGACGAACCACCTCCTCTTCGTGTTCGTGCCGGATACACCATCACCCACGGAGAAGCGCCGGGTGCGTAATCCCCTGTCCGGACCACGTCGTCCCCGGCCGATGGCTCGATTCCGGTGTCACCAGCCTGCATTCGCACCTGCGCGTTCGTCTATTTACGGTTCGTTCACGGCGGTGTTCAGCGTTGCTGCACAACGCCTAGGCTCGAAACCATGGACCTGTCGCTGGCCCGTCTGCGAATGTTGCGCGAATTGCATCGCCGCGGCACGGTGACGGCGGCCGCGACCGCACTGCACTACACCGCATCGGCGGTGTCCCAGCAACTCGCCCAGCTGGAACGCGATGTCGGCACCCGGCTGTTCGAGCGGCGGGGACGCCGGCTGCAACTCACCGATCTCGGGGTGCTGCTGGCCGAACACGCCGAGGAGATCCTCGCCTCTGTCGAGCGGGCGACCCAGGCGCTCGAGGACGCGGGCGAGACCATGACGGCGAAACTCACCGCCGGTGTGTGGGCGTCGGTCGCCTCCGGCCTGCTGCCCGATGCGCTCACCGCCCTCGCACGCACCCACCCGGGTATCTCGGTGCGCACGCGGGAACTCGTTCCGGAGGCCACCGCCGCCGCGGTACGCGACGGGGCATTGGATCTGTCGTTCGTACTCGAATACTCCAACTACCCGATGACCTGGGACAGCGGCCTGGAACGCACCGTCATCGCGGTCGAGCGGATCTACGCCGCGGTCCCGTCCGGAGCCGTGCCGTCGGCCAGTGTGACCCTGGCCGAACTCGCCGACCATCCGTGGATCCTCGCTCCCGCCCGGTCGCATTTCGGGCATGCGGCCCGGCTGGCGTTCCAATCCGTCGGCCTCGAGCCACGGATCGATCATGAGGTCGAAGAGCAGGCGACGGCCATGGCGATGGTGGCGGCCGGGCTGGGCGTGACGCTGGTATCGGATCTGGGCCTGGCGTTGCGACCGCCGGGGGTGGACATCCTCGCCCTGGGCGACGTGCTCACCCGGACCGTATCGCTGGCCTATCGCACCAATACCGCCCGGCGTGCCGCACTACTGATCGTCGTCGACGCGGTCCGCACGACCGCCGCGGAGAAGGGCCTGGCCGGCGATTCCGCACTGCCGACCTCGGCGACTGCGGAACCCTTCCCGTCCCCGGCGGCTACGGTGCGAACGGCCGACCGGCGCCCGGAACAGAACTGATCGGCGCGGACCCACGACTCGCCTGCCCCGATCCGGTGAATCCGGTCACAGCCGCGGGGTACGCTCGCACGCGTCGGCGTGGCGGTGACACCTGGAGGTCGGCAATGGATGTTCTGCTCGGAATCGGGACGCGCAAGGGGTTGTTCCTGGCGCGCAGTACCGACGGTCGGTCGAGCTGGGAGGTGAGCCCGCCCCGGTTCGCCGTGGCGGATGTGAAAGCACTGGCGATCGATACGCGGCGGACGACGCCGCGCGTGCTCGCCGGAGTACTGGACAGCCATTTCGGCCCGACCATGGTGACCAGCGATGATCTCGGCCGGACGTGGAGCGAATCGGACGATGCGCCGCTGGCGTTCCCGTCGGATACCGGGGCGGCATTGCAGGGCGTATGGCAGATCGCACCCGCGACCGCGGCCGAGCCGGAGGTGGTGTACGCGGGCGCCGAACCGTCGGCGTTGTTCCGCTCGTCCGACGCGGGGCGAACGTTCGAACTGATCCGCGGCCTGTGGGACCACCCGCACCGCTCCGAGTGGATGCCGGGTGGCGGCGGGCTGGCGTTGCACACGATCATCCCGCATCCGGCGGACGCGCAGCGTATCACGGTCGCCATATCGACGGGCGGCGTCTATCAGACCGCCGACGGCGGTAGGTCCTGGAGACCCACCAACAAAGGGGTCACGGCCGATTTCATGCCCGGTGAGCTGCCGGAGTGGGGGCAGTGCGTGCACAAGGTCGCCATGGACGCCGGCACACCGAGCACCATGTATCTGCAGAACCACGGCGGAGTCTTCCGCACCACCGACGACGGCATGAGCTGGCAGTCGATCGACGGCGGCCTACCGGCCTCGAACTTCGGCTTCCCGATCGTCGCGCACCCGCGGCGCCCCGGGGTGATCTACACCTTCCCGCTGGTCGCCGATATGGAGCGGTTCCGCTTCCCCCCGAACGCCGAATGCGCCGTCTACCGCAGCACCGACGGTGGCGAGACCTGGTCGGCGCAGACCAGCGGGCTCCCGCGGGAACCGTTCTGGGCCGCGGTCATGCGCGATGCCATGTGCGCCGACGACGCCGATCCGGCCGGGATCTATTTCGGCACCCGCAACGGCGAGGTCTACTGCAGTCCCGACGAGGGTGAGCACTGGCGGCTGGTAGCCGACAAATTGCCCGACGTCCTGTGTGTACGCGCCCGAGTGGTCGGATAGCGCCGTGGCACAGGTGCGCCTGCCGTCCGCGCTGCGGCCCTATGTCGGCGGCGACCGGGAACTCGCGGTCGACGGTGCGACGCTGCGCACTGTGCTGGACGTGCTGCGCGAGCGGTCGCCCGCGCTGGAGCGCCGCCTCCGCGACGAGAGCGGCGAACTACGCCGCTACGTGAACTTCTACGTCGACGGCGACGAATGCCGGACACTGCGGGGCCTGGACACACCGCTCGACGCCGGCACCGAGGTCATGATCATTCCGTCGGTCGCCGGTGGGTGATCGCCGCGGGCGGGACGCTACCCGGCAGCGACCGCGCGCTCCGATTCCTCCCGCAGCGTGCGGAATTCGGCGGCCAGCGCGTCCAGGGTGTAGTGGGCGTTGAGACCGCTCGGATTGGGCAGCACCCAGACCTCGGTGGCGCCGATCGTGTCGTCCTGGCGCCCGACGGTGGTCCGCGGCCGGCCGAACGCGGTGCGGTAGGCACCCAGGCCCAGCACCGCGAGGATCCGCGGCCGGTTCCGCCGCACCCGCTCGACGAGCGCGGCGCCGCCGGCGCGCAATTCTTCCTTCGTCAGTTCGTCGGCCTTCGCGCTCGTCCGGGAGACGACATTGGTGATGCCCAGCCCCAGCGCCGGCAGTTCGTCCTGTTCGTCGGGTCGGAACAGGCGCGGCGTGAAACCCGATCGGAACAGCGCGGGCCAGAAGCGGTTTCCCGGCCGAGCGAAATGGTGGCCGGTCGCACCGGACCACAGGCCGGGATTGATCCCGCAGAACAGCACGCGTAGATCCGGTGCCAGTACATCGGGAATCGTCTTCCCGGCCGCGGCCGCCAGATCGGCCGGTGTCGGACGGTTTACCGCGGAATGGGCCATTCGCCCAGTCTGCCAGCGGGAGCGATCCCGCCGAGCCGGACGGCCACGTCCGAGGGTTCGCCACCGGACGCGAACGCCGCCGACCGCGGCGAAGCAGACGCTATCGGTAGCCACGTTTCAGCAGATACGCCGCTCCTGCCTCGAAACCCGCGGGGTCGAGGACCTCGAATCCGAAGGCGTCGGCGAGCCGGTCGGTGGTATCGAAGGCGGCACATACGGCCAGCGCGTCGGCGACCTGGTCGCGCGAGACACCCGCGGACAGCACCGCACGCATATCCTCGGCGCTGATCGACCCCTCCCTGGTCAGCGTGCCGAGCATGCGCAGCGTCGCCCGGAGCCCGTCTTCGATCGGAGCCGTGTCGAGGTCGGTGAGCACCGCGCGCACCTTCGCCGGGTCGCGGTACGCCCGCCCGGCCGTCGCGGTATGCGCGCCGAGGCAGAACGCCGACCCGTTCACCTGCGAGACGAAGGCCGCCATCAGTTCCCGGTCGGCGACCGACCACGCCGCGGGCCCGCGCATCGCCGCCTGGGTGAACTTCTTCGCCGCGGCACCGTAGAAAGCGGGCCGGTAGAAGGTCAGTTTGGCGGCGTCGGGCGGTGGATGCCCGGAGAACACCCGGATGAGCGCGAACAGCAGCTTGATCCTCGGACGGTACCCGTTGTCGAGGATATCGAGACGCATTACTCGGCCGCACCGGCGTCGGCGGCGGCCAGGGCGGCCAGCCCGGCCTCGTAGAGCCGGGCCGACCGGCCGACCGCGGCGCATACCACCAGTTCGAAGAGTTCGTCCTCGCTGAAACCCGCCGCCTTCGCCGCGTCGAAGTCCGCATCGGTGACCTGGTCGGCCCGGGTGCGGACCTTGCCGATCAGGGCGTCCAGCGGCGGTGCGAGCCCGGCGCCGGCGAAGGCGCGCGCCCGCTGCTCGAGGGAGGTGCTCCCCGCGCTGTTCCGGACGCTGTCCACCAGCGCGCGATGCGCTACCCGCTTCTCGTCCTCGTCGGTCACGGCGTGCTCGGGCTCCTTCCGGTTGGACTCGCCCTCATACAACCACGCCGGGATACCGTCCGGCAGCGATCCACGCCGGGAGAAAGCGCCGGGACCGCCGTGGTCCGGCGGTATCACGCACGGGCCACGCTTCCCTCCGCCGGAGCCTGCACACCTCACATGACGAGCCGGTAGAACGCCGAGAGCGCGCCGTCGATGGGATGCGGCTGCGGCCTGCCCCGCTCGTCGAGCCGGTTCCAGCGCTGCATATTGATCGCGGCCGAGAACTGCCGGGCACCGTCGGCGCGGGTCATCGAGATCGCTCCGGCGCCCCAGACCGAACCGTCGTGACCCCAGAACGTCGCGTGCCCGGGGACCTCTATCCGGTGCAAACCCAGCCCGTACTCGATCGTCTTGCCCTCGAAGGAGATGACCGGGACGGTGTGCTGCATCTGCGCCAGCGACGAGCGGTCCACGATCTCACCGGCGAGCAGCAGGGCGAAGAACCGGTTCAGGTCGGCCACGGTCGAGATCAGCGAGGCCGCCGGCCCCACCCACGACATATCGAAATCGCTGTAATCGCGCGGGGGTTCGAGCATCCCGAACCACGCCTCGTAGATCCGCGAATGCGGCCCGTCGACGCGGGTGCCCTCCGGGAGTTCGGTGTCTCGCAGTCCGGCCCTTTCGATGACGTTGCGGGTGATGCACTTCTCCGCGGTCGTGCCGGTCACCAGTTCCAGGAGCCGGCACAGGAGCAGATAGTTGGTGTTGGAGTAGATACCGGGGGTGCCGCCGGGCGTCCCGACCGCGGGAGCGGAGACCCCCAGCTCGATCAGTTCGAGGGGGTCGAAACGCGTGTGCCGGTTCTCGTCCAGACTGTCCGGCCGTGTCTCGGCCACTGCGGGGAAGGCGGCGAGGGACGGATAGGCGTATGGGAGATATTCGGCCAGACCGCTGGTGTGGTTGATCAACATGCGGACCGTCACGGCCTCACCGCGGGCACCGGGGACCAGCTTCGGCAGATAATGGCCGATCGATGTGTCCAGGTCGAGCTGTCCGCTCTCCACCTGCTGCAGTACCGCCGCGGCGGTGAAGGTTTTGGTGATACTGCCGACCCGGTGCCGCATATCCGCCGTGACCGGACGGCCGGTCTCGATATCGGCGACCCCGGCCGCACCGCGCCACAGCCGATCACCGTCACGCACCTCGGCGAACACGCCGGGAATCCCCGCGCGGTGGATATCGTCCAGGGCGGCCTGCAAGCGGGCGGGCTCGAGTGGGTTCGTCACGACGGGTGTCCTCTCCAAGAAATCCTGTGCGGGTCGATCCGGGATGCCCGTAGCGGGCGGTACCGGTCGGCCCTCACTATCCGCCGAGCGGCCCCATCAAGTATCGGAAAAATGTTCCGCGGGACGGACGAACCGAGCGGTTGCCTTCGACCTGGTCATGGCGCGATCATCGATGAGGAGCGACCCGGCGGTGCCGGTCCGGTCGACCGTCGGCGAATCGACAGTTATCGACCACGAGAGGACCGTGCCCCATGCCTTCCCCCAGTAGTGCGAACAGTACCGTTCGACCGTCCTCCGCCGCCCCGGCGAAAACAGCCGATCGTCCCTCGGCACGTGCCGCACCCGCGGCCAGTCTCACCCTGCCCCACCTCAGCGCCGAGGTCGCGATCCCCGGCCGAGGCATCGATGTGAAGGCCGGGCCGGTCGAGTTGTCCCTGCCCACCCGCTATATCTACTACGGCGGGCTGGGCGCCCTCGCCGTCGCCGGTGCGGTCGAATTGCCTCTCGCCGGTGCACTGGCGGCGGCGGGCCTGATCGTCGACCGGATGCGCCGGCCCCACGCCGCCGGGCCCGAGCCCGCGCGCGGCGGCGCGGCGGCGTAGTCCGGCCGGCGCGGATTCACAGCAGTCCGAGCAGCTCGAGATCGGTCGTGTACTTGACGATCATCTCCGGTGTCACATGCGGAATGTCCTTGTCGGCACCGATTCCCGCGTGCCGGACCGCGGCCCGGAACCGTTCGGTCGGCGCGATGGACCCGCGTATCGCCTGCTGCGGTTTGCGGTAGTTGTCCAGCAGCGGCAGTAGTGAGTACCGCCGCTGCCGGTCCGGTAGCGCCCGGACCGCGGTCTCCATGCGCTGCAACCAGGTGTCGTAGCCGGAGATCCGCTCGATGGGATGGCCGGCGTCGATCAGCCAGTCGATATAGGTGTCCAGCGAGATCCCGTCGTCGTACGGATTCATCACGTGGTAGGTCCGGAAGCCGGACCCCGCCCGGGCCCCGAGCGTGGCGACCGCCTCGGCGATGAAACCGACCGGGAGCCCGTCGTAGTGGGCGCGCGGCCGCCGGCCCTCGGCATCGAGTTCGTAGAAGGAGCCCGGCGCCGTCCCGGTGGCCTCCACACTCAGGACCAGGCGGGTGAACATATCGGGCAGATTGAGCTGACCGGAGTATCCGGTATCGGCCAGGATCATATCGCAGCGGAACACCGTGACCGGTAGGCCGCACAGGTCGGCGGCCTCCCGCAGCAGCACCTCACCCGCCCATTTGCTGTTCGAATACCCATTGGCGTAGCCGCCGTCGATCGCCCGGTCCGGGCTGATGTCCCGGATATCGGCGTCCTCGGTGAACGCGGCCCGATCGATCTGGTCGCCGACGCCGATGGTCGAGATGTAGGTGTAGGGCTTCTGTCTGGTGGTCAGTGCGAGGCGGAGCAGCTCGGCGGTACCCACGACATTGGGACCGAACAGCTCGCGGTAGGGCAGCACGTGATTGACCAGCGCGGCCGGGTCCACGATCACGTCGACCGTTTCCGCCAACCACTCCCACGTGGCTCGACTCGTGCCGAGACGAGGCGCGCTCTTGTCGCCGGCGATCACCTCGAGATGACCGGTGGCCAACTCCCGGTAACGGGCGGACAGCGCCGGATCACCGGTCTCGAATACCTCGTCCAGGCGCGCCCGGGCGGCCGCGTCGTCCTGAGCCCGCACCGGGCAGATCAGCGTCCCGCCGGAGCGGTTCAGCCGGCGCAGCCATTCGAGCACCAGATATCGGCCCAGGAACCCGGTGGCACCGGTCAGCAGCACGGTCCGCGCCGGCGCGTTCGGCGCCGGGGGCTCGGGTGCGTCCGCGAGCGTCCCGGTGTCGAGGAACTTGTCCAGGGTGAGATCGCGAGCATGTATCTCGGTGGCACCCGCGCCGTGTACCGAGGCGAAAGTCGGGCGGTGACCGCCGCGGCGCCGGTCGTCGATGTAATCGGCGAGTGCGCGCAGATCCGTGGCCGGGCCGATGATCGTCCCCACCGGCACCTCGACATCGAAGATCTCCCGCAGTAGTTGTGCGAAGGTCAGGGCCGACAACGAATCGCCGCCGAGATCGGTGAAATGCGCGTCCGGGCGCAGATCACCCGTGGCCGAACCCAGGAGCGCACCGGCGGCGCGGACCACCGTCTCCACCGTCGGCCGGTCACCGCTGCGGTGCAGGGCGCGCAGCTCGTCGGCCTCGGCCGCGGCCAGTTCGGTGTAGAGCTGCTCCAGCCGGGGCCCGTAGTGCTGTTTCAGGGCCGGGCGGGCGAGTTTGCGGATCCCGGTGAGCAAACCGTTCTCCGGGGTGAACGGCCGGGTCTCGACGATCAGGTCACGCGGGATCTCATAGGACTGCAGACCGGCCGTTTTCGCGACCTGCCGCACCGATTCGGCGAGCAGCGGCCGCAATGCCTCGAGATCGCCGCTGGTCTGTGCGATGGCGTCTTCCGTCGGCACCACCACCGCCAGCGGGTAGGAGCGGGTGCTGTTGCCGTAGACGTAGACCTGCCGGACGAGCGGACTCTCGGCCAGCGCCGCCTCCACCGTGGACACGGGCACGAACTCGCCCTGGGAGAGCTTCAGCACGAAACTGCGCCGCTCGAGGTACACGAGTTCGTCGGCGCCGACCTCGGCGAAGATATCGCCGGTGTGGTACCGGCCGTCGGCGTCGAACACCTCGGCGGTGGCGTCCGGGCGCTTGTAGTAACCGGGGATCAGTGCCTCCGAGCGGATCACCAGCTCCCCGCGCGGGTACGGCCGGTCGGTGTGGAAGTAACCCAGCTCCGGGACGTCGACGAGTTCGTAATCGAGCACCGGCGGCCGGCGCACCCGGCCGTCGACGGCGATACTTCCGGCCTCGGTGGAGCCGTAACCGTCGACGAGATGGAAGTCGAGCAGGGTCTCGACCCACGTTTTCAGCTCCCCGGAGATAGGCGCCGAACCCGTCGTCGCCGAGAGGAAGCGGCCGCCGAGCAGATTCTGCCGGAGATCGGTGAGCACTTGCTGCTCCAGTGTTGCCGGATCGGCGCCGGCGGCGGCCCGACGCTGCATTTCACCGCGGAACCGCTGGAAGAGCATCTCCCAGATCCGGGGCACGAAGGCGAGCTGGGTGGGCCGGGCCAGTGCGAGATCGTCCAGCAGCGTCGAGAGATCACTCGTGGCGGCGAAGTAGACGGTGCCGCCGCGGGCCAGGGTCATGTACAGGATCGCCCGCCCCATGATGTGGCTCATGGGCATGAACCCGAGGGCGATGGCCGGTTCGGTGGCGCGCTGGCCCCACCGTTCACTGGTCGCGGCACGCCAATGGTCGGCCACCAGGCGCTCGGTGATCACGGCGCCCTTCGGCTCGCCGGTGCTTCCGGAGGTGTAGATCAGCAGTGCCGGCGGGTCCGGTTCGGTGGGGGGCGGCACCCACGGTGGCGGCAGTGCGGCACCGCGGGCCATGAGCTCGGCGAGGTGGTCGATACGTACCGGGCTGCCCGCGGCGGACAGCCGTGCCGCCGCGGCGTCGAAGGTTGCCCGCTGGTCGTCGGCCTGCGGGTGATAATCGAACACGATCAGGCGAGCCGGGCTGTGGCCGGTGCGCACCAGGTCGACGGCGTCGTCCAGGTGATCGATACTCGTGGCGAGCACGGTGGGCTCGGTTTCGGCGACGACGGACCGCAGCCGGTCGACCGGCGCGCTGGTCTGTAGCGGCACCGCCACTGCCGCCAGCCGCACGACCGCCATATCGACGAGCGTGTAGTCGACGCTGGAGAACCCGAGGACACCGATCCGGTCACCGGGCCGGACGGGGTCGCCGGACAGTGCCGCGGCGAGCGCGCCGGCCCGGTCCCAGACCTCGCCGTAGGTCAGGGTGTCGAATCGGGGCAGTAGTTTCGCCGCGGTGCGACCGGTCTGCGGATCGGTGACGAACTCGACCGCGCGCTGGCCGACCGCGGGGCGCCCCGCGTATCCCTGCATCACGGTCCGGGCGACTTCGAAGGGCCGCGCACCGGGTTTCTCGGCTCGTGCGGTCACGGCCGGGTCGGGCCGGGCCGCGGCGAACTGCGGGTCGGTGCGGTACAGCTCCGCGATGCGGTGTTCGAGCCGGGCTTCGCGCGTATCGGTCGACATCGGACTCACCTTCGAACTCTCGTAGGTGGCACTCACGAGTGTCATTTGACACCCTCAAGTGTCGGAGCGACACTGTGGCGCGTCAAGGAGAGAGCGGGAAACGTGACCGGTACCACTGACCAGCGCAGTTCGGTGCAAGTGAAGAGGGTGCGGGTAACCACCGACGCGATCATCGCCGCCGCGCAGCGCGCGATGTACGAGCACGGTCTCGATATCACCGTCGAGGAGATCGCCGCCGGTGCCGAGGTCGGCCGCCGCACCGTTTTCCGCCATTTCGCCACCCGGGAGAAGCTGATCGGGGCCGCCCTCGCGGCCGGTTACACCGACTTCTTCGATTCGCTCCCGCGCTACGACGGAACCGGATGGGAGAACTGGCTCGCCGAACTGACCCGCCGCGTCCACCGGCAGACCGCCGCGGCCGGCCGGATCATCTGGCATCTGCGCACCCGGCGGCTGCCGCCGCTGCTCGCCGCCGCCCACGACGACCATTTGCACGGACTGCACCAGCTGTTCACCACCATCACCGGCACCCTCTGGGCGGCGGCGGGCGGCGCGGGTCCGCCGCCGGATCAGCTGCGCCGCACGGTCGCCGCGCATCTGAGCCCGCTGTTCACCCAGGCCGTCCTGCTCGACGCCGAAGGCGACCCGGAATTCGCGGCCGAGATCGCGACCACCGCTGTCACCGCCACGCTGTACCGACTGCTCGACGACCGGTGAGCCGGACCGGCTACGGCGGTGGGCGGTTCAGCCGATCCCGGCCGCCGGGTCGATCGCGAGCGCGAGCGTGTCCTTGACCATCGCGAGTGCCGCACCGAGCGGGCTCGACCGGCCCCCGGAGACCGTGATGTCGCCGGCGTCACCGCACCGGAACTCGACCGCCTTCTCGGGCCCGGCCAGGACACCGAAGGGCGCGGCCGTCCGCGGGAACTCTCGCAGGGCGACGACCACCCGTCCGGGAGCATCGGCTCGGGCCGACCCGATATGCCGCAGCACCGCCCCGCGCGCGTGGGCGCGCACAGCCCGGGCGGCGGTGCCGTCGGTGATCGGTTCCGCCTCGACCCGGCACGCGGCGACATCCCATCCCCAGAGGAGACCGGACAGCAGGCGGAGTTTGGTGGCGGCGTCGGCGCCGGACAGATCCGCCGCGGCATCCGCCTCCGCGATCCCGCGCTCCCGGGCGATATCGAGTGCCGCGGCCGGGGCCACGCCCTCGCCGAGCCGATCGAGGACGAAACTCGCCGTACCGTTCACGCAGCCACGCACCTCTTGCACCTCGAAGCCGCGCAGTCCGGCGCGGGCGAGGTCACCGGCGGGCAGCGCCGCGCCCGTGGCCCCGGAGATCCGGACAGCCCGACCGTATTCGCTTGCCACGGTGTGCAATCGGGACCAGCCGGACAGCAGCGGTGATTTGGTGGCCGTCACGAGGTGCGCCCCGGCGGCGAGCGCGGCGAGCCCGTCGGCGAGCGCTTCCGCGGCGCCGTCCGGGTGCGACGGGACAGCCTGTGCGACGACAGCGGGGACGGTGCCCGCCAGTAGGTCCTCGATCGGTGTGCGGGCCGGCCAGCAGGTCCGATCGGGGGGTACGCCGCCGTCGGGTGTGTGGATCTGACCGTCGCGCGCGCGGATCGCGACCAGGTACGGGTCCACCAGGTACCGGCCGCGGAATTCGGCGCGGCGGGCGCGGAGCACGGCGGCATAGTTCCGCGCGACCGGTCCGTAGCCGATCAGCACGATCGGGAGCGGGGTCGGGCCCTTCATCCGGGAGCCTCCAGTTCACTCGAGCTCGGCCGGCACCCGCACAGCGGGGCGTGTTCCGCACACCGTAGTACCCACCGCGGCCGGCGACCTCCGGGTGAGCGCACCGCCCGAACCGACGCCCGCGACCGAAAATTTTTCCGATTCTCGTGACCGGCATCACCAGGCCTGTGACCTGCGTCTCCGCCATTTCCGGCCGAAAACGCAGCCGCGACGGGTTCGCCGGAGCCCCTGCCACCCATTGACGTCTTAGCACTAAGCGATTACACATACCTTGGCGCAAAGCCATCTCGTCCGGAGATCGGCCCCACCCCATCTGCACATCCCCGAACCGAAAGCACTCCATGACCCTCGCCTCCACCCCGAACCCCGCCCGGCCTTAGCGGTCGAGGCACACGGTGACCTCCCCACCACCGCACCGTCTAACCTATCGATCAGGCGCCCAGCGCCGACTATTGCCGAGGACGCCCCATGAGCGGACCCCCCACAGCCGTAACCCCGAGCACCGTCACCCGCGCCAACTGGGTCGTGCTCGCGCTGACCTTCGTCGCTGTCGTACTCGACGGCTACGACACCATCGCCCTGGGCCTGTCGATACCCGCGTTATCCGAGGAATGGGGTGTCTCCGCGTCGCACTTCACGCCGGCGCTCTCGATCACCAGTCTCGGCGTCGCCCTGGGATATATCGCGGTCGGTCAACTGGTCGCCCGGTTCGGTAGCAGGCGTGTCATTCTCGCCGCCGTGCTCGTGTTCACCGCGGGGTCGCTACTCACCGCCGCCGCGACGTCCATCTGGGAGCTGACCGCCCTGCGGCTGGTCACCGGCCTCGGCCTCGGTGCGGTGCTCCCCGCGGCGGTCGCCCATGCGACTGCCCTCAATCCCGCCCACTTCCGCCAGTCCATCGCGGTGTTCGTCACCATGGGGATCTCCCTGGGCGCGCTGATCGCGGGCCTGCTCGGCAGCACACTCGTCAGCAGCTACGGCTGGGAGTCGGTGTTCGTCATCGGTGCGCTCGCCTCCGCCGTACTGTTCCCGCTGCTGTGGCTCGGCCTACCGGACGAAGAGGAGGTCATGGGCACGATCGAACCGGCCGCCGCCAAGCACAGCGCCTCGGTGGCCCGGCTCTTCGACCCCGGAGTCGGCACCCGCACCGCCCTGCTGTGGGGATTCTCCTTCCTCACCTTCTCGGTCTACTACATCTTCTCCTCGTGGCTGCCGACCCTGCTCACCAGCTACGGGTTCAGCAAGGGCCTGGCCCCACTGGGCTCCGCGGCGCTGGGGGTCGGCAGCATCATCGGCGCCGGAGTGCTCATACTCGGCGCGCTACGCCTGCGCATGACCTCGGTACTGGCGGGCACCACCGTCGCGGCGGTGGTCTTCCTGATCGTTTCCGGCTTCCTCGGCGCGGACAAGGCACTGCTGCTCATCGTGTTCGGCGGGGTCGGCCTCGGCCTGCAGGCCGGCATGATCGGGCAGGCCGCACTCGCGGTCTCGCTCTACCCCGACCGCACCGCCGCCACGGGTGTCGGATGGGCATCGTCCATGGGCCGGCTCGGTTCGGTACTCGGACCGATCATC
This sequence comes from Nocardia fusca NBRC 14340, assembly GCF_001618425.1. GTDB lineage: Bacteria > Actinomycetota > Actinomycetes > Mycobacteriales > Mycobacteriaceae > Nocardia > Nocardia fusca. Next base: position 16,799 of record NZ_BDCU01000029.1, read on the forward strand.
GGGGGCGCTCTCATCGCGCTCGGCGCGTCGACCGGCACGATCGTGCTCCTCGCCTGCGTTCCGGTGGTCGCCGCCCTGGTCCTGGTCACCGCGCTGGGCCGGATCACCGCGGCCCCCGTCGAGCGGACCCTCGCGGCGCACTGACCGCGGGCTCCCGGCCGGCGGCTTCGCCGGCCGGGAGCCCGCACACCGGCCGCCCGCGCGCGCCCGACGTGCGTACCGCCGCTCCCGCAGACTCTGGGTCGGGCAGTGCACGATAGTGCGGACCCGGCCGACGAGGAGCGAACCCATGGTCAGCGAAACACATACCGGTCCCGCCGCACCCACCGCCGGCCGCGGCCCGGTGCGTGCGGCGGTGATCGTGGGCGCGCTGGGCGTGGTCTTCGGCGATATCGGCACCAGCCCGATCTACACCATCCAGACCGTGTTCGATCCGCAGGATCCGCATCCGGTGCCGATCGGTACCGCCAATGTGTACGGGGTGGTGTCGCTGATCTTCTGGTCGGTAATGATCATCGTCACCTTCACCTACATCTCACTGGTGATGCGCGCGGACAACGACGGTGAAGGCGGCATCATGGCGCTGATCACGCTGCTGCGCCGCCTCGGTGCCACCCGTGGCCGCCGGACCACCGGCTTCCTCGCGGGGGCCGGGATCTTCGGCGCCGCCCTCTTCTTCGGCGACGGCATGATCACCCCCGCCATCTCGGTGCTCTCCGCAGTCGAAGGGCTGCGGATCGTCGAACCGGACCTCAGAGACCTGATCATCCCGATCACGGTCGTGATCATCGTAGCCCTCTTCTGCGTCCAGCGGCGAGGTACCGCCACCGTGGGCCGGCTGTTCGGCCCCGTGATGATCGTGTGGTTCCTGACCATCGGCGCCCTGGGTATCGCCGGAATCGCCCAGCATCCCCAGATACTGAAGGCGCTCTCCCCGACCTACGCGCTGGGTTTCGCCACCGGGCATTTCCATATCGCGTTCTTCGCCCTGGCCGCCGTCGTACTCGCGGTCACCGGCGCCGAGGCGCTCTACGCCGATATGGGCCATTTCGGCCGGAAAGCGATCACCCGCGGCTGGCTGGGGTTGGTCCTGCCCGCCTGCACGCTGAGCTATTTCGGGCAGGGCGCGCTCGTCCTCGGTGACGAGGCCGCGGTGGACAGCCCCTTCTTCCTGCTCGCCCCCGGGTGGGCCCGGCTGCCCCTCGTGCTGCTGGCCACCGCCGCGACGGTGATCGCGTCCCAGGCGGTGATCACCGGTGCGTTCTCGGTGGCCGCGCAGGCGGTGCGGCTGGGTTACCTGCCGCGCCTGCGGGTCGCGCACACCTCGGAATCCACCATCGGGCAGATCTACGTTCCGTGGATCAACTGGTTGCTCATGGTGTCGGTCCTGACGCTGGTCTTCGCCTTCCGGAGTTCCGCGGCACTGGCCTACGCCTTCGGTATGGCGGTGACCGCGACCATCACCATCACGACCCTGCTCTTCTTCTACGTGGCCCGCACCAAATGGCGCACCCCGCTGTGGCTCGTGTGGCTCGGCGCGGTCCCCCTGCTCACCGTCGACGCGCTGTTCGTCGCGGCGAACCTGACCAAACTGGTCCATGGGGCGTGGCTGCCGCTGTTGATCGGACTCACCGCGTTCACCGTGATGATCACCTGGGCGCGGGGCCGTGTCATCGTCACCGCCGCGCGGCGGCAGGCCGAGGGTCCGCTACCGCAATTCGTCGAACAGTTGCGCAGCCGCCGACCGCCGCTGATCCGGATCCCCGGTACGGCGATATTCCTCAACCGCGGCAGCAGCACCACTCCGCTGGCGATGCGTGCCACCGTCGAACACAACCGCGTACTGCACGAACATGTCGTGATCCTGTCTCTGGACACCGTGCCCGTCCCGCGAGTGCCCGATGCCGACCGTCTCCGCGTCGATCCGCTGGGTTACCGCGACGACGGCATCGTCCATGTCACCGTCCACCACGGTTATATGGAAACCCCGACGGTACCGCAGCTGCTGCACCGGCTCGATCCCGCGCAGACCGAAGGTCCGATCTCGGTCGAGGGGGCCTCCTATTTCCTGTCGAAGATCGAACTCAAGCCGGGCCCGGCGCCCACCATGGCGCCCTGGCGCAAACGCCTGTTCATCGCCACCTCCTACCTCACCTCCGACGCCGCCGACTATTTCGGGCTGCCCCGCGACCGGACAGTGATCATGGGCTCGCAGGTCGAGGTCTGAAGGGAATCCGTCCGCCCGGCGGCTCGCTGCTCGCAGAATCGCGAGTGCCGCTGTCGGCGCCGGCGGGCGGTAGCTCCCGGCCGAACCGCGCCCGGGCCGCGTCACTCGGAAATATCCCTGGTGAGCGGTGGCGGTGGCGGCACGTCGACGCCCAGGTCGAGCAGCGACGACCGGACCACGATGTCCCAGCTGGCGTGCTGGGGGGCGGCGAGACGGCAGCGTCGTTCCGCGTCGGCGACGACCCGCCGGTGCGCTTCCATTTCGGCGGTCATCGCGGCCAGCTGCCGCGACAGCGGCTCGACCATCTGGGCGGCGGCCTGGGTCAGTACCTGGACAGCATCGGCCCGCCGTTTACGCCTGCCCAGGATTCCGGCCGCGCATACCCCGCCGACGCCGGTGAGCAGGCCGCCGAGGACAGATGCCACTTCGCTGATCATGCTGTCCTCCCAACTGCGGCGGGGTTGTCGCGTCCTTCCTCAGGCGCGTTCGTCGGTGGCGGGATCGCGGAATCCGGGGATCTTCAGTGCCGCGCCGATGACGCCCAGCGCCTCGGCGGTGGTCCGGTCGCCCAGGAAATCCCAGCCGGGAAAGTTCGCCCCGCGGGCGGCCCCGGCACCGGAGAGCTGATCCAGCGTGAGCCCCATATGTTTGTCCAGGTAGTGCAGCAGGGTCCCCACGGTGACCTGCTCACCGTGATAGTTGGTGATCTTTTCTTCCAGAAACGCCATCTGCTCGCCCTTTCCGTCGAGAAGTGCCTGTACGTCCCGGCGGAAGGCGTTCATATCTATACCTGCCGGGTCGATCTTTCCTTCGCTGGAGTACTCGCGGTGCGCGACGCAGTCTCCCGCGCCGCGGCCGATGCGCCGGAGCAGCGCCGCGCAGCCGCGCTTGTAGGCGTCGAGCTGAACCGGCGTCCAATCCCAGGGTGGTGTGCCACGCGAAACGGCTTCGATGCCGATGGTGTGATAGTTCGCGTTGTCGGTGGGCCAGCCCGGCCAGCTTCCGCGCCCGGCATGCCAGCCGACACCGACGGCGATCACCCGGTAGGTGCCGTCCCTCTCGAGCACCAGCTGGGCGAGCGGGCCCGGCAGATCGGGGCGGCCGTCCTGGACGATGCGCCAGTCGTTCGGGCCACCTCCGCCCGTGTGATGACACAGCACGCCGCGGATATCGAGAAAGTCACCGTGGCCGCGTTCGCGCCAGCCGTCGTGTTCGATCACCGGCAGACCGGCGCCACGCAGCACATCGGCCAGCCATACCGGGTCTCCGCTCCAGGCCATCGGACCCTCCTGTCCTCGCACCGATCGTCGTCGGCGCCCCGGGAGGCCGGGCGTGTTCACCGGTGCGGACGCAACCGGCGCTGCGGGGGCGTGAACTGCGGTGATAGTCAACCGCTCTACTCACCGTAGTCCCCATATGGTCTCTTTTCAACCTTTTTTGGTCACCATAAGGCCTATTTCATACACCGTGCCGGCCAGGATTCTGCCGCGGACCCGAAACTGTCGGGCACTTGATTCAGACCCTGCCCGATCCCAGAATGGTCGACATGGATGCGACGCCCGCGGAGTCGGAGGCAGCGACCACCGAGGAGGCACGACTGGACGCGGCGTTGGGCGCGGAGGTCCGCGCGATGCGAGCGCGGCGCGGCTGGAGTCAAGAAGCGCTGGCCGAGAAAACCGGCTACAACAAGAAGACCATCATCCGGCTCGAGCACGGCGAACGAGCGATGACGATGGCGCAGATGTACAAGATCTGCAGGGTGTTCGGCATCCGGCCGAGCGACCTAGTCCTCGCCGCGGAGAAGGAAATCGGCATCCAGTAAAGGGGATGGATCGACCCCGCGGCGACGTGCCTCGACGACGAACGACGAGACGGTCGTCGTGGTGGGATCAGCGTTCAGATAGTCCGCCATAGCCACGGGGCGGTCCGGAGCTTCGTTGCCCATGAGCGTTTCCAGTTCTGACCGATCCACGCTCGCGAGGTGTTCCCGCTTCCCCCGCGTAGCCCGACAGTTCCCACTCGATTTCCTCTCCGGGGTCGGCACGGTGTGGCCGGGCGAGTTCGTCGTATCCGGACCGGCCGTGCTGCCTTACGGACCGCGGAACCGAACCGGCGGGTACCCGGGCCCGGTCGCTTCCGCGACCGTCCCGATCGGGCGAACCCCGTACTCCCGGAACGAGCTCGACACCCACATCGACACCTTCCAGCTACCCGACTCCTGCGCCCAGGCTCGTAGCCAGAGCCTGAGGCCGAGTGTAATTATCTTCGCGCGCTCCGCCTAGGCCCGGAAGGATCGATGAACCAAGGGGTTTGACGGCCGGGACGCGAAGACAGGGACAGCTGAACTGAGACACAACGCCTTTCGCCCTACGACAAGACGGTAGCAGCGGGGTACGACACGTTCGGGCACAGGCGTTCCCGCCGGCGCCGGGGCCGGACTGCAGGGCGATCGAGACCTGCTGTGTGCCAGGGATGAACACAGGGCCCACCGGATTCGAGGAAGCGGAGGCGCTGGTGCGGCCGGGCCGGCGCCGGGCCCGGGGCGACCGGCAAACCTTCCGGCGCGCGGGCCCACACGGCCGATCCGGTCCGCGACCACGCGGTACGCAGGGCGCGGCACAGCGCCCGCACCCCGCCCCGGTATAGCGATTCGGCACGCTCGGTTTCGAACGGCTCGGTCCGGTAATCCGCACCTCGATCACGACACCACCACGGTGGTGACCTATGCCGTGAAAGGAGCAAGACCATGGGTTTCCCGGAACAGCAGCAACAGGTACCCGGAATCCAGTCCGTGATGACACCCGTCCCCGATTGTGGCGAGAAGACCTATCGCGGAAGCGGCAAGCTCACCGGTAAGTCGGCGGTGATCACCGGCGCCGACAGCGGTATCGGCCGCGCGGTCGCCATCGCCTTCGCCCGGGAGGGAGCCGATGTATTGATCTCCTACCTCGACGAACACGACGATGCCGCGGAAGTGGGCGCACTGGTCGAGGAAGCGGGCCGCAAGGCGATCCTGGTCCCGGGCGATCTGTCCGACCCGGCCCACTGCCGGTCCGTGATCGAGCGCGCCGCCGGCGCCTTCGGCACGATCGACGTGCTCGTCAGCAATGCCGCCTACCAGATGACGCACGAGACGCTCGAGGAGATCAGCGACGAAGAGTTCGACTACACCTGGAAACTCAATATGGGCGCGTACTTCTATTTGGTGAAGGCCGCGCTACCGCATATGCGTCCGGGCGCCTCGATCATCGGCAGTTCGTCGGTGAACTCCGATTCCCCCTCCCCCACCCTGGCGCCCTACGCGGCCACCAAGGCCGGCATAGCCAATTTCTCCGCGAGTCTCGCGCAACTCCTGGGCGAGAGGGGAATCCGGGTGAACAGTGTCGCCCCCGGGCCGATCTGGACCCCGCTGATCCCCTCCACCATGCCCGACAAGAAGGTCACCGCGTTCGGCGACAGCACACCGCTCGGGCGCGCCGGACAACCCGCCGAGCTGGCTCCCGTCTATGTCCTGCTCGCCTCCGACGAGGGCAGCTATGTTTCGGGCGCACGGGTCGCGGTGACCGGGGGGAATCCGATTCTCTGAGGCGAGCCGCCGGGGCGGTCCGGCACACCGCTGCCACGCGCTCGATCAGAAACGCCGCGGCCGGTCGCCGCGGGCGACCAGGCCGCGGCGTTCCTGTTCGCGGTATCCGTATGTCGCCTTGCGGACGGTGATGTCGTCCTCCCAGCCGGATCCGACGGCGCCGGCCACGGTACCCAGCGCAGTGGCCATCACCGCGATCGTGAGGTAGTCGGCGAAACCGACGGGGCCGCCGAGCACGCTCGCGAGATACGACGGCGGGATCACCAGGCAGACCGCGGCCAGAGTCAGCAGCAACAGCACGACGAAGAAGACCCCGGCGCCGATACCCACTGTGACGGCGGTTCCGGTATTGCGCAGTGCGGTGTCGTGGCCGTGGGCGGGCTCGCCGGGGCCTCGATGCTCCCAGAGTCCGTGCCCCAGCACGATCCACACGGTCAACGCGACCACCGAAGCCAGCGCCACCGCGGTGAGGCGCAGGGTGCCCATCGCGTTCGCCAGCTGCCAGATACTCGAGTACAGCACTCCGAAGGCCGTACCGGCCAGCGCACTGCCGAGCGCCGCGGACAGGCCCACGAACAGCCGCCAGGGCCTGTTCGCCCGCACCATGCCCGCGAGCAACGCCGGGTAGCCGGCCACCCGGTCACGCACCACCCGCACCCCGCTGTCTTCCGCGTCGATCCGTACCCGGCTGTGCCGCACCCGGGCCGTTGCCTCGGCCACCACCCGGCCGGCCGCCCCCCGGTCCGGGGCCGACAGGGCAGCGACGATCACCGCGGCCAGCTTCTGCAGCCGCTGCCGGATGCCGAGTCCGCCGAGCGCGGGCAGCGAGACGAGCGCCACCCGGTGGCGCAGATCCATGCTCATCAGCAAAATCTCGCCGTTACTGCGTATCGGCACATCGGTCAGGCACAGCGCCAGATCCCATGCGGTATCGCGGACGTGCCGTCCGGCTTTGTCGATCAGATATTCCAGATCGGGGTACATGGCCTCGAACGGATCATCGAGGACCTCGAGCTGCCACCGCGACGGGTCACCGCGGCGGGCCAGCTCCGCGGGCAGGTGCTGCACCAGTTCCCGGGCCAGCCGCACCGGCAGATCGGGATCTGCCACCACACCGACCACCATGGGCGAAGCGCGACCGCCCCGCTCACCGGCGTCCCGCGCGGCGGGCCCGGTCGGCTCGGGTACGGCTCGTTCTCGTCCGTCCACTCGCTGCCCTGCTCCTATTCGATGATGCCCGGCTGCCGATCGGACAGGTGGCGCCCCGCATCGTCACTGTGCCGGGGCAGCGCGACGCCGAGCAGCACCATGCCCACCCCGAGGCCGAAGTGCAGCCAGTTGTCGGCGGTGTCCAGTGGCAGGAAATTGGCGGCGCTGTGCTGATCGACGATCAGCCCGTACAGCCAGAGCAGCAGATAGATCGCGCCGCCCACCAGGAGGTAGGCCCGGGCCGCCCGGGGACGCGCGCCCGCGATCAGACCGGCGACACCGAATGCCAGATGCACGAGGTTGTGCAGCACCGACACAGTGAAGAGACCGAGCAGCTGAGCCTCGGAATGGTGCCCCGCCCACGCGAGATCCCCGTAGTCGGTGGTGATGCCGGGTATGAAGCCGAGCACTCCGACCAGCAAGAAGACCGCGCCCACCGCGATAGCGGCGAGCTGTACAGGCGAGCGGGCGGGCGATGAGGTGGTGAGGTTTCGGTTCGGCACTGGCTCGTCCTTTCCTCCTGGCCACCGGAGCCGGCGGGTCCCGCTCCGGCCTGCCCGCCGGGTGCCCTGCACTCCGCCCGGCAAACCCCGTGCCGGACGAACACCGCGCCCGGCCGCGATCGGTGTTTCGTGCCGCCGATCCCGGGTATGGCGCCCGCATTCGCTGGGCGGGAAGCCACGCCCCGGTGACCGAGGTGGTTCGGAAGATCGGAGGAGCGATGGCGGCCCAACCGAGTGTGGAGATACCGGTACCTGTACAGGACGCGTTCGCGGTCCTCGCCGACGGCTGGCTGTACGGGCTGTGGGTGGTCGGCGCTTCGCATATCCGCAAGGTCGACCCCGGGTGGCCGCAGGTGGGCACCCGTATCCACCACAGCGTGGGTGGCTGGCCACTGGCCCGGCAGGACACCACGAAAGTTCGCTCGGTCGACGCACCACGTCAGCTCGAGCTCGAGGCCCGGCTGTGGCCGGCGGGTGCGGCCTATATCCGGCTCGATCTCAGCGAGCTCGGACCCGACCGTACCGAAGTGACGATGACAGAACGCGTCATCCACGGTCCCGGGAAACTCCTCCCGGGACCGGTACAGGACCTGGCCCTGGTGCCGCGCAACCGGGAATCACTCCAGCGGTTCGCCGCTCTCGCCGTCGGGCGCTCCCCCCGTTCGCCGGGCTGACCCGCCGGCCCGCGGCCCGGCTCCGGCGGCGACGGGTACTCCGGGGCGGCCGAGTACCGCGCGCGGCAGCCACCGGCCGAACAACCAATCGCCCATTTCCGCGGCCGCGTCACCCTGTACGACAGCGCACGGCCGGATACGCGCCACCCGTCGTATCGTGGGCTGCGATCCACCGGGCCCGGTCGTACGGCTCCCGTCCCCGCGGCGGACGGCGGCGGGCGATCCCGACCAGTTCCAGTCCGTTCCGGGACGAGCGCAGCAGGGCGGTCCCCACATTGCCGCCGGCCCCGGTGACCACGATCTTCATCGAACTCGCGTCCGCCGGTGGAAAACGATGTTCACGGCCGGAAGACCGCCCGTATGCAGCCCTCCTGTTTTGTTTTGAACAGTTCGTACCCGCGCACCGCGTCCTCCAGCGGCATATCGTGGGTGATCAGATGCGCGGGGTCGAGATCGCCCTGCTGGATGTAGTCGAACATCCGCGGCATGTACCGCTGCCCGTGCTGCTGCGCGGTCCGGATGGTGAGGCCCTTGTTCGTCACCACCCCCATCGGGAATTTGTCGGTGAGGCCGTAGATGCCGAGCACCGAGACGACTCCGCCTTTGCGGCAGGCCAGCAGCGCCTGCCGCAGCGAGGTCGCCCGGTCGGTTTCCAGGCGTAGCAGTTGTTTGGCCAGGTCGTAGAGGTGCTGCAGACCGGTTCCGTGCCCCTCCATGCCCACCGCGTCGATACACGCGTCCGGGCCTCTGCCACCGGTCGTCTCGAGTAAGGCCTCCTGGACACTGTCCACCGCGGTGTAGTCGATCGTCTCCGCGTCGTATCGGTCCCGGGCGAGGGCCAGGCGTTCCGGGATCCGGTCGATCACCACGGCTCGCTCGGCGCCGAGCAGCCGGGCGGAGTGGGCCGCCATCAGGCCGACCCCGCCACCACCCCACACCGCGACGGTGTCACCGGGGGCGATATCGCAGAAGTCGGCACCCATGAGGCCCGTGGGGACCGCGTCGGAACAGAACAGCGCCTGTTCGTCGGTGATTCCCTCCGGCACGGTGAAGCAGTTGACGTCGCCGAAGGGAACGCGGATGTAGTTCGCGTGCGAACCCTGGTACCCGCCGAACGGATGGGTGTACCCGTAGATACCGCCGGTCGGATGACCGAAGACCGGTTGCTGCAGGGCCGCATTGGGGTTGGTGGTGTCACACACCGAGTACAGGTCGTGTTCGCAATACCAGCACCTTCCGCATCCGATGAACGACGGCACCACCACCCGGTCCCCCACCTTCGTCGCGGCGACCTCGGCGCCGGTCTCCACCACCTCCCCCATGAACTCGTGGCCGAATACGTCGCCCGCACGCATACCGGGTAGATAACCGCCGATGAAATGCAGATCCGAGCCGCAGGTCGTCGTCAGCGTCACCCGCACGATCACATCGTGGGGATTGACCAGACCCGGGTCGGGCACGGTTTCGACCGCGAGATCGTCGACCCCGTTCCAGCACAGTGCACGCATCATGCCTCCTGTCCGGCCGCCCGGCCGCTGGGGTTCCGGTCGAGGGTGGGTACTTCGCCTGTCTGCATCAACGCACGCGCGCGATAGAGGACCGCGAAGATCGCCGCGCCGGTGAGCTGCCGCGGCACCGGTGCCGTCGCCGAGATATGTACTTCGGTGCCCCGTCCCCGGGGTGCGTCGGCGAATTCCAGCTCGATCCGCGCGCGTTCGGGATCCACCGCGTCGACGAACTGTAATCCGTCCTGCTCCGTCAGCAGGACGCTCTCCCAGCGGGTCGGGTCCGCGTCGTCGGGCGGCGCGGTCCATTCGTAGCGGTCCGGCGCTGTCGATCGCACGTCGGCGAACCCGTCGAAAACGCGCGACAGGTTGTCCGGGTCACGCCAGAATTCTTCCACTGCCGCGCGCGGCCGCTCGATCGTCAGGGCACGCCTGCCGGTGCCGCCGGACACCGACCCCACGGCTCGGCCGATAAGGGTGACCACTTCCTCTTTCGCCTTCTGTAGGTAATCCACACGCTCTCCCTTCCGAAAAGTCGGCCCGGCAGCCCGAACGCGGTACCCCGGGCGCTTCGGCACAAACCCGCGGACGCGCACCCGAATTTCTCCTTTTCGCCGCCGGAAACCGGGGTAGGCCGAAGCCACAGCGAAAGGAGTCGTCTTGACCGAAGCCAAACGCACCGAGAAGAACGACAACGACGAGCCCGAAGGCGGACGGCCGGGCCCGACCGACAGAGGTCGCGACGGCGGGATGGCCACGCGTGAGATCGCGCCGGAGGTGACCGTCGCCGACGAGACGCAGGAACCGCCGGACTGAGCGCGACCCAGTTCATCCACCTCGGACGCCGGTGGCCGAGGTCCCGGCCACCGGCGTCCGTGCTACACCTGCTCCAGCACGACCACCGGGGTGTCCTGGGATCGCGAGGCCGCGTGTCGTTCGAAATCCGCGCCGCCCCAACCGTTGTAGCGCGGGAACTCCGCCCATAAGCGGTCGCGTTCGGCGCCGGTGGCTTCCCGGCCCCGGACCCTGACCACACCGTCGACGGTGTCGGCCTCGGCAGCCGGATCCGCCTGCAGATTGAGCCACCAGGCCGGCGCGGGCTCGGCCCAGCCGTTCATCGCCAGGGTGACGAAATGGTCGCCGTCCCGGAAATACCCCAGCATCACCGCGCGTTCTCGGCCCGTGCGCCGCCCCCGTGTCCGCAGCCGCAGCATTCCCATCCGACCGTGGTGTTCGGGGCGTACCAGACCCCGCGCGGTGAGGCGGTAGAGCAGGCGGTGGCCCGCCCAGAAAGATCTGACGAACCAGCGCGGGGGAATGAAGGGTTTCTGCAACGGGCCGGACACTTTCCCTCACTCTCGGAAACGGCCGAGCCACCGACCCTGCGGCGGCCTCGTGCGCCCAGAATAATGCGGCGTCACCGGACGGTAAAGGCGTGCAGAAGGATTCACGAAGTGAATACCGACCCGCGCCGGAGATTACTTCTGATGTGCCTTTCGACGACATTGCCACTTCGTAGAACGGCGCCGTCGAAACAGGCATATTCCGCCCCGGCCGCGCGGAATGCACCGACCGGAAGATTGGGGGCGCCGACGCCGGTCGCTTACGCTTCGTCCATGCGCAATGCCCAAGCCACGGCAGCCGCGCCGACCTCCAGCGATTTCGTCGGACGACAACCGGAACTCGAGCGGGTCGGCGCGCTGATCACCGGTTCGACCGGGCTGGTCACCCTGATCGGCTCGGGCGGAATCGGTAAAACCCACCTCGCGCTCGAGGTCGTATACCGGGTCCACGAGACCGCGCGGTTCCCGGTGCACTGGACGCGGCTGGCCCGGCTGGAGCGGGGTGCCGGAGCCGCGAAGGTCGAGGACGAGATCGTCCGGTCGGTGGTGGAGGTCGATTTCTCCGGGCGTTCGGCCCGACAAGTACTCATCGATACGTTGACCCGCGCAGACACTGCCGTGTACCCGCTGCCGCCGGTGCTGGTTCTGGACAACTGCGAGCATGTTCTCGACGGTGTCGCCGCCGTGGTCGGCGATCTGCTCACCGCGGTGCCAGGTCTGCGGATACTGGCCACGAGCCGCGAGCCGATCGGCTGGGCCGACGAACGACTGGTGACGGTGCCTCCGCTGTCGCGGGCTCAGGCCCTGGACCTGTTCCGCCGCCGGGCGGAGGCGGGGGGCGTCGCGCTCGGCCCCGGCCACCTCGAGACGGCGGAGCAGATCTGCCGGCACCTGCACTGTCATCCGCTCTCCTTGCGACTGGCCGCGGCCCGGCTGCGGTATCAGCCCCTGACGACCGTCCTGCGCGAAGTGAGTGGCGAGCCCGCCGACCGGCGCCTGCGCTGGGCACCCATATCCCGGACCGGCGCCCAGGATCGGCACGGGGGCATCGGCAATGTCATCGGCTGGTCCTACGATCTGTGCTCGCCGGACGAACGGCTGCTGTTCGACCGTCTGTCGGTATTCGCGGCCGGTTACGACCTCAACCCGGAGGACGCCACCGGATCGGTGCTCCGTGAGGCGGGGGTCGACCTCGAAGCCATCGTGGCGGTATGCGCCGACCCAGATCCCGGCGGTCTCCTCGCGGAGGATATCGAACCGCTGCTGGAACGTCTGGTCGACCGGAGCCTGGTGTCGATCCATCTGGGCGCCGACACCGCACGTTACGCACTGCTGGAGAACTTCCGGGTCTTCGCCCGGCGGCAGTTGCACCGGCGTGACCCCGCCGAGGCCACGCGCCTGGCCGGCCGGCACCGTCGCTACTACCGCGAGAAGGTGGCCCGGGCACGCGTCGCGTGGCTCAGCAGCGTCGAACAGGACCTGCTGCGCTGGGCCCGCGGCGCCTGGGACAACCTGCTGTGCGCTGTCGAGAGCAGTCTGGACGAACCCGGCGAGGCATCGATCGGGCTGGAGATCGCGGGCGGCATGATCGCGCTGCGGCTCCCCTTCTTCATCGGCACGTTGCGCGAGGCCCGCACGCTCGCCGAACGAGCGCTGACAGCCACCCGGGTACCGGGCCGCCCGCTCACCGAGCCGCAGATCGCGGTGACCGCGCTGGTCGGCTGGATGAGCCTGTGCCAAGGGCTGCCTCGCGAGGCCGAGCGACTGCTGGACGAATGCGTCGCCGCCTGTGTCACCGATCCGGCGCTGCGCAGCGCGTCGGTCGCCGACCCCGATATCGATCTCGGCCTGCCCGCGCAGGTCGAATATCTGTGGGGCAGCATTCTTTTGCTGGAGCACTGCGATATCCGTGCCACGACGGTCCTGGCCCGTGCCCGCGAAAAATTTCTCGCCGCGGGCGATCCGGGCGCCGCGTCCATGAGCCGGCTGTTCGAGGCCTTGGCCGCGGCGTTCCATGGAAGCGCCGAATCCGCCCTCGCGGTGACCCGGGCGTATCTCGAGGACGCTGTGGCCACCGGTGCCGAATGGGTCCTGTCCTGGGCTGAACTCGTCCGTGCCATCGCCGCGGCGGCGCACGGCGACCCCATCGAGGCGGCCGCTGCCGCGAGTGCGGCGCTGACCCGGCAGATCGCCATGGAGGAGCACTGGGGTACGACCTGGGGCGTGCACATCCGCACCTGGATCCTCGCCCGGATGATCTCCGACGGCGCACCTGGTGCCCGCGAAATGGCTACGGAGATAGCGTTTCTCAGCGGTGGCGCGACCACCCTGCGCCGACGGGTGGGCGTCGACCTCGAGCCGCTGCGGCCCTTCGCCGCCCGGACCGCGCAGGCCGTCGATACCGCGCGCGCGGTGCTGGGTGCGAGCGCTTTCGACAACGTCTTCCGGGAAGGTGCGGCACTCGACGCGACCGGGGGCGATATCGTGCGGCTCGCGCTCGGGACGCTGCCGAGGCCCGAACTCCCCACCGCGGATCCCTTGCGGCCGCACGGTCCGGTGCGGTGGCAGCACCTGTCCACCGCCGAACGCGATATCGCGGTACTGGCGGCGGCGGGGTGGACCAACGCCGCGATCGCCGCCCGCCGGGGCAGTTCGCAACGAACGGTGGACGCGCAGGTCGCCGCCGTGCTGCAGAAGCTGGCGATCAGATCGCGGACCGGGATCGCCGGTGCGCTACCCGAAGACCAGCAGGCCCGGGTGCGACTGGAAAAGGACCGGAAACCGCGCCGCCGTTGATCACCCCACGCCCGCGCGACGGTGGCGGGCACACCCGATGTGTCGCCCCGCCGGCCCGGCGTCGGGACTGTGCCGCACGGTTGTCGGCCGGGCACCTGCTCCGCCTCGACCGCCCGGCCTGCCGCGCCGGACCCGACTCCCCATCAGAGTTCTACGGTGCGTGTCACCACGATCCGCTCACCGTCCTCTCGGATCGAGGGGACGAGATCGTCCGGGCGAGACCGGAAACCCGGGGCCGCGACCAAGCCGTGGGTTTCGTCGGCAGCGGTCACCCGAACGCGGTCGGCACCGGGGGTGCGCACGGTGATGTCGACTCCGTCCGCCGGCAGGTCGCGGAACCGTATCTCGCCCGGCCAGGTATCGGCCCGCTCCCCCGTGACGGTCAGTTCGACCGGCGCCGTGCCCGCGATGGCCGCGACGACCCGGTCGATCCGGTGATCGACGCGCAGCACCAGCCCGGAGGCCGCGCGCCGGGACGCCACGTGCACGGTGACGGTGTCGCCGTCGCGATGGAGAACCTCGACCACCGGGCCGTTGAGCGCCATCGGCTCGGCCGGGCCGGTCCACACCGTGCCCCGCGCGTATCCGGGCGAGAGCCGCGCGATATCGGTACTGTCCACAAAGGTACGAGTCCAGCCGGGCGGTTCGGTATCCCCGCTCACCCAGCTCGCCGAACCGGTATCCGCGTTCAGCACATAGGCCAGGTGCGCGCGGGCGGGATGCCGGGCGTCGAAGGTGTCGACCACGGTCCCCGCGGCGATCAGGAGCGCCGTCACCGCCGCTGCCGTCACCGGCACCGCGACGGTGACGCGGCGGCGGGCGGCGGGGCCGGGGAGCAGCAACTCGATCAGCGGGAGCACCATCACCACGAACAGCGCCGCACCGGCCGCGGCGGCCCCGCCGGATGTCAGGCCGACTCCGTCGATCAGGTTCCCGCTCAGCGGCCCGAGCAGCGCGGCGGCGACCGATGCCCCCAGCGTGAACACCGTCACCGGCCACAGGCTCCAGCGCACCGGCAGCAGCGCCGCCAGCATGCCCAGCGCCACGAACAGGGCCGGCAGCGCGAACAGGAACGAGGCACCGGGCGCCAGCACCGCACACACCACACCGAGTCCGGCCGGCCAGGCCAGTGCACCGATCGCCGGCGCGGCCGGCCCCAACCAGCGGCGTGCCGGTAGATACCAGCCGAGCACCGACGTCACGGCCAGCGCCACCAGTGCCCAGTGATAGACCTGGGGACGATGCAGCAACCCGCCCATCTGCTGGTACTCGGGACGCAGCCACTCCAGCACCGACCACATCCCCTGCCCGAGCAGCGCCGCCGCGCCCAGCGGCACTGCCACCGACGCCGCGGCGAGCAGCAGCTGCCCGCTTCCCGCCGAGCCGCGGCGGCGCGCGAGCACCACCACCGCACCGACCGCCACCACGGCGAGCAGGGCAATCGGCAGGACCAGCGCGTTCGGATAGGTGATCATGGTGCCCGCGAGGCGGAAGTAGGTGGCGTCGTGGTCGGATCGCAACTCGGCCAGATCGGCCGCGCCCAGCGCGCGGGCGAGGTGGAGCATGTTCTCGCCGTGGTGCTGCAGGCTGCCCCGATCGAGGTTGCCGATGGTGTCACCGGCGGTGTGGTAGTAGGACGAGTTCTCGATGTAGGCGAAGTTGAGTCCGGTGAAGCCGGCTTTCGACAGAGCCGTGAAGTCGGTGGAGTTCGGCATCGTCCGATACACCTCGACCAGCGACGAATCACCTCGTGGATGCGGCACGGCGGCGGCGAACAGTGATACCAGCGCGGCATTGTCCACCGAGGTCTCGAACATCAGTGACGGCCCACCGACACCACGGGCCTCCCAGTTGAGCACCACACCGCCGGCGCGGGCGAGCGGGTGCTCCCGGGCGAACGCCTCGGCACCGAGCAGACCGTCCTCTTCCCCGTCGGTGAACAGCAGTACGAGATCGTTGCGCTGATCGCCCTGCCGGGCGATCAGCCGGCCCACCTCTATCATCGCCGCGACCGCGGCGCCGTCGTCGGAGGCACCCGGGCCGGTCGCGGCCGAATCATAGTGTGCGGCCAGGAGAACCGTCCCGGTGGAAGCACGGCCGGGCAGCGTGGCGATCACATTGTCCACCCGGCCGAAGGTCGCGAGTCCTGTGGACGCCCGCGCTCCGACACCGCGCTGGGTCTGCACCGAGAAGCCCGCCGACTCCAACTCCCCGGTGAGATATTCCCGGGCCCGGTCGCTCGCCGGACTGCCCAGCGGCCGCGGTTCGGTCGCGAAGCGCTGCAGGTGGGTCAGGGCCCGTTCGGCGCTGAACCGGTCGGTCGCCGTCGCCGCGACCGGCCGGGGGCCGCGTCCGTCGACGACGACGGTAACCGCCATCGCGGCCGTCAACACGAGCAGGGCCACCAGCCCCGCGGCCACCCGGTGTGGGGATTCGATCAGTCTCGCGCGCACGAGGTGACAGTATGTCGGTACCCCGGACGTGCGGTCGCCACCGCACGGTCACGACCGCTCGCCGGGCCGCGCACGGGAAAGGCCGCGGCGTACCGAAGGATCGTATTTCGCCGGGCTCGGACTGATCTCAATCGTTGACAGCGCCGGTTCACGCCCGATGCGCGGACGGACGGCGGCCGCGGCGAGCGCCCGGCCACCCGTTATCGCCGCGCGCGACATCACCCGCCGCTGTGGCCCGAACCCACTCGGCGCCGGCCGCTCCCGGCCGTACGCTCCGGCGACGACGTTCCCCGCGTTGACCCGGACACCACTGGCCGTACGCACAGGAAACGGGAGACGATGGCACCGAAATTACATCTCGGCGTTGCGCTCGACGGAGCGGGCTGGCATCCGGCCGCGTGGCGGGAACCGAACTCCAGGCCCACCGAACTGTTCACCCCTGATTACTGGACAGACCTGGCCACCACCGCCCAGCGCGGCCTGCTCGACTTCCTGACCATCGAGGACAGTCTCACCGTGCCCGGCGACCCCCGGGCCGCGGCCGACGGCGCCCTCGACCGCGTCCGGGCCCGGATCGACGCCCATCTGATCGCCGCACTCCTCGCGCCGGTCACCCGGCACATCGGTCTCGTGCCGACCGTGACCACCACCCATACCGAGCCGTTCCACCTCTCCAAGGCGATCGCGACGCTCGACCACACGTCACGCGGCCGGGCCGGCTGGCAGGCCCGGATCTCGGCCACTGCGGCGGAAGCCGCGCATTTCGGACGCCGACCGGCGCGAGAGCTTTCCGCCGCCGAACTGGCGGAGGTCCGGGCCACGGGCACCTTCCCGGATTTCGTGCACGATCGGTTCGACGAGGCCGCCGACGTCGTGGAAGTGGTACGGCGGCTGTGGGACAGCTGGGAGGACGACGCCGAGATCCGCGATATCGCCACCCGGCGCTTCATCGATCGCGACAAACTGCACTACATCGATTTCCGGAGCCGTCACTTCAGCGTTCGTGGGCCGTCGATCACGCCACGGCCACCGCAGGGCCAGCCGGTGGTGACCGCCCTGGCACACGCGCCACTGATCTACGAATTCGCCGCGCGCGGTGCCGATCTGGTGTACGTCACACCCACCCGCGAAACCGGTCCCGCCTCGATACTCGAAGAAATCGCCACGGCGACAGCAGCGGTGGGCCGAGACGGGGAGCCCCTGCGGGTCTACGCCGATCTCGTCGTCTTCCTCGATACCGAGGACGCGACCGGAGCGCAGCGCCTGACCCGCCTGAACGAGGCGGCGGGCGCCGAGTACACCTCCGACGCGGCCGTATTCGCGGGCGGTGCCGACGAGCTCGCCGAGCTGCTCATCGACTGGAACGGCCAGGGCCTCGACGGTTTCCGGTTGCGGCCGGGCGTCGCGGTCGACGATCTGGCCGCCGTCACCGATCGGCTCGTTCCCGTCCTGCAGCGCCGCGGTGTCTTCCGCACCGGCTATCCGGACGGATCGCTGCGCGCGCTGCTCGGACTGCCCGCCACCGTTCCCAACCGCTACGCGACCACCTGAGCGAGGCCACCATGAGCACTCCCCGTAAACAGGTCATTCTGGGCGCCTACCTCGGCGGCGTGAACCACCACACCGCGTGGTGGCACCCCGAGGCCGGCAGTCAGATCGATTTCGACAGCTTCGAGCACACCGCGCGCACCGCCGAACGCGGGAAGTTCGACTTCTTCTTCCTCGCCGAGGGACTCGCCCTGCGCGAACGCGCGGGCAAGATCTTCGATCAGGACATCATCGGCCGTCCCGATACCTTCACCGTGCTGGCCTCGCTCGCGGCGGTCACCGAACATCTCGGGCTGGCGGGCACGATCAACACCACCTTCAACGAGCCCTACGAGCTGGCACGCCAGTTCGCGAGCCTGGATCATCTGTCCGGCGGACGTGCCGCCTGGAATGTGGTGACCTCCTTCGACGCGTTCACCGGTCAGAACTTCCGGCGCGGCGGATTCCTCGATCCCGCCGACCGCTATGTGCGCGCCGAAGAGACCTTGAACGCCGTCCGCACACTGTGGGATTCGTGGGAGGCCGGCGATCTGGTCGCGGACCGGGACTCGGGCCGGTTCCTCGCCCGCCCGGACGCGGGCGCCTTCACCTTCCGGGGTGAACAGTTCGATATCTCCGGGACGTTCACCGTGCCGCGCAGCCCGCAGGGCAGGCCGGTGATCCTGCAGGCCGGAGTCTCGCCGCAGGGGCGGGATTTCGCGGCCGCCAACGCCGATGCGATCTTCTCCCCGTACGGCAAACTCCCGGAGGCGGCGGAGTTCTACCGCGATATCAAGGCCCGGGCGGTGGCGGCGGGACGCGCGGCCGACGAGATAAAGATCCTGCCCTCGGCAAGTTTCGTGCTCGGGGACACCGAAGCCGAAGCGGTGGAGAAGTACCACACCGTCCGCGATGAGCAGGTCACCGGGCAGACCGCGCTGATCCTGCTCGAGCAGATCTGGAATCGCGATCTGTCCGGCTATGATCCGCAGGGTCCGATCCCCGATATCGACCCCGATCCCGACGCACCGCCGATCATCCAGGGGCGCGCGTTCGTCCATCAGGATCGCTTCGCCACCGCGCGGCGCCTGCGTGAGGTGGCCGAAGCGAAGAAACTCACCCTGCGTGAAGTGGTGATCGACCAGTTCGAACGCGGCCCGCTGGTCGGTACCCCCGCCCAGGTCGCCGAACAGATCGATACCTTCGTCCAGGACAACGGCTCGGACGGATTCATCCTCGGCTCCCATCTCGTGCCGTGGGGTCTGGACGAATTCGTCGACAAGGTGGTCCCGCTGCTCCAGGACCGCGGCGTCCTGCGCGGTGAGTACACCGGCACCACCCTGCGCGACAACCTCGGCCTCCGCGACGTCCACGCGGCCACACCCGCCCGAGCCGAAACCTGACACCACGGCAGCGGGCGGGATGCCGGTCAGGCCGTGGACTCCTCGGACTCGGCCTGAGCCATTTTCAGGAGTGCCCGGTGCAGCTCCTTCGCCGGCTCACCCGCCCGCTTACCGTGTAACTCGACTTCTACGAAGCCCTCGACCAGCGCGCGCCCGGGGTCCAGCAGCCCCGCACCGATATCCGGGCCGCCGCTGAGGGAACCGGCCATCAGGATCCGCCAGGCTTCCTGACGGGCCCGGTAATCCCCGGCCTCGTCGAGCGCGGCCGCGAATGCGCGGACCACCGCGGTGTACGCCGGCCGACCGGTGGCGCCGGCCCGGCGGAAACGCCTTCTGGTCGGTCCCGTGCCGCCGGCACCAGGGCTCGCCAGCTCCGCGCGTTCCACAGTGATCCACACCGGAGGCGGCTCCGCAGAACCCGACTCCGCCGCTTTCTTGCGCTCCCGGCGGATCGTATCGTCGCGTTGTTCGGTGACCTCGATGCCGTACAGCGCGACGGTGTACTTCCCGAGCAGGTCGTTCAGCGCCGCGGCGATCTGGTGCACCACTTCGGTTTCCAGCCCGGCCGTCTCGAAGCCACGGATTCGCAGACCGTGCCTGCGGGCCATATCCTTCGCGAGCCGGATCGCGTCGACGGGGTTGCCTCCCGTTCCCGGCACCACGGTCAGCGCCTCGTGCGACGAGAACGGCTCCGGCTCCGCCTCGGGCGGCGCGAGCGTATCCGGCGGGGACGGGTCATCCACCAAACGCAACGCCGGAGCTGTCTCCGGCTCGGCCGGCAGGTCCGTGCGAACCGGCCCGGCATGTGGTTCCGGGCCTACCGGCCCGACCGGCAGCTCACCGGACACCAGCTCGACCGGTGACTCCGCGGGCACCGCCCCGACCGGCGGCTCACCGGGCACCAGCTCGACCGGCGGCTCACCGGGCACCGGCCCGACCGGGGGCTCCCGGCGCCTCGGTTCCTCCGTGCGCATCGCCCCGGGTGGTGGCTCCGTCCCCAGCGCTTCCGCCGGTATCTCCCTGCGCACCGGCTCGGCCCGTACGTCCGAGCGAACCGGCTCCCCCGCCGGCTCCCCGCGCACCGGTTCGGCCGGTACCTCTCTGCGCACCGGTTCCTCCGACCGCAGCACCGGCCGCGCCCGGGCCGGTACCGTGATCCGAGCCAGTTGCAGCGACAACTCGGGGGGCAACTCGATCGTGCGCGGCGCGGGGCGGGGCTCCGGGGCCGGGGGCCGGGCCATTTCGCTGTGCGCGGCCATCCGCGGCCGTTCGGCCGGCGCGGCCGGGAGCTGGGCCCGGTCCGGAGGCGCCGACACCTCGGCTCGTTCTGGGGCCAGGACCGGCTCGGCATGCGCAGCCACCGGTTCCCGCACCGGGTCCGACGAGGAACAGGCCGCGGGCTCGGACGGCTCCGGGCGCTCCAGGAGCACTCGCGCATCGGTGTTCGCCGCGGCCACGCTGCTGTCCGCGGCAGCGGCACGGGTGTCGATCACCGCCTCCAGCGGGCCCTGCGGCGCGGAATCGGCCGCTGGCCCACCGGATACGGTCGGCGTACCGTCGGTTCCGGAAAGCGCCGGCGGGGGCTGGGTCTCGCGCGACAGTTCCACGGTCCCGGCGACCGGCACCGGACGGGGCGAGGAATCGACCGGGTGCGGCGCTTGCCGTGCTTCCGGTTCGGCCACGACGGGGGACGACGACGAAGCGGATCGCGCCGCCCCGGCCGCCGAAGATGCGGCCGTCGAGGATGCGACCGGTATCGGCCCGGCCATCGGCGCCGGCCGTGCGGCCGCCGGTATTCCGGTGCGGGCCGCCGGTTCCGCGGGTGATGCCGGGAGGCCCGTGGCGGCAACCGTACCGGGAGGTGCGGGCCGGACCACCGCGGAGGTGGCTGCCCGTTTACGAGCCCACGGGGTCGAAGCCGGTGCGCGGACGGCAGCGGAGGCACCGGCCTGCCCCCTGGAGCGGAGCCGATTCCCGACCGGTACAGCATGGTCGGGAGATACCGTTACCGCCGAGGAGGCAACGACCGCCTGGCCCGGCGCCGAGATCGCCTCGGCGGAAGCTATGGCAGCCTTCAGTTCTCCGGTGACGCGGGAGGCCTCGGTGATCAGCGTCTCCAGCGTCGTCACCAAGGCCCGCAGCCCGTCCGTGTCCACCTTCGGAGTCTCGTTCAACGATATCCCCGCTTGTCGTCACCGCAGCCGGGCCGGACTGTGGGTCAGTTCGGCCGGCATCCACGATATGACGCACACAGACATGCAACCAGTGTGAAACGTCGTGGTCCGCCGTGCGATGACGACGACTCACCCGGGATGGGAAGAGTTCGGAGTTCGGACCGGTCCCGAAGCCGCTGGACAACGGAAGCGGCGCCCGGCGGTGGGCGCGCCGAGCCGATGACCGCGGGCATGAACGGCCGCCGGCGGTACGCAAACGAAGTGCGCCGCGGCGACCGTCTGGGCACGGCCGGATGGGGTACTTCTGCGAGGATGAGGTCCGTGGTCGATGTGCTGAACAGAAATCGTGTGGTCGTGACAGGTCGCACCGGAGCGCCGGTGGTGGTCCTCGCGCACGGTTTCGGCTGTGATCAGGGCCTGTGGCGGCTGGTGGCGCCCCTGTTGGCGCAGCAGTTCGGAGTCGTCCTGTTCGATCACGTGGGCTCGGGACGGTCGGATCTGTCGGCCTGGGACCCACAGCGCTACTCGACCATGGCCGGTTACGCCGAGGACATCCGGCAGGTGTGCCGGGCAATCGATCGCGGACCGGTGGTGCTGGTCGGCCACTCGGTGGCGGCCATGATGGGCGTGCTGGCCGCCGCGGCGGAGCCGGAGTTGTTCCGGGGTCTGGTCCTGCTGGCGCCGAGTCCCTGCTTCATCGACGACCCCGCGAGCGGGTACCGGGGCGGCTTCAGCGCCGACGATATCGACGAGTTGCTCGAATCGCTGGATGCGAACTACCTGGGCTGGTCGGGGGCCATGGCACCGGTGATCATGGGTAACCCGGAGCGCCCGGAGCTCGCGCAGGAGCTGGAGTCGACGTTCTGCCGCACCGATCCGGAGATCGCCCGGGCCTTCGCGCGGGTGACGTTCCTGTCCGACAACCGCGACGATCTCGCGGCCGTGCGGGTACCGACGCTGGTGGCGCAGTGCTCGAACGACGCGATCGCCCCACCGGAGGTCGGCGAATTCGTCCATTCCCGTATTCCCGGCAGCCGGTTGGTGACCCTCACCGCGACCGGGCACTGTCCACAACTG
The DNA here is from genome assembly GCF_001618425.1 of Nocardia fusca NBRC 14340. Taxonomy (GTDB): domain Bacteria; phylum Actinomycetota; class Actinomycetes; order Mycobacteriales; family Mycobacteriaceae; genus Nocardia; species Nocardia fusca. Next base: position 39,276 of record NZ_BDCU01000029.1, read on the forward strand.
GCGGCTCCCGAGGAGACCGCCGCCGCGATCACCGGCTTCGTACGCGACCTATCATGATGATGTGCCGCGCGGGCGGCTCGGAACCGGAACGCGCCGGGTTCGAACCGGACGATCCGGCGCGGCGCGCGGAGTTCACCGCCCTGTTGGAGGACGACGTCGAAGACCTGTACGAGAACGCCCCCTGCGGCTATCTGTCCACTTTGCTCGACGGGCGGATCGCCAAGATCAACACGACGCTGCTGAACTGGCTCGGTTACCGGCGCGAAGACCTGGTGGGGCGACGTCACTTCAACGATCTGCTCACCGTGGGGGGCCGTCTCTACCACGAAACCCATTTCGCGCCGCTGCTGCGGATGCAGGGCCATCTCAGCGGTATCGCGCTCGAACTCCGGGCGGCCGACGGCTCGCGACTGCCCGTCCTGGTGACCTCCACGGTGAAGACGGGCGCGGACGGGGAGCCACTGCTGATTCGGACCACGGTGTTCGACGCCCGCGAGCGCCGCGCCTACGAAACCGAACTGCTGCGCGCACGCCGCGAGGCCGAACGCGACCGCGAACGCCTGCAACGGTTGAACGCGACCCTGCAGCGCACGCTGCTGCCCGCGGTACTCGAGCCGGTTCCGGGGGCCGATGTCGCCGCGCACTACCACGCCGCCTCCCCCGACGAGGTCGGTGGCGACTTCTACGACCTGTTCCCCATCTCCCCGGGGATCTGGGGTTTCTTTCTCGGTGACGTCTGCGGCAAAGGCGCCGTCGCCGCCACCATCACCTCGCTCGCCCGATACACGCTGCGCGCCGCCGCGGTCTACGACTCGGATCCCACCGCGGTCCTGCGACATCTGAACACCACCATGGTGCGTGACCACCGCCGCGGCCATCCCCGCTTCTGCACCGTCATCTACGGTCGGCTCACGCTGACCGACGGTGCCGGTGGTCCCCACGCCACCGTCACCCTCGCCTCCGGCGGGCATCCCCCGGCCCTGTTGCTGGGCGCCGACGGTACGGCCGATTACCTGCACACCCCCGGCGGGCAATTGGTCGGGGTGTTCCCGGACGCGGCGATCTCCACCGTGACCTTCACCCTGGAGGCCGGCGCCACGTTGCTGCTCTATACCGACGGACTCACCGAGGCGCGGACCGTCGAGGGCTTCTACGGGGAGTCGGCGCTGCTCGACTTCGCCCGCGATCTCGCTCCCGCGTCCGCCACCGGAACCGTCTCCGCGGTCACCGCGCTGCTCGATTCGCTCGGCACCGGTGTCACCGACGACACCGCGCTCCTGGCCCTGCACCTGCCGGGGCCGGAACATCTCCGCGACCGGCTCGAGTGAACGCGCGGACGCACCGCGACGTCATGTCCTGCCCCACCGAGCACAGATAGGGAAGCACCAGTGATGCCGAAGATCGTTCTGTTCGGGGCCACCGGTTATACCGGCCGACTGATCGCCGAGATCCTGGTCGGCCGGGGCGCCGCACCCGTGCTGGCCGCGCGCAATGCGACCGCCCTCGAGAAATTGGCCGCGGATGTCGGCGGCGCCGACACCGCGGTGGCCGATGTGACCGACCCGGATTCGGTCCGGGCTCTGCTGGGGCCCGGCGATGTGCTGATCAGCACCGTGGGGCCGTTCCTGCGCTATGGCAGCCCCGCGCTGGCCGCAGCCGTCGAGGCCGGGGCCCACTACTTCGACTCCACCGGTGAGGGCCCCTTCATCCGCACCGTATTCGGGCACGACGACGCGGCCCGCCGGGCGGGCGTCGGCCTGCTCACCGCGTTCGGGTACGACTACGTGCCCGGGAATCTGGCCGCCGGTCTCGCGCTGGCCGAAGCGCCGGAGGCGGTCCGCGCGAATATCGGCTACTTCATCACCGACCCCGGCACCAGTGGTGGTACGCGGGCGTCGATGGCGGGCATGCTCTTCGAAGAGGGTTTCGCCCTGCGCGGCGGCCGGGTCGTGCCCGAGCGTACGGCGGCGCGGGTCCGCAGTTTCGACGTCGCCGGCCGAGAGCTCACCGGAGCATCGGTGCCCGGTTCGGAACATTTCGCGCTCCCCCGTTCCTATCCGCACCTGCGTGACGCCGACGTCTACCTCGGTATGCCCGGCGGGGCGGCGCACGGTCTGCGGGTCGCCTCGCTGCTCACCGGCTCACTCGCCCGGGTCACCCCGGTGAAACGACTGGCCGAGAACGCCTTGACCCGGATCGTCAAGGGTTCGACCGGTGGCCCGGCGGCCACCGCGCGGGCCCGAACCCGGACATGGGCGGTGGCCGAGGTGGCCGATGAATCCGGTACGGTCCTCGCCTCGGTGACCCTGACCGGCGGTGACCCCTACGACTTCACCGCGGCGATCCTCGCCTGGGGTGCGCAGACAGCGCTCGACGGCGGTCTGCGCGGCGCCGGTGCGCTGGGCCCGGTCGAAGCGTTCGGTCTCGAGCCGCTCACCGCGGGTGCGGCCGCCGCCGGACTGACCCGGTAACCCGCGCAGGCGGGCAGCTCGACCGCACGCCGGTGCCGCAGGTCCAAGTGGACCACCAGGATCTCCAGCGTGTTGGCGATCCGGCCGCGGCCGGTGACCGTCACTGGCCCCGGGCAGCGCGGTGTGGGGAGTCTATCGCTCATACGCGTGATTCTCGAGGGCGCCGGCCCCGGTTCCGGAGCCGAGCGTCCACTCAGCGGAATCCCCCGGTCCGCCGTCGGCCCGGACCCGCATCCTCGGGAGTCGGGCGGCGCGCCGATCGCGCCGCCCGCCGAGCCACGACTTCCGACAGGAGCCCTCCTATGACCGACCTCCAGCGATACAGCGGCCGCCGCGTCCTCGTCACCGGCGGCGGATCCGGTATCGGTCAGGCCACGACGCTGCGCATACTGCGGGAAGGGGGCCGGGTGGTCGCCGCGGACATCAGCGCGGCCGGGCTCGCGGACACGCTGGACAAGGCCGGCGCCGATCGGGCGCGGTTGAACACGGTGATCACGGATATCGCGGACGAGGAGTCGGTCCGCGCCGGAGTGACCGAAGCCCTGCGATGGCTCGGCGGACTCGACACCCTGGTCAATGCCGCTGGTGTTCTACGGTCGGCGCATTTCGAACAGACCTCGGTCGCGGAATTCGAACAGGTGCTGCGGATCAATCTCGTCGGCACCTTCGTGGTTACGCGCGAGTCCCTGGCCGCGCTGCGCGCCGGCAATGCCCCGGCGGTCGTCAATTTCAGCTCCACCTCCGCGGTGTTCGCCCACCCCTACATGTCCGCCTACGCCGCGTCGAAGGGCGGTATCCAGGCGATGACCCACGCGCTGGCAATGGAATTCGGCCGGCAGGGCATCCGGTTCAATGCCGTCCAGCCGGGCTCCATCTCATCCGGGATGACCGACGGCAGTGGTGCGTCCGGACAAAGCCTCGGTCCCGGCCTGCCCGCCGATGCCGATATCGCGCTGTTCGCCAAGGCCGCGCCGGCACTGCCGCTGCCGGCGGGCGCGCCGTTCGCCGGACCCGACGCGGTGGCCGCGGTGGTGGCGATGCTCGGCTCCCCGGATGCCTATTTCGTCACGGGGACCGAGGTGCGCGTCGACGGAGGCTCGCATATGTGAGTCGCCGAGGCGGACCGTTTGCGCAGCGCACCGCGCGGGTAGCCGAGGGAACCGGAGGTGTTGCCGGGGATGGGTCGGCGTTATCGCGGAGTGAGCGTTCGAATGCTGCGGCGTGGCGAGGTCCGCATCCTGGTGCGCACACTGCGGGCGGCATGGTCGGACGAGCTGTCCGACTGGGCGGCGGCCCTCACGTACTACAGCATGCTGTCGCTGTTTCCGGCCCTGCTGCTCACCGTCGCCATGCTCGGCCTGGCCGGACCCGAGCCGACCGGTGCGCTCGCGGGGGCGGCGAGCCACGTCGGGCCGCAGGGCAGCCGGACCCTGCTCGCCGATTCGGTGCGCCACCTCGAACAGGTCCGGCCCTGGTCGGCACCGATCGCGATCGCGGGGCTGGTGTCGGGGCTGTGGACGGCGTCGAGTTACATCGGCGCGTTCATCCGGGCCGCCAACGCCCTGTACTCCGTGGCGGAGAGCCGGTCCCGGCCCAGGACGGTACTCCTGCAACTGTCGCTCAGCGTGGTCCTGATCGCGATGATGGTGTTCACCGGCCTGGGTTTCGTGATCACCAACGGCGTGGCGGGACGATTCGGCGGTGACCTCGCCGACCTGCCGCTGGTGCACGGGATCTGGGCGATCCTCCAGTGGGTCGTGCTCGCATCGGTGGTGAGTTTCGCGCTGTCACTGCTGTATTGGGTAGCGCCCAATGTGACCGGGCAACCGTTCCGCTGGCTCACCGCGGGGAGCGCGCTGGCGGTCGCGGTATGGCTGGCCGGCTCGGCCGGACTGTCGTTCTATGCCGCCCATTTCGACTCTTTCGACAAGGTCTACGGTTCGCTGGCGGCGGCGGTCGTCTTCCTCGTCTGGCTGTGGGTCACCAATTTCGCGGTGCTGCTGGGCGCGGTGGTCGACGCCCAACGGGCCCGCCGCCCGACGCCGCCCGACGCGGAGAGCATCGGCGACGACCGGGGACACCGGCCGGTCCCGGCCGTCCCCGAACCGGATCGCGGCGCGGGCGCCCGGTGACGTCGCGCCTCGTGGCCGGAACCACTACCGGTGTCCGGCCACGACCGCCCGCGCCGCCGGACGACGGCGCGTCTCAGACCTTCCGGCCCACGGCACCGTAGAGCGACACCTTCTTGTCGTGGCTCTGCGGATGCTCGATACCCGAGTTGCGCCACCGATGGATCACCTCGACACCTGGATCCACCAGTTCCAGCTGATCGAAGAACCGGGCCACCTCCGCGCGGGTACGCGGCCGCACCGGAATCCCGCGATCCGCATAGACCTGCAACAGCCGGGCCATCCCGTCGGGGTCGTCGGGGCCGTCGTCGAACTCCGTCGTGACATGGGACATCGCCAGGTACGAACCGGGCGCCAGCGGCGCCATCAGGGTGTTCACGATCTCGTAGACGTCACCGGGCACGAAATGCAGCAGGGCCATGAGCGAGACCGCCACCGGCTGCGACAGATCCAGCGTCGCGCGCAGTTCCGGCGCGGCGAGGATGGCCTCCGGATCCCCCGCGTCGGCCTGGATGTAGGCGGTGCGGCCCTCTTCGGAGCTCACCAGCAGCGCCCGTGCGTGCGCGAGGACGATCGGGTCGTTGTCGACATAGACCACCCGCGACTCCGGCGCCAGGCCCTGGGCGACCTGGTGCAGGTTGGGTTCGGTCGGGATACCGGTGCCGATATCGAGGAATTGGCGGATCCCTTGCTCGGTGAGATAGCGGGTGGCGTGACGCATGAATTCGCGATTGGTGCGCGCGGTCAGCCGGACCGCCGGAAAATTGCGCAGTGCCTGTTCGGCCGCGGCCCGGTCGGCATCGTAGGAATCCTTGCCGCCCAGAAAGTAGTCGTACATGCGCGCGGGATGCGCGACATCGGTACGCAGGTCGATAGAGCCGTCGGACACGGCGGATGCTCCTTGTGACGTGGTGGGATCGGTACCTCGCAGGTATACCCCATCCGGGCAAGTCGCCCAACACATTCCGGCATACCGATTCGGTGCCGCCGCGGAGGTGGGACGGGGGCCGTCGACGGCTCCCGCACGACGCGACCGGACCTGACGTACTTGACCCTGACACTGTGACAAGGTCTTGACTGAGCGCAGGAGGTGGTCCCCATCGACCCGATACTCGATTCACCCGATACGCGCCTGCTCGAGGCGTTGCGCGCCCCGAACTCCTCGACCCGGCTCCAGGCGGCGCTGGCCGCCGGCACGAACCCCGGCCCCGGCCTCGTCGGCGCGCTGGTCGCTCGGTGCGCTGTCGAACCCGACTTCTACGTGCGCGACATGCTCACCTGGGCACTGACCCGCCATCCGGCCGAGCTCACCGTACCGGTGCTGCGCGCGGAGCTGGGTTCCGTGGACGCACAGGCCCGCAGTCAGGCGCTGCACACACTGTCCAAGATCGGTGACGGATCCGTCTGGCCGGCGATCACCCGATCGCTGCTGCACGACGCCGACGACGAGGTCGCCCGGAGCGCCTGGCGCGCGGCTGTGATCCTTGTACCGGCCGACGAGCAGGAGGCGCTGGCCGCGGAACTGGCGACGGAACTCGGGCGCGGAGACCGGACCGTCCAGCTGAGCCTCAGCCGGGCACTGGTGGCCCTCGGCGACCACGCCGAGCCGGCCGTGCGGGCGAGGCTGACCAGCCCGGATCCGGTGGTGCGCGCGCATGCCCGGGCCACCGGACGGCTGCTGCTCGACCCCGACGCCGGTTTCGATCCGGATGTCGCCGAGGCGAAGCGGATCGTCGCGCTCGGTCCGGAACGCGCCGGGCCGGCCGCGTGCTGATCGGTGAGGTGGCGCGCCGTTCGGGGGTGAGTACCCGGATGCTGCGGCACTACGACTCCCTCGGACTGGTGCGGCCGACCGGCCGCACCGTCGGCGGCTACCGCGAGTACGCTCCCGCGGACATCCGGCGGATCTTCCACGTGGAAAGCCTGCGCTCACTGGGACTGTCGTTGCGGGAGGTCGGGCGGGCCCTACAGGATCCCGCCTTCACCCCCGCGGAGCTGGTCGGCGCGCTCATCCGGCGGACCGAGGCGCGGGTGCGGCGGGAGCAGGAACTCCTCGACCGGCTCCGGACCGTCGATGCCTCGACACCGGCGGGCTGGCCGGATGTCCTGCGCATCGTCGAACTCCTGCACGGGCTCGGGTCGCCGAGTGCCGCGCGCCGGCAGCAAACCATCCTGGCCTCGGCCGAGGAGGTGCCGGTGTCCACCGAACTGCTGGCCGGGGCGGTCCTCACCGAATCCGATCCGAATGTCGCCGGTGCCCTGCGCTGGGCGCTCGCCCGAGCGGGCGAGGACGGCCTGGCCGGCGTGGTGGCCGGCCTGCGCGCCACGGACGCCGCGATACGGCGGCGCGCGGTACTCGCGATCGCCGAGATACCCGGCGACGACGCGAGCGCGGCGCTCACCGGCGCGCTCACCGACCCGGACGCGGCGGTGCGGCGGCCCGCCGCGCTGGCCGCGGGGGCGCGGGGCGAGCCGGCGGCCGTCCCGGTGCTCGTCGATATGGTGGTCGCGGGCGTCAACGATGTGGACGCCGCCGAGGTCCTGGGGTCACTGGCGCTGGACGCCGCACTCGCCGACCGGATCATGGACGCCCTGGCCGGGGAGCTCGCCGCGCACGCCACCGAGCCGGCGGTGCGGATACGCCTCACCCAGGCCCTCGCCGAGATGCCGGCACATCTGGCACTGGGCGTGCTGCGGGAGCTGGCCGGCGATCCCGATCATGCCGTGGCACTCGTCGCGTCGGCGCTCGCCGGAGTGCTCGAAGAGCGCCCTACCGACTGACGTCCGTTCGGCACGCGGTGTCCCGGCCGCGTTCCTCAGGCTGCGCGGCCGGCGTCACCTCGGTACTCGCCGGTGCGGAGCCGGGGCCGGAAACGGGCGCCGACCGGCGCAGGTTTCCTGCCGGCCCGGCCGGGCAACCGGGGGCCATGACTACCGAGAACCGCACACCGGAGGATCCGTCGGCCGCCGGACGCGCGCCGCGGCAACCGCACACCCACGTCACGCCCGACGACCTGCGCCGATTACTCGCCACGGAGGATGCGCAGGCCACGCTGGCGCTGGCCGGCGGCGCGGTCCGGGTCGAGATCGATCCCGACGTCGCTGCCCAGGGGCTTCCCGTCATCACCCGGGCCGCACTCGTCGACCGCATCGGCGCGGACCCCGACGACAACGCGCTGACCGTGCAGGCCGCCGAACTCGAGACCGAGATCCGGCTGCTCGGCGCCTGAACACCGCCGCACGGCCCGCCGGCGTGCGCCGACAGGCCGTCTTTTCCGCTGCCGGAGGCGGCTGTGCGCCGCGGCACCCGCCACTACTTCCCGAGACGCTCGGTGGTGCGCCGGAACGCCCAGAGCACGACCAGCGCGGCCAGCACCGTGAGCGGCGTTCCCATCGCGATCTTGGCGACGGCCAGCCAGGTCGTCGAGTCGGCGAGGTACAGCCATTCCTTGACGACGAACCGAGTGCCGAACACGGCCGCGGCGGCCAGGGTCGCGATATCGTGCGCACGCAGCACGGCCCGATCCGCACGCCACGCGTGCCGGCCGCCGTGCAGCAGGTTCCAGATCACGCCGGTCAGCGGCCGCCGGGCCAGCACCGACCCGAAGGTGACGACGAAGCCCGCCAGCGCCACCCAGATGCCGAGGACGAAGAAATCCTTCGCCGACCCGGTCCACGCGACGATCCCCACGGCGACCGCCAGTCCCAGCATCCCCCCGGCCGCCGACGAGAACCGCTCACCGCGCAACAGCCGGAACACGGTGAGCGCCGAGCCGACCGCGAGGGAGACCCCGATCGTCGCCGCCAGCGGTAGCACCGCGTTGGCCGCCACGAACACCACGACCGGAACGGTCGAGTACACGAACCCCGTCGGCCCGCCCATCTGGTCGAGCAGTGTGGGCCGCGGCGCGACGGCATCGGTCTCGGCGGCCGGGCCGCCGGTCGGCGGAGCTGCCGGCAGCGCAGGGGCGCCACTCGTCCGGTCGCAATGCTGTTCCGTCATGGTCGTTCCGTCCTCCCGTAAGGGTTTTCGCGCTCGGACCAAGGAAAAACCATGCCGCAACGGCACACTCAACCCCTGCGCCGGAATCTCCACCGGGTGCGGCTCCGCGGCACGCACGGATCACGCGATATCCGGTCACCCCCGGCTCGCGGGCCCGAGGCGGGCTCCACTTCCGGATCCGGGCATCATTGTTCGCGCAGCCGCGTCGGCGGGGGTTTTCTCCCGCGTTCGGTACGGCATTCTCCACACGAAAACTCCTCGACGATCCGGATTGAACCCGTGGATGCGGGGTAAGCGCTGCTTGTCCACCCGAACAACCGACATCGGAGGTAGATATCGTGGCCGAGAATCGAACTGGCCCCCGGGAAGGACTGGAAGGCGCCGTCGAGGGCGTCAAGGGCAAGGCCAAGGAGGTCGCGGGCACCGTGACCGGGCACAACGACCTGCGGGACGAAGGCATCGCCCAGCAGGACAAGGCCGAATCGCAACGCGAGGTCGCGCAGAAGGAAGCGGAGGCCGAGAAGGCCCGCTCCGAGGCCGACCTGGAGGAGACGCGCCAGCGTTCGCATCAGGGCCGGTAACGACCCGCACACGGCACCGACACCCGCTCCCCATCTGCACGCGGGATGCGGGCGGGGAGACCGGCCGACGGCGGCTGCCCAGGTGACATATCGGGCGGCCGCCGTCGTCGTCCGGAGCGGTGAAACCGCTCGCCGCCGCATACGGCCGCAGGATCGGTGTTCCGGCTCCGGGGCTCCGCGGTTCGGTGGTCGCGTTCGACTAGTCTGGCCCCGTGCGCACGCCAGAGCAGGACAGCACGCAGGTCGAAGTCGTCCGGGTCTTCACCGACACCGCGGGCCGGTGGGGCAACCCCCTCGGTATCGCCCGGGCCGGCGATGTGAAAGGTGCCGACCACCAGGCACTGGCCGCCCGGCTGGGTTACAGCGAGACGGTCGTGGTCGAGGCGCCGGTCGGCGAGATCGCTCGGTTGCGCATCTACACCCCGGTCGTCGAACTCCCCTTCGCCGGACACCCCACGGTCGGGACGGCCTGGTGGCTGGCCGACCAGGGCACACCGGTCGAAACGCTCGAAGTGCCCGCAGGCCCGGTGGCCGTCACCTCGGATGCCGGTTTCACCTGGGCACGGGCCCGGCCGGAATGGGCGCCCGAATTCAGCTTTCACGAATTCGACGACACCGAATTCCTCGGCACCGTGACGCCCGGCGATTTCGACAGCGGCCATCACTACGTCTGGGCCTGGACCGACCGGGCCCGCGGCGCGGTGCGTTCTCGCATGTTCGCACCGGCCATGGGCATTCCCGAGGATGAGGCCACAGGCGCCGCCGCCATCGCACTCACCGCCCGGCTGGGTCGCGGCCTGACCATCACCCAGGGGCAGGGTTCAGAACTGTTCACCAGGCACGACCCGGACGGCTGGATTCATCTGGGTGGCCGTGTGGTCTCCGATCACCCGGTCGTGCTCTAGCCGCTGTCTTGCCCGGGCGGATGCGGCGCGGAAGTGTCCGGGTGCTACACCGGACCCATGCGGTTGCTCATCATGTCCGATACGCATGTACCGAAACGGGCCCGGGACCTGCCCGCGGTTCTCTGGGACGAGGTGGATGCCGCCGATATCGTCGTGCACGCGGGTGACTGGGTCGAACTCGCGCTACTGGACCGGCTGGAAACACGCAGCAGACGACTCATCGGCGTGTACGGCAACAACGATGGCCCGGAGCTGCGCGCCCGGCTGCCCGAGATCGCCCGGGCGGAACTCGCCGGTCTCCGGCTGGCCGTGGTGCACGAGACCGGGCCCGCGAAGGGCCGGGAACGCCGCTGTGCGGCGGCCTTCCCGGAAACCGATGTGCTGGTCTTCGGCCACAGCCACATTCCCTGGGACAGCGTCACCGATACCGGTCTGCGACTGCTCAACCCCGGTTCGCCGACCGATCGCCGCCAGCAGCCCGAACACACCTATCTGACCGCACGGATCCGGGCCGGGGAATTGCGCGAGGTGACGCTGCACGCCGTGCCGCACCGCTGAACCCCGGCCGGCACCCGCGGACACCAGGACACGTGGTGGTCACCGAACGCGGGCCGGTGCCGGCCCTACCGGGGACGCCGGTGATCCGGCCAGGCGAGCGCGGAGGAAGTCGGTGATCTGCCGTCGCGCGGCCGCGGCCTGTGGCGCCACACCCGGCAGTGTCACGAACGCGTGCGGTGCCCCGGGATGCTCGGCGACCTCGGCGGGTGTCCCGGACTCGCGCAGCCGCTGCGCGTACCGGCGTCCGTGGTCGGCCAGCGCGTCCAGGGTGGGTACGATCACGAGCGCCGGGGCCAGACCGCCGAGGCCGCCGGCGTGTATCGGCGATACCGCAGCGGGGTCGGTTCCGGACGGCACGGCCAGCTCCCGGACGACGCGGAGTTTCGCTTCACTCGGTCCTGGACCGTCGGCGTACCGGGATATCGAGGGATAGTCGAGCATTGTCTCGGTCAGGTCGCAGACGGGATTGGTCAATACCTGCGCACGCAGGGGCAGGCCCCGGGATCCGGCCCGGTTCGCGGCCAGCGCGGCGATCAGCGCGCCGCAGCTCTCACCGGCGACAGCGACCCGCGCGGGGTCGATACCCCACCGGTCCGCGTGCTCGATGACGTGGCACAGTACGTCCCAGCCGTCGTCCACCGCGGCGAGCATCGGAGATTTCCAGGCGAGCAGCCGATGCTCGACCGATACGACGACCGCGGGCAGCCGGACGGCGAGATGACTGTTCATCCAGTCGCACTGCGCGGCGGTGCCCACGAAACCACCACCGTGCACCTGCAGTACGAGCGGCAGCGCCGATTCAGCGGGTCCGGCCGGCGACGGCCGGTAGACCCGGACCGGGACCACGCGATCGGCCACGGTCACCTTCTCCCAGCCGATCACGGCACCACGATCCGGACGTCCGGTGATCAGCCGCGACAGACGCGAGGACGCCAAGCGGTTCGCCCGGTCCCGGTAGGAGGCCAGCTCCGTCGCCGTCATGGCCGGCCAGTCCGGCTCCTTCTGCAGCGCGTGCAGCAGCCGGACACCGCGTGGCAGCCGGTCGATACCGGTCGTGTCCTTCATTCCGTTCCTCCTCGACAGCACCACCCGCGCCGGCGCCACAATCGAGTGCCGGCCGGGCGTGTTCGGATCTCGCTGTCAGCATCGCCGGTGCACCGGAAAGTGTCTTGAAGAAATGTTCCCGCGTCGTCGGCCGAGGACGAGAACCTCTGGCGGACAACTCGTCCCGAACTTTTCAGTGCCTGGATACGTACGCCGGAGCCGCCCATGCCACGGGGTCGACCGTGAGCCAGGGCGCCGACGCGAGAGCCGTGGGTGTCAGCCCGGTGAAGGCGGCGGCCTCCCGGTACAGGTGGGATTGGTCGGCATACCCGCCGTCCGCGGATACCAGCGCGGCGCTGTGTCCCCGGGAGAGGCGATGTGCCGCCCGGTCGAAACGGACCAGCTGTGCGGCCCTTTTCGGAGTCGTCCCGAGCTGGGACCGGAACCGCGACCACAACCGCTTACGACTCCACCCCACCTCGGCCGCCAACCGCTCGACCCGTATCCGCCCGCCGCCGGCCACGATTCGCCGCCAGGCGTGCACGATTTCCGGGTCGACCGCTCGCCCCGCCTCCTGCCGGCTACCGAGCGCAGTCTCCATGAGCGCGAATCTCTCGTCCCAGGAGCGGGCGGCGCGCAGTTGCTCTCGAATCCGCTCCACATCACGGCCCCAGAACTCCTCGAGGGTGATCACGCGCGCGTCCGCTCCCGGCACGGCTCCCAGGACCGCGCAGCCGGCGACCGGCGACAACCGCACCTGGAGAAGATCGACCTCACGCCCGCCGCCGCGAACACCGACGGGGCCGAGCCCGAGCACCCAGCTGCCATCGACCCGCGCACCGCGGGCCTCGTCGACGAAGACGACATCACCGAAGTCGAGGAAAACGGTCGCCGCCGGATAGGGAACGACCGGCAGATCCACCGAATTCGTAGCGCGGCCGCGGAAACCCGCCATCGCGACCCCCGCGACCCGCAGCGGCCTGGACGGCACCGCGATATCCATGGCCTCCCCGGCGAAGCGAACCGACTCTACGGGCATACCTCATGGTACGGCCGGCTGCCGGGCACGCCCGCTACCCGAGTGGCCGGAACCCACCGGCACCGCAGCGCTGGAACGAAATTCGGCTGCCCGCGCGCGGGACGCCCCGACGACAGCACTCGACCGCTATCAGGCGGTCCGACGAACTCGCTGCGCGACGATGGTTGCACGCGGATCCCGAGCGAACTGCGCGGCGGGTCGGCGGACAACCGTTGCCCGGGTACGACGCCCGCTCAGGTCAGCACGGCGTCGGCGGTGATGGGAAGGCTGCGTACGCGCACCCCCGTCGCGTGATGGATCGCATTGGCCACCGCGGCGGCGGCCCCGACGATACCGATCTCCCCCGCGCCCCGGGCGCCCATGGGGTTGGCGTGCTCGTCCACCTCGTCCAGCCAGATCGCGTCGATATCCTGGACATCCGCGTGGGCGCTGATGTGGTAGGACGCGAAATCCTGGGTGACGATATGGCCGAAGCGGTGGTCGCGCACGCTCTCCTCGTGCAGCGCGCCGGAAATACCCATCGTCATACCGCCGATCAGCTGCGAACGCAGGGTTCGCGGATTGACGGCCCGGCCGACCGAGAACACCCCCAGCATCCGCGGGATCCGGATCTCGCCGGTGAACCGATGTACCCGTGCCTCGACGAATTGCGCGCCGAAGGAGTGCAGGGCGAATTTCTCCGCCTCGGAATTCTCCGGCGCCTGCGTGGTGGTGTGGACCCCGGCGGCCGGGTCCCGGCCGTGGTCGTGCCGGAACTCCCGGGCGGCGGCGACTATCGCCGAACCCCAGGAGGAGAGCCCGGTGGAGCCGCCCGCCACACTGGCCTCCGGCAGGTCGGTATCGCCGATCCGCAGGCGCACCCGCCCGACATCGATACCGAGCGCGTCGGCCGCGATCTGGGTCAACGCCGTCCAGGTGCCGGTACCGATATCGGCCGCGCCGACATCGACGGTGTAGCGGCCGTCGGCGCCGAATTCGATCCGCGCGCTGTTGCCCGGCATCGCGCCCGCCGGATAGGTCGCGGCCGCGACACCGGTACCGATCAGCCAGTCACCGTCGCGGCGGGCGCCCGGAGCCGGATCGCGCCCGGCCCAGCCGAAACGGTCGGCACCGGTGCGCAGGCACTCGGTGAGACGCCGGCCGGACCACGGTTTCCCGCTCTCGGGGTCGGCGGCGGGTTCGTTCCGGATCCGCAGCTCGATCGGATCGATCCCGCACGCGATGGCGAGTTCGTCCATCGCGGATTCCGCGGCGTACATACCGGGGCATTCACCGGGCGCGCGCATCCAGAACGGTACCGGCACATCCAGCGCCGCCAGCCGATGCGAGGTCCGGCGGTTGGGGACGGCGTACATCATCCGGGAGGCGACCGCCGTCTGCTCGGCGAATTCCTTGACCCGCGCGGTCGTCTCGACCACCTCATGGGCGAGTGCGGTCAGTGTGCCGTCCGGATCCGCGCCCAGTTCGATCCGCTGGACGGTCGGGGTCCGGTAGCCGACGAGGGAGAACATCTGCTGCCGGGTGAGCGCGAGTTTCACCGGCCGGCCGGGTATGCGCCGGGCCGCCAGCAACGCGAGCACATTGTGGGCATGCGGTGCGCCCTTCGATCCGAACCCACCGCCGACATGGGGTGAAATGATCCGGAGCTGCCCGGGATCGAGTCCGAACAGCGGCGCCAGTGCCTTGCGCACGGCGTGGACACCCTGGGTCGAATCGTAGAGCGTCACCCGCGCCCGGCCTCCGGACTCGTCCCACACCGCGATACAGGCGTGCGGTTCCATCGGATTGTTGTGTTCGGTGGGCGTGCGGTAGGTCCGTTCGATGCGAACCGCCGCGCCGGCGAGCGCCCCGTCGACGTCCCCCTCCTCGGTGTCGGTCGGAAAGGATGGGTTGACCTGCTCGGGCGCGTACAGGCCGGGATCGTCGGGGCGCAGCTCGGTGTGGTGGGGCTCGGTACGGTAGTCGACCGATACGAGACCCACGGCCTCCCGGGCGGTTTCGGCGCTCTCGGCGACCACCGCGCCGATCGGCTGACCGCGAAAGTGCACCCGGTCGTCCTGCAGGATGGTCAGCTCGCCGTCGGAGGTGTCCGCGAGTTCGGGGGCGTCGAACACGGTCAGCACCGCGATCACACCGGGTAGCCGCGCGGCGCGGCCGGTATCCATGGCACGGATCGTCCCGCGCGCGACGGTGGCCTGAACCGGATGCAGGTACAGCGGGTCGTCCACGGCATGCTCGAAAGCGTACGGGGCCGTTCCGGTGACTTTCGCGTACCCGTCCAGCCGGGTGAGCGGCTCGCCCATCGACGCAGCCGGAATCGACGTCATCGCTGTGCCTTTCCGGTGAGGTCTCGCAGGGTCGAGACGAGTGCGCGGCGGGCCAGTTCGACCTTGAACTCGTTGCCCTCCACCGGACGGGCCTCGGCGAGTTCGGCCCGGGCCGCCCGCTCGAAGGTCTCGGTGCCGGCCGGGGCGCCGGTCAATTCGGCTTCGGCCCGGCGGGCGCGCCAGGGACGATGCGCGACACCGCCGAGCGCCAGCCGCGCCGAACGGACAGTGGCGCCATCGGATTCGAAGGCCAGTTCGGCGGCCACGGAAACGAGCGCGAAGGCGTAGGAGGCGCGATCGCGCACCTTGCGATAATCGGCGAACACCGGGCGGGGCGGCGGGGGCAGTTCTATCCCGGTGATGAGCTGGCCGTGGCGCAGCACGGTATCGCGCTCGGGACTGTCGCCGGGCAGGCGATAGAAGTCGGTGACCGCGATACGCTGCACACCCTCGACGTCCTCGACCACCACCCGGGCGTCCAGCGCCGCCAGGGCCACCGCCATATCCGAGGGATGGACCGCCACGCACTGATCGGACGCACCCAGTATGGCGTGATAGCGGACGTAGCCACCCAGCGCCGAGCAGCCGCTGCCGGGCTCCCGCTTGTTGCAGGGCGTCGTCACATCCTGGAAGTACACGCACCGGGTGCGTTGCAGCAGGTTCCCGCCGGTGGTGGCCAGGTTGCGCAATTGTCCGGAGGCGCCGGACAGCAGCGCCCGCGACAGTGCCGGATAGCGCAGCCGGACCAGTGGATGCGCCGCCAGATCGCTGTTGCGCACGGTGGCGCCCACCCGGAGCCCGCCGTCCGCGGTCTCCTCGATCTCGCCCAGCGGCAGTCTGCTGACATCGACGAGCAGGTCGGGAGCGGCGATGCCCAGTTTCATATGGTCGACGAGGTTGGTTCCGCCGGCGAGGAAAGCCGCGCCGGGGCGCTCGGCCACCGCGGTCACCGCGTCCCGGGTGCTGTCCGCACGCCGGTACTCGAACGGGATCATCGCGCCGCCTGCCGGATCGCCGCGACGATATTCGGATACGCCGCGCATCGGCACAGGTTGCCGCTCATCCGCTCCCGTATCTCGGCGTCGGACAGCTCGATTTCCCCACCCGGATCCTCGGTGACGAAGCTCGGGTTACCGGCCTTCACCTCCTCGAGCATCCCTACCGCGGAACAGATCTGACCCGGCGTGCAATATCCGCACTGAAACCCGTCCTGATCGAGAAATGCCTGCTGGACGGTGTGCAGATGGTCGCCGTCGGCCAGCCCGGTGGCGGTGACGATCCGCGCGCCGTCGTGGGCGGCGGCGAAGGTGAGACAGGTGGTGGCGCGGCGGCCGTCGAGCAGCACCGTGCAGGATCCGCACTGGCCGTGGTCGCACCCTTTCTTCGGTGCGGTGACGCCGAGCCGCTCGCGTAGCGCGTCGAGCAGCGTCATGCGGTTGTCCACGCGCAGCGTCCGCTGCTGTCCGTCCACCTCGAGGTCTATTTCGCTGTGCTTGCCGGCAGCGTCCATGCGCGGCGGTTGCCCACCGTCCCGCGGCTCAAACCCCGACCCGCGGGACCGGCTTGCCGACGCCGCCACGGTGGATGGGCGAATCGACATCGCGCAGCCGCGCACCGGTGCCGCCACGGCACCGGGCGACCATCTCGGCGGCAATGGACACCGCCGTCTCCTCCGGAGTTTCCGCCCCGAGATCCAAGCCGATCGGTGCGGCCAGCCGGGCCAGTTCGGCCTCGGTGACTCCGGCGGCGCGTAACCGGCGTACCCGGTCGGCGTGGGTGCGCCGGCTGCCGAGCGCGCCGATGTACCCGGCTTCGGTGCGCAACGCGGCGGCGAGCAGCGGCACCTCGAATTTCGCGTCGTGGGTGAGTACACAGATGACGGTCGAGGGCGTCACCGAGACGGCGTTCAGGTATTCGTGCGGCCAGCTCACCACGACCTCGTCGGCGGCCGGGAAACGCGCGGCGGTCGCGAAGGCCGGACGGGCGTCGCAGAGGGTGACGTGGTAGCCGAGGAAATGTCCCATCCGGGTGAGCGCGGCAGCGAAGTCGTCCGCGCCGAAGACCAGCATCCTGGGCGGAGCGGGGAACGACTGCAGGAAGACCCGCAGCTCCCGGCCGCACCGGTCGACGAGGTCGAGAGGCGCGGTGGTGCCGGCCGCCGACAGGTCCCGCACCTGTGTGAGTGCGTCATCGTCCACCGGCAGATCGACGCGGCCGCCCGGACCCGGCACCAGCGTATGCCGTCCCGGCCCGGCCGCGGAGACGGTGAGCACGGTGGCCAGCGCGACCGGCACGCCACGCCGGAGCGACGCCACCAGGGGCGGGAGCACTCCGCGGAGGGACCGGTCGACCGGCTCGACGAGCACGTCGAGCGTCCCACCGCAGGGCAGAGACGGCGCGAGTGCGTCGGCACCGGTGGCGTACCGGATTCTCTCCGGCACGCCGCTGTCCAGTACCCCGGGTACCCGGGCGCAGAGCTCACCGTCGATACAGCCGCCCGAGATACTGCCCACCACCCGGCCCGCCGCGGAGACCGCCATCGCCGTTCCCGGCGCCCGGGGTCCCGCGGCGGAACTGTCCACCACGCGGGCCAGGGCGGCGCGGGTGCCGTCGGCCGACCACCGATGCACCGCCTCCCATACCGCGGTCATCGGGCGGGCCGCCGGGGTGCGGAAGCAGATCGCACTGGCTCGACTCCGATGGCCGATGCGGCGGGTTTCGCCTCGTCTGTCATGCGCTGCGCGTACCCGGCGGGGCCGCCGGTATGCGTCGCCCCGGCGGCGGGCCTTCTGGCGGTCACCACAGCTCGGGCCGCGCCCGCGAAGCCCACGAGCAGCCCGGCCGCGAATCGCGCGTCGCGAGCCCGGTCCTCTGCCAGGCACCGACCGGCCGGCAACCCGGCGGCCTCCCGGCCGATGCCTGTGGTGTTCGCTCGTTACCGGTTGCCCGTTCGGGAACCGCCGGGGTGAGTCCGGCCCGATTCCCGCACAGCCCGTTCGGCTTTCACGGCGAGTGGCGACCGTCACTGAGATCCGGCGTCCCGCGGACGTTTCGCCGCCCGGGCGTGGGTATGTCCCGGCAGGGCGGTGACGCAGTGCGGCGTACCGGCCCAGCAGTTCCCGTCGCGTGCTCCAGGAGGGCCTGTGTCTTCGTTCCTTTCGTTCCTTTCGCTGATGCTCGTCCTGCCGGGACTGGCGGCCGCCGCCGCGTACGGGGCCGTGGCGGTGAGTATGTGGCTCGAAAAGCGTCACGGCGCCGGTGATCCCGGCCCCGCCCCACACCGTGCCACCGGCCGGGCCTGACCGGACGCCGCCCGGCAGGGCGCGAGACCCACGGTCGCGACCGCCGCACGGCCCGGGGTGTGTCGCGCGCTGGATATTCGGTGGCATGCTCCGGCCTCGCTCGGTTACGGTTCTCCCCGGTCGCGACGAGGTGACCGGAGGAGGGAAAGCATTGTCCACCAAGCTGAATCAGCTCATCGCCATCGAGAAGGGCGCGAAGTCGCAGGCGAACGCGGATGTGACCGCCGCCTATCAGCGCGTGGGCAAGGCCGACCTGCTGGCCGGTATCTCGCGCACCTACCGTCCGCTCGACGATATGGGTGAAGAGCTGCCGTCGGAGTCCAAGCGGGTGCAGGTGCGAACGCGCGAGGTGATCGCGGATGTGAAGAGCACCCTGACACGGTTGTTCGACGTGACCGCGACGAAGGATACGGCCAACTGCTCGGCGAAGGCCGACGTGACCGTCGACGGCGTCACCGTCGCCCGGGACCTGCCGGTCACCTACCTGCTGTTCCTGGAGAAGCAGCTCAGCGAACTGAAGAAGTTCGTCGCCAAGCTGCCCACCCTGGATCCGGCGGAGTCGTGGTCGTTCGACGAGGTCAGCGATTGCTACGCCACCCAGCCGTCGCAGACGGTGCGGACCAAGAAGGTGCCGCGCAACCACGTGTTGGCCCCGGCCACCGATAAGCACCCGGCGCAGGTGGAGGTGTATCACGAGGACGTCGTGGTCGGCCGCTGGACCACCACGAAGTTCTCCGGCGCGCTGCCGGCGAAGGAAGTCGGTGATATCGACGACCGGCTCGGCAAGCTGCTCGACGCGGTGCGCGTCGCCCGGGAGACGGCGAACGCGACACCCGTGACCGATGTCGAGCCCGGCCGGGCCATTCTCGACTACCTGTTCGGATAGTCGGGACCACAGACTCCCCCTGCGGGGGGATGGAGCACAATCTGAGACTTAAATTCATACTCACACAGCGCAGGCGCTGCCAGGGCCTGCCGAGAAACTCAGCTTCTTGCTCCAAGCTCAACAATTTCATCGATCGCTCGACGGGCGGATGTGCGCGATGCACCCCCGAGATCCGGGTTCGATTCCCGGTGGCGGCTCTCCCTGCCGCTGTGGCGTAAAGGAAACGCGCGGGGTTACTCACCATGACCCACACCCGCGTATTCGGCGATCACAGGTGGAACGAACGATAGCTCATCCGGTAGAGCATCGGACTCTCATTCCGACGGTAGTGGGTTCGAATCCCACTCGTTTATCAGGAGGGGCCGGGAAGGGTATTCCCGGCCCCTCCGCCTGTCTCGACCACCCCGAGCCGGGCGCGCAGCTCGGCGGCGCCGCCGAGCGACCGGGCGATCTCGGTGGCACACTCCTCCCGGAGCCCGCCCGCCGTACGGGCGGAACCGTCGCGGATCCCCTCGCTGGTACCGATGCGCGACTCCCACCTATGCGCCGAGGATCGTCTGGTCGGAACCGGCCGAATCGGTCAGAGGAAAGGGCGCGCGATGGGACATATCCGGATTCTGGGGGCGGGCGAATGCGGGCTTCCGCTGGCGCATCGGCTGTTACGCGCGGGTCGCCCGGTCACGCTGGTGGCGGCCCGCGAGGCCGCCGACGTACTGAACGGCACAGTGACCAGCACCCAGGTCAAGTTCCCGGCGACACTGGACCTGGAAAGCGCGGCCGGACTGGGGCACTGGCGGTCGGTGGCGCCCGAGATACGCGGTATCCGGCTGGCCGCGGTGATGGACGGCCAGCGGATACTGGGCTGGACCGGCCGGTTCACCCGGCCGGCGCAGAGCGTCGATCAGCGCACCGTGTTCGCGCGCTGGCTCACCGAATACATCGACGCCGGTGGGGATCTGGAGATCGGCGATCCGCCGGTGGCCGAAGTCGACCGGCGGGCCGGCGAGTACGACCTGACCGTGGTCACCCGCGCCTCCGGTGAGCTGGCCGCCTGCTTCCCCGCCGATCCCGGCTGGCCGACGCCCGGCCGCCCCGCCCGGCAGCTGGCTGTGCTCTACCTCGAGGGTGCGACGCCGGACCCGGACGACCTCGGAATCTACGTATCGCTTCCCGGCCTGGGGGAAGTGATCTCCTACCCCGGGCTCACCGGTGCGCCGGGCGAGGAGCGGCGATGCGAGATGCTGCTGATCGAGGCGATCCCCGGCGGCCCCCTCGATGTCTTCGATCCGCACGACCCACCGTCCGAGCAGTTGCGCCGGGCCCGGCGTCTGCTGGAAACCCATCTGCCCGCCGATCTGGCGGACCGCTATCGCGCGGCCGAATTGACCGATGCCCGTGCCACGCTGACAGGCGCGGTGAAGCCGGCGGTACGCCGGCCGGTGGGGACACTTCCCTCCGGCCGGCCGGTGCTCGGGGGCGGTGATGTGGTGTGCCGGATGGACCCCGGTGGCGCCCAGGGCGCGAACAACGCCGCCCACTGCGCCCGGTCCTACGCTGCCGCGATCCTGGCCCGCCCGGACGGGCCGTTCGACCGGTCCTGGATGGAGTCCGCCGCCACGCCTTGGCTTACCGGCACCGCGCACCATGCCGCGCGGTGGACGGCGGCGGTACTCGACCCGCCGGCCGAGATGCAGCAGTTCATGCTGGCCGCACAGCACGACCCTGCGCTGGCGAACGCCTTCGCCGACACCTTCGCCCGGCCGGCCGATATGGTGCGCTTCACCGCCGCCCGCAACGCGGACACCGCACCGCTCGGGTGAGCGGGCCGGCGCCGGTGTCCCCGGCCGGGCCTGCTGGGGCCGGCGCGGGTCTCAGAGAATGCTCTGCTGTGGGCACGGCGGGAATTCCACCGGCAGATCGGCCAGGGCCCGGTGGAACGGCCCGGGCCGCCGCGTCAGCGCGTCCGCGGGTACGGCCAGTCGCAGATCGGGTAGGGCGTCCAGCAATTGATCGATGGCGCCCTGGGCGATCAGGTACGCCGCGGATCTGGCCGGACAGCCATGCGGGCCCGCGCCCCAGGCGAGATGGGACCGGTTGCCGGTATGGTCGCCGGTGCTGATCGCGGGGTCGTTGTTGCACCCGGCCAGGCTGATCACCACGGGTTGGTTCGCGGGCAGCCAGACGTCGTCGATCAGGATCGGCTGCCGCGGGTAGGTGACACTGAAATTCGCCATCGGCGGGTCCTCGAACAAGACCTCGTCCAGCGCGTCCCGGGTGGACAGCGCGCCGCCGAGGAGACTGCCCGCGAACCGGTCGTCGGTGAGTATCAGCAGCAGGGTGTTGATGATGAGGTTCTGCAGCGGCTCGATCCCGGCACCGTAGAGGACGACGATCTGATGGATGAGTTCGGCTTCGTCGAGATTCGCGGGATGCGCGAGCACCCGCGAGGTGATGTCGTCACCGGGTTCGGCCCGCTTCAACTCCACCAGTTCGAGCACCGCGGCGCTGAGCATCTGGTTGCCGCGTTCGGCGTCCACACCGTCGAAGACCGTGTGCGTGGCTTCCGCGACCTTCCGGCCGATCTCGGGTGGGCAGCCCAGCATCGCGTTGATCGCCTCGAACGCCAGCGGGAACGCGTACTGGGTGACGAGATCGGCGGCCCCCGTCTCACAGAAGGCATTGATCAACGGGACGGCGATCCGCCCGACGACACCGTGCAGGGCGTGCAGATCGACGCCGTCGATACCGGCGGTATTGACCCCGCGGTAGCGGGCGTGCTCGGCGCCCGCGCTGCGGATCGCGCTCGGCCGCCACTCCAGGACCGGCAGCACCGGGCAATCGGCGGGGATACTGCGCTGCCAGGCGCGCGGATCGGCGGGAAAGCGCTCGGGGTCGTTGAGAATACGCAGGGCGGCGCGATATCCGACCACCAGTGTGGCGGGCACCCCGGGCGCTAGTTCCACGGGAACCAGCGAGCCGTATCGGTCGCGCATCCGGCGGTAGGCGGCGTGCGGATCGGCCGCGAACTCGGCGGCGTACAGCGGGACGCGGGACTCGTCGCGACCGGCGGGCGAAGCGTGTTGGCCGGTGAGGGCCGAGGGTATGGGCAAGTGGATGACTCCAGCGACAGGACGGTGCTCATCGGTGCATGGCTGCGCCCGCGGCCGCCGGGCTGTCGCACGGTCGCGGGCGGACCAAGAATCGCCCAGTAGGTAGATCGACGACATCGGTAGGTCCGCCGGAGATTCGGCCTCGCGACAGCCGCAACGGCCGCCACCGCGCGCCGAGGTACCGGTCGCCGCTGTACCCACGGAATGGGAGCGGCCGACCGCCGCGCGCGAGCCGGTAGGTACCGCACGGCCGGCGAGCCCGGCCGACCGCGGACCGGATACGCCGTCCGCACAATCGGGCGGCACCCTGCATCGGCCGAGCGCGTTCCCCGGCACGCGCACCCCCCCGGGCATGATCTCACCCGGCGCCGAGAAGCGTGTCGCGCTGCTCGTCGAGCACGGACCGCATCGCGGCGACCACCGCGGCGACTTCCGGACGACGCAGGGTCTCGGTGCGGGCCACCAGCCAGTAACCGAGGGTCACCGCCACCGAATCGGCCAGGACCCGCACCAGGTCCGGGTGGCGATCGGCCATGAAACAGGGCAGCAGGCCCAGCCCGGCGGACGCGCGGGTGGCCTCCACGTGCACGAAGACGTTCGTGGAGGTCACCGATTCCCGCATGGTGGGGACATGACCGGAGGCCAGGTCGAGATCGTCGACCTGGAGCATGGAATCGATGAAGTACACCAGCGGATACCGGGCGAGATCATCGATTGTCGCCGGGGCGCCGTGTTCCCGCAGGTACGCGCGCGAACCGTAGAGGCCCAGGCGGTAGTCGGCCAGATGCGTCGCCGTGGCGCGGCGTACCCGCGGTTCGCCGACGACGACCTCCAGGTCGAGCCCGGAGCGCTGTTGCGACGCCCGCCTGGTGGTCGCCACGAGCTCGACCGCGATATCCGGATGCCGCCGGCGCACCGCCGCTGCGGCGGGGGCAGCGATATAGGCGCTGAAGCCGTCGGTCGCCGACAGCCGGACCACGCCTGCCAGCACCCGGTTTCCGCCCGCGTCCGCCGCGAGTGATTTCACCGCCGACTCCACCGCCTCGGCCGCGGCCAGGGCTTCTCTGCCGAGGTCGGTCAGTTCCCAGCCGCCGGTCACCCGCGTGAGCACTCGCCCGCCGAGAGTCTGCTCCAGTGCGGCGATCCGGCGGGAGATGGTGGTGTGGTTGAGGCCGAGTTGCTCGGCCGCGGTGACGAATCGTCCCGAACGACCGACGGCCAGTAGGACGAGAAGGTCGTCCGCGCTGGGACGACCTGGAAAGGCCGCACTCATATCTGCATTTTCGCACATCTGTACTGCAGTAATGGTCATTGCGGGGCGCTCGGTCTGCACCAATACTCGATGCAGCCGAGCAATGTGGGGCCCGTCACATCAGGAGAGGTGACGTGGCCCCGGGCACGAAGGAGAAGTGCGATGAGGGAGCACAGCGCCGGACCGGATCCGGCGGCATCGAAGGACGCCGGATCCGGTGGAACGGCCGCCGGCCTACGGCGCGTGGTGGCCGCGTCGATGGCGGGCACAGTCGTGGAGTGGTACGAATTCTTTCTCTACGGCACCGCCGCGACGCTGGTGTTCAGCAAGGTGTTCTTCGCTGCGGGCACCAGCGACCTGGACGCGATCCTCGCCGCGTTCGTCACCTACGCGGTCGGTTTCGCGGCCCGCCCACTGGGCGGCGTGGTCTTCGGACACTACGGCGACAAATACGGTCGCAAGAAACTGCTGCAGTTCAGCCTCGTCCTGGTCGGCAGCGCCACCTTCCTGATGGGCTGCCTGCCGACCTTCGGCCAGATCGGTTACTGGGCACCGGCCCTGCTGGTGGCGCTGCGCTTCATCCAGGGTTTCGCGGTCGGCGGCGAATGGGGTGGCGCGGTACTACTGGTCGCCGAGCACAGTCCGAGCAGCCGCCGCGGTTTCTGGGCGAGCTGGCCGCAGGCCGGCGTACCCGCGGGCAATCTGCTGGCCACGGTCGTCCTGCTGGTGCTGACCACGACCCTGTCCGACGAGGCGTTCCTCGGCTGGGGCTGGCGGGTGGCGTTCTGGCTGTCGGCGGTGGTGGTGCTGGTGGGGTACTACATCCGCACGAAGATCACCGACGCGCCCATCTTCGTCGCCGCACAGCAGGAGGCCGAGGAGATCAAGGCCACCTCGCTCAGCGTCGTCGAGGTGCTGCGCCGCTACCCCCGGGGTGTGCTCACCGCGATGGGGCTGCGGTTCGGCGAGAACATCATGTACTACCTGGTCGTCACCTTCACCATCACCTATCTGAAGGTCGAGGTGCACGCCGACACCTCGGTGATCCTGTGGTGGCTGCTCGCCGCGCACGCCGTGCACTTCGTCGTCGTTCCGCTGGTCGGCGGCCTGTCCGACCGTATCGGCCGCCGGCCCGTCTACATGATCGGCGCGCTGACGGCGGCCACCTGGGGTTTCTTCGCCTTCCCGATGATGGACAGCGGTAACAACCTGATCATCGTGTCCGCCATCATCATCGGGTTGGTCTTCCATGCCTTCATGTACGCCGGGCAGCCCGCGATCATGGCCGAGATGTTCCCGACGCGCATGCGCTATTCCGGTGTGTCCCTGGGCTATCAGGTGACCTCGATCGTGGCCGGATCCCTCGCGCCGATCATCGCGGTCCGGCTGCTCGATATCTACGGGTCCGCGGTGCCGATCGCCTGGTATCTGGCGGGTGCGGCGGCGGTCAGCGCGATCGCCGTCCTGGCCGCACGGGAGACCAAGGGGCTCGACCTGGAGAGCATCGATCGCGCCGACGCCGAGAGCCTGACCCCGCGCGCCGCCGAGGTGTCCGCGCGATGACCGATCTGGCGGGACGCAATGCCCTGGTCACCGGCGGCGCGAGCGGTATCGGCGCGGCATGCGCCCGGGCGCTCGCGGCGCGCGGCGCCACGGTGACGGTGGCCGATATCGACGCCGCCGGTGCCGCGGCTGTCGCCGGGGAACTCGGCGGCGAGTCCTGGGCGGTCGATCTGCTCGACGTCGCGGCGCTGGAGGGATTGGAACTGCGCACCGACATCCTGGTGAACAACGCCGGGGTGCAGCACATCTCCCCCATCCAGGAGTTCGCACCGCAGCGGTTCCGCGACCTGCTCGCGCTGATGGTCGAGGCGCCGTTCCTACTGGTGCGCGCGGCCCTGCCACATATGTACCGGCAGGGCTGGGGGCGGATCGTCAATATCTCCTCGGTACACGGTCTGCGCGCCTCTCCCTACAAGGTCGCCTATGTGACGGCCAAACACGGGCTGGAGGGGTTGTCGAAAGTGACCGCGCTGGAGGGCGGCCCGCACGGCGTGACGAGCAACTGCGTCAATCCCGGCTACGTACGCACTCCCCTGGTCGACGAGCAGATCGCGGATCAGGCCGCGGCACACGGCATACCCGAACAGGAAGTACTGGAGAAGGTTCTGCTCACCGAGAGTGCGATCAAACGCCTCGTCGAGCCGGACGAGGTCGCCGCACTGGTGAGCTGGCTGGCCGCCCCGGAAGCCGGGATGGTCACCGGTGCGGCATACACGATGGACGGCGGCTGGAGCGCGCGATGAGGGCGCGCTCCGGCCGACCGGCCCGGCAGGAGAAATAGGATGCAACCACTGTGGGTGCCGACCGAACAGGACGTCACCGAGGCCGCCCTCACCGACTTCGCGCGATTCGTCGCGGAACGTACCGGTGTGAACACCGCCGATTATCACGCCCTGTGGCGCTGGTCGGTCGAGGACCTCGAGGGGTTCTGGCACGCGCTCTGGGACTATTTCGCACTCGGGGACATCGCGGGCGAGGTGCTGGCGGATGCGCGGATGCCGGGCGCGCGGTGGTTCCCCGGAACCCGGCTCAACTATGTCGACCAGGTGATCCGCCGGGCGCGCGCCGACCGGCCCGCGATCAGAGCGGTCGGCGAGGACGCCCCGGTCCGCGATATCTCCTGGGCCGAACTGCTCGACCACACCGCCGCTTTCGCCCGGACGTTGCGTACCCTGGGCGTCCGGGCCGGTGACCGGGTGGCCGGATATCTGCCGAATATCCCGGAGACGATCGTCGCGTTCCTGGCCACCGCGAGTATCGGTGCGGTGTGGAGCGCGTGCGGACAGGACTACTCGCCGAAAGCCGCGCTGGACCGGCTCGGACAACTCGAACCCACCGTCCTGGTCACCGCCGACGGTTACCGATTCGGCGGCCGGGCCCACGACAAACGCGCCGATATCGCCGCGTTGCGCGCGGGCCTGGACTCGGTACGCGGCACGGTCGTGATCGGACGTCTCGGGCTCACGGTGCCGGATGCGATCTCCTGGGACGACGCGATCGGCGGCGCCGGGACACCGCCGCGGGAGCTCGCCACGGAACCCGTGGATTTCGACCATCCGTTGTGGATCGTGTTCTCTTCCGGCACGACCGGCCCGCCCAAGGGCATCGTGCACGGCCACGGGGGCGTAGTGCTGGAACACCTCAAAGCCGTGGCGCTGCAATCCGATATCGGCCCCGCCGATACGTTCTTCTGGTACACCAGCCCGAGCTGGATGATGTGGAATTTCCAGGTCGCCGGCCTGCTGACCGGGGCGACCATCGTCACGTACGAGGGCAGCCCCACCGCGCCGGCCCCGGACGCGCTGTGGCGGATCGCCGCCGACGTCGGCGCCACCGTCCTGGGTATCAGCCCCGGTTACGCGCTGGCCTGCATCAAGGCGGGCTCGGTTCCGCGCGCCGATCACGACCTGTCGGCACTGCGCACCGTCGGCGTGACCGGCTCCGCGCTACCGGCCTCGTCGGCGCGGTGGCTGAGCGAGCACGCCGGCGACCACGTCCGGGTGTCCTCGATCAGCGGCGGCACCGACGTGGTGTCGGCGTTCCTCGGCGGCGCGCGCACCGTACCGGTGTGGCCGGGCGAACTGTCGGCGCCCTTCCTCGGTGTCGCGCTGGACGCCTACGACCCGGCCGGACAACCGGTGCGCGGCGAGGTGGGTGAACTCGTGATCACCGCGCCGATGCCGTCGATGCCGGTCCGCTTCTGGCGGGACGACGACGGTAGGCGGTATCGCGACGCGTATTTCGACACCTTCCCCGGTGTCTGGCGGCACGGCGACTGGATCACCGTCACCGAGCGCCACAGCGTCATCGTGCACGGCCGCTCCGATTCCACCCTCAACCGGCACGGTATCCGGATGGGCAGCGCCGATATCTACCAGGCGGTCGAACGGTTACCGGAGATCGCCGAGGCGCTGGTGATCGGCGTCGAACAACCCGACGGCGGCTACTGGATGCCGCTGTTCGTGGTCCCGGCGCCCGGCGCCGAACTCACCGACGAGCTCGAGGCGCTCATCGCCACCACCATCCGCACCGAGGTCTCGCCCCGGCACGTGCCGGACGAGATCATTCCCGCCCCCGGCATCCCGCACACCCGCACCGGCAAGAAACTGGAGGTACCGATCAAGAAACTGTTCCAGGGCGCCGCCCCGGGCCGCGTCGTGGACCGCAACGCGGTGGACCGTCCGGAGCTACTCGACTGGTACCGCACGATCCGGCCGGGCGGTGGCCGCGACCCGAGGTGATCTGCCGGTTTCCCGCATCGTCCGACGGGCAAGGCGTTTGCGCAGAGGCCCGAGGGCCGTGTCGCGGTGGAGGCGTGGCCACGCCCCACCGCGCTCTGTCTGCTCCCCTCCGGCCGCGGTCAGTTCGTCGCGGCGTCCTGCTTGATCGCCGAGACCTCGAATTCCAGGACGACCTTGTCGGCGACCAGCACACCGCCGGTTTCCAGTGCCGCGTTCCAGGTGATGCCGAAATCCTTGCGGTTGATGGTGGCCGAACCTTCGAAACCGACCCGGACATTGCCGAACGGGTCGGTGGCCTGGCCTTCGAACGTGAAGGGGACGGTCACGGACCGGGTGATGCCCTTGATGGTGAGGTCGCCGGTGACGTCGAACGCGTCCGGACCGGTCGGCGTGATCGCCGTGGAGCGGAAGGTGATCTCGGGGTATTCGTCCAATCCCAGGAAGTCGAGTCCGCGCAGATGCTTGTCGCGGTCGGCATTGCGGGTGTCGATGCTGGCCACCTGGATCGTCACCTCCCCCGAGGAGTTGGCCGGGTTGTCGCCGTCGAAGTACGCGCTACCGGTGAATTCGTTGAACGCACCGCGCACCTTGGTCACCATCGCGTGCCTGGTGACGAAACCGACCCGGGTGTGGGTCGGGTCCAGTACGTAGGTTCCGCTCAGCTCGTTCACGTTCGTCGCGGTCGTCATCCTGTGCCTCCGAGTCCTTGTTGTTGATGTGTCATATAAATCCTGCGCCCTGATTGGTGATATGTCAACTACTGGGTTACGCTGGACATATGACCGAGACGCGATGGCTCGACGAGCGCGAGCGCCGGGCCTGGCGGGGCTACCTGACGATGCACGCCCGGTTGGTCGCGCACCTGCACCGGCAGCTACAGCAGGACTCGGGCCTGTCACTGGCCGATTTCGACGTCCTCGTCCAGCTCACCGACCGGCCCGAGCCGCGGATGCGGGTGGGCGAACTGGGGCAGGCCCTGCAATGGGAGAAGAGCCGGCTGTCCCACCACGTGGGCCGGATGCAGCGACGCGGCCTGGTACTGCGCGAAGACTGTCCGGACGACGCCCGCGGCGCCTACATCGTGCTCACCGAGCAGGGCCGCGCCGCGATCGAACAGGCCGCGCCGAGACATGTCGACACCGTGCGCGAGCTGGTCTTCGACGCACTCACCGACGACCAGGTGGACGCCCTGGCCTCGATCGCCGACCGCATCCTCGACAAACTCGACGACGCGGACCAAGGCAGATGATCCCTCGGCAGGGCACGCCCTCCACTCCCGGCAGGCGGGCGCCCAATACCTCGCCTCGCCTCGTCCGGCGGGTACGGCAGCCGCTGCCCTCAGAATTTCCCGGCACCGACCCGGGCCGACGCCCCCCGGGATTTCCTCCGGATGGACTGCCCACCGAAGGAATCATGCCCTCGGCGGCCGGAACTCGCCCCGCGCACCCTCTTCCGCCGCGGTGAAGACCCCGTCCGTCCGGACCGGAACCGCGGTGCCGGCGTCGATCTCCACGGCGATCGCCACATCTTCGGCGAACCCCGCCGCAGCCAGCTCCCGTCCCGACGCACAGTCGGTGACGTATCGCGCCACATCGCCGATGCCGTGGTGGAGTGCCGCCGCGGCCGCCGCTTCCGGCGACAGCGGTCCCGCGCCCGCCGCGGCCAGGGCGGAAACGACCGCACCGGCTCCGATCCAGTCCTCCGCCGCGGGCCGCAGGGTGTCCGCGCCGGGCCACCGCTCACCGGCGGCGATGATCGATATGGCCGGTCGGCCGACCCCCAGCCCTGCCGGGTGAGCCAGGCGGCCACCGCGGAGGCGTTGCGCAGGCACGCCGCCACCACCGGCGTCCCCGTGACCGATGCGGTGATCGCCGAGCCGTTCGGCGAGGGCAGTACCAGCCGCCGCGGCACCGGCGCCCGCCGCAATGCGGCCGAAGACAGCGACCACGGCCGCTCCGGTGATACCGCCCGCCGCCCCACCGCGAACACGGCGCCGTGCCGTGCCGCGAATGCCTGCACCGTTCGCATCCGGCGCCGCGACTCACCTGCTGTGGCGCAGGATCTCGGAGGGGGTGTGTCCGTAACAGCGGTGGTAGGCGGCGGCGAAGCGCCCGGGGTGGGCGAAGCCCCACGCACGGGCGACGGAGGCGACGGTCTGTCCGTCCCCGGGGGCCGCTGCGAGGAGTTGTTCGTGCGCGCCCGCCAGCCGTAGCCGCCGCAGGTAGCGCAGCGGGGTGGTGCCGAGGTGGCGGCGGAAGGCCAGTTGCAGGGCCCGCGGGGTGACGAAGGCCGCCGCCGCGACCGCCGCGACGGTGATGTCCTCGTGCACATGAGATTCCAGGTAGGCGATGGCGCGGCGCACCACGCCGGGGTGGGCGTCGCGGCGGTCGGCCGCGTCCGGTGCGGTGACCGCGGTGGTGGGCACGGTCGCCAGTACCGTCGCGGCCAGATAGTCCGTGGCGGTGGCGATCAGTAGTGGATTGCCCGCGGTGGTGGGGTCGGCGGCGAGATGCTTCAGATGTGTGACCGCCTCGGTGAGCCGCCGGGCCGCGGCCGGGGTACGCGGCCCGGACGCGGTGATCCGCACGGACGCTCCGCCCTCGCCGACGGCCAAGCGGTCCAGCAGTGCCGAATCGAACAGTGTGAGGTCGTAGCGTCCGGCGCGCACGATTCCCGACGACGGGAGCTCGTCGGCACCGAGCAACCCGACCCGGCCGGGCCTGAGGTCCTCGGTTCCACCGCCGGGACCGCTGTGCTCGATCACACCGGCGTGCACGCTCGCCACACACAGCGTGCCCGTCCGCTCGACGCCGTAGGAGAGGTCGAACCCGAGAGCGATCCGATCCAGGGTGACGGGGCCGAGCACATCGCGGCGCACGCCCACCGAGGTGTGCCGGGGGCCGGTATGGCCGATCAGCACCCCGGGGTAGGCGGTACGGAGAAATGCCTCGATCTCACCGAGGTTTTCACTGTGGAACACCGGATAGCGCACCGCCTCGAATTTCTGGGGACCCTCGGCCGCCGGTTCGGCGGACACCGACCGGGACACTGCGCTCTCGGTGAGGGACCCGGGTAATGGACTCGGGTAGTCGGATATGCGGATTCGATCCGGCACCGGCTGTCCGGTGGCCGGCCGCTGCCGCGGCGCCGGGCCCCGGACGACCCGGAGCGCCGTCATGCGCATATCGCCGCGGCTCGACCTGTCTTCGGGACAACAGCGGGTCAGGCGACCCTGCGCGAGTGGGGCATCGAGACGCCGTCCATGATCTCGGTCCACCAGCTCTGCAGCGGGCTGGGGTCGGGCCATTGCACGTCTGCGGCGCCCGGGACGACCTGAGCCGGCGACGAGTCGCCGGCGGTGACGGGCCCGGTGGTCACGGAAGCGGCAGCAGTGGTGGTCGTAACAACATTCCTGGCTGACATGCGGGTGACTCCTGGGTAGCGGGGCCGGGACCGGCACATTGCGGGGTCCGGTCGCCGGCGGGGGTAGGACAGTTCGGAGACGCGGCGCCGGCCGGACCCTCTCGCGCTCCTCGGCACGACGCTCGGGCCGGACTGTCAGGCGGTGATCGCCTGGGGCTCGCCGTCGTGGCGCGCGACCTCGATCTTGCGCGGTTTGGCCTTCTCCGAGACCGGGATCACCAACCGCAGGACGCCGTCGCGGTAGTCGGCCCGGATCGCCTCGGTATCGAGGTTCTCGCCGAGGAACAGCTGCCGGCTGAACACCCCGCGGGTACGTTCGGCCGCGATCATGGACCGGTTGGAGTTCAGCTCCGGCCGCGACGCGCGCACCGTCACCACGTTGCGTTCGACATCGAGGTCCAGTGAATCCGGGTCGATCCCGGGCAGGTCCAGTTCCACGAAGAATTCGTCGCCTTCACGCCAGGCGTCCATCGGCATCACTGCCGGGCGCGCGGGCGTACCGAACACCTGCTGGGTCAGGCGGTCCAGGTCGCGGAAGGGATCGGTGCGCATCAGCATGGTCGCCACCTCCAGTTCACTCCATTCACTGCCGAAGGGAAGCAGATTATCTGTGTCATCTGACAGAGATAATTTTTAGCACTCTCCACAGGACAGTGCAAGTGGTGTAGGTAGAAAATATGACGCTCAGAACAGCCGAAGCAGCCTGGCGGAACGGGCTGTGGCTCTGGTTCGGCGGGGCGCGCGACTGGAGGGCCGCCGCCTCCTCGAACACCGGCGGCTCCGCGAACGGGTTCGACGAGACCGGGTAGCTCTCGCCCGGCCGCGTAGCGCCGGCCGCGCGACCCTCCGGACGCCCATCACCGCGGCGGGGAACAACTCCTCGCCCGCCTCCGGACCGGACGGACGCACCGCGGGAACGCAGTGCCTCCGACGACGGTCGCGACGGACCGCGTTTCGATGGTGTCCCGCGCGGCCCCCTGGCGAGCAGCATGCCGCCGGATCGAACGACCGGGGCGGCGGCCCCGGCACGACCTACCCGAGCAACCCCGGCCAGGCACAACGCGCGCGGAGCTGCGGCGGCTACGGGATGCGATACCCCCGGAAAGTCACGGATACGCGGGTCCGGAAGCCGAGCCGCTCATAGAGGGCGATCGCGCCCGTATTCCCTTCCGCGACATGCAGAAAAGGACGTTCGCCGCGGTCCTCGATACGGGCGGCGAGCGCACGGACCAGGCGGGCCGCATGGCCCTGCCCCCGCGCCTCGGGGGCGGTACAGACGGCGCTGATCTCGGTCCATCCCGGCGGCCGGAGCCGTTCACCCGCCATGGCCACCAGCCGGCCGCTGTCGCGGATACCGAGATAGGTGCCGAGTTCCCGGGTGCGCGGGCGGAACGGACCGGGCCGGGTGCGCGCGACGAGGTCGAGCATGTCGGGCACGCTGTCCGCACCCAGTTCGACCATCCCGCGATCGGGCCCGGGCGCCGGCAGGCCGGCGCCGGAGAAGATCATCTGCCGGCCCGCCAGCGTGAAGACCTCTTCCCAGTCCGACGGCGGCGGTGCCGCACAGCTGAACATATCGGCGAGTTCGCCCGGCCCGAGCAGCCGCGCGAGATCCGCCCAATCCCCCGGTTCCGGATCCGCACCGACCGCGGCGAAGGTCGCGACTTCGGGCAGGTAGGTGCCGGCCCGGCCGATCCGGCGGGCCAGATGCGCATGGTGTCCGCGCAGCGATTCGCCCACCGGGTCGTCCAGTACCGCGCTGTCCGGGACCACCGCGGTACCGCAGATCTCGTCGTTCGCCACCTGCCGAGTATGCCGGGCGGCTCTCACCACGCCCGTGGGGTGCCCCGCCGGGCGTCCGGACACGCAGAGGAGCCGGAAGACCCGGGGTCGGTTCCCGAGCCGGGCTAGCGTGGGACGACGTGCCGGCCGGGCACAGCGAAGCGCCCTTCGACGGGAGGTAGCGGTGTCTGTGGTGGTTCGGGGGATCGGATGGATCGCGTTGTACGTGGCGGTGGCGGTGGTGCCGCTGGTGTTCGCCGTCATCGGACCCGTCGAGGGCGGCCGGGGATTCTGGGTGGAATTCTCGGTGGCACTGGGCTTCGTGGGAATGTCGATGCTCGGCGCGCAGTTCGCGTTGGTCGCCCGATTCCGGGCCGTCGCGGCACCTTTCGGCGAGGACGCCCTGGTGCAGTTCCACCGCCAGATCTCCTATGTGGCACTGGCGTTCGTTCTCGCCCACCCGATCCTGCTCCAGATCGGGGGCGTCGACATCGTGGCGCTGCTGAACCTCGCCGAGGCGCCGTGGCGGGCCCGCTGCGCGGTGGCTTCCACAGTGCTTCTGCTGATCGTGGTGGCGACTTCGGTGTGGCGGCGGCGCCTGCGGATCCGCTACGAGGTGTGGCACCTGCTGCACGGCGTGCTCTCGGTGGCGGTGGTGGCTCTGGCGCTGGCACATATGCTGCTGGTCGGCTACTACCTGGACGCCATCTGGAAGGTGTGGTTGTGGACGGTGATGACCGTCGCGCTGGTCGGGCTCCTGGTGTGGGTGCGGGTCGTCGCACCGATCCGGCGACTGTGGCGGCCGTGGCATGTCGAGCAGAACACCGCCGAACGTGGGGATGCCCGGACCCTCACTCTTGCCCCGGCCGGGCACGACGGTCTGCGGTTCCGGCCGGGGCAGTTCGGATGGCTGACCGTCGGTCGATCCCCCTTCGCCGTCACGGCCCACCCCTTCTCGTTCTCCTCCAGCGCCGAAGACCACGGCCGCGTCCGGATCACCATCAAAGCCCTCGGCGATTTCACCTCCGCCGCCGGCGACATCGCCCCGGGCACCCGCGCCTTCCTCGACGGCCCCCATGGCGTGTTCACCCCCGATCGCCACGAAGGCCCTGGGTTCGTGCTGATTGCGGGCGGCGTCGGCATCACGCCCATGATCTCGATTCTGCGCACCATGGTCGACCGCGGCGACCGTCGCCCGTTTCTGCTGATCTATGCGGTGCGGACCATGGACGAACAGACCTTCGACGACGAGATCGTCAGAGTGTCCCGACGCCTGGATCTGACCGTCGTGCCGGTTCCCCAGGACCCGCCACCGGATTGGGAAGGGGAGAGCGGGTTCGTCGACCGCGCACTGGTGCAGCGCCACCTGCCCGACCGATATCGACACCGGCAGTACTTCATCTGCGGACCCACACCCATGGTCACCGCCATGGAGGACGCCCTCGCCGCCCTGAACGTACCGGCCGACCGCGTCCATACCGAACGCTTCACCTTCGTCTGATCCGGAGGCCCGACTGTGCGACACACCTACACGACCCGCGCCGTATGGGCGATCACCCTAGTCCTGCTCGCCGCCTGCGCCTGGTTCGCTGTGGCACTCGCCTGAGTCCGCACCGACCGGCCACAGCTGTTGTCCCGATGTGCACAGCACGATAACCTCAATCGAGTTAGCAGAGGCTAACCTCTGATCGGGCAAGCGGACGAGGTCGGGTAGTGGATATCAACAGGCGCCGATTGCTCCGAGCCGGCCTCGGTGTGAGCGCGATACTGGCCCTCGCGGCGTGCGGAAACGGTTCTCCCGGTTCGAGTGACGGCGCCAGTGGCCCGCCCAGACCCGGCGGAACGCTGCGCGTCGGGGCGCTGGGTAAGTCGTCGAAGATCGAGCGCGACCCGCACGCCACGCTGAGCAACGACAGCGATTTCCTGATCATGTCGCTCCTCTACGATCCGCTGACCGTGCCCGGCGCCGACCCCAATGTGGCTCCACGACTCGCGGCGCGGTGGGAGGCGGACAAGGATCAGCGGAATTGGACCTTCACTCTCGCCGACGGTGCGAGTTTCCATGACGGCCGGCCGGTCACCTCGGCGGATGTGGTGTGGTCGCTTCGCCGGCTGCGCGAGATGGCCGGGGAAACCAAGGTTCCGGTGTCCTCGGTGGCCGATATCCGGCCGGCGGGCCCGAATGCGGTGGTGCTCACCTGCGCCGCGCCGAACAGTCAGCTGCCGTTGCTGCTCCGAATGATGACATTCGTGGTACCCGAGGGCACCACCGATTTCGCCGAAGGTGTGGGCAGCGGACCGTTCCGGCTCGAATCCTTCGACCGCGGCAACGCGCGGCTGGTGCGTAACGAGACCTGGCACGGCGGCCCGCCCCTGCTCGACGCGATCGAGGTCACCTTGTTCGAGAGCCCGGAATCCATGTCGAACGCGATCATGGCCGGTCAGATCGATCTGGCTTCCAGTGTCGGCGCGGTAGCCGGGCGCACCGCGGAAAGCCGGGGTGATCTGAAGGTCGTCCGGCGGCCCGACGATGTCGCGGTGGCCATCGCGATGCGTACTTCCGACGGGCCGTTCGCCGATCCGCGGGTGCGGGAGGCGCTGCGTCTCATCGTCGATCGTGACGCGATGGTGGCCCAGGTCCTGTCGGGTTACGGGACGGTCGCCAACGATGTTCTCGGTACCGCGGATCCGAGCTTCGACCGCTCCCTGCCGCAGCGCACGCGCGATATCGACCGGGCGAAGGCGCTACTGGCGGAGGCCGGATTCGACACGTCGAAGACCTACCAACTGGTGACCAAACAGGAGGCCGCCGGCGAAGTCGAGTCCGCCCGGGTTTTCGCCGCCCAGGCCGGAGATGCCGGTCTGAAGATCGAGGTCGTCGTCCAGGAGGCCAATGACTTCTACGACCGGACCTGGCTGCGGGCGCCCTTCTACACGGTCAACTGGGGTACCAACGACTCGGTGGTGTTCTTCGCCAGCAAGGTCATGACATCGCAGACCGCGTGGAACGAGACGGATTTCGCGGATCCTGCCTTCGACAAGGCCTACGCCCGGGCCCTCGCCGCGCCCGCCGGCGCCGAGTTCGTCGAGGCCAGCCGAGAGATCCAGCGGATCCAGTACGACCGCGGCGGTTACCTCGTGTGGGGCATGGCCGACGGTATCGATATCGCCGCCGCCTCGGTACAGGGGCTGCCCGACCTCGGCGGGTACGGCCGGGTGCAACTCGAACGAGCGTGGTTGTCGAGTTGAGGAAGGTCGCCGGTCTGGTGGCGCGCCGGCTCGCTCTGCTGTTCGTCCTGCTCGCCCTGGTCTTCCTGGTGGTCGATCTGCTGCCGGGCAATGCCGCACGCGCCGTGCTCGGGCGAGACGCGCCGGCGGATCGAATCGCCGCCAAGGAACACGAACTGGGTCTCGACCGCCCGCTACCGGAACGCTTCTGGTCCTGGTTCACCGGTGCCGTGACGGGTGATTTCGGTACCACCGCTCATGGGCAGTCGGTGAACGAGCTGCTGGCCGAGAACTTCCCCCAGACGCTGCTGCTGGCCTCGATCGCCATGCTGGTCACCGTGGCGGCCGCGCTGCTGTGCGGGATGTGGTGGGCGGCGCGGCCCTCCGGTCTCGCGGCCCGGGTACTGCAACCGGGTACGGCCTTCGCCACCGCGATTCCGGAGTTCGTCGTAGCGATCGTCCTGGTATTGGTGTTCTCGCTGTGGCTGGGTGTTCTTCCCTCGGTGACCTTCACCGATCGATCGGGCTATCCGGCGAGCCCGGAAATGCTGGTGCTGCCGGTCGTCGCGCTGGCGGTGCCGCAGGCAGCCTGGAACGCGCGCGTCGTCCGGGGCGCGGTGCTCGACGCGGCGACGGCTCCCCATGTCGACAACGCCCTCTTGAACGGACTACCGGAGCGGACGGTCCTGCTCCGGCATGTGGTTCCGTTCGCGCTCCCGGCCATCGCGGCGTCTTTCGCGACCTCGGTGGGCACCCTGTTCGGCGGTGCTCTCGTGGTGGAGACGATATTCAACTACCCGGGCGTGGGGGCGCTGATCGCCGGTTCCGTCTCCGACCGCGATACGGCGCTGGTCGCCGCGATCGTGGCGCTGACCGGCACCACGATCATGGGTGTCCTGCTGGCGGCCGACGGCATCCGCATCTGGGCGAACCGGGGCCGGCGATGACGCCCGTGCTCATTCACCGTCGCGTGGTGGCGACCGTGTCCCCCGCCGTCCTGATCGCCGCGGTCGCGGTGGCCGGTCCCTTCCTCGCGCCGCATCCGGTCGACTATCCCGTGGGCATCGCGTTCGAAAAGCCCAGCGGCAGAGCCTGGTTGGGTGGCGACCGGATCGGCCAGGATGTCACGAGTCAGCTGTTGCACGGCGGCTGGGGGTTGCTGGTGCTCGCCGCGGTCATCGCCGGGCTGGTCACCACCTGCGCGGCCCTCCTGGGTTCGACGGCAGCGTTGTACACACGAGCCGGCGCGTGGATCGAACGCGCCGCGGATCTGTGCATGCTGCTGCCGCCGGTGCTGGCGATTCTGCTGTTCATGCTGTCCTGGCCCGAGTCCGGTACCGCCGGCCTGATCACTGTCGCGGTCGTTGTGGGAACCCCGTATTCGGCACGCGTATTCGCCGCGGCCGCGAGTGGTGTCGCGCGAGCGGGCTTCGTCGAGGCCGCCCGCGCGCGTGGAGAACGACCGGGCTACCTGGTGTTCCGCGAATTGCTGCCGAATCTGCGTCACACCCTGCTCACCCAGCTCGGCCTGCGGTTCGTGGAAGCCATCTACATCGTCAGCACGGTGTCGTTTCTGCAGTTGCCCGCCTCGCTGGGCGCCGCCAACTGGGCGGTGATGGTCCGGGAGAACGCGTCGGGAATCCTGCTCAATCCGGCGGCGGTGCTGGCCCCGAGCCTGGCCATCGGCCTGCTGGCGGTGAGCGTCAACAGTGCCGTGACCGCCTTCGCCGGGGAACGGCCGATATGAGCGGCGGCGTAGTCGTCGACGAGCTGTCGATCCACGCACTGTCCGGTGCCGAACTACTGGCACCGATATCCCTGCGGGTACCGCCGGGAACCATGGTCGCGTTGACCGGGCCCTCCGGGACCGGCAAGACCACGCTGATGCGGGCGCTGCTCGGACACCTGTCGCCCGGTGCCACCCGAACGCGCGGCACCGTGCACGTCGCCGGACAGGATGTCTTCACCCTGAGTCCTGTCGCGCGGCAGGACTTCCGGCGGCGCAACATCGCATTCGTCGATCAGGACCCCGGCGCCGCACTCAACCCCGTCATGCGCGTACGCACCCTCCTCGAGGAAGCAGCGTCCCGGCCGAGCGACAGTATGCTCCGCGCCGCCCTCGCCCGGGTGGACCTGCCCGAATCCTTCCTGCGCCGGCGGTCCGGCGAATTGTCCGGCGGCGAACAGCGGCGCGTCGCGCTCGCTGTCGCCCTCGTGCGCGAGGTGGGCGTCCTGGTGGCCGATGAACCACTGGCCGGTCTGCACGGAAATCTGCGCAATACGATCGCCGACCTCCTGCGCTCGCTGGCCACCGAGGACAAGCTCGCGCTGGTGGTCTCCGGGCACCACACCGAAATCCTGCACGGCCTCGCCGACGAGGTCGTCGAACTGGGTGAATCACGGACCGCGCTGGCCCGGCTCGCCGCACGCGCCACGGAGCCACCGAGCACCGGGCGGCCCGCGTTGGACGCCGCCGCGATCTGCGCGACGGCCGGGCGCACCCGCCTGCTCCACTCCGTGGATCTCAGAGTCCCGGCCGGAGGCTCGGTGGCATTGGCCGGGCCGTCCGGGGCCGGAAAAACCACCCTGGCGCGGGTGCTCACCGGAATACACACCGAGGCCACCGGCACCCTCGTGGTCGACGGCCGTCCACTGGCCGTCGGCCGGGCCCGCCGAACCCGGCGCGACCGGCGCCGCGTCCAATTGATCCCGCAGAACCCGCTGTCCACGCTGAACCCGAAACATACGGTCCTGCAAGCCCTGTCGCGACCGCTACGCCTGGCCGGGAACACCCCCCGTTCCGAGGTCACCGAGCGCGCGGCCGACCTGCTACGCAGCGTCGACCTCGCGCCCGATCTACTGCACCGCTACCCCGGCGCGCTGTCCGGCGGCCAGCGCCAGCGCGTCGCCGTCGCGCGCGCACTCGGTGCCGAGCCCGACATCCTCATCTGCGACGAGATAACCTCGGCGCTCGACGACCGGACCGCCCGGTCGATCATGGACCTGATCGAGCGCACCCGGCACACCCGCGGTATCGGCACCCTCGTCATCAGCCACGATATGGCCGTGATCGCCGCCTACTGCCCGCAGATCGTGGTCCTCGGCAATGGCGCCGTCGTCGAACAGGGCCGCACCGCGGAGGTGTTGACCGCCCCGCACGCGGTGGAGACCAAGGCGCTGCTCGCCTGACCCCGCGGTGGGCGCGGCCGGGTCAGAACGGGTACCGCTGGATCTCGGATTGCACAGTGATCCACTGGGTTTCGGTGAACGTGTCGAGGTTGGCGGTCGGCCCGCCGAACCGGCCGCCGACTCCGGAGGCCTTCAGACCGCCGAACGGGATCGGCGCCTCGTCGTCCACGGTCTGATCGTTGATGTGCACGGCGCCCGAGACGATCCGGTCGGCGAGTTCGTAGGCCTTGAACGCGTCGCCGGTGAGGATGCCCACGGACAGGCCGTACTCGGAGGCGTTGATGATATCCACGGCCTCCTCGACCGTGTCGTAGACCAGGACCGGCGCCACCGGGCCGAAGATCTCCTCGGTCCAGGCGGGATTGTCGGGAGTGAGTCCGGTGAGAACGGTCGGCCGATAGAACAGATCCGTGAACTGCCCGCCCGCCGCCACCGTCGCGCCCGCCTCGACGGCCGCGGTGACCAATCCGTGGACCCGATCGCGCTGGCCGGCATCGATGATCGGACCCAGCGCGTTGCCCGGGTCGGTGGGATCGCCCACCGGAATGTGCCGCGCTGTGTCCGCCAGGGCGGCCACGTACTCCTCGGCGACGGACCGGTGCACGAGATGCCGGCCGGTGGTCATGCAGATCTGCCCCTGGTGCAGGAAAGATCCCCAGGCGCCCGCCGACGCGGCCGCCTGCACATCCGCATCGGGTAGTACCAGCAGTGCATTGTTACCGCCCAGCTCGAGATGCAGTTTCTTGAGCAGCGGCCCGGCCGCCGCGGCGATCCGCCGGCCGGCGGCCGTGGAGCCGGTGAACGACAGGCACGGGATCCGCGGGTGTTCGACCATCGCCGCACCCAGTTCACCGCCGCCGGGCAGCACGTGCAGCACCCCGGCGGGCAGCCCCGCCTCCCGCAGCAATTCGGCCAGGGCCAGACCACCCGAGATCGGGGTCCGCGGATCCGGTTTGAGGATGACCGCGTTACCCAGGGCGAGTGCCGGGGCGACCGACCGCATCGACAGAATGGCGGGGAAGTTGAACGGCGAGATCACACCCACGACCCCCACCGGAACCCGGCGGGCCATCGACAGGCGCGGTTTCCCGGAGCGGAGCATCTCCCCGTACGGGTGTGCGGCCAGGGCCGCGGACTCCTGCAGTTCACTCTTCACCAGGCCGACTTCGAAGGCCGCCTTACCCTGCCCCGAACCCGCTTCCGCGACCAGCCAGGAACCGAGCCGGTCCGGGTTCTCGCCCAGCAGCTGGGCCGCGCGCAGCAGGACGGCCACTCGTTCGTCGTAGGTACGGGCCGCCCAGTCCTGTTGCGCCGCCGTCGCCGAGCGCACCGCTGTCTCCAGTTCGGCGGTCCCGGCTTCGCCCACGGTGTCGAGCACCGCGCCGGTGGCCGGCGAGACCACGGTCAGGGTGCGGGAGACGCCACGGAAGGCGCCGTCGAACAGTGCGTCGCGCCAAGCGGTGGTGGCCGAATCGGCGGTGGTGGTCATCGGGGAACTCCTGACGTGCGGTGTGGTGCGTAGAAGGGAGGGAGGGGCCGCGAGGACGAGTATCCTCGCCGCACCCGCCGGCTGTGTCGTTTGCGCCGCATCCGGCGGCGCGGATCGGGACCGGCCCTGCCCTCGCGCGGATATCCGGCAGCCGCGGCCGGGTGGGCGAGCGGTCGCGGTCAGGCCGCCTGCTGCCATCCGGTATAGGCCTCCGCCAGATAGGCGGCGCCGTGCCGGGAACCGGTGACCAGCGCCAGTTCGCCGCGCTGCCGTGCGATATCGAACGGAGACGCTCCCTCCACGGAGTGGAGCATGGTGGTCATCCAGTAGGAGAAGTGCTGGGCCTTCCACACCCGGTCGAGAGCCCGGTCGGTGTATCGCTCCAAGGCCTCGTCCCCGGCGCCGGCGAGGAAGTCGGTAATCGCCTCGTGCAGTACGCGGACATCGGCGAGCGCCAGGTTGAGCCCTTTGGCGCCGGTCGGCGGTACGGTGTGCGCGGCATCGCCGGCGAGCAGCAACCGGCCGTAACGCATCGGGGCGGTGACGAAGGAGCGGAACGGC
Organism: Nocardia fusca NBRC 14340; assembly: GCF_001618425.1. Lineage (GTDB taxonomy): Bacteria > Actinomycetota > Actinomycetes > Mycobacteriales > Mycobacteriaceae > Nocardia > Nocardia fusca. Next base: position 80,859 of record NZ_BDCU01000029.1, read on the forward strand.
AGCACCATCTTCGCGCTGATCGGCCCCTCCTGGATCTCGAAACCGTTCCCGTTCACCCGGCGGCGCATCTCCGCCCAGATGCGGTCGTCGTCCCAGTCCTCGGGCCGCTCGCCGGGTGAGCACTGGAAATACATCCGCTGCATCGTGGGCGTGCGCTGGCTCACCAGCGCGAAGCCGTGCTCGGATTGCGCGTAGATCAGTTCCGGATGCGAGGGCGGCGCCTCGGCGAGGAACCCGAACCAGGCGAACGGGTATTCGCGGAACCATTCACCGCGGGTCCCGGCCGGGAAGGCTTTGCGGCAGATGGACCGGGAGCCGTCGGAACCGACGACCAGTTCCGCCTCGATCCGGCCGGGGCGGCCGTCGGAATCGATGAAGGACACCACGGGCCGTCCGCCGGAGGTGTCGACCGCGGTATCGGAGACGCCGTAGCGCACATCGCCCCCGTCTGTCTCCCGGCGGGCCGCCAGGTCGACGAAGACATCGTTCTGCGGGTACAGCCAGACGGATTCGCCGACCAGTTCCTGGAAATCGATGCGGTGATTCTCGCCGCCGAACCGGAACACCACACCGTCGTGCCGGTCGCCGTCGGTGATCACCCGATCGGACACTCCGGTGTCGACCAGGGTCCGCACCGATCCCGCTTCGAGGATTCCGGCGCGGATCGTGGTGGCGATCTCGTGCCGGCTGCGGATATCGAGGACCACCGAGTCGATTCCGCAGCGATGCAGCAGGTGGGAGAGCAGCAGCCCGGCCGGGCCCGCCCCGACAATCGCTACCTGGGTCCGAGTGGTGGTCACCGTGCGTACTCCTTCGTATCGTCGGGTCCGGTGATCGGTGCCGGCGCCGTGGGTTCCGCGTGCCGGGCGGCCAGACGTGGAACCGTCGCCAGCGCGAGCAACCCGACCGCGGCGACCACCGCGAAGAAGTAGAAGCCCCACGGATGGGCGGAACCGGCCACGATGAGCGCACCGGTGATACTCGGCCCGAAGATGGCGCCGAGGCGGCCGACCGCGGAGGCGAGGCCGAGCGCGGTGGCGCGGACCTCGGCCGGGTAGGCCTGGGTCACATAGGCGTAGACGAGCACTTGGGCCGAGAAGACGAAGATGCCGGTCACCAGCACCAGGGCATTGAGCAGGAATGTGTTGGGCACCTTGATGCTCAGCAGAGCGAGCAGCACCGCGGCCGCGCCGAACCAGACCAGGATGGTCGGTTTGGTGCCGCGTCGGTCGGCCAGGGTCCCCGCGACGATCAGGCCGATGATGGCGCCGACGTTCAGCACCAGCAGCAGGGTCAGCGAGGTCGACATGTTGTATCCGGCGTCGCGCATCAGTTTCGGCAGCCAGGTGTTGAGTCCGTAGACCAGCAGCAGTCCCATGAACGAGCCGACCCACACGCCGAGTGTCGTGCGCAGGTACTGCGGCTGCAGGACCACGGTGGGGCCGACGCGTTCGGTTGTGCCCTGGACCGCCAGATAGGCATCCGATTCGGGCAGCTTCCACCACATCAGCGGTAGCAGCAGGAATCCGGCGATACCGCCGGCATAGAACAGGATCTCCCAGTTCGGCACGAGCCAGAGCGCGAACAGCGAGGCCAGGACCGCGCCGAAGTGGTAGCCGGTCATGGTGAAGGTGCTGGCGAAGGCCCGGCGCGAGGCGGGCATGTGCTCGGCCATGAAGGTGAGCGCGGTCGGCATACAGGCGCCGAGGCCGAGCCCCGCGAGCAACCGGAAGGCGCCGAACACGGCCACCGATCCGGCCCACGGCACCGCGATGGTGAACACCGAGAACAGCGCGATCGAGGCCAGCAGGACCGAGCGGCGGCCGTAGCGGTCGGCGAGCGGACCGACTCCGGCGGCGCCGATGGCGACGCCGACCAGAGAGATGGTCGCGGCGAAGGTCGCGCCCGACGCGGTGAACCCGGCGTGGTTCTCGTCGATCAGGGTCGGAATGACCGCGCCGAGGACGACGAGGTCGTACCCGTCGAGAAGCACGGTGAGCCAGCACAGCGCGGCCGGCCACGACAGCAGTTTGTTCATGATGGGGGTTCTCTTCTGATCTTCGGGTCGGACGACGCGACCCGGTCTGTGACGGCACTCACGCTAAGCTCCACTTCATCAGAAATCCAATAGATGATTTTCTGAAGTGGAATAGAGGAGATCTATGGCATCCGAGGTGGACCTCAACCTGGTCCGGACATTCGTCCTGCTCTACGAGACGCGCAGTGTCACCGCCGCGGCCGATCTGCTGGGCGTCACTCAGCCGACCGTCAGCTACGGGCTGGGCAAATTGCGTAGGCGGCTCGACGACGAACTGTTCGTCCGCGGGCCCGGCGGCCTGGTTCCGACCTCGGAATCCGAACGGCTGTACCCACCGCTGCGCGCCGCACTGGCGGAGGTCACCGAAACACTGGGCGCGACCACGGACTTCGATCCGGACCGGCCCACCCGCTTCACCCTCGGCCTCTCGGATCTGGGTGAGGTGACGGTACTGCCGCTGGTCCTGGCCGAACTGGCGGCCCAGGCGCCGCAGGCGGGTCTGCGGGTCCAGGCGTTCGACCTGGACACCGCGACCGATCGGCTGGCACGCGGCGAGATGGACGCCATCGTGGCCAGCCCGGTCCTCGATTCGCCCCGGCTGCGCCGGACCCCTTTGTTCACCGAGGGGTACGCGGGGATGGTCGCCGCCGACCATCCGCGGCTGGGCACCCGCACCCCGACGCACGCCGAGCTCGAGCGGGAGCGGCATGTGGTGGTGGACGGCGGCAGCGGCCATCTGGGTCCACGCCGGGCCCTGATCGAACATCGGCTGGAAAGCCGCATCGCGGTCCGGGTCACCCGGTTCGCGACACTGCCGTACGTGGTGCAGGACAGCGAGCTCGTCGCGATCGTCCCGGAGCGGGTCGCCCGCGCGCTGGCCCGGACCCATTCCGTGCGGATCTTCGCGCTGCCCTGGCCCATCGAACCGGTCGAGGTGGCCGCCTATACCCGGCACGCGCCCGGACGCAGCGCGGCGCAGCGTTTCTTCCTGGAGGTGATCCGGACGGCCATGGACAAGCTGCCGGTCCTGTGAACAGGCCGAATTCACGGCATCGCCCTCAGCCGACCCGTTCGGCCAGGGCGTCGTAGACCTCGACGGCAGCCCCCGTGGCCGCCCGGACCTCGGCGACAGTCACAGCGGGAGCAGTTTCCACCAGCACCAGTCCTCGCTCGGTCACGTCGAGCACGGCCATATCGGTGATGATCCGGTCCACACAGCCCAGGCCGGTCAGCGGCAGGGTGCACTCTCCGACGATCTTGGGCTCCCCCGACCGCGAGACGTGGTCCATCATCACGATCACCCGCCGGGCGCCGTGCACCAGGTCCATGGCGCCGCCCATCCCCTTGACCATCTTGCCCGGAATCATCCAATTGGCCAGATCGCCGCGAGCGCTGACCTGCATCGCGCCCAGCACCGCCACATCGACCTGGCCGCCGCGGATCATGCCGAAGGACTGCGCGGAATCGAAGAATGAGGCGCCGGGCAGCACGGTGATGGTTTCCTTGCCGGCATTGATCAGTTCGGGATCGAGTTCGTCCTCGGTCGGATACGGGCCCACCCCGAGGACACCGTTCTCCGAATGCAGCACGACAGTGATGTCACCGGGCAGATAGTTGGGCACCAGCGTCGGCATCCCGATGCCGAGGTTGACGTACTGGCCGTCTTCGAGTTCGGCGGCGACCCGGGCCGCCATCTGTTCGCGGGTCAGCGTCATGCGCGCACCATCCTGTTCTCGATTCCTACTTCGACCTTGCCGACGGGTATGACCCGCTGGACCTGGATCCCCGGGGTGTGCACCTGATCGGGGTCCAGTTCGCCGGGTTCCACCAGGTGTTCGACCTGGGCGATGGTGATCCGGCCCGCCGCGGCCGCGGGCGGGTTGAAGTTGCGGGCGCTGGCGCGATAGACGAGGTTGCCGTGCCGGTCGCCCTTCCAGGCGTGGACCAGCGCGTAGTCGGTGACGATCCCCCGCTCGAGCACATAGGTGACACCGTCGAACACCCGGGTCTCCTTCGGCGGGGAGGCCACCGCGATCCCACCCGCGCCGTCGTAGCGCAGCGGAAGTCCGCCCTCGGCGACCTGGGTTCCGACGCCGGCCGGGGTGAAGAAGGCCGGAATCCCGGCACCCCCGGCCCGCATCCGCTCGGCGAGGGTGCCCTGCGGAGTCAGCTCGACTTCGAGTTCGCCGGACAGGTACTGGCGGGCGAATTCCTCGTTGGCGCCGACGTAGGAGCTGATGGTGCGGCGGATCCGGTGGGCCGCGAGCAGCACACCGAGACCGAAGCCATTGGTGCCGCAGTTGTTGCTGACGACCTCCAGTTCGGTGGCGCCCTGTTCGAGCAGCGCGTTGATCAGTAGTTCCGGGATCCCGACCAGCCCGAATCCGCCGACGGCCAGGGACGCGCCGTCGGGGATATCGGCGACCGCTTCGGCGGCTGTGGCAATGACTTTGTCCATCACGCGCTCCACAGTAACCAGATTTGTGCGGAATGTGAACTCATGTGCGTATAGTGAACCGCGCGCACGGCGATTGATCCGGCCCGAGTCGGGTCCTATGCTGTTCGCATCCCGTAGCAATGTCCACATCCCGAACCTGAGGTCGCGCATGCTCCAACTGCCCCCGCGGTACCGCAGTATCGACAAGGACGAGGAAGCACCGCTCGACTTCGCCGATTACCGCACCACCGCCCTCCGCCACCCGAAACAGCCGCTGATCCTGCTCCCCCAGCGACTCGGCGAACTCACCGGTCCGGTGCTCGGCGAAGGCCGGATCACCGAGGCGGACGCCGACCTGACACTGGCCCGCGGTGGCGAGGCGGCCGGACAGCGCATCGTCGTGCACGGCCGGGTCCTCGACAGCGATCGCAAACCGGTACCGAACACACTGGTCGAGGTCTGGCAGGCCAATGCCGCCGGGCGCTACCGGCACCAGGGCGATCAGTGGCCGGCCCCGCTGGACCCGCATTTCGACGGCGTCGGCCGGGTACTCACCGACCGCGACGGACACTACTCGTTCACCACGATCAAGCCGGGCATCTATCCGTGGCGCAACCACCACAATGCGTGGCGCCCCGCCCATATCCATTTCTCGCTGTTCGGGCGTGCCTTCACCCAGCGCCTGGTGACCCAGATGTATTTTCCGGACGACCCGATGTTCTTCCAGGACCCGATCTACAACTCGGTCCCCGACGGCGCCCGCCAGCGCATGGTGAGCGCATTCGACTACGAGGCCACCACCGACAACTGGGCGGTGGGCTTCCGGTTCGACATCGTGCTGCGCGGCCGCGACGCGACCCCGTTCGAGGAGGACGACGACCACGATGAATGACACCGATTTCGCCCCCCGCTATCCGCTGACCAGCGGCGATTTCACCACGGTGGAGTTCGGCCCCACCCCGTCGCAGACCGTGGGCCCCTTCCTCCACATCGGACTGCCCTGGCCGGACGGCCCCGACGTGGTGGCCCCGGGCACGGACGACGCCATCACCGTCACAGTGACGGTGAGCGACGGAGCCCGGACCCCGATCGCGGACGCGCTCGTCGAGGTCTGGCAGGCCAATCGTGACGGCGTATTCGAGCATCCGGACGACCCGCGACCGCAGACCGACCCCGCTTTCCGCGGTTTCGGCCGGTGCCCCGCCGACGCGACCGGCACCGTCCGGTTCACCACGGTGAAACCCGGGGCCCTGGTCGGTGGCGATGGAGAAACCGAAGCACCGCATCTGAACGTGTCGATCTTCGCGCGCGGCATGCTCAACCGGCTGGTCACCCGGCTCTACTTCGCCGACGAAGAGTCCGCCAACGCCGCCGATCCCGTCCTGGCCGCACTGCCGGCGGCCCAGCGGCACAAGCTGATCGCCACCGCCACCGCCGAGGGCTACCACCTCGACATAGTCGTACAGGACGCCGACCCGGACGGCGCCGAGACGCCGTTCTTCCACTTCTAGGAGATCCGAGTGCCGCGTGGAGAGCTGTTCGATCCGCTTTTCGGGGCGGCCGAACTCGGCGCCACCCTGTCCGACCGTGCCTGGATCACCGCACTGATCCAGGTCGAGTGCGCGCTGGCCCGCGCCCAGGCCGCCACCGGGGTACTCGACGAGGAATACGCGAACGCCATCGACGCGGCCGGACCGGAGCTGGCCCGGCGACTGGACCCCGAGCAGCTCGGCGGTGCCGCGGTGGCCGGCGGTAACCCGGTCATCCCGCTCGTCGGCGAATTGCGTCGGGCCTGCGCCGCGGCGAATGTGCCACCGGCAGCCGTCCACAAGGGCGCCACCAGCCAGGACATCCTCGACAATGCCCTGTCGCTGCTGGCCCAGCGGGCCGGCGCGCTGGTCGTCGACGACCTGCGCGCCGCGGCGGACTCCGCCGCGGCGCTGGCCCGAGACCACCGGAACACCCCGATGGCCGCCCGCACCCTCGGTCAGCAGGCACTGCCCACCACCTTCGGTGCGCTGGCGGCCGGCTGGTGCGTCGCACTCGACCGGGCGGCGGGCTCGGTCACCGCCGCGCTGGCCGACCTCCCGGTCCAGTTCGGCGGTGCCGCGGGGACCCTCGCGGCGCTGTACCCGCACGGCCCGGCGGTCGCCGACGCGCTCGCGGCGGAACTCGGGCTGGCTCCGCAGCGGGTGCCGTGGCACACCGACCGCACACCCGTCGCCGAACTCACCGCCGCCCTGGGCGTGGCCGCCGGCGCGGTAAGCAAGATCGCCACCGATATCGTGGCGCTGTCCGCGACCGAAATCGGTGAGGTGAGCGAGGATTCGCCCGGCGGTTCGTCGGCGATGCCCCATAAACGGAACTCGGTGGCGGCGATCACCGCGCGCGCCGCGGCCCGGCGCGTCCCCGGGCTGGTCGCGACCGCGCTCGGCGCGATGGACCACGAAATGCAGCGTGCCGCCGGAGCCTGGCACGCCGAATGGGAAACCGTCACCGAACTACTCCGCCTCAGCGGCGGCGCCGCCCACCGGCTGGCCCAGAGCCTGGCCGGGCTGCGGGTCGATCCCGCGGCGATGTCACGCAATCTCGCGGTCACCGGCGGGTTGCTGCTGGCCGAGCGGGTGACCGCGGCACTGTCCGAACATACCGAGCGGGCGCGCCAGATCGTCACCGCCGCGGCCACCGCCGACCCGCCGGCGTTGGACAGCGACCCCGAGATCGTCGAATACCTGGGCGTGGACCGGGTCCGGGAACTGCTGGACCCGGCCGGATATCTGGGCCACGCGGCCGATTTCGTCACGCGGGTCCTCGACGAACGCGGTGACGAGGTCGGCGGTCCGGCCACCCACGAAACCGCCGGGCCACAGTGACCCGGCGACACGACCGAGAACGAACCGAACGGAACAGGTGATATGGCGTCGACCGCAGCGGATCCGACCACGAGCGTCGAGCTCTCCTACCGGGCTTTCGGCCCCACCGGTGACGCGCCGACCGTCGTCCTGCTGGGCTCGCTCGGTTCGGACCGGTCGATGTGGGACCCGCAGATCGCCGCGCTGGCCACCGGCCATGAGGTACTCGCCGTCGAGCTACGCGGCCACGGCGAATCCCCCGCTCCAGCAGGGGATTACACCATCGCCGAACTCGCCGGTGATGTACTCGCGCTGCTGGACCGGCTGGGCCGCGACGCGGTGCACCTGGTCGGGTTGTCGCTCGGCGGTGCGGTCGCCCAGCGGATCGCCGCCTACCATCCCACCCGGGTCCACACTCTGACCCTGCTCTGCACCGCCGCGAAATTCGGTACCCCGCAGACCTGGCTCGACCGGGCCGCCACGGTACGCGCCGAGGGCACCGGTTCTCTCGCCGAAGCCGTGGTGGGCCGCTGGTTCACCGCCGGCCTCGCCGCCCGTGACCCCGAGCTCGCCGCCCGCAGCCGGGCCATGGTCACCGCCACACCGGACGCGGGCTATGCCGCCTGCTGTGTCGCCCTCGCGCACTGGGACGGGCGCCCCGATCTCGCCCGGATCACCGCACCCACCCTGGTGATCGCCGGTGCCCAGGACCCGGCCACCACACCCGACGATATGCGGCGCCTCGCCGCGGGGATCGCGAATTCTGTACTGCACGTGCTCGATCCCGCCGCCCACCTGGCCAATGTCGAACAGGCCGGGCAGGTGTCGGCGCTGATCACCGCGCATATCGCCGGCCGGCGCGAACGCGCCGCGGCATTCGAGCAGGGGATGCGGATGCGGCGCGCGGTACTCGGGGACGCCCATGTCGACCGCGCCGTGGCCGGGACCACCGAATTCACCGAGCCGTTCCAGGATTTCATCACCCGCACCGCCTGGGGCGATGTCTGGAGCCGGCCCGGCCTGGATCAGCACACCCGGCGGCTGCTCACCCTGGCCGTGCTCACCGCCGTGGGCAACACCCACGAGCTCGATATGCATATCCGCGCGGCACTGCGGGCCGGGCTCGAGCCGGCCGAGCTCGCCGAGGTGTTCCTGCACACCGCGGTCTACGCGGGTGTGCCTAACAGTAACCTCGCCTTCGGACTCGGCAAGGCGGCACTGGCCGACGGTGTCGGGTCCCGCCCGGCCGACGATACCGCGGCCGGACCCGCCGACGAGGAAATACATCGACCATGACCGAACCCTCACCGGACTACGTGCAGTCGCTGGGCCGCGGCCTCGCCGTGATCCGCTCCTTCGACGCCGGCCACCCCCGGCGCACCCTCAGCGAGGTGGCCAAGGCCACCGACCTGACCCGGGCGACCGCGCGCCGCTTCCTGCTGACCCTGGTGGAACTGGGATACGTGCGCACCGACGGCTCGCTGTTCTGGCTCACCCCCCGCGTACTGGAACTCGGCTACAGCTATCTGTCGAGTCTGAGCCTGCCCGAGGTCGCGGGACCCCATCTGGAAAGCCTCGCCAACCAGGTACACGAATCGACCTCGGTCTCCATCCTCGACGGCGAGGACATCGTCTACGTGGCCCGCGTACCGGTGAGCCGCATCATGACCGTCTCGATCACCATCGGAACCCGCTTCCCCGCCTACAGCACCTCGATGGGCCGGGTACTGCTGGCCGGGCTCTCCGAGGCGGCATTCGAGGAGTACCTCGCGAAAGTCGCTCTCACCCCGCTCACCGACCGCACCGTCCTCACCGCCGACGAACTGCGCGAACAGGTACACCACACCCGGGAATCCGGCTACTGCCTGGTCGATCAGGAACTCGAGCAGGGGTTGCGCTCGATGGCCGCCCCTATCCGCGACCACACCGGCACGGTGTGCGCCGCGGTGAACATCTCCACCCATGCCGCCCGCTACACCGCCGAGAGCGTACGGGCCGACCTGCTGCCCCCGCTGCTGGCCACGGCCGCGGCCATCAGCACCGATCTCGCGCAGGTACAGAACCGCGCCTGAGTACGACGAAGGAATGCCATGATCGACGCCGTCATCTGCGAACCCCTGCGCACCCCGGTGGGCCGGTTCGGTGGGGTGTTCAAAGACGTCGCCCCGGAAACCCTGGCCGCCGGCCTGATCACCGAACTCCTCGACCGCACCGGCCTGGCCGCCGACCACATCGACGACGTCGTCCTCGGCCAGGCCTCCCCCAACGGCGAGGCACCAGCGATCGGCCGGATCGCGGCACTGGACGCCGGACTCGGCGTCGAGGTACCCGGCCTGCAGGTCGATCGACGCTGCGGCTCGGGACTACAGGCCGTCCTGCAGGCGTGTATGCAGGTCGCCACCGGCGGCAGCGACCTGGTGCTGGCCGGCGGTACGGAATCCATGAGCCGGGCGGAGTTCTACGCCACCGATATGCGCTGGGGCGTCAAAGGCGACGGTATCGCCCTCAACGACCGGCTGGCCCGCGCCCGGGTCAGCGCGGGAGGCAGCAATTTCCCCGTCCCGGGCGGCATGATCGAAACCGCGGAGAACCTGCGCGCCGAATACTCCATCACCCGCCCGGAGCAGGACGCGCTCGCGGTGCAGTCGCACCAGCGGGCCGTCGCCGCCCAGCGGGCCGGCCGGTTCGCCGACGAAATCGTCGGAGTCGCGGTACCCCAGCGGAAATCGGACCCGATCCTCATCGACACCGACGAACACCCCCGGGCCGACACCACCGTGGAAGCCCTGGCGAAACTACGCCCGATCCGCGGCGGTCTCGATCCCGACGCCACGGTGACCGCCGGTAACGCCAGCGGTCAGAACGACGGCGCCGCGCTCTGCATCGTCACCACCCCCGCCCGCGCCCGCACCCTGGGCCTGCGCCCCCTCGCCCGCCTCGCCTCCTGGGCCGTCGCCGGAGTACCGCCGCGCACCATGGGCATCGGACCGGTACCCGCGACCGAAAAGGCCTTGGCGCGACTGGATCTCACGCTCGACGACATGTCGGTCATCGAACTCAACGAAGCCTTCGCCGCACAGACCCTCGCGGTCCTGCGCAACTGGAAGATCGAACCCGACGACGAACGCCTCAACCCCAACGGTTCGGGAATCTCACTGGGCCACCCGGTCGGCGCCACCGGGGCCCGCATCCTCGCCACCCTGCTACGCGAACTGGACCGCCGCGAAGGCCGCTACGGCCTGGAAACCATGTGTATCGGCGGTGGCCAGGGACTGGCGGCGGTTTTCGAACGAATCGCTTAGAAGAACCCGCACAGGCAGCACCGGAGGGATCGCGACCGAAGCCCCGCGTGTCTGCCCGGCCACCGCGTGAACACGCCGTATTCTGCGCCCTACCAGGCTTTATCCGGCTTCGTCGAGCGGGAGGTAGGCATGGCAGGCGAGTTCGAAGGCGGCCGGGACAGGGCCGCGGCATTCCGGTGGCGCCCGACCGCGCCCGCGGCCGCGGTCGCCTGCCGGAGCACCGGCCACTGAGCCCCGCGGACCGGGCGGCGGTCCCGGCGCCGATGCTCGCCACCTCGGGCCGCCCGCCGGATGCACCGGACTGGGCGGTGGAGATGAAATGGGACGGGGTCCGCGCCATCGTGATCTGCTCGGGCGCGGACTGCCGCCTCTACAGCCGCAACCGCCGCGAGATCACCGGCTCCTATCCCGACCTGGTCATCGCTCTGACCGGCCACCTCGGTGGCCGGGATCTGATGCTCGACGGCGAGATCATCGCGCAGACCCCCGCCGGGGCGCCGTCGTTCCGCCTGCTGCAGCGCCGGATGCACGTGGCGCGGCCCGGCCGCGCGCTGATCGGTGCGGTGCCGGTGCAGTTGTTCCTGTTCGACATCCTCACCGACGCCGGTGCCGACGTAACCGGGCTGACCTACCTCGACCGGCGCGACCGCCTGCAGGCCCTCGCATTGGACACCGCTCCGGTGCAGACCCCGCCGTACTGGGTGGGCGCATCCGCCGACCGGTTGCTCACCGCGGCGCGGGACAACGGGCTAGAAGGCATCGTCTCCAAACGCCTCGACTCCACCTACCACCCCGGCCGCCGCTCCAGGTCCTGGATCAAGACCCCGATCCGCAAGACCACCGAGGCAGTCGTGGCCGGCTGGACCGCCGGCACCGGATCGGCGGGCGCGACATTCGGATCGCTGATCCTCGCCGCCCACGACGCCGACGGGCGGCTGGTGCACATCGGCAATGTGGGTACCGGGTTCACGACGGCCGCGCGCCGGGCGCTGCGGGCCCGGCTCGACGAGATCCCCCGCTCCGAGGCGCTGTTCCCCTTGACCCCGGGACGCTTCGGCCGGCCCGGGACCCCGCACTGGGTGGATCCGGTACTCGTCGGCGATATCGAATACCGCGAGTACACCGGGGAGGTGCTGCGGCATCCGTCCTGGCGGGGGCTGCGCAACGACAAGACCCCGGACGAGGTGGGTATGCCCGCGTAATGCCGGATCCCGGGTTTCGTGATCTGCCCGGACCTCCGCCGCGGTATCCGGAATTCCCGGCACCACGGCGTCTCCCGGTACATCCTCTGGGTATGAGTACACAGCCGCCCGCCGACCACGAAACGTCCGGCGCGCCCGAATATTCCGCTACCCATCACGACAACCCGGGCCCCCGCCTGCTCTACGCGGTCCGGCACGGCCAGAGCACCATCAATGCCGGTATCCGGCCCGCGAGCCCCGCCGAGGCCGACGATATGGTCATCGAGCTGACCGATCTCGGAAAACGCCAGGCCGCCGCCCTGGGGCGATGGGCTGCCGCGCTGTCGCCCGAGCAGCTTCCGGAGATCGTCCTGTGCTCCCCGTATCGCCGGGCGGTGCAGACCTGGCAACTCGCGGAAGCCGAACTCCGGGCGGCGGGCGTGGCGCTGCCCTGCCGGGTGACCGACCCGCGTCTGTACGATCGGTTCCGCGGCACGCTGGCACATATTCCCGTTTCGGAAGTGCGGGAGCGCTACCCCGAGCTGTACGCGGCCGAACAGGCCGACCCGCTCGGCTACCGGCCGCCCGGCGGCGAATCCTTCCACGATGTCGCCGCCCGGGTGGCGGGGGTGCTCGACCGCATTGCCGCCGATACCCGGCACCGCCGGGTACTCATCGTCGCGCACGATGCGGTGATCCTGCTGCTGCGCCGCCTGCTCGAGCACCTCGACGACGCCGGGACGCTCGCCGTCGCCGCGCAGGGACTGGCCGGAAACGCCTCGGTCACCGCGTGGGCGGAGGAGGCCGGCGACTACCGTCTGCTGTATTACGACCACCGCGCGCACCTCCCGCGAACATGATCGTCCGGGGCCGGGCGGACGGCTGCCGGGTTGTCCCGGGGTCGCGGCATTGTTACTGTCCGTTTCGTACACGTTCTCAGGGCGGGGTGGAATTCCCCACCGGCGGTCATGGCATCCGGTCGGATCCGGTGCACGAGCCCGCGAGCGCCACAGTGTCCTCGGACACGGTGGGTCGAGCAGATTCCGGTGTGATCCCGGAGCCGACGGTCACAGTCCGGATGGAAGAGAACGCGGCACCGGAGTGCCCGCCCGCGGGTGGCTCCTGTTCGCGTCGTCATGCCCTGGGTGACACAGCGAGCAGGAGGAACAGAATGTCACCCACACCGAATCGCATCGCACTCGTCGCCGCCCGGTGGCACGCCGAGATCGTCGATCGGGCCGTCGCGGCCTGCCGAGCCGGGCTCACCGAGCGCGGTATCGTCGATATCGAGGTGTTCGAAGTCCCCGGCGCCTTCGAGATCCCGTTGCGGATCAAACAATTGGCCACCACCGGTCGTTACGCGGGTCTCGCGGGCTGTGCCCTGGTGGTGGACGGCGGTATCTACCGGCACGACTTCGTGGCGGCGACCGTGGTGGACGCCTTGATGCGGATACAGCTCGACACCGGGGTACCGGTCTTCTCGGCGGTCCTGACCCCGCATCACTTCCACGAACACGCCGAGCATCTGGAGTACTTCACCCGCCATTTCGAGATCAAGGGTGCGGAACTGGCCGCCGCCATCGCGGCCACGGTGACCGCGGCCCCGATCCCTGCCTGACCCCGCATGCCGGATGCCGCCGGGTGGGCTGTCCCCCGGCGGCGTTCCGGTCATCGGAATCGGCACCTCTCCGAGCGGCGAACCACCGCCGTCCACGACGAGTCCGGCACCGGTCGGGTAGGTGGCGTCGAACGCGAGGAACAGCACCGCGCGGGCGACTTCGGCCGGGGGCCCATGCGGCCCCGGCCGGCACCGGGCACCTCAGAACGCGTAACGCACCGTCAGCCAGGGCGTCCGCTCGGCGATGAGACCGGTGAGGGAAGCGACCCCGGCGGCTTTCACGGTGTTGCGGTAGCGCACGTTCCACATCCCCGAACCGGAGCGTTTGGCCTGCTGGACGACCGGCTGCCACAGCAGGTCCTCGGCCCTGGGATGCCAGCCGAGATTGACCTCGTGCAACTGTTCGTTGTGGGTGAGCATGATGATCTCTGCGGCCGCCTGGGCCCGGAAAGCTGCGCCGGTCCCGTCCGAGAGCTGTTCGAGCAGTTCCGCCCATTCCCGCTCCCAGCCCGGGCGGAGGACGACTGGCGAAAAGTTGACGTGCACCTCGTAGCCCGCCGCCACGAAGTCGTCGATCGCGGCGATCCGCTGCCGGATCGGCGTGGTACGCAGGTCGAGCAGCCGAGAGTCGGCCTCGGGCATGAGCGAGAACCGGACCCGGGTCCGGCCACGGGGGTCCAGGTCGAGCAGACCGCGGTTGACGTATTTGGTGGCAAACGAGGCCTTCGCGGTGGGCCAGGCACGGAACGCCGTGATCAGGTCGGCGACATTGTCGCTGACCAGTGCGTCGATCGAGCAGTCGCTGTTCTCCCCCAGGTCGTAGACCCACGCCTGGGGATCGCACTGGTTCGGCACGGTCTTGGGTCCCTGCCTGCGCACATGACGGGCGAGGTAGCCGACGATCTTGTCGATATTGGTGAACACCGTGATCGGGTTGGCGTACCCCTTGCGGCGGGGAACGTAGCAGTAGGCACACGCCATCGCGCAGCCGTTGGAGGTCGAGGGGGCGATCCAGTCGGCCGAGCGCCCGTTCTCCCGCGCCGTCAGCGATTTCTTGACCCCGAGCACCAGGTCCTCGGTCTTGACCCGGATCCAGCGGTCGATATTGCCCGCGTTGCCGTGCAACCGGTCGATCTGCCAGTGGGACGAGACGGGGATGATCTCGGCGTCGGGGAATCGCGCCCGCACCTGCTGCCCGCGCGGGCTCGCCAGCGCGTCCGGTTCGGCCCACAGGCGACGGACATCCAGCAAGCGTGGTCCCGGTGTGGGCCGGACCGGGCCCGGTGCCGCGGCGGAGGCTGTCATGCCCCCTGCCTACTGCACACCCCCGACATCCCGGCGCGAATCGGCGGCCCGTGTGTCCGGCGACACCGCCGGCGCTCCCCGGACCCCGCTCGCTTCCTATCCTGGATAGGACACGCGTAGTTCCTGGTCACCGAGACGAAGCCACCGCCAACACAGGAGCACCCATGGCCACTCTCCATTTCACGGAAACGACCGACGCGACACCCGAACAGTTCGTCGCCGCGCTCACCGATTTCGGGCCGGGCCGCGCGGAACTGTTCGGGAACAGCACGGACAAATACCTGGAGCTGCACACCCGCGGTCCCACCGACGCCGACGTCACGGAGGGGTCGCGCGGAATCTGGGAACGCCTGCACTACGACTGGTCGAACCCGCACCGGGTGGTCATGACGACCACCGACTCCAACCTGTGGGGTGGCCGTTCCGGCCACACCTACCAGTTCACACCCCGCCCGGACGGGAAGACCGACGTGGATGTCGTCGTGGTCCGTGAGGGCAAGAACGCGACGGGCCGGGTGCTCGGGGCCGTGGTGGGATCTGTCGGCCGAGGCATCCTGCGGAATGCGTTCCGGAAGACGGTCGCGGCCGTCGAGGCCCGCAACAGCGGAACACCACAGAGCTGAATCCGGTGGACCGGCCGGGCGAGGCACCGGACGGTTCGGCGTCCGCCTCGCACCGGCCGGCCTGCTGTGCCACGGTGACCGGAGTGCAGAATCCTGTCCCGGATACCAGCCGACCGGAAACCGGCCGCCCGGAGCTGCTACGCGTCGCGGCCGTGGACGCCGGTGGCCTGGTACTCCTGGCAGGTCCCGCGGCCCTCCTTCTCCGGAACCGGCGCGCGGAGGACTGCCCGGTCAGCCGACCGGCAGCCCACTGAGGATCGGGACGAAAGCCCAATCCATGATGCGCGCGGCGTCGCCCGCCGCGGCGGCGAGATCGTCGGGTGAGCTGTTCAAAACCACACCGATCAGCCGCTGCGCACCCCGGGAGGCTTCGAACAACAGGCAGGTGCCGGCAGCGTTCGTCGACCCGGTTTTGATTCCGGCGGTGCCCGGATAATCACGGAGCAGCCCGTTGGTGGTCTCCCAGACGTGGTCCCGGTTCGCGGGACCGGCGGGCAGGTGGTGGACCTGCGATCCGACGATCTCGCGGAAGACCGGGTCGGCCATCGCGTGCCGGCCGAGCCGCACCAGCTCCGCCGGAGTGGAGTACGTGGCGAAATCGTCGGGGGCCGGCAGGCCGCTGGGATCGCTGAAATGCGTGTTCGGCATCCCCAGCCGCTGCGCGGTGGCATTCATCCGGGCGATGAAAGCGTCCTGACCCGGCCCGAATGCCTCGGCCAGGGCATAGGCGGCGTCGCAGCCCGAAGGCAGCATCATCGCGTACAGCAACTGGCGCGCGGTGAGCACCTCGCCGGGAACCAGACCGGCGGTACTGCCGCCGTAGGCGGCCGCATAGTCGACGGCCGCGCGCGGCACCGTGACCGGGCGGTCGAGATCGCCCGATTCGAGCACGACCACCGCCGTCATCACCTTGGTGATACTGGCGATCGGAACGCGGATATCCGGCTGCCGAGACCACACGATCAGTCCGGTACCGGCCTCCGCCAGCGCCGCCGCCGGCGCCCGTACTCCTTCCGGTTGCAGTGTCAGCGGAAACGGAAGCTGAGCCGAGCCGCCGGGGATCGGGGCCGCCGCGGCGGTGGGCGCGAAGACGACGAGTATTGCGGCGACGGCCGCCGTCAGTACACGGACATAGGTTCGCATCGCCACATTGTGGCGGCTGACCTCCTCGAACAGCGGGATTTGCGATCGGAGTCGCGGTGGCTCACCCGGCCGGCCGGGCCCGGCTCCGGCAGCCCCCGTCCGCGGCGGGGCGCGGAGCCGTCAGGCGTCCTGCCTGATCTCCGCGAAGCTCGCCCACTGGACCTCGGCGATATCGTTCGCCTCGTCGTTGAAGGTCGTATCGATCCACTCGAGGATCTGGTCCTCCGCTTTCCGCAATACGGACTCCGGCGCATCGACCGGGGAGGTCATCTCGAGCGAGAAGTAGGTGCGGTCACCCGGATCCTGGCCGGGGTGCTCCTCGGCCCACTCCAGGCGCATCCGGTGCTCGCCCTCGGCCTTCGGCGCCAGTTCTGTTCTCGCCCCCGCTAATTCGGGGAACTTCGCCAGTTCACCGGCCGCGGCCGACCGCACGGAATCGGCTTGCGCGGGGGTGCAGTACAGCTGGACAACCAGATAGCTACTCACGCTACCGGCCACATCCTCTCGGTTGATCGCATGGGAGTGCCGCCTGTTGCCCGAAGACCGGTGAACTCGCGGCCGTGGCAGCATATCTCGGCATCCGCCCACCGTCGGCGTCGGCTTCGACGACGGCCTGCCACCTCTACTCCCGGCACCCTCATCAGACTCGATGCGCACCAAGGGCTTCCGTTCCGATCCGGCCGCCGAAGTCGATTCGCCGCAGGCATCGATCATCCAGCGATCGGAGTGAGGTGGTTGCATCGCTGACGAACTCGGCGTTTCCGTAGGCGCCATTTCGGCGATATCGCGGACCAGCTCGCCGAACCGCTCGGTTCGGCGAGCGGCAGCTGATGAACTACAGGTTCAACCTGGCGGAGGGGGTGAAGCGGACGGGTAGTTCGGCCAGGGCGCGGTGGAAGGGGCCCGGTCGCCAGGTGGGCTGTCCGCCGGGTAGCGCGGGCTCCATTTCCGGGAGCGCGTCGAGGAGCTGGTCGATGGCGTTCTGGGCGATCAGATATGACAGCGACTGTGCGGGGCAGGCGTGGCGGCCGATGCCCCAGGCCAGGTGGGAGCGGTTGCCGACGTGGTCGTCGGAGCGGACGGCCGGGTCGTTGTTACAGGCGGCCATGCTGATCAGGACCGGTTCGTCGGCGGGGAGCCAGGCGTCGTCGACGAGGATGGGGTGGCGGGGGTAGGTGATGAGGAAATTGGCCAGGGGCGGGTCGTTGAACAAGACCTCGTCGAGAGCGTCGAGGGTAGACAGGCTGCCGCCGAGGACACCGCTGCTCATACGGTCGTCGGTGAGGATGAACAGCAGGGTGTTGGCGATCAGGTTCTGCTGGAACTCGATACCGGCGCCATAGTGGCCGGCGACCTGGTGAACCATTTCCTCCTGGTTCAGTTCGGCGGGATGGCGCAGCAGCTCGGAGGTTATGTCGTTACCGGGTTCGGTTCGTTTGAGATCGACGAGTTCCAGCATCGCCGCGCTGATCATCTGGTTGCCGTTCTCGGCGTCGACGCCTTCGACGAGGGCGGCCATCCCGGCGGCCACCCGCTGGCCGATTTCCGCGGGGCAGCCCAGCAGGGTGTTGACGATGGTGAAGGTGAGCGGAAAAACGTACTGGGTGATGAGGTCGGCGCTACCGGATTCGCAGAACTCGTTGATCAGCGAGATGGCGACCTGTTCGACCGTGGTGTGCAGGGTGCGCAGGTCCACGTTGCCGATGCTGGTGGTGATGGCTTCCCGGTAGCGATGGAAATCCGCGCCGGTGTTGCGGCTCGCGGTGGGACGCCACTGCATGATCGGGAGCACGGGGCAGTGGGCGGGGACGGTGCGCTGCCAGGTGCGGGGGTCGGCGGGGAAACGGTCCGGGTCGTTGAGGATGCGCAGCGCGGTGCTGTACCCGACGACCAGGGTCGCGGGGACGCCGGGCGCGAGCTCCACGGGCACCAGCGAACCCGAGCGGCGACGCATCTCCCGGTAGGCGCGGTGTGGGTCGGTGGCGAATTCGGGGGCGTGCAGGGGAACTCGGTCCTCGGGATAGCTCATCCGCGCAGGGCGGGATTCCGCTGGAGCCGGGAGAGGCGCTGGATCGCGCTGTGTCAATCGTTCGTCCTCACCGCTTGTCTCCACACTCCGCGCCGGAAGCACCGGCACAGCGATGGTGCCACCGGCGCGGCGCGGGCCGACAGTGCCGCGGGCGCCAGGATGGGGGCGGAACGCGCCAGGCTTGTTCATCCGGGGGACGGGCGGGGTTCGTCGCAAAGCCGGAGAGGGCGAGCCGGGATATGGTCGGCAGGCAGCGGTCCGTGCGCGGACCGGGGAGGTACTCGTTCTGATTAGGTGTGTTTCGCAGGTGGATACGGTTGAGCATGTTGCATTTTCGAACTTCATCCTGGACAGCGCCGGTCTGAACGGGCCTGCCCGGCGGCAGCTCGCGCGGGCCGCGGAACTACCGGACTGGGTGCTGGAAACCGGTGACACGATGGTGTCGAGCAACTACCAGCTGAATCTGTGGGAACTGGTGGAGCACGAACTGGAAGACCCCCATGTGGCATTGCGGGTCGGGAAAACGAACACGCTGGGCAACTTCGGTTTACACGATTACCTGTTCAGCACGGCACCGACGCTCGCCGACGGACTGGCGCGGTCGGAACAGCACGCGAACATGATTACCACCAATATCGGATTCGCGGTATCGGGAGACTCGGAGGAAGAAGCGAACGCGGATGTCCGATTGCTGAACGGGCACGGGCGGGGAGGGGAACTCGCCACCCAGTTCGCGCTCGCGGCGGTGGTGACCCGAGCACGCAGTGCCACCGGGCGGGATGTGCATCCGGTGCGGATCCGGTTCCGGCAGGCGGCGCCGCGACGCCATCAGCCGTTTGTCGAGATGTTCGGGACACGGCAGGTCGAATTCGGGGCGCCGACGGACCAGATCACCTTCCGGGCAGCAGATCTGACGCTGCCGTTACGCACCGCAGACCCCGCGCTCGCCCAGATTCTCGCGCAGTGCGCGGCCGCGCTACCGCCACCGCAGCGCCTGGAAACCACCTGGGCCGGTCAGGTGCAGCAGGCACTGCTGGTGCTGCTCGGGGACGGGCGGGTCACGATCGAGCGGGTCGCGCGGTACCTGGCCACGAGCAGTCGCAGTCTGCAACGGCGCCTCGCCGACGAAGGGACAACCTGGACAGGGGAACTCGATCGGGCGCGCAGTGCAGTGGTCGAACGGGGCTCCCGGGCACAGCCGGACGCCACGCAGGCGGCGCTGGCCAGGAGGGCCGGATACTCCGACGCGGGGGCGCTGCGGCGGGCGCGGCAGCGCTGGACCGGACGGAAATAGCGCCGATCGGACCGTGGCGGCAACCGCGACACCATCCGGCCGGCACGGCGTCCGCCGTCGTCCACAGCGAGTAGCCGCGGGCCGAACGCGCCGGACAGGGTTCCGTTCGCGCCGATTTCCCCTCCGCACCGGCACCGCCCCGCCGCACTGAAACGCGGGTCACCCTGGTAGTTCAGCCCCATACACCGAGCGCATGCGCCGTCTGCGAACGCTGCGGGATTCTCGACCCCGAGCCCATACTTTCGATCCGCCGGGCAGTTGCGCGGCGGAACGAGCCGAGGAAGGCAATCGGATGGGTGACACGAACACCGGCACTCCCGAAGACAGCGTGCTGTCGGGAGTGCTGAAGCTCGGCGGACATGTGCTGGCGGAGAGAATGCTTCGTCGCCGGGACGGCGGGATCCCGATGAAGAAGAACGAGGTCGACGCGGAATGGCTCGACCGAGTACTGACGGACCGACACCCCGGTGCGGCGGTGGAATCGTTCGATATCGTTGACGCCGAAGGCGGTACGACCAGCCGCTGGAAGGCCACGATCCGCTACAACGAGGCCGGTCGGCAGGCGGGGTTGCCCGAACATCTCTTCGCCAAAACCACCCTCACCTTCACTCAGCGTTTGACGCAGTATCTGGCGCATGCCCTCCCCGGCGAACCCGGATTCTTCCAGCAGCTGCGCCCGGAACTCGATATCGAGGCGCCACGTGGGTATTTCGGGGCCGCCGACCTGCGGACCGGCCGATCGCTGACACTGCTCGAGGATGTGAGCGTCACCCGGGGCGCACGATTCTGCACACCGCTCGAACGAGTCACCCGGGAACAGATGGAAGACCTGCTGGCGAATATGGCGCGCTGGCACGGCCGCTACTGGGAATCACCGGAATTGACGACCCGGGACTGGCTGAAGACGCCCAGCGCGCATTTCCGCAACTTCGACCGGCTGCTCGGAATGCGCAAACGTGCCGAGGTCGGGCTGAAGCGCGCCCCCGACCTCGTCCCCGAAACGCTGCCACCGGTACAGGGCGAACTCTACGAAGCCTGCGGCCGAGCCCTGCAGATCGCCGAACAGAGCCCGCAGACCTTGCTGCATGGTGACCCGCACATCGGCAACGCGTACGTATGCGCCGACGGCAGTATGGGTTTCACCGACTGGCAGCTGGTGATGCGCGGCAGCTGGGCATTCGACGTGGCGTACACGATCACCTCCGGCCTGGAAGTCGAAGACCGGCGGTCCTGGGAGTCCGACCTCATCGCGCTCTATATCGACGCCCTGCACGCGGCAGGTGGGCCCGCGCTGTCCTTCGCGTCCGCCTGGCTCGCCTACCGGCAGCAGGCACTCTACCCGTATTTCGCCTGGATGATCACTATCGGCCGCGGCGCGCTGATGCCGGAATTCCAGCCAGCCGATATCTGCCGCGCGATCGTGCACCGCACCGCCCACGCCATCATGGACCTGGACGCGCTGGGGGCGGTCGGCGACTGAAACCGGATCCCCTCCGCGCACAGAGTCGGGGTTCGGTCGAGAAACTCGCTCCTCCCCATCATCGCCATATCGCTCAGCCGGACCGATGGGGCCGGTTGTCGTCGGGCCGGGTGCCCGGCCGGTCGGTGACCGCCGCGAGCAGGCGCCGCGCGAAGGTCTCGAACCCGGCCAGGAAGCCGGCGGACGCCGTCACGGTGAAACCGGTGTCGAGGAAGGCGAGTGCGCCGACCAGCCATTGCCAGGTGTCCAGCCGGACCGTGACAGCGGTGTGCCGGTCGTCGTGCGCGGCGATCTCGGCATGCTGATAGGCCAGCACATCCGCGACCCGCTCCGGCGGGGCCGCGACCAGCAGATCGACGCGTTGTTTGCCGGCATCCAGCCCACGCTGGAGGTAGTCGACGGCGGAATCGGCCGGGAGCGGCCGCGGCTCGTACCGGGCACCGGTACGCAGCAGCTCGCCGACACGGTCCACCCGGAACACCCGCCAATCCGCGCGACCGGGATCCCAGGCGAGCAGGTACCAGCGCAGGTGCTGATGGATCTGCCGGTAGGGATGGACCCGCCGCGGGCTCGTCACACCACGGACGTCGGTGTAGGTGAAGGTCACGATCTCACGGTCCGCGCTCGCGGCGGCCAGGGTCGCGAGGTGTTCCGGCGACACCCCGGGTGCGACCCGCCGGCCCGTGTCCAGACCGGCGCGGATCGCCGCCACCCGGGGCCGCAGCCGGGCGGGCAGGAACTGGTCGATCTTGCCGTAGGCGCGGGTCGCGGCGTCGTCGAGCCCGCCGGCGGTCGCGGGGCCGGTGGCGCCGAGCGCGGCCAGGCCGAGCAGGGTGGCGATCGCCTCGTCGTCGTCGAGGAGCAGAGGCGGCATCGTGCGCCCGGCCCGGAGCCGGTAATAGCCGCCCGGGCCCGGACGGGTCTCGACGGGATAGCCGTAACCGCGCAGCCGCTCGATATCCCGGCGCAGCGTCCGGGGGCTGCTACCGAGCCGGCGGGCCAGGTCCTCGCCCGAGTAGGCGCTCCCGGTCTGCAGTGTCGACAACAGTGCCAGCATTCGTTCGGTCACATCCGCCACCGGTCCGATTCTTCCGTGAATCGCGGTCAGGAACCGGCCACATCTGTCCATAGCGTCGAATCCATGGCTACGAGCAGCATCACCATTCGCGGCGCGCGCACCCACAATCTGGCCGGTCTCGACCTCGATATCCCCCGCCACCGGCTGGTCGTCTTCGTCGGCCGCTCCGGCTCCGGTAAATCGTCACTGGTATTCGACACCGTGGCGGCTGAGGCCGGCTACCAGCTCAACGAGACCTATCCGCCGTTCGTACGCAACCGGTTGCCGAAGTGGGCGCGGCCGCCCGTCGACCGGATCGACGGGGTGTCCCCGGTGGTGGTGATCGATCAGCGGCGCATCGGCGGCAACGCCCGCTCGACGGTCGGCACGATCACCGACACCTGGACCTATCTGCGTCTGCTGTACTCCCGGATCGGAGAACCCTGGGTCGGGGAATCCGATCACTTCTCCTTCAACGAACCGGCGGGTATGTGCCGGGCCTGCGCCGGATTGGGCGAGGTCGTGGTGAGCGCGACCGAACGGTTCCTCGACCTCGACAAAAGCCTTGCCGACGGCGCGATTCTGCTGCCCGGATTCGGCCACGGCGGCTACTGGTACGACCAGTACGCCGGTATCGGCGTCTTCGACCCCGACATCCCGCTGCGGGAGTGGGGCCAGACCGAGCGCGACGCGCTGCTGTACGGAGGCGCCGCCGCGGCCCGGCTCGGCCGCCGCCCGCCCAAGGACTACGAGGGGATCGTCGCACGATTCGAACGCATTCATCTGCACACCTCCGACAACCTGTCCGAGCGTAAACAGGAGACGATCCGCCGGTTCACCCGCGCCGAATGCTGCCCCGAATGCGGCGGTGACCGGCTGAACGAGGCGTCACGCGCCGTGACCGTGCTGGGCCACACGATCGGCGAGATGGCCCGCAGGGAGGTCGGCGAGCTCGCCGGACTCGTCGCGACCATCAGGGCGCCGCGGGTCGCGCCGGTGGTCGAGGCACTACACGCCCGGCTGGACGCGATGATCACCATCGGCCTCGGCTACCTCACCCTCGGCCGGGCCACCACGACACTGTCCGGGGGCGAATCCCAGCGGATCAAAACGGTGAAACACCTGGGTTCCAGCCTCATCGAAATGACCTATGTGGTCGACGAACCGACCGTCGGCCTGCATCCCACGGATGTGGAATCGATGACCCGGCTGCTCGCCCGGCTCCGCGACAGCGGTAACAGCGTGCTGGTCGTCGAACACGATCCCGCCGTGATGGCGTGCGCCGATCAGATCGTGGAACTCGGTCCCGGCGCCGGCTCCCAGGGGGGCCGGCTGGTTTTCCAGGGCACGTTCACCGACCTGCGCGCCGCCGACACACCCACAGCGCGCGCACTGGCGCGGCAGCACAACACCGCACGCCGGCATCCACGGCAGGCGAGCGGCAAACTCACCGTGGCCGAGGCGTCCCGCAACAACCTGCGCGGCGTCACCGTCGATATCCCGACCGGCGTACTGACCGTGCTCACCGGGGTCGCGGGCTCCGGGAAATCCAGCCTGGCCGCCGAATTCGCTGCCCGGCACCGGGCGATAGCGCTCGACCAGAAACCGGTGAGCGCCACGCGCCGCTCCACTCCGCTCACCTATACCGGCATCGCTCCCGCCATCCGCAAACTCTTCGCCCGGCGCAACCGGGTACCCGCCGCACTGTTCAGCGCCAACTCCGCGGGGGGTTGCCCGGACTGCGCCGGACTCGGCGTCATCTACACCGATCTCGCGTTCCTCGACGGCCAGGAGACGGTCTGCGGCACTTGCCACGGCCGTCGCTTCACCCCGGAGGCCCTCTCCCACACCGTCGACGGCCTGTCCATCGCCGATATCGACGAGCTCACCGTGGCCGAGGCCCTCGAGCGCCTGCCCGAGCCGGCGATCACCCGGGCTCTGGCACGACTCGCCGAAGTCGGCCTGGGCTACCTACGACTGGGCGAGCCGCTGAGCGGACTGTCCGGCGGCGAATGCCAGCGGGTCAAGATCGCCCGGGAACTCCGGGAAGCCACCGAACCCGCGGTGTATCTGCTGGATGAACCGACCACCGGCCTGCACCCGGCCGATATCGAGACACTGTTGCGGGTGCTCGACGCCCTCGTGGACGCCGGCCACACCGTAGTCGTCATCGAGCACAATCTCGAGGTGATCCGGCACGCGGACTGGCTGATCGACCTCGGCCCGGGCCCGGGCAGACACGGCGGGACGGTGCTCTTCGAAGGACCCGTGGCCCACTACACCGGTCACGCGACGCCCACCTCGCGGGCGCTCGATGCTCTCGCCCGGTGACCGGCCGGTCACGCGATACGAGACCGGACCGGCGACCACGGCCCCATCAGGGTGTAGAAGCCGGCCCGGATGAAGTGCATCGCCGGTCAGCCGACCTTGGGAGTGGCGCGCATGCTGACGTAGACGCACGGGGTGCCGTCGGCCAGCGACCCGAAGACGACGGGTGTGTAATCCTCGCCGGAGGGGCCGCCGGTGGCGGCGAAAACCGACGGCGAAACCGCGGTCAGATCGGTTTCGATGGGCGGCGAATAGTGTTTCATACCATCGATGAACTCGTAGCGGATCCGTGCGCGGCCATCGCTTTCGCTGATGGTGATCTCGACACCGCCGCGTCGGTACGTGCCCACCAGAGCCGTCATATCCACAGCAGGTGGGCTCGTGGCAGGCGCGAACGGCGGCGGCATCTGCACACCGGCGGTCTCGGCCAGGAGTTCGCCCACCAGATCGGCGTACAGCTTGCCGAATTCGCCACCGTTGCACAACAGTACGATGACCACACCGGCGCTCGGGACGACCCGAAGGTAGGAGTGCTGAGTAACGGCGCTCCCGTCGTGGCCGAAACCGGTGACGCCGTTCCAATCGTAGAGAGCCGGCCCCAGACCCCAGCTGTCGGCGGACATCGTCCATTTGTCCGGACTCGCAACCTGCGGCCGTTGCATAGTGGCCACTGCTTCTTCCGACAGCAGGCGGATACCGTCGGGAGTGACACCGCCGTCCAGGAACATCGTCGCCAGCCTGGCTACATCTCCCGCGGAGGTGATGATGCGGCCGTAGGGGCCCGCGGATCGGGGCATCATGTCCCACACCGGCGCCGGTTCGGGGTTACGACCGGCGGTATGCCCCATGGCGACCCGAAAGCGCAGCGCCTGTTCCGGCAAGGTCATAGAGCGTTCGAGCCCGAGCGGCTGAAAGAGCATCTCGTCGAGGGCCTGGTCCCAGGTGGTCCCGGTCAGTGTTTCGACGAGGCGGCCGAGAACGACGTAACCCAGGCTTCCGTAGGAATAGGAGGTGCCGGGCGGGCAGTCGAGCGGTACGCCGCGAGCGGCCTCGACGTACCGGGCGAGGCAATCGTCGCCACGACCGGAATCGTGGTTGAAATCGTTGGTGACGCCACCCGTATGACTGAGCAGCTGACGGACGGTGATCTGCCGAGTGGCTTCCGGGTCGGGGGTGGCGAATTCGGGCAGCACGCCCACCACCGGCGTATCCAGGTCCAGTTTTCCGGCGTCGACCAGCTGCATGATCAGGCTCGCCGTGTAGATCTTCGCCGTCGAGCCGGAAAGAAATACCGAATCCGGCGTGACCTCGACGCCGGTCGCCGTGTTCAGCATTCCGCTGGCCATTTCGTGCAGGGCGCCGCCGGCCAGCACGGCCAGCGACGCTCCGGGCACATGGTACTCGGCACGCAGTTCGTCGAGCCGGTGCTGCCAGTGTCGGGCGTGGAAACTCATGAGGGGATGCTCGATTCGATAGTTGACCTGATCGGCGGGCGACCGATTCCGGACAGGAGTGATCGCGCACCCGCCGTGCGGGCACGTGGTCGGAATGCCGGTGAAGGTGATCTAGATATGCCCGTCCGGCGCGTTGTCGGCCGACGCCCGGAGCTCGGCGCGGCGAGCGCGCCATTCAGCGGCGATGGTGGGCATCCGCTGGGTGAGGAAATCGGCGAAGGCCGCGGCTTCGCCGAGGCGAGACCGGCGGGTATCCGGTGCACCGTCGAGCAATTCGAGCCCTCGCTGGGCGAGCACGCCCAGCGAGGTGTATTCCTCGGTCTTGTCGAGAAGCCGCACCCAGATCGCCGGATCGAGCTCCACCCGGTCGACTCGTTCTCCGGCCGCCCGGCTGCGCCGGATCCACGACCAATCCTCCAGCTGTGCGACAGCGCCGGAGATGGCGCTACGACTGGCGCGTAGCCCTTCACTGACCTCGGCAATGGTCTGCTGCGCCGGGTCGCAGATCAGCAACCACCCGACCACGCGGCCGGTAACCGGTGGCAGGCCGTTCTGGCGCGCGAAGTGCCGACCCACCGCGTCGGCGAAACTCAGTTCCACATCAGCCGAGGTCATACAGTGGATGATACACACAGATGATTGAAATGTCAGGTATTCCTGTCATTTCAATCATCTCGCAGGCCGCCTCTGTCGAATCTGCCGGTACCAGTGCGGCGGGATACTCGGCACACCGTCGATCACGACCGGTTCGTCGAGCTCGCTGATCTACCGGCCGGTTGATTCGTCGCCCCTTGGGCAGTGGCGAACTCGACCATCCACGGACTCGCTCCGCCCGAACCGGTTCCCCACTACGGGCCCCAGCCCGGCTGCGCAATGCCAGGAATCGAGCGAGCGTTGCGACTGCGCCGAAGTAGTCCGCCTCGAGGAGTCCGGCCCGGCCACCGCCGATCGGAAGATGCCTAGTCGTTGTTTGCGCAGACCGTGGGCCCCAGGGCCCGAATCGCGACATCTATCGCGGCGGTCAGACGGTCGAGGTCGTGGCCGGCACGCTCCCGCACGCGGAGGCCGAGGACTGTGGTGAACAGCAACTCCACTGCATCGTCGAGGCCGGGCCCGCCGGACAGTTCCCCACGAGCGCGCCCCTCCACCAGGACCGAGCGCAGGGCCCGCCGGGTGACCTCGAATGCGGCTTCGGTCCGCTGATGGATCTGGTCGTCGGTGGTACCGAGCTCGGTGGCGGTGTTGACCACGAAGCATCCGCGACCGGGCTCGCCGCCGGCCGGGCAGGTGATCAGCCACAGCATCCATTCCCTTAGCACCTCACACACCGGGCGGCCGCCGGTGTCCAGCCGCTGCTCGGCTTGGGCGGAGTCGGTGGACCGGTAATGGTCGAGTGCACGCAGGAACAGCGTGTGCTTATCCGTGAACGTCCGATACAGGCTGCTGGGTGTGAGTTTCAGGGCGTCACCCAGATCACGCACCGAAGTGGCGTAGTAACCGCGTCGCCAGAACAGCTCCGTCGCCGAGTTGACCGCATCCTGCTCATCGAACTGCCGAGGGCGTCCCATGCGTTCATGCTACGCCACTTGTGGAGCAATCGCTCCCATATTAAGGTCTTTTTGCGCTATGGGAGCGTTTGATCCCAAACTATGAAGGAGGCCCCGGTGACGACCGCAGAACAGACACCCGCTCAGGCGCGGGAACCGGAAGCCCCGGAGAGAAGTCGCTGGACAGCGGTCGCTGCGGTGGCGCTGGGCACTTTCCTGCTGGTGACCGCCGAGCAATTGCCGATTGGTTTGCTCACCTCGGTGGGGTCCGCACTGACGGTCTCCGAGGGGGCGGCGGGGCTGATGGTGACGGTGCCCAGTATCGTCGCCGCGTTCGCGGCACTGCTCGTCCCGATGCTCGTCGGCTCGCTGAACCGGCGCATCTTGCTGCTCGGTCTCATGGCCTTGATGACCGTCGCCAGCCTGGGCTCGGCCCTGGCCCCGAACTTCGCCGTCCTCGTGGGGTCTCGGGTGCTCGTCGGAATCGCGATCGGTGGATTCTGGGCCGTCGCCGGCGGCCTCGCCGTACGCCTCGTGGTCCCCGAAGACGTACCACGGGCAACCGCGGTCATTTTCGGTGGCGTCGGAGCCGCAAACGTCTTCGGCGTCCCGCTCGGCACCCTGATCGGTGACCTCACGGACTGGCGGATCGCGTTCTCCTCGCTGAGCGTCCTGGCCCTGGTCACCCTGATCACCCTGCTGGCGGTGCTGCCGGGGCTGACCGCCGCGGCGGCTGTCCGGCCGAAGCTGCTATGGACGCAGTTCCGCGGCCGAGGAGTGCGCATCGGCATCATTGCGACGGTGCTCATCGTGTTCGGGCACTTCGCCGCCTACACGTTCGTGAGCCCGGCACTCCAGCAGCTGTCGGGTATCGACGAGCGCTATATCGGCCCGCTGCTGTTCGCATTCGGTGTGGCCGGCATGATCGGCAACTTCGTCGCCGGCTCGGCGCTCTCCCGCAGCACGTACCGAACCGTGCTGACCATCGCCGTGGCCTTGGCGGTCGCGATGCCGCTCTTCCAGCTTCTGGGCGGCACTACGGTCGGCGGTATCGTCCTGCTGATCGCCTGGGGCCTTTCCTACGGCGGCGCGTCCGTGGGTCTGCAAACTTGGATGATCAAGGCCGCGCCCCGCGCCGTGGAAGCGGCGTCGTCGCTGTGGGTGGCGGTTTTCAATCTGTCGATCGGTCTCGGCGCGCTGGTCGGCGGCGTTATCGTCGATACGCTCACCCTCCCGGGTGTGCTGTGGCTCGGCGGTGCCTGCGCCCTTCTCGCCGCCGTGGCGATCTGGACCGCCCGTACCGACGATGCCCTGCGATAACCGGGCCCTGCATGGGCACGCCCCACGCGGCGGGCGTCCTCGCAGCATTGTCGATCGGGTGCCTGACCTGCCCCGGGGGCGACGTAGTTCTCATAGTCGTGGGAGTCACGCCCCACCAGGGAGGACGGGAAGGCCATCCACAGGCGAAGGAGATGGCCCGCGGCGTGGCCACTTCACCCCACTTCGAGCCGAACGGGCAATCGGAAGCGGATTCGGCTCGCGAATGACGAGCCGAATCCGCGAGGCTCACAAGCCGGAGCCCGAACCACCCGATCCGGTATTGGCAAGGATGGTGCCGATAACCATCTGCAAGATCCCGGCGACAGAGCCTAGATATTCCACGGTGTTCCTCCGACTTCTCAGCGCCGACTGTCCGGCGTAGCAGGAAATCTAGCCCGCATAACATGCGAAATGTTGTTGTTTCATTAGAATTGCAGGTCACCAGCTATCGCTTGGAGACCTCTTCGCAGCGCGGCAGCCTTCACGCCACCGCCCACTTCGATAGTCGATATACCCGATACTTCCGCGGACCAGCTGATACATCCGCCCGGGGCGCTCGAGGCCAGTGACCATTCGGACGAAGAGCTGTTCGGTCCGATGCTCCGCCGAGAAGATCGCGCCGCTGAATCCGGTGGTGCGGCAACTGCACAGCAGCAGTTGCGCCGGCGCGCTGTGTTGACAAAGACGAAAGCCCTGGCTGGAAATTGCGAATCAGCGCCCTGCCAGGAAATGAACACCTCCACAATGTCCCGACCTGTAGAAATGCCAGGAATGATACATAGAGATTGCGTATAGCAGCAGTTCAGGCTGGAACAAAATAGCGAATCGAACCGCATGGCGCGGGGTCACACGCTCGTAGAAATCCGGTACGAGACAAATCGACCCCGCTGCTCGAGAGAACGATCGGCTTCCCCGGGCGGGCCGAGAATACGGCGTAACCTTCGATCTACCTCACTCCGTACGATCCGGCAATCCTCTCGATCCGAGCGATGAGCAGGAAGTCGAGTTCGGTCACCACGTCTCCGGCTGTATGCGTCGTCATGGAGACTCGCAGCCGATCCCACCTGATGTCGATGTCCGGACGATGTTCCAGATCGACCGCCGCCTTGCCGATCTCGGCGACGATCACGATTGCAGTGTCGTAGTCGACCTCAAAGTCTTTGGTGACGACAGAGGTATCTCCACGCCAGCCCTCCAGAGCAGCGAGCCTTTCGCTCACCTGCTCTGCCGTCAGTACCTCATCCCGTGGTGCCACGTTGCTACCTCCTCGACTACTTTTCTGCGAAGTCGGACAGCAGTTCTTCAAGCTCACGGCCCGCCGCCTCATGGCTCCAAGGTTCCATGCGCTTCCGTAACGTGAAGAGTTCCGAGAGCATCCGCGCCGATCCCGTCTTGACCGCCAGTGGCGGAATCGCGGCAACTATGGCCACGGCTTGGTCCGGCTCCCCAGCGGCGGCCAGTGCCTGCGCGTACCGTGCACTGAAGACTCCCCGATCACGGCTCTCCGAAGCCGGGATATCGGGAATGATTTCCTCCCACAGCTTCATCGCATCGCGCGTTCGCCCCAGACGGGTCCAGACGGTGGCCCGCTGGACGTCGATATACCTGGGCGATCGGCAGGCACCCCACGGGTACTCGTCATCGACAGCCTCGAGCAGCGCGGCGGCCGTGTCGAGCAGCCGGCCACACTCGTCGGCCGCATTATCGCCACCGATCAAAGATGTGCCGTGGGCAGCCTGCTGGAGCAGAAGAACCTCTACCTTGGGGCATAGGCGCGTGCGCTGCAGCAACGCCGCGCCGGTCAGGTCCAAGACTCCCCGCCCGTCTCGCTTATCCGCCTCGAGCATGGCCTTGTTGTGAAGCGCGAAGCCCACGAGCTGCACATCCTGTGAGCGATGTGCACGCTCGAGCATCTGGTCGAGCCAATAGGCCGACCTGCGCAGGTCTCCAGCGTCCGGATAAAGCCATCCGATTAATGCCGCATAGCCTGTCGCAACGCTCCAGAAATCGCCGCGCAGTCTTCCGCTCGCCGCACCGGCCAGGCTGCACAGCAACTCGTACTGCGGGATGGCTATCGGTATCAACTGCAAGGAACCCAGAAAACGGTCCGCCGAGTAGTGCCCCGCCAATTGGCTTCGGAAGTAGTCCACGAGTTCAGGCGCGACTGGCGGCGTTGCGTCAAAGGGCTTGGCGGCGAGTGCGGTCAGTCTCGAAAGCGCGGTCCCGAACTGTCGACGGTTCACATCATCGACCTCGGCTTCCTGCTCATCATGCACAACTTGGGGGCTGCCCGGGTTTGGTTGTGGGCCCCGATCGGGTCGAACAGGAGCGTCCGGATCCTGTCGTGCAGCATCGAAGCGCGCCCGCTGCTCATCGTCGAGCCTCCTGCGGGCGGTGTCCATGCATTCGGAGTACTTCGCACCCAGGGTGATGTCGGCACCTCTGCGCTCCCATTTGCCGACCGCCTCAATCGAACAACCGATCCGGTAGGCGAACTGAACCTGCGTGTCCCGCAATGCGATACGCAGCGCGGTGACCTCGAGCCCGGTCCACTTGATGATTGTCATCTCTCGGCGTTCTCCCCTCCGCTGTAATACCGCCAGGGTACGGACTCCGTACGGGTTCAGTGTGTCCTTATGCCGCAGGAACACAGCAATGCTGGAACCAATCATTACCGCAATCCGCAGAGGCGCACGCTCGACTTTCGCCCCGACAGAACCCGGAGCCAGCCGCTATGCCCGTACCCTCAGCCGAAACCAGCGTCCACGAGTCGGCCAGCGTGGATCCGATCCCGGCCGATACCGCCCCGATCGACAACCACCTGGGTCAGAAACGTCCGAAACTTCCCACCAGAGGCACGCACAACCAGTCGATGGCAGCCACCCTCCGACTCTGGCACACCCGCAACCGCGACCTCCTCGAGCGCGTCGCCGCCGGCCTCCGCCACCTCGACCACCCGGCAGCCTGCAAAGAGCACCGACCCCATCCGCGGGCGCACGCCATCCACCTGATGACCGACCACACCAAACACAACTGCCCCCGGTTCCGGCTCGCGGCACAGTACATCGAGGCCCAACAGTGACCGCCGGACCGAGGGCATACGGCTCGGTCTCGGTACGTCCATATCGAATCGCGGAGGGGCAAGCACTGTGACGGAACCGGACCCACCGACACGGGCGGTTGCCCTCCTGCACAGCACCCACGGTGGAGGCAGCGCGGTCCCGGTTACCAGAGCTGCGCTGGAACCAGGACTGTCCAGACCTGCCCCGGCGCGAAGGGGATGGTTGTAGCGGTGGGGGTTGTATAGGTTGTGCCTGCCTGTGGGGAGGGCCGGGACCACACGGCCGGGAACGCTTGACCGTCGCGAAGTACGAGTGCCCGACCGCTACCAGTCGTCTGGGCCAGGGGTGAGACGCTGCCCGCGATGTCGCTGACGGCCGAGTCGTGCACCTGCACACTCTGCAGCACGACCGTACTTGCCATGAGCTGTCCGGTATCGGCAACGGTGTAGGCAGCACCGTCCATCGACACCAGCCACCGGTGGTGACCGGGTGACCAGTCGAAACCGATCACCGTGTCCTGATACCGCGCTTCCTGATGTTGCGTGGGCCGGCCGCCGGCAGGCGTAGGACCGAAGTGCAGTTGCGAAGCCGGCGGCCAGCCGCCGCCTACGGGCAACTGATCCGAGCGGACGAACAGGTTGTGCGGAGCGTCGCGACTGTAGTCGCGGTAGTACGCCGCAGGTTGCCGATCGGCCGAGGCGTTCTGGAGCGAGGACTGATCGACGGAGCCAACCAGCTCAGGTGCGGCACCAGAGGATGCCAACGTCGGGTTGCCGAACTGGTCCAACAGCGTCAGATCGGTTTCCCGCGCGCTTCGGACAGGTCCGATCACCGGGGGTTTGTGGGTCGAGAACACGGCGGCCAACCTGCTCAAACCACCCTCGACCGGCTCGACGTAGACCAAATCGGCGGCTCCGAGCCCTACCGGTGGCCGTGCCTGCGGACTGTTGTCTATCTTCGCGACCAGCACGGGCGCTCCTACCCGGGACGATGTGCCGGGAGGAGCGCGCTCGGGTCGGGTGCCGCTACTGCACGCGAACACAGCGCACATTCCCAGTGTCGTCAGGAACGCGGCAATCCACACCCACCATCGTTGTTGCATAGGGGCAACCCTTTGACGCGTCCGATTCTACGCGCCACTTGACCAGTACAGGAGTGGTCGAGCCGGCCGCTGGATGGGGCTTATGCCCCCGGCGGACGCGCGTGGAAGCAGCCCGGCAAGAATCACGTCGAACCGCGCCTGTGCGCAAAGGCCCGTGCCCACGCGAAGGGCGTCGTCGGGGTGGTGACCGAGTTCGGCGCGACCACCGACCAGCGCAGGCTCACCCATTCTGCAGCAGAAGCGATCACCCTGTGGCCGATCCTGATTGCCAACGACGAACCCCTGAAACACCCACTGACATTCACCGCCACCGACCAAAACTCCGCGCCTACTACCTACGCCTCGCGGAAAACACGGGAAAACCCGTGGGCGCAAGCACACCTTGGCAGACCTGGTTACGGCTGATGTCGGTCCATCTCGATGAAGCCGTGTACGAGGCCGGAGCCCTGGACCGGGCATGCATGATCATCATCGGCGAGACGGTCTTCCAACCGATCCACACATAGGCCTCGACGGCACGCCCGGTAGGAACCAAGGAGACGCGATGGGTAGTACACCGATTCAGCCGAGGCCGCTGACCGACCTCGAGGCTCTCTTGTAGTTCGGCAGCTGGTAGTCCTCAGCGGTGGTGACGCAGGCCTTCTGCCACCCGGTCGCCCCACGCGATTGATCTCATTCCTCCGCCCGAGACGGGCCGTCGATTCGGGCGCCACACCCGCGAGCTCGGCCATGATGCGGACGGGGAGCTCGGCGGCGTCGACTTCGCCTCGGTCGTGCTCGATCGCGGTGATAGCGCTGGTGCGCAGAGCGGGGTCACCGTCGGGGTCGGGGTCGGTGGCGTATTCGGCGTGGACGATCTCGAACCCGGCTCGTGCGAGGACTCGGGATCCAGGCTCCTCGCCGCCACGCGAGCGACCGGAAACGGACTCGTCTGCGACAGGTCGATCGGCGATCGGGCGTAGGACTTCGAGTGAGCTCCGGCACCGGCACTACCCACCGTGCAGCTTATTCCGAAACAGCGGACCGACAGTGACGTCGGCTCGGGCATTCCCCCGGCCGGGTTATCGAACATATGTTCTAAATTGAGCTATGCTGCTTCGGTGACCATGAATTCGACCACGCTGGCGCCGGCTGCCCGAACACCAGGATGGCCGGACCTGGCCGATGTCGACTTGCTGCGCGCACTCGTCGAAACCGAACGCCGACGGAAGCGCCTGGATGCTGCCATGCAGGCGGCCGTCGCCGAGGCCGAACGTCGTGGCCTCGCCGCGGACACCGGCTATAGGGACACCGTGGAACTATTGACCGATCTGCTGCGGATCAGTGCCCACGAGGCGCGTCGGCGAATCAACTACGCGGCTCCGCAGGCCCGCTCGCGTTCCAGAAAGGTGTGGAGGGTGCTGGCGGCAGCAAGTTGAGGGCGAGCCCGTTACGGTCCGATCAGCTGTACTTGTTTCTCTCGGGCGAGTCGCGCGGTAGCGTTCGCGTGGTGTCGAAGGTCAAGGTTCTGCTGTGGCTGGGACATGTCGTATTGCCGGCGCTCGGATTGTGGCTGCTGGTAGCCCGCCCCGAACTCGACGTGAACTACGAACACCACGGGACACACTTCTGGCTGGTGCTCACCACCGCCGCCATCGCGATGGCCCTGGGCGTGATATTGTTCCGCGCCGCCCGGATGCGCCGGGACGCCAGATTGATCCTGGTATCGCTGGTATTCCAGTTCAGCGCGGGTTTCCTCGGACTGCACGCATTGGCAACGCCGGGCGTGATCCTGCATACGCCCAACGCCGGCTTCGTCTATTCGGTACCTGTCGGGCTGGGACTCGGCGGTATCGCCGCCCTCGTGTCGGCAGTGGAATTCAGGCCCGCCGCGGCCGCCCGGTTGCATCGGTTCGCGTGGCTGTTGTCCGCGCTCCCGACGCTGCTGCTCGTAGTGTGGGCAGTGGTTTCGATGGCACAGCTACCGCCACTGCATCACGCACCCGATCCGGCGGAGGCCAGGGGGCCACTGGTCGGTGTGGCCTTCGTCGGGTCGGCGTGCTACCTCGCCGCGGCGTTTCGCTACGGTCACCGGTACCTGCGACGACGGGGCGTGGTGCTGCTCAGTGTGCTCACCGCCTTCGTACTGCTGGCCGAGGCGCTTTTCGCCGTGGGTTTCAGTCGTAGCTGGCATACCTCGTGGTGGGAATGGCATGTGCTGATGCTGGCCGCCTTCGTCCTCATCTCCGGTAGCGCGCATTTGCAATTCCGGCGGGAGGGTTCGGCTCTCGGACTCTTCGACAGCGTCACCCTGCACCAGACCATGGCCGGACTGGAGCGCGATTACACGCACGCCCTGAACGAGATGGTCGACGCGCTGCGTGCGCGCGCCGAAGGCGGCGTCGCCCCGACCGAGCCGCTGGGAGCAGTCGGGGTCCGGCTGTCCAGGCGATTCGGGCTCACCGAACGTCAGGTCGCGGTATTGCAGCAGGGCGCCTACGCGCTGGGTAGTGAACGGGAGCAGGTCCGTCGGCTGGGTCTGCTGGCGGCGATCGGTGAACGGTCGAACGTGATCCGCGGCGAACAGGAACTCCTCGATGAGGCGCTGCACCTGGTGTCGGCGGCGTTCGAACAGGATCGATTCCGGCTGGCATTGGTTCGAGGCGCCGAACTGGTCTTTTCCGACGGTGGATCCCCCGATCCGCGGTCGTTGGCGTTCCCGCTGGTCGTCAAGGGAAGCCGGGCCGGAGTACTCGAGGCGCTGCGTGCGGGGGGCCGCTTCAGCGATACCGAGTTCGCGATGTTGCGATCGTTCGCCGACCGGACGTCGGTCATGTTGGAGAATGCGCGCCTGTATCGGCAGATCGACGGGCTGTTCCGATCCTATATGTCGCCCACGGTAGCGACCGCGCTGATCGCCGACCCGTCCCAGGCCGGACTCGGCGGCCGGATCGCCGAGGTCAGTGTGCTGATGGCCGACTTGTCAGGATTCACGCCGTTCTCCGAGTCCTCGCCCCCGGAAGCGGTGGTGCACATGCTGAACACGTATTACGGCGTGATCGTGCCGGCCATCCTGGACCACGGTGGGACGGTCGTCCAGTTCGTGGGCGACGCGGTCATGGCCCTGTTCAACGCGCCGGTCCACCAGCCGGATCATGCGCAGCGGGCCGCCGGCGCAGGGCTCGCGCTCCAGCGAGCGGTCGCCGAGACGGCGATTCGACATCCCGGCTGGCCGCGATTCCGGGTCGGGGTCAATACCGGTCCGGCGCTGGTCGGCAATATCGGCGCACCACAGATGCGCAACTACACCGCGATCGGTGATACGACGAATCTCGCCGCCCGGCTGGAGAGCCTGGCGGAGCCCGGAACCGTGGTCATCGGCTCGCTGACCTACGCATACCTCGGCTCGCGCGCGCAGGTACGCAGCCGTGGCACAGTCACTGTGCGAGGCCGGAGCGAACCGGTGACCTACTATGTGCTGGATGGATTACGGTGACGACCGATTTCGAGATACTCCGTGGCTTGCCCGAGCCGGAACAGCGCGAAATTCTCGCCTTGTGCACACCGCGCCGGTACAAACGGCGGGAAATTCTCTGCCACGAAGGCGATCCCGGTGACTGTCTGCATCTGATCAAATCCGGCCGGCTCATCGTCCGGGTAGCTACTCCGCTCGGGGATACCGCGACGCTGACCATGCTCGGCCCCGGCCACTCGTTCGGTGAACTGGCGGTGTTCGACAGCCACTCTCGCCGGACCGCGACCGTCGAAGCAGTGGAAAGTGTCGAGACGTTGACGTTCGGTCGCACACAGCTGACGGCACTGCGTCAGAGATACCCGGAGATCGACCGGGTCATGATCGACACATTGGCCGCCCAGGTGCGGCGGCTCTCCGCGCAGGTGCTGGAAGCGTTGTATCTACCGGTCGAAACCCGGGTCGTGCGACGTTTGATCGACCTCGCCGCCATCTACGGCGGATCGAGTTCCACCGCCGAGATCCGGCTCAATCAGGAAGATCTGGCGTCCATGGCAGGAACCACCCGGGCCACGACGAACAAGGTGCTGCGCGACCTGCAACAACGCAATATCCTGGCTCTGACCCGTGGCCGGATCACCGTGGTCGACCGGGTGGCGCTGGTTCGCTTCGCCCGCTGAACGCCTATTTCGCGAGTGCCTTACCGCCGGAGGGTGCGACCGCGAACCAGGTGCCGCCGACGCCCTGACCCCGCAGATCTCCCGGCCGGTGGTCCTTCGAGAAGTGGTACACCGGCCAGCCGCCGATGGTGATCTGGCACGAACCGTCCGCGCGCTCGACGAATCCGACCCGCCCCGGATCGATACCCACGATGTAGAGCCCTTGCCCCCGGCTCACCAGCAGCGGCGGCCATGTGACGGCACAGTCGCCGTTGCAGTTCGACTGTGACGGTTTGGCGGTGTCCTTGTCGAACCGATAGAGCGAGCGACCGTCACCATCGGTTACGCGCAACCCGACCGCCGGGTCGGCGACCGCGGTGAGCTCGACAGCATTCGCACCGTGCGGCGCCCGCCCGTCGTAGATGTTCAGCCATCCCTGCGTTCGCACGGGTACCTGCGCCGACGTCGCCGGACCAGCCGGCGCCGGATCCGCCGTCGCAGCCGGCGGCGCGGACAAACCCACAACCGCGGCAGCGGCGAACGCGACAGCGGTCGTATTGATCAAGGTGGTGAATCTCGACATGGAATCCTCCGAATGGCCTTCTTGTTCAGTGACCACAATTCTTCGGCTCCGCACTCGAACGGTCTGTTTTCGCACCGACATCCACTGTGTGTCCAAGCCGACACAAGGACTTCACCGGAGCCGCTCGATAATCGATGCCCGCACCCATCGGCGCGGCGTCCGGAGCTGAGCAAGAAGGAAATCGAACGATTCATCGAAGCCTTTGCGGCCTCATCCCGTGCTCCGCACGGTAGAACCAGGCGAGAAGCAGGAAGGTGTCACAACCCATTACAGCGCGCCCCACCCCGCACCGCCCCGCAAACCGACCCGAACGTACAGGTCCGCTCTGCTGTCCCAGCGGAATCACTCGTCGGCGAGCGCTGAGCGGGTCGCCTGCAGCGCCGAGAGGAGCAGCAGCCGGTCCGCGTCGGCGCTTCCCGGCTCGGCGGTGAAGACCAGCATGACCGGGCCGGGATTTCCCGGAAGTGGGTATGTGTCCCAGTCCAAGACGATGTCGCCGACCTCGGGGATCCGGAAAGTCTTTGTGCCGCTGACAGACTCGCGGATGTCGTGGCGGGCCCAGAGCCGCCGGAACTCGGCGCTGTGGATGCTCAGTTCACCGACGATCGCGGTAGCGCGAGGATGGGTGGGATCGGTCGCGACCGCGGCACGCATCATGCCGATGTAATCCAGAGCCTGCCGCTCCCAGTCCGGACAGGTCCGCTCGCCGGTCAGCGTGTCGTCGAAGATCAGCAGAAGCATGTTGAGCCGGTCGGGCGGGTAAGTGCCCGGGTCGCCGAGCAACGCCTCCGCCATCGGGTTCCAGTCGAGCAGGTCGAGATGCCTACCGAGGACGACCGCGGGGGTGTTCATGACCCGAAGCAACCGACGCGTGCTGTCCGGCACCTGTTCCGGATCGCGGTTCATTCGAGTGGGCATCGGCCGACGGGCGGCGCGCGCCAGGCCGAACAGGTAGCGGCGTTCCTCATCGTCGAGGCCGAGCGCGGTGGCGAGCGCGTCGAGGACGTCGTCGGACGGACGCACCTCCCGACCCTGCTCCATCCGCTGGTAGTAATCGGTGCTCAGCCCGGCGAGCATGGCCAGCTCCTCGCGCCGCAGCCCGGTGACCTTCCGCCGGCCGCCCGGCTCGAGGCCGACGTCGTGTGGATGCAACCGGCCGCGCCGCGCGCAAGAAACCACCGAGCTCACGAGCGTACGGATGCGAGTTGATCACTTCTTCAGTGTGCCTCGGGCCTTGGCCACTGAAGGTAGGTCTACCAGACCTGGGCAACCGAGAACGACCGTGACGGCCCGGACCGCCCGTAGCGTCGACCGTCCAACGCACCGACATTCCCAGGAGCAGCAGATGACCGAATGGACCGCCGACCGTATTCCCGACCACCGCGGCCGGGTAGCCGTGGTGACCGGCGCGAACTCAGGCCTGGGCCTGGTGACCGCTACCGAACTCGCTCGCCGCGGCGCCCACGTCGTACTCGCCGTCCGCAACACCGACGCCGGTGCGGAGGCCGTCCGCCGGATCGGCGGCGAGGCCGAGGTACGCGAGCTGGACCTGG
This sequence comes from Nocardia fusca NBRC 14340, assembly GCF_001618425.1. Lineage (GTDB taxonomy): Bacteria > Actinomycetota > Actinomycetes > Mycobacteriales > Mycobacteriaceae > Nocardia > Nocardia fusca. Next base: position 120,277 of record NZ_BDCU01000029.1, read on the forward strand.
CCTCACTTGCTTCCGTGCGGACCTTCGCGGCGAAGCTGGCCGCGGACTTCCCGGCTATCGACCTCCTCATAAACAATGCCGGCGTCGTACTGCTCGGCCCGCGCCGCACCTCCGCCGACGGCTTCGAGCTGCACCTCGCCACCAACATGCTCGGTCACTTCGCACTGACCGGCCTGCTGCTCGACAACCTGGCTGCGTCGGGCGAAGCCCGCGTAGTCGGTCTCAGCTCGATCACCCACAAGAACGCGCACTTGGACTTCGATGACCTGATGTTCGAACGTTCTTACCGAGCAGCTCCTGCCTACGGCAGGTCAAAGCTCGCCACCACCGTCTTCGGCATCGAACTGGATCGCCGCCTGCGCGCGGCCGGATCGCCGGTCATCAGTGTGCTGGCCCACCCAGGTCTCACCCGTACCAATCTCACTCCGCGAGCCTGGGAGCACCGTGGACGTTTGGGGCGACTGATCGCATGGGGCGGCCTGCTGGCCACGCAGTCGGTGGAACAGGGCGCGCTTCCGCAGTTGCGTGCTGCGACCGAGCCCGATGTGCAAGGGGGCCAGTTTTTGGGTCCCTCCAGGCTCTGGGAGACGCGGGGCCAGGTCGCGGAGGTCCGGGCCGGTCGGGAGGCAGCCGATCCCGCCATCGGAAAGCGACTCTGGGCGGCCTCCGAGAAATTGACCGGCGTCAGCTTCCTTTAACCCCCGCTTCACCAAACGGTCGGCGGTGGCCCCGAGCGAAGCCTCGCCGACCGAACTACTCTCGCGCAGCCATCTCGACCGAGTTCGCCCGTGCTTCCGGCGCGACTCCGCGCGGCGACGGTGGTGCGATCGGCGGAAACCCGGACTCCGCCGACCGCACCGGCAAGATCCATCGCACCGAAAAGCGCGAGATATCACCTTTCCAGCGCTACTTGTTCACGGCTACTCCCGAAGACCGGTGCGGGTTCCTGCCGTTGCCTCGGTGATCCGGGTCCGCGCGCTACGGGGTGAGTGCCGCCTTGACGCAAGCCTGGAACTGGCCGTAGCCGAGTGTCTCGATCGAGCACTGGGTGACGACGAGATCGACATCGAGTTTCGGGGCGACATCGACCGCCACTTGCGCGGAGGCCGACGCCGCCGAGATGGTGATGGCAGCTGCGGCCACGGCGAGTGGAAGACCGGCGAACCTGGCGATTGTGTGAATCATATTTGTTTCCCTCCAGGAATGGCAGTCGCTGGCGATTCGATTTCCGCCGCCAACGAATAGTGATACGAAGCGTGTTGGCGATGAGAACACCGCGTTCCACCGAAATACGATAACCCGATGGGCCATGACCGGGGGCGATCCAGCATTCCCGATATTGGTGATCCGGGGCAGGTGATCAGAAGCGAAAGACGGCCCTGGTTACTATGCCGGCTTTTCGCGGTTTCGCGCAGATTCGGACATGATCAGAGGCTGCGGAGGCCAGCAGATCCTCGAAACCCGAGCCGGTGACCTGCGTCGACGATCTGAGGTTTCCGCATCTCGCGGGGTATACGGCAGCATATAGAAGACGCGAATTACCGATTGGCTTTGAATCGGAGCCGGTCGCGACGAGTCCGCGGGAGGCGGCCCTGCCGATAGAAATTCGATAGCCGATTCGATTCACTCTTGTGGAAATATTAGCCTGCTGAATCAGGTCGAGTAACGGTCGCTGCGGCCAGAAATTCCGCAGATCTTTGTGAGGCGTGCACAATAGGGCTCGCGCGGGACAGGAGAATATGGCATCAGTACGTCCGCTCCGGCGGCGGCCGGTCGCGCGGCTATCCCCAGACCTATGCCGTCCTCGGCAGCCCCGCCAAGCGGGAGTACATCCACAACGCCCTCCCCCGGTTCGGCCACTGACGGAAAAGAATCAGGTCTGTCTCTGTTCGGCATGGTGGGCGACGCGGGGAGAGGAGATGCCATCGACGAACATTCCATTGGCGAGCACTGGAACCGCAGTGGTGGTGTCCATTCTGCGGCAACCGCGACATCGTCGCCGAAGCCTATGTCGACCAGTCGACGGCCGGACGCGCATTCCCACACGCTTCCGCCGACAGCGGCCCCACCCCTGACTCGGGCGAGAGCGGAAACGACCGCCCCGTCGCCGATCCAGTCTTCGATTGCCGGCCTCACAGCGTCCCGGCCGGGCCACTGTTCCCCGGCGGGAATGATCGTGATCGGCCGGTCGGTCGTGCCCCACCCCTGTCGGGTCGGCCATGCGGCGACAGCAGCGGAGTTACGCAGGCACGCAGCTAAGCCGCCGCGCGAGTTCATACCTGGCGCACGTGGGGGTTGACGTCGATCTGGCTGAACCCTCGGTCCAGCAGAGCCGGGCGGTCCGCCTTCCCGCCTGATCGCACCCACTCGCCGGATACGGCGTCGAGTACCGCGGTGGCTGCGTTGGTGAGCAAGTCCGCGGTGTATGCGTCGATGTCTGCCCCTGGGCGGTTTTGCAGCGCTTCGCTGACGCGCCGACGCCACTCGGTTCGCCGGTGGTGGAGTCGTCCGACGAGCGCGGGTGTGGCCTCGATGAGCCGAAGGGTAGCGAGTATCTGCTCGCTGGCATGGATCTCACCCTGCCAGGCCCGGAGCACACGATGCAGCGACTCCCAGGCGTCTTCGCCAACAGGCCGAGCCGCGATGTCGGCGACAACTTTCTCTCCGGTGAGGTCGACGCCGTCGAAGACGACGTCTTCCTTGGTGGGGAAGTATCGGAAGAAGCTGCGCTTGGTCATTCCGGCTGCGCTGGCGATCTCCTCGACAGTCGTCTCGTCGAAGCCCTTCCGAGTAAACAGGCCCATGGCGACCTCGGCGAGCTCGGCCCGGACCGCTCGGCGCGTCCGTTCGCGCAGTCCTTCTGTCACGCACTCAGACTACTTCGCGACATCAGGTGTCTATAGTGTCACCAAGTGACAATGTAGCGAGTGGAGTGGTGACCGTGGAAGGCAAGACCGTGCTGGTGACCGGGAGCACTGGAGGTATCGGGAAGGAGACCGCGCGAGCCCTGGCCGGACTGGGTGCCGGCGTCATCCTCGTCGGGCGCGACAAGGACCGCGCCGAGGCTGCTGTGGACGAGCTCCGCGGCTCCAGTGGGAACGACCGCGTCGAAGCGATCACCGCCGACATGTCCCGGCTCCGCGACGTGCGCCACCTCGCCGAGGAGGTCAGCAAGCGGAGCGGTGGAGTGGATGTGCTGATCAACAACGCGGGCGCAACGCGATCCCACCGGATACTGACCGAGGACGGCCTCGAGACCGCGTTCGCGGTCAATGTGGTCGCGCCGTTCTGTCTCACGCATTGGCTGATGCCGGCTCTGACGGCCGCCGGGTCCCCTCGGCAGCCCGCCCGGGTCATCAACATCACGGGCGGCATCCCGAAGGGGCGGATCGACCTGGACAACCTGCAAGGGGAGAAGTCCTACGTCGGGCTGTCGTTCTACAACCAGACCAAGCTGGCGCAGATGGCGATGAGTTACCGCTTCGCCCAAGAGCTCGGCGGCACACGAGCGACGCTGAACGTGGCCTACCCCGGGCACGCGTACACCTCGATGAACAAGAACCTCACCGCCGGCACCTACCCGCCGTTGGCGCGACCGATAGTGCCTCTGCTGCGGCTCGCCATGCCGATCATCTACGGCCACCGCGCACTACTGCGGGCCACCCGCTCCAGCGTGTACCTCGCCTCCAGTCCCGAGGTCGAAGGTATTCACGGGACTTACTTCAACAGCAAGGCCACCCCGACTCAGTGGCCCGATGCCGCCTTGGACAGAACCACCCAAAGCATCATCTGGGAATTGTGTGAGACACACCGCGAGCGGCTGACCACACAGTGATTCGCCATCCACGAACGGAAGCCTGTAACCACCACCGGCGACACAGCGGGGCAGACGGACTGCCGCCAGCCTCACGGTTGCCGGTTGACCGAGCACACACGGCCTCTGGGAACACGCCGCCCGTGTGGTGGTGTTGCTGGATCGGCAAGCCCAGCCGAAGCCGGCACCAGCAGACTTCCACTTCGCCGGCGTGCCGCTGCACTCCGGCCAGGTCACCGTCCGCGCGCTGGACCCCGCCACCGCGGGTGGGCCGGCCGCCCTTCGTGACGCGCCGTTCGGCTGAGGCCGGATGCGTTGTCGGACAGATTATCCGCGCCCGTCGACGAAACGCTCGAGTGCCGGCTCGCCTCGCTCTGCCCTGGGCTGGAATCTCCCCGGAAGCGTACTGTCGAGGGAACGAGACCGCCGAGGTCTTGCAAACAAAGGATGCCCAGTTGTCCGACAAATCTCCGCGTAGCACGATGTCCAAAAAGCAGGGGAAATCGATCAAGGAGAAACGAGCGGAGAAGAAGGCCAAGTCAGCCGCGACCGAATCCGGTGTTGAAGCCTTGGAGAGCAGAGGCAAGAAGCGCAAATAGACATACTGCTGTCCGGCGTCGGAGCTCAGCCCTCACGGGCTCGGCTCCACCGCGGGAAGATCGATGTCGTGCCGAGTCGACGAACGGATCCTGCCCGGGGTCGTCACGGCCCGGTGCGGGCGTGCTGTGAGGCCGGGACTGGACACCACCCGAGTACACGACGATTGCCGTGGGTGTGCTAAGACTGGTTCCTAGCAAAGGGGCCTCCGGTGCACCAGCTCAGTCTCGGCGTCGTCGCGCGTTCACGAAAAGAGAACGAACGGCGGTTGCCGATCCACCCACACCACCTCGACCGGATCGACGCCGATCTCCGGAAAACCATCTATCTCGAACACGGATACGGTGAACCCTTCGGCGTGCCCGACGAACGATTGGCGGGCACGGTCGCAGGGATGCGCACACGCGAGCAGCTCATCGCCGAGTGCGAGGTCATCCTGCTGGCCAAACCGCTGCGGGAAGACGTCGCCGAACTGCGGACCGGCCAGGTGCTGTGGGGCTGGCCCCACTGTGTGCAGGACGCCGAGCTGACCCAACTGGCCATCGACCGTCGACTGACCGTGATCGCGTTCGAGGCGATGAACCACTGGCGACGCGACGGCTCGTTCGGCCTGCACGTCTTCCACAAGAACAACGAGCTGGCCGGCTACTGCTCGGTGCTGCACGCCTTGCAGTCGATCGGGTCGACCGGGGACTACGGCCGCCGACTGCGAGCGGCGGTGATCGGCTTCGGGGCGACCGCGCGCGGCGCGGTGACCGCGCTGAACGCCCACGGGATCCACGACGTCGAAGTTCTCACCGCCCGTGGCCTCAGCACGGTCGGATCGCCGATCCATTCCGCCACGATGGTGCATTTCGACCACGACGCGAACATGCAGGGCGACCCGCGTCGCAGCTACGCACACACCGAGCCCGGCCGGGTGCCGTTGGCCGGGTTTCTCGCCGAGCACGACATCGTCGTCAATTGCGTGCTGCAGGACACCGACGCGCCGCTGACCTTCCTCATCGAAGACGACCTCGCCGCTTTCGCCCCGGGTAGCCTCATCGTCGACGTCTCTTGCGACGAAGCCATGGGCTTCAGCTGGGCGCAGCCCACGACGTTCACCCGGCCGACCCTCCCGGTCGGCGACGGGGTCACCTACTACGCTGTCGATCACAGCCCGTCCTACCTGTGGAACTCGGCGACCTGGGAGATCAGCGAAGCGCTGCTGCCGCACCTGCGGTCGGTCCTTTCCGGACACTCCACCTGGGACGATCACGAAACCGTCCGACGCGCGATCGAGATCCGCAACGGCACGATCCAGAACTCCGCGATCCTGTCTTTCCAACAGCGCCTACCGCAATACCCGCACCACCGCCGCTGAACACCGGCGACCGCGCCAACGCTGAACTCGTCGAACGCCTGTCGCGCAGACCACGAGGATGAGATGACCGTGACTCGAAGACTGCAGCCGGGCCCGCTGCCGACCTTCAACCGTCCGCAGGACCATTGCGTCTATTCGAGGTAATCCCGAAGCAACTGTGAGCGCGATGGGTGACGTAGCTTCGACATCGTCTTCGACTCGATCTGCCGGATCCGCTCACGGGTGACGCCGTAGACCTTCCCGATGTCGTCGAGCGTTCGAGGCTGCCCATCGTCCAGGCCGTAACGCAGGCGCATGACACCGGCTTCGCGCTCGCTGAGCGTGTCGAGTACCGACCGCAACTGCTCCTGCAGCAGGGTGAACGCTACCTTCTCGACGGCTACGACAGCCTCGGAGTCTTCGATGAAATCGCCGAACTGGGTCGTGCCCTCGTCACCGAGCGTCTGGTCCAACGAGATCGGTTCGCGTGCGATTTGCCGAACCTCGAGAACCTTCTTGGGTGTAATACCCAATTCTGCGGCAAGCTCTTGGTCTGTTGCCTCGCGGCCCAGCTGCTGAAGCAGTTCGCGCTCCACCCGCCCGAGCTTGTTGATGATCTCCACCATGTGCACGGGGATTCGTATGGTGCGGGCCTGGTCGGCCATGGCGCGAGAAATCGCCTGGCGAATCCACCATGTGGCATAGGTCGAGAACTTGAATCCTCTGCTGTAGTCGAACTTTTCGACCGCACGCACAAGACCCAGATTGCCCTCCTGGATCAGGTCGAGGAAGGCCATGCCCCGCCCGGTGTACCGTTTTGCGATCGACACCACCAGCCGCAGGTTTGCCTCGAGCAGATGATCTTTGGCCGCGATGCCGTCCTGTACGATCCAGGTCAGGTCTCGGCGACGTGCGATCGTGAGACCCGCGGGCCCCTCGCATTCGGCCTGCAGTTTCTGCACCGCATACAGACCGACTTCGATCCGGACCGCGAGATCGACCTCCTCGGCCGCGGAGAGTAGCGGAACTCGCCCGATCTGCTTCAGATACGCCCGTGTCGAGTCCCCACTGGCGGTGAACTCGGCTTCCTTGCGCGCCCGACGCAGCGCCGGAGACTCGTCCTCAACCCAGATGTCATCCGCAACGTCATCTTGCTCCGCCGAGGTGCCGGTGGAATCTTGGCCATTTGTTTCGCTTGCGGTCGTTGCCATATTCGCCTCTCCGAGTGATTCGGGCGACCTCGCGATACAAGAAACAGGACCGCAGAGAGGCCTCGAGCGGCTCGGCAATCACCGGGACCAATGACCAGCGTACTGGTCGGCACACGAAGTGAGGCGACGACCGGCACCTTCCCATACCTTCCAGTAGGGTGGCGATCTGCCATCGGGTCAACGTGTCGAGTTCTCGGTGGAGCAGGACCGGAAGGGGCCCCAAGCCGTGGACGTCCACACCGAGGGTCAAGCAAACCAACTCCGGAAATCCGGGCAACATCAATCGACGGCTCCCCGGACAGCCCGGAGCCTGATATTCTCCGCGCGCGGAGAGTCGGCACGAAAAGTGTTGACATGGAAGAGAACCGGCGTAACGCGGACGGCCCGGAAATCCGCGACCGGGGTGCGGGTGGCGGCCGGAGCGAAGGGCGGATGTGGTTCTGCGCATCGGTGAGGAATTCGCGGGCTACCGGATCGATCGAGAACTGGGTCGCGGCGGGATGGGGGTCGTCTACCGCGCTGTGCACCCGCGGCTGCCGTCCAAGATAGTGGCGCTCAAGGTATTCGACCCCTCCCGCGGCGGCCCCCGCGGGCTGCGCCTGTTCGGTCGGGAAGCCGAACTCGTCTGCGGTCTGTCGCATCCGAACATCGTGCGGATACACGACCGTGATGTCACCGACGGGCTGTGCTGGATCGAAATGGAATACGTCGACGGCCCCAACGTCACCGAGGTACTGCTCGACACCGGCGCCGGACTGGACCCGTCCCGTGCTGTCAGCTTCATCTCCGACGCCGCCGCCGGTATCGACCACGCCCATCACAACAAGGTCGTGCATCGCGATATCAAACCGTCCAACCTGCTGGTCTCCACCGCCGACGGCCGTGAACGCGTGCTGGTCGCCGATTTCGGAATCGCCCGCAGCCTCGAAGACGACGCCACCCTCACCGGTGTCGGCCGGCGCGAATACTCGCCGCATTACGTGGCCCCGGAGCGTTTCGTCAGTTCGCTGCCCGACCACCGCTCCGACATCTACTCGCTCGGGGCGACACTGCACCGACTGCTCACCGGTTCCTACCCTTACCCGAACCGTGGCGACCGGGAACTGATCCACGCGCACCGCAGCGAACCTGCTCCGGTGCCCACCCGTATCCGGCCGGACCTGCCGGAGGTGTTCGACTCCGTTATCGCCAAGGCGATGGCCAAGGATCCCGACGACCGATACCAGAGCTGCGCGGAACTGGCCGCCGCCGCCCGCGCCGCACTGTCGGACGAAGTGGTCGCCGAGGTGTCCCGCCCTGTTCATACCGATGCGCTGCCTCGGGCCACGACATCCGAGCGGGTCGGAGCCGACACGGTCACCGGGGCGGAAACGGTTGTCTCCCAGGACACCACCGTGCCCGCCTCCCGGGTTCGCCCTCGTTGGCCATGGATGGCGGCAGCCGCCGCGCTCACCGTCGCGCTCGCCGCCGGCTGGGCCCTTGCCGTCCGGGCCGAACCCGACCCTCCGACGACCCCGGTACCTATCGTGGGCCCCGGCCCGACCGCCACGACCCCCAGCCGCCTCACGGCCCGTTGCCACTGGACGATCCGGCACTTCAACGGCGACCGCACCTATGTGGAACTGCCGACCGGCCACGGCTCCCGAGACGAACCGAACTGCATCCTGAATCTCGGCGACCGCACCGACGCCGTGTCCTCGGTACAACGCGCGGTCGCCCTGTGCCATCACATCCCCGTCGATGTGTCGGGCGCTTACGACTTCACGACCAAGTCGGCGATCGAACAGCTTCAGAAGACCGCAGGCGCCATGGCCGACGGGATCTACGGTCCACGGACCCGCACCACAGTTCTGCGATGGCCGGTGTTTCGGGAAACGGACGGAGGTTTTGCAGGAATATGTTGGAATCTCGACTGACCCGGATACCCATCGATTTGCGGCTGCTCGGTCCGGTGCGCCTGGTCATCGGCGGCCGCCGACTCCACCTGAGTGGATACCGGACGCTGATGATACTCGCCGTACTCGCCGTCGAACGCGGGGTCGCGTTGTCCCCGCAACGACTCGGCCGGCGGGTCTGGGACGACGAACCCCCGCCCAGCTACCGCAGCAGTCTGCAGAACCGGATCGCGCGGATCCGCGCCGCCATCCGCGCCGCGGGCGTCTCCGATACCGACCTGCTGCGCACCGAATCCGGCTGCTACCGCCTGGACATCCGGCCCGGCGACTGCGATCTGCACCGTTTCACCGAAACCCGCACCAAAGCTGTCATGGCGCGGGACAGAGGCGATTACGAGGGTGCGTCGGATGCGTTCCGGCAGGCCCTGGCGGAATGGTCCGGAGACGCGCTCGACGGGCTGCGGGCATCCCCGTTCGTGGACGGTTTCCGGGTCCGCATGGAGGAGGAACGGCGGCAGACGGTGATCGACCGGATCGATATGGATATCGCGTGCGGCCGGGCCCGGGAGGTGATCGGGGAACTGCGGGTCATGGCCGAGGAATCACCGACCGGGGTCGCGGTGTGGTCGCGCTACATCACCGCGCTCTACCTCGGTGACAGCGCCGACGACGCCGCCGGGGCCTGCCGGGTCATCCTGAGCCGGCTGTACGACCAGGGTATGGACGCGCCGCAGGAACTCCGGGCGCTACAGGAACGGATCCTGCGTCACGAACCTTTGCCCGGAAGTCCCGTTTCCGGCTCCACAGCGCCGGAAGAGGAGCGGCCGACGCTGCAGGAATCGCTGTCGGTGATCATGCTGGTCTCCGGCGATGGCCAGGTCATCGCTGTCACCGAGGCCGGGGTGAGTATCGGCCGCGGCGTCGGCAACGATCTGCGGCTGGCCGATCCGAAGATCAGCCGCCGGCACGCCCGTGTCGACAGCGACGGTGAACGCGCGCACATCACCGATCTCGGCTCCGCGAACGGGGTCTACGTAAACGACCGCCGCATCGGCTCGGCGACTCTGCTCGAACCAGGCGACACCATCCGCCTGGGTTCCACCATGGTGAAAGTACGCCTCGCAGACCCCGCCCGGTGATCGTCCGGACACATTGGTGCGACGTGAGCGCGACGTTGGCGCGCCTGGATAACTTCATTCCACCCTGCTCGGGAGCTGCCCCGAACAGCAGTCACCACAAGGGAACTGGAGTCGGAATGAATGAGATGTCCACTACACGCCTGACCGGCCGCACGCTCCGAGCGGTCCTGGTCGCGGGTATCGCGCTGAGCATCGCGAGTGGTTCGGCCGCGCTCGCCCAGGCGCAGAGCGCACCCGCGACGTCGGGCGAACAGGACACCGCCCATGCGTGTGCGTCCTCTTATCCGACGCTGTCGCGCGGCTCGACCGGCGATTGCGTCTATGTTGTACAGAAGGCCCTCTACCTCATCGGTTTCCGCGGAACCCCATTGGACGGCGTCTTCGGTCCAGTCACCGAACAGACCGTGCGCGAGTACCAGAAGTCGGCCGGGATCAAGGCCGACGGCATCGTCGGACCGGACACCTGGGCCGCGCTCATCGGGGAATCGGCACTCGCCGGTCGCTGATCCGCATGACTGCTCCGGCCGTCGGCTCGCCGAATTTCGCGGCAGCCGACGGCCACCGCTGTACGCCCGATGCCCATTCCGTGGCCAGATGTCGGGCCCGGCGCGATGGACCCGATCGCCCCGATTGACAACGCGGACATACCCGGCTCCAGGAACTCGGCCTTCCATGGGCCGGCCGACTGCTCACTGCACTTTTCCCGACGGGCCGCCTTCGCGATCGTCGCCTCACCGGCCGGCACACCATCACGATCCGCGTCTTCTTCTCGACCGGAATCGGCGGGGGTCTACCCATATGTCGGATTCTCCTTCAGGACTGACTCAATCGCCCTGCCACAGAGTCCGACGCGCGACACACCCGACTCGACCGAGTGCCGTGCAGTATCGGTACCTATCGGACCCGACCCGTTCACCCGGACCGAGAGCGCTGAAGAGTTCGTCCATCGCATTCTCGGCGACTGCCCTGCGTGGATATCGGGGCGACAGGTTCAGAATGTGCAGCGGTGCTGGGCGATCATCCGCATTCCTCCCGTGAACGACTCGGAGTCGAATACCGATATCGCGGCGAGCGGCCGAACCCACTGGACGGCGTCTTCGGTCCCGGCACCGAACAGATCGTGCGCGAGTACCAGGCGTCGGCCGGGATCAAGGCCGACGCCATCGTCGGACCGGACACCTGGGCCGCGCTCATCCGGTTACCAGAACACCGCAGAGCCCACAGCTCTGCACCCGGCCTGTCGTGGTAGCCAGCCGGGCCAGAGCTGTTGTGCAGGGTGCGGCGGGTCGAATCCGGAGTTGATGAACGCGGCGGCACCGCTGGCCACTCGGGCACCGGTGCGACGGGCGATCGGCAGTGACCGCCCGATAGAGCGGAGCTTGCATCAGACCGAATGTCCGACTATCTTCCGATTCTGTTACTAGAAGTTACATTTATTCGCGTTCGGTGCCGGACCGATGCGATGGGCGCCGGAGGCGAGGGTAAGCGATGATCACGCTGCGCAAGGACGGTCCAACGCGATCGCATTCGGTACGACCGCAGTGGGCTGCCTTCGGCGCGCTTGTCACCTCGTGCCTGGCTGTGCTGCTGGTGTTGCTGGACAACACCGTGGTAGTCGTGGCGCTGCCGACACTGGCCAACGAGCTCGATTCGGACTTCAGCGGATTGCAGTGGGTGATCGACTCCTACACGCTCCCGTTCGCCGGGTTCTTGCTGATGTTCGGCCATCTCGGAGATCGGCTCGGGCGTCGCCGCGTGCTGGTAGGTGGCCTGGTGGGTATCGCTGCGATGTCTGTACTCGGTGCATGCGCGCAATCGTTGACCCAGGTGCTCATCGCCCGGGCCGGCATGGGAGTTTCGGCTGCGGCGGTGTTCCCCGCGACCCTGGCAATCATCACCACGGTGTATCCCACGCCGCGTCTACGTGCGCTGGGGATCGCGGTCTGGACCGCGATGGCCGGATTCGCTGTCGGGATCGGACCGACCGTGGGTGGTTGGCTGCTGGAGCATTTCTCCTGGCACTCGATGTTCTGGATCAACGTGCCCGCCGCCGTCGTCGTGCTCGCCCTGGCCTACGTTTTCGTTCCGGAATCACGTTCGGGTAGGACAGGATCGCTGGACCTACTCGGTGTCACTCTCTCGATTGCCGGAGTTTTCCTGCTGGTGTGGAGTTTCATCGAAGCACCCCGGCACGGGTGGACGGCACCCATGACAATCGGCGGAATCCTCGCCGCGGTGCTACTGCTGGCGCTGTTCGCGGCGTGGGAACTGCGCGCCGAATACCCGGTGTTGAATGTGCGTTTGTTCCGGATCCGCCGCTTCGCGTTACCCGCGCTCGCGCTCGCGGTGTCGTACTTCGCGATGTTCGGTTTCCTGTTCATGGTCAGCCAGTACTTCCAAGGGGTGTTGCTGATGGATCCGTTGACCTTCGGTATCCATTCGCTGCCGTTCGCCCTCGCGGTCGGCCTCGGCGCGCCGGTCGCGACCTGGCTCGGCTACAGGTACGGGCACACTCCGGTCGTGATCGCGGGGATGGTGATCCTGGCCGGAGGGCTGATGTGGGCCGGGCAGGCGACCGTCGAAACCACCTACTGGCAGATCCCGTTCGGGTCGATGATCCTGATGGGCGGCGGTCTGGGCATCGTCACCGGGCCTGTCACCGACTCCGTCATGTCCTCGGTACCCCGCCTGGAAGTCGGCGCCGGATCGGCGGTCAACGACACGACCCGCGAAATCGGTGGTGCTCTCGGAATCGCCATCCTCGGCTCGGTGCTGTTCGGTAAATACCGCGATATCGTCTCGGCGAAGCTCGACTCCTACGGTCCGCTCGCGAATAACTTCCTGTCCGCCCAGCAGCGCGATTTGATCGAGAACTCCCCGATCTCGGTACTCGAGATATTGAACCGGCCCGGGCTCCCCGGCGTGGTCACCGATCTGGACAATCCGAACAGTCTCGTGCGGGTTATGCAGGATGCGACGATGCAGGGCTGGAAGTACGCGGCGATGATCATGGTCGCCAGTGTGCTGGCCACTGCCATCGTCTTCGCTGTGTTCATGCCGTGGAGCCGCGGCGAGTCGTTGATCGACAACACGGGTGACCGCGACGCACACGGCGAGGAGGCTGCGGTGCCAGGCCGTCCCGACGCCGGCGACGTCCAACGCAGCTATTCCCGCCCGGCCGGATGGTGATGATCGAGCAGGTCGAGCAGCTCAGCGGATACCCGATCCAGCGGTCCGGCACTGCCGGCCGCGATCGACATGATGACCGCACCGTAGAGCACGAAACCACAAATTGGTCCCAAACCGTGAGGTAAACGTGGGCTCGGTCAAAAGAAAAGGTCAGTGCCCGGTACTACACCGGGCCTGACCCGGGGTTTCAGGTGGAGCTAAGGGGACTCGAACCCCTGACCCCCACATAGAGCGTCATGAGCCATCGGCTCGGGATCGGTGCGCGGTGCCCAACCCCAACGATCAGCCCAGCGGCGACCGCCGTGACCGGATAGGCAAGTTGCGGGCTTCACGAATCATGCTCGGCTGCAACGCAATTTCGACGCATTGATCGCAACTTTCTGCGGAGGCCAAAACGCGCGGCACCTCTCCGCGAGTTACCCGGAGAGACCAGCAGCACGTACTCGGCCCGCGCTGATCGTTGGTCAGAACGTCAAATCCCCCGACGGACGACAGGAAAGTGGCCCGGTTCACCTCGCCGCGATGGTCAGGAGCACAGGAAGAGGACTGCCCAGCACAAAGGGCGAAACCCGCCGACGGTGCCGCCTTCAGTTCTCGAACAATCGCCTCTCGGCAAAGCCTGACACCGATGCCACCTCGACGACGAAAGCGCGGGGTTACCGGTGGGCCCGTTCGAGTCTTGCACCCACCGCCTTCTTCCCGACACGGCACACGGCCGACGCTGTGCGATCAGAGCTTCTCGCTCGCGCTGTGGCGTCCGACCACTTCTGCGGGCTACGACACCTTTTGCACCCTGACCCAGCTGATGACGACCGTCAGATACACACCAGCAAGAGGACTATCCAGGCATGCGCCGAGTCGTGGTAGACAGCCTGGCCAGCGGCCAGCATCCCGGTGGCGGCGAGGTGCGGCGCTCCGGTACCGAGGTTGCGGGTTGTACTGGGAGACCTGCGGAGACCCGCTGCGCCCCGGGATGTCTCACGAACGATGGCGGTCTCAAAGGGTCAGCGCATCACCGCTGTTCATTCGGACTCCTCCGGTCTGGGCCAGGAACCGGCGCACGTGCTGCAACGGCATCCCGAGGGACCGCGACATCGAACTGAGCGACTCACCTGCCCGCCACCGTCTCCACAACTCGTCCTGACCAGCAGGTGACAACCCGTAATCCCGCACCGAACCCTCCACGCCGACATGATCATCCATGCGGTGATGCAGTGAGCGGTTGAGCCCAAGATCGTTTCCCGACAACACCGAAACCGCGCGAAGAGCCCCCGAACCCGAGTGCTGCCGACGAACAGCAGTTGGTGCAGCGAGCATCTACTCAGGCGAGGTCGCCCGGATCTCGTCTGCTGACGGCAGTACTGCCGCCGTCATCGGTCGGTCGCCGACTCCGTGACTGTGGGCTCCGCGGGCGTTGCTCCGGGCACGGACGGCTTGGTGAACCAGCCGGCGTACGTCAGCAGCAGACCGATCGCTCCCAGGACTGCGAAGAAGGCCCGCGCCAGCAGCGTCGCGGTGGGCGAGAGCATGGTTGCGTCAACGGTTTCCTCGACAGCGGTGGGGTGGGCGATCAGAAGGAAGCCGCGCAGGGCAACGAACCAGCCGAACACGGAGATCGTGATCGCGAGCGGTCCGCGCCAGCTGCGGTGACCGCCGATGATGACCAGGCCCGCGCCGAGCATCAGCGCGCCGAGCATGAAGACCAGGACCGGCTGTGAGAACAGGTCGTTGATGAGCCAGATCAGATCCGGCAGACGGATCGCGTAGAGGATCGTGAACGTGGCGATGTAGGGGCCGATGACGCGGGCGAATGCCCGCGTGCGCAGCTGTGCTTCGACCGAGGCTGAGGACGTGGTCGTCGACATGGTGTCTACTCCTTGGTGGGCCGGGGCGCGCGGTCCCGTCGGGTTGCGGGCGTGAAGCCCGCTTGGTGAAGGACGGCGCGCAGGTACTGCTCGACGTCGTCCGGCGTGCTGGTGTCGGGCCGGGTGACCAGGTGCTGCCACCCCGCGCCGGTGAGCATGTCCAGCAGGACCTGCGGGTCGGTGTCCGGTGGCAGCTCGCCGTTGTCCCGGGCCTGCTCGAACACCGCCGTGCGGGCATCGCTTCGATGGCTACCGAGCTGCTGCTCGTAGGCGTCGGCGATCTCGGGATAGTCCTCGAACGCGCCGTAGAGCCGGCGCAGGAGCCGTCGCTGCCGAGGATCGGCGAGCGCTGCCGCCCACCCCGTCAGCAGATGTTCCAGGTCGCGGATCTCCGGCGTTGGCGGTGGGTTGCCGTAGGCGGACTCGACAGCGGCGATCAGGAGCTGCGTCTTGTCCGGAAAACGACGGTAGACGGTGGCTCGTGTCACCCCGGCGCGCCGAGCGACCTGCTCGATGCTGGCGGCGGCCGCGCCACGCTCGATCAGCAGCTCCAGCGCCGCGTCGAGGATGGCGGTATCGGCGCCGGCGTCCCGCGGGCGGCCAGGCGGACGTGCCTCGATTCCCATGTTAATTACAATACAGTACTGATCTGCATTGTAAATGCGGGGCAGCAAGGCGGTTGCCATCCGGCCCCTGTTTCGCTGAACGATGTTCGTGCACCCAGGGGTGCCACTAACGATCGTGCCACCTGGTACATGAAGCCCTGTTCGGCCAGGTAGCTGGCGTGAGGCACTGCACGGCCGCCACTGCACACGGTGGACCGGACGACATCAACCCCAGTTCCAGCCGGTTCGTGCGCGACGGTGACACCGTTTTCGGTCGTCGTAGTATTCGCCGAAATCAGGCGAAGTGGCGGGTTTGGTTGATAGGTTCTTGCTATCGGTCGGTGGGTGAGCGGTCACTGATCGACCGGGCCAATAGCAGGGTGGTACTGCCATCGTTTTCTGTGATGTCCCGGATATGCTCGAAACCGACTGCGCTCAGAACACGCAGCGAAGCCTTGTTCGGCGCGGCCACGGTGGCGTGCACCTCGGTCAGCCCCAGGGTGTGGAAACCGTAGGCGACGAGCGCTTCTGCCAACTCGACGCCCAAACCGCATCCCCACACCTGTGGGGTCAAAGCGTAAATGATCTCGTAGCCCTCGACCACGTCAGTCGGCTTGATCTCGGCATGCCCGACCAGGCGTCCGTCCCGGCGAACGGCCCAGACGTCGAACAGATCGTCCGCATAAACCTTGGTGAAGACCCGCCCGAACAAGGCCCGGTCGGCCGCTTCGGAAGACGGGCCGTCACCCATCCATCGAGACACCCTCGTGTCCTGAAACAAAGCGACGAAGCCTTCCTCATCTTCCGGGACGTACCGCTCGAGGACAAGACGCTGGGTACGCAGAGTAGAAGTCACGAGCGGCGACGCTACCCGCGAGCTGGCGTGGGACTCGCTGGTGATCGCGGCCGGTGCCGGTCTGCCCGCGATCGAGAAGTGGAGACGGAGGCGGCAGGAACCGGACTCGGTCTCGAAACCATGGATTTTGGCCCGGAACCGTCCTGTGTTGTCCACCGCCGGCCGCCCGAAATATGATGGGTGGCAAAATATCCGAGAATGACAGTAGGTGCGTGACTACAGTCACCACGATCAATACTTGGTGAGGGGCGCCGGACTCGTGCCGTGCCGCGTAGTAGGGCATCCCGTAACGCCGTTTCAGCCTCGTCACGAACTTCGAATTCGCGTCGCCCATCAGCCCGAAAACCGGGCCGTCGTGTAACTCTGCGACGACGGCGGCGACGCACTCGGACACGGTGTACGGCATAGCCGTTCCATTCAGCAGTATCGGTCAGAGAGCGGGCGCGGTCTTCGGGGCAGGGACCGCGGCGCAGGCCACCGCACCGAGGACCGCGACCAGAGCGAATACGCCGACATTCACACTCAGGCCGGCACCGGCGGCCACGAGAGCGCCACCGACGATCGGTCCGGCAACCGCACCGAGGCGGCCGACGCCGGTGCTGACGCCCAGGGCCGTGGCTCGGTTTCCGGGGCTGTAGTGGGCGGCGATATAGCCGTAGATCACCACCTGGTTGCCGGTGGTCGCCGCTCCGGCCACGAACACGAGCAGGAAGAGAACGGCGGTCGGCAACGGCACCGCGATCAGCCCCAAGGACGCGACCGCGAGGACGAAAAGAGCTGTCGCGATCCACCGACTGCCCCACCGGTCGGCCAAGGCCGACCCGGCCAACCCGCCCACCGCGGCGCCGACGTTGAGGACGAGCAGGAACGCCAAGGCCGAGCCCAGCTCGTAGCCCGCCTCCCGCATCAGCGTCGGCAGCCAGGTGTTCAGGCCGAAGACCAGCAGGAAGCTGCAGAAGTTGGTGATGATGAACAGCACGAGCGCTGCGGTTTGTCTCCCTTTGAGCAGTGTCGTGAGCCGGCCCAGGCGAGCGCTGCGCCCGCCACCTCGCGGGCGTCGTACGAAGCCGGGTGACTCCGGGAGGAGCCAGATGCTGAGTGGAACGATGGTGACGAGCGGCAAGGCGCCGAACGCGAACAGCGCTCGGAAGCCGAGCGGTTCGAGGAACTGGAGAGCCATGACCGCGGCGAGCACTCCGCCCGCGGGAAATCCGCAGAGCATGAGTGCGTTGATGAAGTGACGGCGTGCCGGAGGTGCGACCTCCATGACCAATGCGACTGCCGTCGGCGGAATCCCGCCGAAGCCCAGGCCGGCCAGAAAGCGGAACAGGCCCAGCAACTCCGGTGTCGGGGCAAGGGCGGTGAGCAGCGTCATCAGCGAGAACCACGTCAGCGAAGCGATGAAAAGGCGCCTTCTGCCCATGAGGTCGGTGAGTGTGCCGACTGATACCGCGCCTAGAACGGCGCCCACGAGTGCGTAGCTTCCGATCGCTCCGGCCTGGGTGGGAGTGAGCTGCCAGTCCTGGTAGTCGAGGAGCTGTGGTACGGCGGATCCGTAAACGATGAGGTCGTAGCCATCGAACACGATGGCGGCGAAGCCGAGCGAAACCGCGGCGGCAACGGAATGGCGTCGGATGGACAGCGCTGTCATCCAAAACCCCTTTGTTTTGGCCGGCTGAAGTGCAGGCGTGAAGAGAACGCCCGCCGAATGCGGGCGCGAAGAGAACAGGAGTGAATCCGGGGAATGTCGATCAGCCGAGGCGGCGAATCCACTCGTCGATGGGGCCGGCGGCGTGGTCGCGTCGCTGCGCGGCCGGTTCGATCGGGTGGCCGTAGTGGTCCGCCGCGATCCGCAGGACTTGCTTGTCACTGCTGGCGACGGCGGCCACGATGCCGTCGAAATCACTGGGAAAGACGCAGTTGTCTGCGCTGTAGGAAATGAGCAGTGTCGGCAGAGTCATATCGGGGCCCGCCTTGGCGATGGTGGCGTTGGACGACAGTGCCGACCAGGTCGACAGCCAGGCCTCTGGTGTGGAGAGGCGCCCGAAACCGACGATGCCGTAGTTGGTGACCTCGGGCCTGGGCCCGTAGACCGAGCCGTACGCACGATCCGACTTGTCGAGCGACAGGTCCATCGCGCGCAGGTCGGCATCGGTGCGCCAGACAGTGATCAGCCGTGCGCTGCCGGCGCGATGACGGTCCTCGGCACTGGCACTGCCTGATTGGACTCGCTTGCGGGCGTCGAGCGCCTCGGCAACATGGGCGCGGGCGATCTCGTCGATGCGGGCGACCCGCTCGAGCTGGGCCGTGCGGTAGCGACGAACGAATTCCTCCGAGTAGGCGGAGCTTTCGGGAGCAGGACGGTAACCGTTGTGTTCGCCGAAGGGATTGAGCGCCGGGTCGACCGAGAACGCGTCGTTCTCGTCACTGACCGAGGGGTCGATACAGCAGCTGAGGAGGGTGCCCTGCCCTGGATGCGGAGCGAGATAGACGAGCGCATCGAGCGTGGGCAAGGTGGCTTTGTCCAGCGAGGTCGGGCGCCCCGCCGGTGTACGCAGGATTCGATCGTCCGGCGCTTTGTGTGATTGCTGCACGTAATAGGTGAACAGTGCCCCCCCGCCGGAGTTGCCGAGCCCGACGGTGCGGCGGAACCCGCGAGTGTGGAGCCACTCCAGGCCCGCACCGAGGTCGAGTAGTGCTTGCTCGTGAACCAGGCGGAGATCGTTGCCGGCGTCGCGCGCCTGTTGCACATAGACGGCGTGGCCGGCGCGAAGCAGGGCGGGGATGAGGTAGTGGCGGAAGAAGTCGACCCGCGGGTGCATCGTCACGATGACGGTGGTGTCACGAGACTCGCGGCCCGGCGGGGTGTAGAGAGTGCCCTTCGCCGCATTGCCGTCGACTGTGACATTGGTTTGCAGCTCGACACCGGTACCGGCCGGCAGTACCGCCGGATACCAGTCGGCGGTGAGTCCCGGGTTCCTCGCCATGGTTATGCACCAACCTTGGCGTCACGGGTCAGCAGTCGCCCCGCGCCCGGGAGGTCGACGGGCAGCCCGAGCCGGTCGAGCAAGGTGAACGCTCCTGCGGTCGCAGCCGATAGGACGGGAAGTGCGAATTCGGCTTCGGCCGCCTGGATCAGCGGCAACGACGGCATCTGTACGCACGCCGAGAGTACGAGTGCGTCCGCACCGGTGAGGTCGAGCGAGCGGGCGGCCTCCAGCACCCGGTCGCCCGGAATGCAGCCCACCTCGGCATTGTCGGCCACCTCGAGGGCCCGCCAGTCGGTGACGACAATGCCTTCGGCTTCGAGGTAGGCCACCACGAGTTCGGCGAGTGGGCGCAGATAGGGCATGACCAGACCGACTCGGGTGAGACCGGACGCACGCAGTGTATGAATGAGTGCGCCGGCGCTGGAGCTCACGTGCGGTGCCAGGCCTCGATCCGCGAGCTGCGCGGCGACTGTCTCTTCGGTGCGTTCGTGCTCGCCGACCCCGTCGCTGTGCCCCGGCACCATGAGCGCGACAAGGCAGGCATAGAGAATCGCATCGACACCGGCGTCGCCGATCTCGTCGACGCAGCGTTCCCGCTGGCCGTTCATCGCCCGCAATTCCTCGGGCGAGACAGTGTGCATCCGCATCCTGGTGGTGTGGAAGGAGAAAGTCGCATTCCGATGGCGTTGCAGCAGCGCGGGCATCTCCGTCTCCACGGTGACGTTCGAGCTGGGAACCACGAGGCCGATGCGGTAGTGCTTGTTCATGATCATCCTGATTTGGTTGGTGGCGGGCTAACGGCGGACGATCCGCAGCGCGTTCTTGTCGTGCTGGGCGACACGCGCGTCCTGAAGTCCGGCGAGGGCGGAGTACCAGACGGCGTGGCGGCATTCGGTCGCCCGCCGGTCGATGATGATTTGCTCGGCGGTGCTGGTATGTCCTGGACCGACGTCCTCGCCCAGATCCCCACTCGGACGCTCTTCGCGACCGTCCGAACCGAGAGCGATCAGGAAGTACGGCCCGACCTTCCGGACCTCCAACAGGGCGTCCTGCTCGGCGACCCGGACGACGCCCTCGTTCTCCGGGACGTCCAGTACGAATACGGCGGTCACTTCGTCACCGCTTCCCACTGGGCAGCGCGATCGACGATCAGCTCGGCCTTGCGGGTGAGCAGCTTGTCCAGCGACGGATCCGGCCCGGACGCGACCTCGCACAGCGCCTCGATGGTGAGTTCGGCATCCAAGTCTTCTTGCGGTGTCACCGGCCGCAGTGCGCGAGTGAGCTCGACCATGTATCCGTTGGGATCGTGGGTGTAGATCGACTCGATGGTCTCGTGCTGGACCTGCATCTCGCAGGGCCATTCACTGGCGTCGAGGCGCCGCCGGTACTCGAGCAGATCTTCTTCGGAATCGACGTGAATGGCCAGGTGCCGGGAATTCACGAAGAAGTCGGGCACATCGGCGCCGAACCGGGCGTACACATCGCCCTTGGCGGGCTCTGTGTTCGGCTTCGGCATACCGAAGTAGTAGAAGAACGCGATCCGGTCGTCGTTGCCGATATCGAAGAAGAAGTGGATGAAATCCGGGTGGTCCTCCGGCCCCCAACCAGCGGCACAGATGGAGTGCACGACCGGGAATTTGAGGGTGTCGCGGTAGAAGCGCACGGTCGCGGCCGGATCGAAGGTGGGAAAGGCGGCGTGGTCGACGCCCTTCACCCGGTGCTCAGTCTGGATATCAGGCAGCGTCATCGTGTGTCTCCTTCGTCAGTGATGACAGTGGACAGACCAGGTCGGTACGCGCGGCGGCGATACCGGCGGCGAGGTCGTCGAGGTTCTCCGCCGCACCGTCGACGACGACGAGTCCGGTCGTCTCGGCACGCAGCCGCTCGCCCAGGTCGAGCCGGGTCAACAGGGTTCCCCGGTCGGCCGGTCCGGTGAGCCAGAATCCTCGTCGGCCGGCGAGGACGAGATCGTTGAGTCCTTTGACCAATACGTCCGCCTCGGAACTCCACGGGTCGTCCAACTCGACGGTCACCCGCACCAGATCGCACTCGCTCGAAGGTGTCCGGGAAGAGTCTTCGAGGGGTGTGGAGAGCCGGTCCCGGTCGGCCGGCGACAGCATCCGCGTGTTCCATTCCCGCTCGCTGTGGACCAACGGCTGACTCAGGACCCAGTCCACCAAGCCCTCGTCCGGCACGAGCGAGGTATCGACGCCCGCGAACTCGGCGAGTCCATTGCGGACAACATCGGGATTCGTGCCCGCGAACCGTTCCAACCCGACGTTCCCCGTACGGGTCATGTAGGAGACCATGAGCTGATCGACGGGCAGGTTGGTGCGACGCGGGAAGGAATCCCACCACAGCCGGCTACGCCTCGCCAGTTCCTGCAACCGCGCAACCTGCGGGCGGCGTTCACGCTCGTAGGTGGCCAGCGCGGTGGCAAGGTCCTCACCCTTGTCGATGGCGTCGCGCAAGGCAATCGCATCCTCCATCGCGAGCTTGGTACCCGAGCCGACCGAATAGTGGGCCGTATGTGCGGCATCGCCGAGCAGCACGGCATTGCCGCGGGTCCACCGCCGACAGTGCACTGTGCGGAAACGCGACCAGCGGGTCCGGTTGCCGATGAGGTGGTGACCGTCCAGGTGCTCGGCGAAGGCGTCCTGCAGGTATGTGAGGGAGGTGGTGTCGGACTCGTCGGGCGCGGTCGCCTCGCCGGTGACATCGAAACCCGCACCGCGCCAAGTAGCTTCGTCGGTCTCGATCAGGAACGTGCTGCGATCGGGTGCATAGGGGTAGGCATGGGTGACGAAGGTGCCGTGCGCGGTTGTCACGGGTGCGAAGATCGCGCTGTCGAGGGCGAAGTCCGCGCCCGCCCAGAGGTAGAGTCCACCGGAAACCTCGACCTCGGCACCGAAGTCCCGGGCATGCTCGGTGCGCGTCTGACTGCTCACCCCGTCGGCCACAACGATCAGCTGGGCGTCGACCTCCTCCAAGCGACGTCGCTCCCCGTAGTGCAGCTCCACGCCGGCGTCGCGCGCATGTCGGTCGAGCACGGCGAGCAGCTCGGTGCGCGCGATGCCGATCAGCGGACCGTTGTGCACCCGGGCCACCTGATCGCCGACAATCATCCGCATATCGTGTGGGCGGCCCGCTGCCACCATATCGGCCTGTGTGGCCGGGTCGGCTTCCTCGAGGTTGCGCTGGGTGCGGCCCGCGACCGCGACACCGAACCCGAACGTCTTCTCCGGCGTGCTCTGCTCGAAGACCTGCACGGTGGCGTCCGGATGTGCCAGTTTCAGCAGGCGAGCGGCGTACAACCCACCCGGACCTCCGCCGAGGACGGCGATGTGTTCGAGCCTCATTGTTCGACGCTCTCCTTCTCGATCTTCTTCTCGATGTCGGCCCGCAGATCCTTTTTCGAGACCTTGCCGACATTCGTCAGCGGAAACTCGTCGACGACCTCGACTCGCTCGGGCAGCTTGAATTTCGCCAGCCCCTGATCGAGCAGGAACTCCCCGATCGACGTGACGTCCGGTTGCTCCTCCCCCTCCGCCACGATGACGTACGCGCAGATCCGCTCGCCGAGAACCGGGTCGGGCATGGCGACCACCGCTGCGTTGGAGAGGCCGGGGTGACGCACGAGCAACTCCTCGACCTCATCAGCATGGATCTTCTCCGCGCCACGGTTGATGACGTCTTTGATCCGGCCGTCGATGGCGTAGTACGTGCGTCCATCCAGCACCTGCCGGATCACCAGGTCACCGGTGCGATAGAAACCGTCGGACGTGAAAGCCGACACGTTGTGTTCGGGGGCCCGATAGTAGCCGGGGATGGTGTAAGGACCACGGCATGCCAGCTCACCGACGGTTCCGTCCGGCACCTCGTCCTCGATGCCGATATCGAGCACGCGGACCTCGTCGGCCGACGAGATCGTCGTGCCCACCGTCGCCAGCCGAACCTGCTCCGGCGCATCGGGCGGGGTGAAGAGAAACAGGCCTTCGGCCATTCCGAACATCTGGAGCGCGGTTATTCCCAGTTCGCGCTCGAGCCGGGCGATGAGTTCCCGACTGGGACGCTGTCCGCCGATGACGAACCGCCGAATACTGGTCAGATCGGTGCGCTGGGCGTCATCGTGGTCGAGCATCCGGATCGCGACCGCCGGTGGTACCACCGGCATCACTGTGACCCGCTCGCGGGCGATCAGCTCCAGGATCGGTCCGGCGTCGGCGCCCGGGGCTAGCACACCGGTGCCCCCGACCAGGTGCACCGGCTGCATTGCCGCCACGGTCCCGGCATTGTGCATGATCGGCAACGGGTGCAGCAGTACCGACTCTTCTGTCAGTTCGAGAGCCTCTGCCCACACCCGGGAGTTGTAGAGGTACTCCTCGTGCCGGCGGGGAGCGACTTTCGGCAATCCGGTCGTTCCGCCGGACAACTGCAACACCACCAGCTCATTCGGGTCGATGTTGATGCCGGCGAGATGCGCGCGTGCCCGCGGGGCACGACCGGCCTCGAGAATGTCCCCGTAAGTGGACGCCGCATCCGGTGCGGCGCCACGGATGACGATCAGAGTGTCCAGCGCATCGTTGTCCCCCTGCAGAGCCGTCCCGAGGCCGACGAGGTCCCGGTTGCGGAAATCCGCCTGCACCAGGTGCCCCTTGGCACCGGTGTGCGCCGCGAGATGCCTTATCTCCCGCTCACCGTGCTGCGGAAGCGTGCAGACCGGGACAATTCCCGCTTTCACACATCCGTAGTAGGCCACCACCGTCTCAGCGACATTGCCGAGCTGGAAAACAACGCGATCCGCAGGCCGCAAGGCGGTTCGGGCCAGCAGCCCGGCGGCAAAGCACTCCGTCAGTTCGTCCAGTTCGGCATAGGTCAGCCGGCCCTCGATGGTGACCAGCGCAGTGCGGTCCGCATGTGTACGTGCCGCTGCGCGCAAGGCCTCGCCGAGCGTTTCCCCGGTCCACAGGCCGGTGCGCCGGTAATGCGCTACACGCTCCGCCGAGAACTGCGGTAACGCGTCAGAGGTGTCGAACGTCATCGGATGCCCCTACCGCGATTTACTTGAGTGTCGAAATATCGACACTGTTGTCAAAAGCATGCTCACGAAGATAAGTCGCTGTTACACGACTGTCAACTATTCGGCAGGTACGAAGGTTGAGCTGTGCGGTTATCCGTCGGCGTGCCGGTCGTCATGGACGGCAAGGGCGCTCTCCAAATGGGCGATATCCTCCTTGAGCAGCGCCAACGCCGCCCAGGGGCCGGGTTGCAGCTGCCGATCGTCCTCTCGCCGCATACCCGTCATCGCCAGATCGACCAACACGTCGGCGACCGCGTCGGGATCACCATCGGCCGTGCCGCGATACCACCAAGCAACCCAATTGGCCATCCCCAGCATTCCCAGTGCGACCGTCCGCGCAGGCAGCGGCCGGAACCGCCCCGCCCGCATCGCATCCTCGATCAACCCGGTCAACAACTCCAGCACTTGGCGCCGAGCATGATGGTGCATCTCGGCGATCTCCGGCGGCAGGTCCGGCTCGCTCCGGTCCAGCAGCCGGAAACGGGCTGTGTTGCGCGCATTGTTCACGATGATCCGGCGCAGCGCCTCCTCCACACGGGCATCCTCGGCCAGCTGCTCCTGGGCCCGAGTCTCCTCCAGGATTTCCACAACGCGCTCGAGTACGTCGCGTACCAACGCGGCGAGGATCTCTTCCTTGTTGCTCACATAGTGATAGAGCGCGGGGCGGCTGATCCCCATGGCATCCGCGATGTCCTGGAATGAAGTGTTCGCATATCCCTGCGACGCGAACAAGCGCGCCGAATGCTCCAGCAACTCGTTCGACACGAGCCGCTTACGACTGCGCTCCCGGGCCATCGTCACCCCACCTCCATGGTTGATCCGCTCACGCTCATCTTGCACCACGCCCGCTGGCCACTCAGCCGTGGCGCGAAGCGACTCCCCGCCGCCGCCCCGCGGATGCGGTCGGCGACAGTGTGAGGTCGGCCCCAACTGGCCCGCTGAGTGACCCGGACATATCACCGGCGCTTTTCAAATCAAGCTCGCGTTTTCCGGATCAGTAGGCAGGCCCATCCTCCATAAGTACGGCGGTTCGCCGAGCCCACCGGCGTCCCAGCGCTCACGCTGGCTCGCCGTGTCGAGGTCTCAACGCGCTCTGCGTCCACGCGGAAAGGACTGCACTCCGGAGACCGATCGGGAGGCGATGCAGCGCCGGGTGCGCGCGTTGGCGGTCGCGGCGGGCAGTTGGGCCGAGTGGCAGATCGCGCCTCGTTGCAGAGGGATCCGACCTTATTCGGTCGGCTTCGGCAGGGCGTTCAGCGCCAGAGCGACGATGGACTCCAGCCGGGTGCTGTCGGCTCCGTCGCGGCCCTGCTGGCTCATTCCCTGCAGGGTCGCACCGACAAACGAGGCGAGCTGCGCCGGGTCCGCAGTGGACGGCAAGCGGCCAGAAGTGATGTCGCGTTCGAAAACTCGCGCAAGGGCCGCCGCATTCGTGTTCCGCATATCGGCCAGCCGGTCGGCGACGTGTTGATTATCCGGGGCCACCGTGACCGCGGAACTGATGACCAGGCAGCCGCCCGGGAATTCCGGTCGCGCGTAATGGCGCGCCGCTCCCCGCAGGATCCGGCCCGTGATGCCGATACTGCTCTGCTCCTCGGCGAATGCCTCGGCGACGAACCGGCCGTGGGTGGCGTTGTAATGCTCGATCACGGCGAAGAACAAGCCCTCCTTGGATCCGAACGCCTTGTACAGGCTGGGCGGCCTGATGCCCATGGCGTCGGTGAGCATTGTCAGGCTCGTTCCTTCGTAACCGTATCGCCAGAACACCTGCGTCGCCGCGTCGAGGACATCGGTCAGCACGAACCTGCGACCCTGACCCGCTACCGCAACCACGGTCACCTCCAATTCTCTCGGTCGTGCCCATCATACTTGTAGTGATCACTACACGTATGGAAGGGTGGAATCATGACAACGACCCACGCCCCCGCCCAGACCGCGACCCGGTCTGCTGATGTCCCGATCGCCGTCGTCACCGGCGCAAGTCGCGGTATCGGCGCCGCGACGGCCCGGCGCCTCGCCGCGGACGGCTATGAAGTCGCCGTTCACTACGGCACGAACGAAGAATCCGCAGCCCGCGTCATCGCACAGATCCGCAAGGACGGCGGTCGCGCTTTCGCTTTCGCCGCCGACCTCACCGAGCCGGGCATCGACCGGTCTTTCTGGAAGTCCTACGACGCGGCCGCAGGTACCCGGCGTGGGGCACCGGTATACGCACTGATCCACAATGCCGGCGTAACCATACGAGGGCTGATCGAAGACTTCCCCGGCGAGGATTTCCACCGCCAGCAGCAGATCAATGTCACCGCACCATTTCTCATCACACAGGCCGGGTTGCCGCGGCTCGCCGAAGGCGGACGAATTGTGAATCTCTCCTCGGGGGTGACCCGGATCGCCATGGCCGATGTCATCGGATACGCCATGACCAAGGGAGCGATCGACGCATTCACCCACACCCTCGCTCAGCATCTCGGGCCTCGCAAGATCACCGTAAACGCCGTCGCACCCGGAATCATCGATACCGATATGAACGCGTCCTGGCTACGCGGCAACGAACAAGCGCGCGGCGAGATCCTGCCCCAGGTCGCGCTCGGATACATAGGCGAGCCGGCCGAAGTCGCCGACGTCGTGGCATTCCTCGTTTCCGCCGACGCACGCTACATCACCGGACAGACCATCGACGTCACCGGCGGCTCGCGCCTTTGACCATCGAGAGACCCAACGGGGTTCGGCAGCCAATCGCACAAGCAGGTCACCACGCTCAGATCGAGTAGCTACCCCCTATGACCAGGGGTTTTCCAGTTGCCCATGTTGTGCGTGTCCTACCGAGGGCGCCGACCCGCGACAACGATTGCCGCAGGTCAATAGCCCCTGCGGAGGCGAACTGTGGAGCGAGCCGGCGAAGGCAGTCGGTGAGTCAACCCCCGGGGCCGCCGCCCGGGAAATCGGAGTGCATACCGTCCAATCGCTAGGGGGTCACAAGCCGACGCGGCAACCTATCCATCAGCTTGCACTGGGGGCGGCGTGCAAAACTGGGAGACACGGGCGCAGCAGTTCCGGTTCGAGCTGCCATTGGCCGGACCCCGTCCCTCGACGAGCATCGACAGCTCCATCGCAGCCACGCGGCATCCAGGGCCGTTGGTCAACACGATTGCTATCGAATCCGTCGGTCCGGTCTCGGTAGACACAGCTGCCACGCGACCGCATCGATTGCGGCAAACAGGATAGGACCAAAACGGGGGGTAAACGCGGGGCCAGACACAATAAAACCGGTCAGGCCCGGTCCAAGACCGGGCCTGACCTGCTATTTTTGTGGAGCTCAGGGGACTCGAACCCCTGACCCCCACTCCGGCAGCCGATTGCCTCGAAACCTCTGTGGAGTGGCTTGTCCTACCTGGATCCGATCGGGGCTCCCCGAGCCGAAAAGTGCAGGGCCGCATCCGTGCGGTGGCCAGAATTGTCGCCGATACGCTGGAGGCACCGCTCGGGGCCGTCCATGTCATCGTCGACGAGGTCGAGCCGAATCGATTCGACGCCGACGACGACCTCGGTGTCCAATCCGGTCACGTTGCCGAGATGATTACGCCGGTAGGCGGTGGCCGGGTGGCTCATGTACCTTTCGTGCGCGGTATCGGAGCCATCCAGCCGGTCGCAGGATCAGCCGTACTCAGCGGGGTTCCAGGTACGGGTGGGCTTGTTGGTGAGGATGAACCGCAATGCCTTGATCATGATGTCACCTCCTTCCCGGGGCTGGTATTGAGCGCGGACAGGGCCTATGGGGTGCGGCGCAGGGTGAACGGCCTGGGGATCGCCGCGTTGGTCACGATCGGGCGTGTGTCACCGCCGCCGATGACGCGCAGCGAGGTGTTCTCGGTGAGGGCGGCGGCTGCTGCGGTGACCAGATCGTGGGCGACCGCGGCGCCCGCGCAGGTGAAGGGGCCGGAGCTGAAGGGTACGTAGGGGCCGTTCGCACTCGGTCGAGCCCAACGGTCGGGTCGGAACGCCCCTGGTCTGGACCAACGTTGTTCGTCGTGGTGGAGCAGGTAGGGGCTGACGGAAAGCTGGTCACCGGCCTGGAAGGCGACTCCGCCGAACTCGGTGGGCCGCGGGACGGGACGGCTGACCATCCAGGAGACCGGCCGGTGCCGCGCGGCCTCACGTACGACCCGGTCGACGGGCCACGGCCATGGTGAGCCAGGAGAGTGGAGACTGCCCAGCAGCACCGACCACGCCAACGAGTAGCCCAGCGGTCCCACAATGGACCGGAACATCAGCACATACAGCTGCGCCACCGTGGAATCGGGGACCTCGTCGGGGCAGGCACCGATCACCGCATCGAGCAGATCCCGCGGTCCGGACTCCGCCGCGTGGCCGGTGTCGCGGCGCCGAGCCCGGACCTGCTCGGTCAGCACGGTCGATAGTTCGGCGCGCAGCAGCTGAGCCCGCGCCCGCTGCCCCATCCGGGCCGGGCGAAGCGCACCCACGCGTGCGTTCCGTTCCAGTAACCGCCGCAATTCGGGAGCACCATCGGGGTGCAGCAGCACATCCGCGGTGCATCGATACACCAGCTCGACCCCCGCCGCAGGCCAGCGGGTGACGGAGGACATTTCGATCGCCGCGGCCGCGAGGGACTCGCGGTACCGGGGCGCATGCGTCCGCAGAATCGCGCGCGCCGCGCGGCCGAAATCGACCTGCACAGACCGCGAAGGCAGCATGGACCCGAAGAACTCGGACATCCCCTCATTGAATGCGCGGTCGTTCAACACCGTCAGCGCCAGGCCCGTATCGCCGACACACCACCCGCCCCAGGGCAGCCTGAACACCTCCCCCGAGCTGGTTCGGCGAAGATTTTCGAGAAAATCCAACGGATCGCGCCGGAACCGGAGCATCTCTGTGAAACCCATCGAACGGTCCTCTCACGGAGAGGGGTGAGCGGTTCATCAGGTGCTTTCGAGCTGAACCCATCCACTGGACCTGCGTACAACCGCAGGCCTGACGTAGCCTTTCAATCCTAACCGGCTCGTCCAGGCCGGTATGGACCGCGGCGGTGATCACCATGCCCGGATCCGGGACAAAAGGTGGGTGTGACCTGAGTGATCAGGTGCGGGGCATCGGGCTCGCAGGCCAAGTGCTCGGCCACGCCGGGTTCGGGGCCGGCACGCCACCGTGGCGGTCTCCGACCGCGTCTCGGTCCACGCCGCGCCGGGCGGCGGGCTCGGGTGACGCCGTCTCCGATTCGCTCGAGCAGGGCACATCGGACGCACCCTGCCGACCGCCGTACCTCCGTCCGGCCCCGGCACACCGTCACGACATCGTTAGCCGAAGCCGCTCACGAACACAGCCGGATCACCGGCCGGGCCGTCGAAGGTTTCGAGGACGGCTCGACGATCGCTGCCGCGCCGCGGCGGCGAACCGACCGAAACGACGGCGTTCACGGCCGTCGCAACGGCATGGGCGATACCTCAGCCCGAAACATGCGGCGGGTCGGCCCAATACTGTGGGCTGCGGCCATAGTGCGGCGTCGAATACGCGCGGTCCCATGTCGCGCCGGCGGCGATGAGCTCGCGCCACGGCGCGACCTCGACATACATGACCCGCATCGAGTTCAACGACCCGATGTGCAGATCGGGTCCGTCGGTGGTGACCGCGTCCTCGGCAACGGCGACCTCGAAATTTCGTTCCAGGGCGGCGCGGACCGTCGCCTCCACACAGACGTTGGTCTGCAGTCCGCAGACGATCAGACGATCGGCGCCGAGCGTGCGCAGGACGGGGTCGAGCTCGGTGTAGGCGAAGAAGCTGTGCCGGGTTTTGTCGAGTACCAGCTCCCCCGGTTCGGGTGCGACGGCATCCATGATCTGCGAACGCCACAGCTTCTCCTCCTCGGACAGCACCGGCAGCCGATCCGCGCGGCTCGCGCGGTGGCGGGCCGACCGCGGTGTCATCGCCGACGAGGACACCTGGCGCGAATAGATCACCGGAATCCCCTGCGACCTCGCCTCGTGGATCAACGATCGGCATTCGGCCACCACCTCGTCCCGCCTCCATAGCGGCGGCCACCCGTAGGCGTCCCGGACATCCTGCACCAGATACGAGTTCTGCACGTCCACCACGAGCAATGCCAACGACCCCACGAACACCCCTTGTTTGTATCGAAAGCTGCTGTGCCTCAATGCCTCCAGCAGGCGAACTCCCATTATGGGCTGCTGGTCGGGGCGGCGGCGCACATCCGGGCTCATCGGCGGAGTCGAGGGCGCAGATCTGCGGGGACGCCCCGCGGCCGGTGCGGGATTCGAGGCCTGTGCCACCTCGGCTGCGCCGCGACGTGACGACAATTCGCCCGGGGTCCGGCAGGAGACCGTCCGGGCAGTGCAGCCGGTGGGCCCGGCCATCGGTAACGTCAGTGCCCGAGGAGGTGGTCGGTGCGGTGAACACGGAAATAATGCGGGCGAGGCAGGAACGGCGGCGCGTGATCGTGGCCGCGGCATCCGGGTTGTTCGCCGCCTGCGGTTATCGGGCGGCGAGTATGGACGAGATCGCCTGCCGGGCCGGGATCAGCAAACCGGTACTGTACAAGTCGTTTTCGAGCAAGCTCGAACTCTATCTGGCGGTTCTGCACGAGGCGGTACAGGTATTGCGTGCCACGCTCAGCGCGGCATTGGCCGCCACCCGGGATATGCGATCGATCGTGGTGGCGACGGTGACCGCGGTGTTCGACTTCGCCGACAACCACGCGCGCAGCGCTGCCCTGCTGGCCGGCGCGGCCGACGCCGAGGAGCCTTCGGCGCAGCGTATGGCACGCCAGGCCACCACGATCTGCACCGATGCCCTGTTGCAGGCGCTGGCACCGTCGGCCTCGCTGCGGGCCGAGCGGGGATGGCTCATCGCGGCGGAGATGGTCGGGATCGCGCAGTCCTGCGCGCGCGACTGGGTGGTCACCGGTAAGCGACTGCCCAAACACGAAGCCGTTGCCACGACCGCCGGTTTGTGCTGGTCCGGCCTGGCCGGTGTCCAATTGGCGCCGAAGAGCCCGGTCCCTGCCGCGGACTGAGCCCCGTCTCCGAGGTGGAGACAGCGAGTATTCCGGCCGGATGGCGTGCTCCCGCGGCGTGGGCCGGTGATCGTCTCGAATCGGCACAGCGGGTCTGCGGCGCCCGGACACGGCGGCAGGCCATGTGATCGGGATCACATAACGAACTGTCACGTTCTCCGGGCCTGCTCTGTCCAATAGCCGACCCAACGGACGAGCCCCTTCACGGAGAGAACGATGAATACCGACACTGCCCACGAGATCGTTGTCCTCGGCGCCGGCTACACCGGTCTGATCGCCACCGCCCGCCTGGCCCGCTACACCCGCAGACTGAACACTCACATCACTGTGGTGAACCCTTCTCCCCGCTTCACCGAGCGGCTGCGCCTGCACCAGGTCGCCGCGGGCCAGGAGCTGGCCGACTTGCGGATTCCGGATCTACTGGCGGGGACCGGCGTGGAATTCCACCGGGCCGCGGCGACCGCCATCGACACCGCCGACCGCACCGTCACCCTCGACGACGGCGCGGTCCTGCACTACGACCGGCTGGTCTACGCCCTCGGCAGCAC
Organism: Nocardia fusca NBRC 14340; assembly: GCF_001618425.1. Lineage (GTDB taxonomy): Bacteria > Actinomycetota > Actinomycetes > Mycobacteriales > Mycobacteriaceae > Nocardia > Nocardia fusca. Next base: position 152,453 of record NZ_BDCU01000029.1, read on the forward strand.
CACCGATACGAGCTCTGTCCCGGGCGCGGCGGACCACGCCTGGACCCTCGACAATCCCGCCCTGGCGCATCACTTCGCGCAGCGGTTGCCCGAGATCGCCGCAGCAGGGGGCACCGTCACCGTCTGCGGGGGCGGACTCACCGGCATCGAGACGGCCGCCGAGATCGCCGAGGCGCACCCCGGGCTGACGGTCAACCTGATCAGCGCGGCCGAACCCGGCACCATGATGGGCGAGAAGGCCCGCGCCTACCTGAACCGTGCCCTGGACCGGCTGGGAGTGGTCCGCACGCTCGGGGTGAAGGTCACCAAGGTCCTCCCCGACGCCGTGCGGCTGGACACCGGCGAGGTCGTGGCCTCGGATCTGACCCTGTGGACCACCGGCGTACGGGTGTCGCCGCTCGCCGCCACGGCCGGAATCGCGACCGACGCGAAAGGACTCATCATCACCGACGCCACTCTGCGCTCGATATCGCACCCGGAGATCCACGCCGTCGGGGACGCCGCCCGCGTGCAGCAGGCGTGGGGACAGCTGCACGGCACCTGCCAGAGCGGTGTGGTCACCGCGGACTACACCGCCGCCGCCATAGCCCGGCTCCGGCGCGGAAAAGTGGTGAAACCGCTGCGCTTCGGCTACTTCCACCAGCCGGTGAGTCTGGGCCGGAAGGACGCGGTCATCCAGTTCACCCACGCAGACGACACCCCGAACAGGTGGTATCTCCGGGGCCGGGCCGCGGTGATCTACAAGGAACAGGTCAGCAGCAGCCCGACGGTGGCCGCCAAGGCGAGCCGCTATGTGAAGATCCCGGTACAGCTGTCGAAGGGCGGCCGTGCCACCCGGAAGGCCGTATGACCATTCGGGGTCCGCGGGGCCGCGAAGCCGCACAGTTTCCCGGCCCCCGCGGAATACGAACCTCTGACCGATAGGACAGCACCGTGCCAGAGCGCGATACCCACCAGCCGCTCCCCGAGCCCGAGCTGCCCGGCGAGCCGATCGACCCGTTCGTCGAACACCGTCGGCTGCTCTTCGGTACCGCTTACCACCTCCTGGGCAGTGTCGCCGATACGGAGGACATCCTGCAGGACACCTGGTTGAAATGGCGTGCGGTGGATCAGGCGTCGGTGGCTCATCCGAAGGCCTACCTGGTGCGCACGGTGACCAATCTCGCGCTGAACCACCTCACCTCCGCCCGGGCCGCCCGCGAAACCTATATCGGTCCCTGGATCCCCGAACCGGTTATCACCGCACCGACCGCCGCCGAGGAGAGCGAAATGGCCGATACCGTGTCGACGGCGATGCTGGTCGTCCTCGAAACACTCAATCCCGTCGAGCGCGCCGTATTCGTCCTGCGTGAGGTCTTCGGCTACTCCTACGCCGACATCGGCGGCTTCCTCGACCGCCCCGAGGCCACCGTCCGCCAGATCCTGCACCGCGCCCGTTCGCATGTGCATGCCCGCCGTCCCCGATTCGACGCGGACGATGCGGCACGCAAACAGATCACCGAGAAGTTCATGGCAGCCTGTCATGGCGGCGACCTCAACGCGCTCATGGAATTGCTCGCACCGGAAGTGACGCTGTGGAACGACGGCGGTGGCATCGTCACCGCGGCCCGCCGCCCGCTGCACGGACCCGACCATGTCGCGCGCTGGCTACTGGGTGTCCTGGCCAAACCGGACTCCGCCGGCGTCCGGCTCGAACCCGTGGTCGTCAACGGCGAGCTGAGCATCGTCGGCACACTCGGCGACTTCCGCATCGGCGCCTTCACCTACGACATTCGCGACGGCCGCATCGAGAACATCCGCTTCCAGGTCAATCCGGAAAAGCTGCGCGGTATCCAGGCAGCGGACTGAAACCCTCGCACCACCGAGGAAACCCGATTGCCCGGTCCGGACCCACCCGGCTCGGAACGAGGCGGCGCGGCGATCAGCCCCGGCCGGTTTCGTCCACCATCCACGCGGCGATCTGGGCGCGGGAGGTGAACCCCAGCTTGGTGAGGATGTTCTCGACGTGCCCCTGGGCAGTGCGTGGTGAGACAACGAGTTCGGTGGCGATCTGCCGGTTGCTCAGGCCCCGGGCGACCAGTGCGGCGACCTGCCGCTCCCGTTTGGTCAACCGGGCCGTCCGGTCGGGGTCGGCGGTCGCGCCGGTGGATTGTTCGCGCAGTGCGTATGCCAGCGCCGCGGAAACGCTCATCGTGCGGCCCCGCTCGAATGCCGCATCGAACTTGTCGTCGCCGAGAGTTTTTCGCGCCGACTGCTCGCACTCCTCGTGGAAGTGCGACAGCGTATCGAAGACGCGGCCGCGGCTGCCTCCGGCCGGCCAGAGGTGGCGAGCGGCTCCCATGAGCACCGCGGCCCGCTCCGTCTCCCGGCGGTGGCAGGCGATCCATGACAACGCTTCGAGGCAGAAGGTCACCACCATGTGGCTGTTGAGCGGGCGGTCGACGCGCAAAGCGTCCTCGATCAGCTCCTGCGCACGGTCGACGTTGCCGCGGCGCCACTCGGCGACGCCCAGGCCTCGCATGGCCAGCGCGCGATACAGTATTCCTCCGCACCCCTCGGTGATAGCGATCAGCCGCTGCTGGTGCTCGATCGCTTTCTCCGTCTCGCCGCGCATTTCGTACGTCATGCCCAGCAGAGTCAAGGCATGAATGTGGAGATGGCCGGTGAGGTTCGACCGGTAGACGTCGATGGCGGCCTCCAGGAGCGGTTCGGCACGCGAGGGGTCGCCACTGAGCAGGGCCAAGCCCGCCGCCGCGTGGTTCATCTGCGCCTGCAACATCGGCGTCGGGTCGCGTTCGGCCAGCACCCGGCCCTCCTGGAGCAGGGTCGCCGCGGACCGGAAATCGCCCTGCGCCGCCGCCATGTCGATGGCGACGCGCAGTGTCTTCACCCGGTCGGGGATCGATATAGCACCGGGGTGGGCGAGAACCCGTTCGATCCAGGACCGTCCTTCACCGTAGAAGCCGCGGAACACCCAGAACTCCCACAGCGCGGCGGCCATCTGCAGGCCTGCTTCCGCTGCTTCTTCGGTGTCCTCGGACAGCGCGGATTCGAGGGCCTCGCGCAGATTGGGGTGCTCGCGCTCGAGCCGGGCGATCCAGCCGGGCTGCGCACGGCCGATCCATCCGGCCTCCGCGTCCAGCGCCAGCCGCCTGTACCAGGCGCGGTGCCGTCGGCGCAGCTCCTGGTACTCGCCGGATTCCCGCAGCTTGGATCGACCGTAGTCGCGCAGGGTCTCCAGCATCCGGAACCGCACGACGGAACCCGACTCCTCCCGGAGCAGTATCGACTTGTCCACCAGGCCGGAAAGCGCATCGACGATTTCGGCAGGTGCCGAGTCGACACCGCACACCTGCTCGACCGCATCCAGTCCGCAGCTACCGGCGAACACCGACAAGCGGGCCCATGCCCGCTGTTCGGCCTGCGAACACAGGTCATAGCTCCAGTCCAGGCACAGCTTCATCGATTGCTGCCGGGTCGGCGCGGTGCGGAAAGAACCGGTGAGCAGCTCGTATCGGTCCGTCAGCCGGGCCAGGATCTGGTCCGGCGACAGCGTGCGCAGGCGTGCGGCGGCAAGCTCGATCGCCAGCGGCACTCCGTCCAACCTGGCACAGATCCTGGTCACCGCGACCATATTGTCCTCGGTCAGCTCGAATCCCGGTACCACCGCCGCGGCACGCTCGACGAACAACGTCACCCCGTCGAAGCGGGGCAGCCCTTTCAGCGATGGTCGATGATCGGGATCCGGAACTGTCAACGGCACCACCCGCTGGATAACTTCGCCGGCGATCTTCAACGGCTCGCGGCTGGTGATGATGGTCCGTACACCCGGGCACGAGGCCAGCAGCGCCTCGGTCAGCTCGGCGACCGCCTCGATGATCTGCTCGCAGTTGTCCAGGACGAGCAGCGCTTCGCGGGGCCACAGGTAGTGCATCAGGGTCTCGAGCAACGGCCTCGTCGAGTCGTCCCGTACCCCGAGCGTTGCCGCTACGGTGTCGACCAGTAGCCCGGCATCGGACACGGGCGTCAGATCGATCAGCCATACCCCGTCGGCGAAATCGCGCTGAACCTGCGACGCGGCCTTCAGCGCCAACCGCGTTTTGCCCACGCCACCGGTACCGACGAGGGTAACCGAACGCGACCTCGACAGCTGCTTCTTGACCTCGGTCAACTCGGCGCGCCGATCGACGAGCCCGGTCAGCTCCAGTGGCAGATTGCCACCGGTACTCTCGCCGACCGGCTCCGCCTGCCGCCCACCTTCTGCCGAACTCCTCGACAGCGAGCGTTCGGGCCCGGGATGGGTCAGCAGGGCCAGTTCGCCCGTCGGACTCCCGCGGCGCCGCTGTACCCGCCGGACGGCTTCGCCGAACTCCGCGGCAGAGGGGCGTTCGCGGCGATCCCGCCTCATCGCCGTTTCCACCAGCGTCGCCACCTCGTCGTCGATCCCGCACTGTCGCGGGTCAGGCAGGTCATGGGTGGTGATCCGCAGGAACTGTGTCACCAGATTCTCGCCCCTACGCCGCTCGAAGGCGGCATGCCCGGTCAGCGCGCAGAACAGGGTCGCGCCGAGCCCGTAGACATCTGATTCCGGCGTCGACGGCTGTCCCTCGAGCACTTCGGGTGCGGTGAACGCGGGAGAGCCGGTCACTGCGCCGGCGGCCGTCTCGAAACCGCCACCGATATGTGCGATACCGAAATCGATCAATGCCGGCTCGCCGAAATCGGTGAGCAGAATATTGCCCGGTTTCACATCCCGATGCACTATCCCGAGCCGGTGAGCCGCCTCGAGCGCGCCTGCGGTCTTCGATCCGATCCGCAGCGCATTCTCCGACGAAAGCGGGCCGTGCCGGCGGATCCACAAATCGAGAGACCCCGAGGGGTGATAGGGCATCACCAGATAGGGGCAACCACCGGAGAGTGTGCCCACCTCCAGCACGGTCACGATATTCGGGTGCCCGGTCGAGCGGCCCATCGCCCGCTGCTCCCGCAGAAATCGGGCCCGATTGTCCTCGTCCAATCCGGCGGTGAAAACTTTCACCGCAACGGTCCGGTCCAGCTCCGGCTGCCGGCAGCGATACACCACCCCGAATCCACCCCGGCCGATTTCCACAGCATCCAGGTAACCGGCCGCGCTCAATTCGGCGCGAAACGATATCGTCTCGCGCTGCGTGCGGAGTAGGTCATCACCGCTCATCGGTGAAATCGCCCCGGGGCAACGTTGTGCGAAGCGAAAGAAACCATGGGCTCACCTCTTGCCCGCTCCACTATATCCCCGGCCGGAGAAGTCCCCCGCTGACCGGTTCGATATGCGGAAAAAAGCGCTCGGCGCTTACTCGCACACACCTCCCTCACCTCTTTCCCGGGTGTCGCTGCCCGACTTTTCCAGGCCGTTCGGGCAGGGTTTAGCCGGACGCGGCGTGGGTATCGGCGCGGGCACCAGTGGTTCGAACGCAAGCGGTGGCTCGGATGAAGGAGAGCGCATGGCAGTGACACCGTCCCGACCCGCAGAGCTCACCCCCACCCGCCCGTTTCCGGCACGGGTGGGCCCCAAGGGTTCGGCCATCCGGAAGCTGGTGACCACGACCGACCCGAAACTGCTGGGCATCATGTATCTGGCCTCGGCGACGGCCTTCTTCCTGATCGGCGGGTTGATGGCATTGCTGCTGCGCGGGGAGCTGGCCCGCCCCGGGCTGCAGTTCCTGTCGCCGGAACAGTACAACCAGCTGTTCACCATGCACGGCACGATCATGCTGCTGTTCTATGCCACGCCGGTCGTGTTCGGTTTCGCCAATGCGGTCCTGCCGCTACAGATCGGGGCGCCGGATGTGGCGTTTCCCCGCCTCAATGCCCTGAGCTATTGGCTGTATCTGTTCGGTGCCACCATGGCGACCGCTGGATTCGTCACTCCGGGCGGCGCCGCCGATTTCGGCTGGACGGCATATTCGCCGCTCACCGATATCCTGCACTCACCGGGCGTCGGCGCCGATCTGTGGATCATGGGCCTGGCCGTATCCGGGCTGGGGACAATCCTCGGCGCGGTCAATATGCTCACTACCGTGGTATGCCTCCGGGCCCCGGGGATGACGATGTTCCGGATGCCGATCTTCACCTGGAATATCGTGGTGACCAGCATTCTGGTGCTCCTGGCGTTCCCGATCCTCACCGCGGCGCTGATGGCGCTCGCCTACGACCGGCACCTGGGCGGTCATATCTACGATCCCGGTGTCGGCGGCGTCCTGCTGTGGCAGCACCTGTTCTGGTTCTTCGGCCACCCGGAGGTCTACATCATCGCGTTGCCGTTCTTCGGCATCGTCTCCGAGATCTTCCCGGTCTTCAGCCGCAAACCCATTTTCGGCTACACCGCGCTGGTTTTCGCGACCCTCGGCATCGGCGGCCTGTCGATGGCGGTATGGGCACACCACATGTACGCCACCGGCGCGGTACTGCTCCCATTCTTCTCGTTCATGACCTTCCTCATCGCCATCCCGACCGGCGTGAAATTCTTCAACTGGATCGGCACCATGTGGAAGGGACAACTCACCTTCGAAACACCGATGCTGTTCTCGGTGGGATTCCTCGTCACCTTCCTGTTCGGCGGGCTGTCCGGTGTCATCCTGGCCAGCCCGCCCCTGGACTGGCACGTGCACGACAGCTATTTCGTGGTGGCGCACTTCCACTACGTACTCTTCGGCACCATCGTGTTCGCGACGTTCGCCGGTATCTACTTCTGGTTCCCCAAGATGACCGGCCGGCTCATGGACGAGCGTCTCGGCCGCCTCCACTTCTGGACCACCTTCCTCGGCTTCCACACCACCTTCCTGGTCCAGCACTGGCTCGGCGCCGAGGGCATGCCCCGGCGCTACGCCGACTACCAGGCCGACGACGGCTTCACCGCCCTGCACACTGTGTCCACCATCGGCTCGTTCGTGCTCGGCGTCTCGATGATCACGTTCGTGTGGAACGTCTTCAAGAGCTACCGCTACGGCGAGGTGGTCACCGTGGACGACCCGTGGGGGTACGGCAACTCCTTGGAATGGGCCACCAGCTGCCCGCCGCCGCGGCACAACTTCTACGAACTGCCCAAGATCCGCAGCGAACGCCCGGCTTTCGAACTGCACTACCCGCACATGGCCGAACGCATCCGCCGAGAGTCTCATGTCGGCCGCAGCAGCCACGGCGCCGGGGCGGAACTGTCCCAACCCCCCAGCCCTACCGTCGGTGGCGCCGCCTCCGACGGCCCAGCTCGCTGACCTCGCCTTTCATATCGGGATCTCGCGCAACGGGTCTCCCCCGTCGACGAACAGTTGCCCCTGTGGGGTCAGCGCCGCCGCGATCCGCTCCACCGCGACCGCGCCCGCCGCCGGGTAGCGCCCGTCCAGCGCCCCCACCCGCACGGCGAACGCCAGGTCGAACGGCTCCTCGCCGGGCAGCAGCGTGAACTCCTCGATACTCGTACACCGCACGCTCAGCACACCGGCCGCGATCTCCGTCGCGGCCGTGCGACGGATCGCCTCGACACCCGTGGCGGATCGGTCGACGACGAGCACATGCCCGGCACCGACCCGCCGCGCCACCTCTCGGGCGGCGGCGCCGGGCGCTCCGCCGATCTCCAGCACCCGGATGCCCGGCCGCAACGGCAATGCCTCCACCACGGCCGCCAGCCGCGCCGAAAGTCCGCTCATACCGTCCCTCACTTCCGGGCTCGAATTGGCCGCCAGTGTCCCACCGGCCACCGACATCGAGCCGAACGAGCTGCGGGCGAAGGAGAAGCTTCGCCCCACCCGACCTCGCCACCGTCGTGGCCGGGAACCGCCCACCTCGTGAGCGGCCGCACCCGGGAGATGCGACCGCGCGGGCGCCCGTACAGACGCCTACGTCCGCGTACGGATGCCGCTTCCCGGTGGCGCAGGCCCAGGTGGTCGTGCATATTGAGGGCATGAAGTACGTCTTGCTGATCTGTGACGACGAGACGTCGTCGCCGAGCCCGGCGGAGCTCGCGGCGGATCCGGCCCATCGGGCGTACGCGGCGGAATTGGAACGCCGGGGTGCCCGCCGGGGTGGGGCGCGGTTGCGTCCGGTGGCGGACGCGACGACGGTTCGGGTCCGGGGCGGGGAAACGCTGGTATCCGACGGTCCGTTCGCGGAGACCAAGGACTTCATCGGCGGCATCGACATCATCGAATGTGCGGACCTGGACGAGGCGATCGAACTCGCGGCGCGTCATCCCTACGCTCTGCACGGGTCGATCGAGGTCCGCCCCGTGTGGGAATGACCGCGCCACCCGCGGTGCGGGCCGCGGTGGACCGGGCCTATCGCGACGAGTGGGGCCAGGTGGTCGCGACCTTGATCGGAGCCACGGGCGATTGGGATCTGGCCGAGGACTGCGCGCAAGAGGCGTTCGCCGCCGCGTTGTCCACCTGGCCCCGCGACGGCGTGCCCGAGCGACCGGGGGCCTGGCTCACCACGACGGCGCGCAATCGCGCGACCGACCGGCTGCGCCGCGACACGGCCGCGAGCGCAAAGATGCGGCAGCTCGCGCGGCTGGCCCGAGAACCTGTCGAGCCGACGCCGGAGGGGATTCCCGATGAGCGGCTGCGGCTGATATTCACGTGCTGCCATCCGGCGCTGCCGTTCCCGGCCCGGGTCGCGCTCACCTTACGCACCCTGGCGGGCCTGAGCACCGCCGAGATCGCCAAGGCCTTCCTGACCGCCGAGTCCACGATGGCGCAGCGCCTGGTGCGCGCCAAACGCAAGATCGTCGAGGCCGGTATCCCGTATCGGGTGCCCCCGGCGGAGCAGCTGCCGGAACGGTTGTCCGCGGTCGCGGCGGTTCTCTATCTGATCTTCAACGAGGGGTACGGCGACGCGGACGGGGGGCGCGGACTGACGACCGAGGGTATCCACCTCGCTCGGGTGCTGGTCCGGTTGTTGCCCGAAGAGCCCGAGGCGCGGGGCCTGCTGGCACTGATGCTGCTGCTCGAGGCCCGCCGCGAGTACCGCACCGAGGGCGGTGTGCTGGTCCCCCTGGAAGACCAGGACCGCTCCCGGTGGGATCGCGCGCTGATCGCCGAGGGGGTCCGGACACTGGACGAGGCGCTGGCCGCGCGGCGTCCCGGGCCGTATCAGGTGCAGGCCGCGATCGCGGCCTGCCACGCCACCGCGCCCGACTCGGCGGCCACGGACTGGCCCCAGATCGCGGCACTCTACCGGGAGCTCGCGCGACTGGCGCCCTCGCCCGTGGTCGACCTCAACTACGCGGTGGCGGTCGCGCTGGCCGACGGCATCCCCGCCGGTCTCGCGCTCGTCGATGAGCTCGCCGGGTCCGGCCGACTGGAGGGCTACTACCTGCTGCCCGCAACCCGAGCCGATCTGCTGCGCCGGGACGGCCGGGCCGCCGAGGCCGCCGCGGCCTACGCGGCGGCGCTGGAACTGGCGCCGACGGATGCCGAGCGCCGCTACCTGACCGGGCGCCTACGCGCCCTCTGACCGGCGCTCCGGCTCCTCGGCAGAATTCTCGGTTGTTTTTTCGCGTCGGTTGTCGATTTCGCGAGGTCTGCTTCGTCGGTGGGATGAAACCACCCGATGGAGAGAGGTAAGACCATGACGAACACCGAGTACCTGACCGCCACCATGTCCGTGGGCCGGACCCCCGACGAGGTCTTCGCGGCCGTCACCGATGTCCGCGGATGGTGGAGCGAGAACATCATCGGCGCGACCACCACCGTGCACGACGAATTCGTCTTCACCGACGACAGCAAATACGCGGGTGAAACGGCCGCGGGGAAGCCGGGCATCCGCTTCGCCCGGTTCCGGCTCACCGAGGTGGTGCCGGGCGCGCGGGTGGTCTGGCAGGTCGTGGATTCCGACCTCACCTTCGTCGACGACCGGGCCGAGTGGACCGGTACCACGGTCGTCTTCGACCTCACCGCGACCGCGGAAGGCACGACACTGCACTTCACGCACGAGGGCCTTACCGCCGCGGGATCCGAGTGCTTCGAGGCGTGCTCGCGCGGCTGGACCTTCTACATCACCGAGAGCCTGCCGCGGCTGATCACCACCGGCACCGGCGATCCCATCCCGGATTACAACTCCTGAACCACCGTCGGCGGGCTGCTTCCGGCGCGGGTCGCAGGGTGGGCCGGGTATCGACTCCTGCGTGGTCCGCGCGGGAGGCGATGCCGCGCCGACGGCAACGCGGGAACGCCGCCGGGTGGAGGCCTGGCGGCGTTGCGGTCGGACGGCCGGCGTCCGGCAAGCGCCTCTCGGCAAGTGGTCGCTCGTGCGACGAATGGGCACGGCCCGCCCGGGCCCGGATCAACTCTCCCCCCGGCCGCTCCGCCCGTTCGCGGCCGACTGACCGAAGAAGAAGCCGAGGATCAGCAGGATCATGTTCATCACGATCTCCGGGACCTTCGTATCGGTGAACATCGCGACCACCATCACCAGACTGAACCCGACCAGCAGGACCGCGCCGATGAGTACGGCGATGGGCTCACGCTGGAACAGCGACCACCGCATCCGTGAGCGGCGCTCGTTCAGGTCTCGGACCACATTCTGCAATTCGGTCTCCAATGCAGCGTCCCGCGCGTCCTCGGTCGCCGAGGATACCGCCACCACGTCCTGTGCCCGCTGGATCTGAGCCGCGACCATCTGCCTCGCCACCGGGTCGTGGATCGCGGATTCGGCCACCTGCTGGATCTGGTCGAGCTCACGTCGCGCGGTGGTATTCCTCAACCCGGCTTGGAGTTCCTTGCGGATATCGGCGAGCCGGCGCAGCATGTAACCCTCGCCGACCACATCGGTCACGCCGTTGCTGTCGGTGATCTCGAACGGTTGCCGATTCTGCCGGGGAACGGTCTCCATCATGTTCTCGACCCGGGACAGCCACGCCGCGACCTCGTCCGGTGTGACGCCCTCGAAGGTGCGCGGGATGCCGAGTTCCTCCTTGATGTTGTTGCGGACGGCTTCGCGGTTCTCCGGCGAAACATCTCGTTCTTCCCGCGACTCTCTGCGACCCAACGCATTCCTCCCACACTGACCCATGTTTGCCGGACCAGCGTACGGGCTCCACGCCGACGCAGGAACGGGATCCACCTTCGCGCAATGAATCCCAGGGCCCGCGTGCGCCCGCACCGCACGTCCTCGGCGCCCGCACACAGGGGTCCGCGACGACCCACGGTCCGGACGCAACCGTCGTTTCCGCAGAGAGAGACCCCTGCGCCTTCCGACGGTCGGCATCCACTGCCGCAGTCCTCTACCGGATTCCGGAACGCGCCGACTCTGCATCGCCCGACCGGCCGCCCGATCGGTCCGGTCACATTGCCGTGGCGGATCACGAGCTGCCACCTCCCCCGCAGCCGACTCCGCCATTACTTCCGTGTGCACCGCCACCTGAGCCGTCTCCGCCTGCGCCCCATACGTCCCTTCGCCTCTTACGCCCCTCTTCGGCGCGAAGTCTCTCGCGGAATCCCCGGCTATTGCTCCGGTCTTAGCCGATATAGATCACGAGGGCGAGCCCCGCCAACGCGAACAGGATCCAGTCTGCCAACCCCATATCCCACGGTAGGCCGAAACCAGTTGACCCGGCCAGGATCTCGCATCGGCCTCGGCTGCTCGGATATGAGCAGGCATGGCAAACGAATACAGTGGCGAGGGCCCGCAGGATCGGTCGATTCCCGCGGCCGACACTGTCGTCGGGCTACGAACTCGAGTGCGCGCGGTAATGGCACGGTGCTGGATCGCTCGGCCGATGCCCGGGGATTCGTTCGGACGGCAAGGGAGGAACGATCGAGATGATGGCACGAACACCGGAAGAACTCCTGCCTCTCATCACCGCCGCGATCAACGCCGGCGATCCGAGCGGCGTCGTCGAGTATTTCGACGAGCAGGGCTGTTTCGTACTACCCGATGGCGCCCTTGTGCGCGGGCGCGCGGAGCTGCTGGCACTGTATGAGCAGCGGCTCGCGCTCCGGCCGGAGATATCGGCGCGGGCTGCGAAGATCGTTCAGGTAGGCGATGTAGCGCTGGTTACCAATGTGTGGTCCACCCGTCTTCGTAACGGTCGGATCGATGGCAACAGCTCCTTCGAGGGGGTGGCGACCCTCGTGCTCCGTCGTCATGATGACGGGGCCTGGCGGATTCTTGTCGACGATTCCGACAGATGAGGTGGAGCTGACGTTTCGGGATCTCATGCGGTGGGCCAGGCGTGCTCGAACCGGCCGCAATGTCCTGCGAAGATCGGTGCGCGGCACCCCGGCCGAGTACCCGGCGACCGCCGCACCGGGTCGCCGGAATCGTCCATCCGGCGTACCGAGGATTGGCTTCGACCGCAGCGGGTAGCACGACGGCCGACAACCGCTCCGCGAGTCAGCGAGGAGAAGCCATGGCCCAGCAAGTCTCCGACTATGTCCTGCGGCGCCTCCGCGAATGGGGAGTCGAGCAGGTATTCGGTTACCCCGGCGACGGTATCAACGGGTTGGTGGCCGCGTTCGGCCGCGCCGGCAATTCACCGCGGTTCGTCCAGGCCCGGCACGAGGAGATGGCGGCGTTCCAGGCGACCGGATATGCCAAGTTCAGCGGCAAGGTGGGCGTCTGTACCGCGACCTCGGGCCCCGGTGCGATCCACCTGCTCAACGGGCTCTACGACGCCAAACTCGATCACGTCCCGGTCGTGGCAGTGGTGGGTCAGACCGCGCGGAGCGCGATGGGCGGCAGCTATCAGCAGGAGGTCGACCTGCAGTCGCTGTACAAGGACGTCGCCGCGGACTATCTGGTCGAGGTGAACGTCTCCAGCCAGCTGCCGAATGCCCTCGACCGGGCCTTCCGCACCGCCATCGCCCGCCGCTCCCCCACCGCGGTCATCATCCCGGCGGATCTCCAGGAGGAGCCCTACGAGCCACCGCGGCACGAGTTCAAACAAGTACCGTCCAGCCCGCCGGCGGCACCGGCGACGAGCTCCGATCCGGCCGACGAGGAGATCCGGCGCGCCGCCGACGTGCTCAATGCCGGGTCGAGGGTCGCCATCCTGGTCGGCCAGGGCGCCCGGGCGGCCGCGGCGGAGGTGCTCGAGGTCGCCGACCTGACCGGCGCGGGGATCGCCAAGGCGCTCCTGGGCAAGGATGTCCTACCCGATGACCTCCCCTTCGTCACCGGATCGATCGGGTTGCTGGGCACCCGGCCCAGCTACGAGCTGATGCGTGACTGCGACACCCTGCTGATCGTGGGCTCGAATTTTCCCTATACCCAGTTCCTGCCCGATCTCGATCAGGCGCGGGCGGTACAGATCGACCTCGACGGCGCGATGATCGGTATGCGCTACCCCACCGAGGCCAATCTGGTCGGCGACGCGCGGACCACCCTGCGCCACCTCATCCCGCTGCTGCACCGCAAAGAGGACCGCTCCTGGCGCGAGGGCATCGAACAGAACGTGGATCGCTGGTGGACCACCATCGAGCGGCAGAGCATGCTCGACGCCCATCCGATCAATCCGATGCGGGTGGTGTGGGAGCTGTCCGAGCGGATCCCCGGCAACGCCATCGTGACCGCGGATTCCGGATCCTCCACCAACTGGTACGCCCGCTGCCTGCGCTTCCACGACCAGATGCGCGGATCGCTGTCGGGCACCCTCGCCACGATGGGCCCCGGGGTCCCCTATGCCATCGGCGCGAAGTTCGCCCATCCCGACCGCCCCGCGATCGCCCTGGTCGGCGACGGCGCCATGCAGATGAACGGGCTCGCCGAGCTCATGACCGTCGCCCGCTATCAGCATCTGTGGCAGGATCGCCGGCTGATCGTCTGCGTCTTCCACAACAACGACCTCAACCAGGTCACCTGGGAATTGCGCGCCATGGGCGGCGCACCGAAGTTCGAGGAATCGCAGAGCCTTCCCGATGTCTCCTATGCCGAGATCGCGCGGGCGATGGGCATCGAGGCGGTCGCGGTCGAGAAGCCGGACGCGATCGGCGGCGCCTGGGATTACGCGCTCGCCGCGGACGGCCCGGTGTTACTCGACGTCCGATGCGATCCGGAGGTGCCGCCGATTCCCCCGCACGCCAGCTACGAGCAGATGAAGGAGATGGCTGCCTCGGTACTGCGCGGCGACCCGGACGCCTGGCATCTGATGGTGCAGGGCGCCAAGACCAAGGCACAGGAGTTCCGGCCCTGACCGGTGAGGAGCGCCGACGGCGTCCGCCGGTCCCTCCGATACGAGCCGCAACGACCGTGCCGCGGTCACGCCCAGGCGTGAGCCCCCGGGCTCGCTGACAGCGGCGACATGAGCCGCTTCCAGAATTCGTGCCGGATCGCATCCCAGAGCCCGGCCAGCTCCGGATGGAGTTCCCGCGCTCGCGCGAGATCCGGATAACTACCGGAGGTGAAGCAGACCACCGGGGAGGCATCGGAGAGCTTCTCGACGACGAGGATGGCGATGGCGTGATCCCGCAGCAGCCGCCAGGTGGCGCCGAGCCCGTCGGCCTCCGTTCGGCACATGCCCTCCCTCATCGACGCGCCGTCGAAGACTCCGACCTGCTCGGTGGTCACCGCCGAGCCGATGGGTGATTCTCCCCCGCAACGAGGCTGCCGGTGAGAAGCATCGACACAGCGAGCCGGGTGTTCGTGCATGTCGTTCCCTCTCCTGATCGTCACATCGACCGGTGGCGCCCGAGGTGGCACCGCCAGATAATCTAATACCTCTGAAATCATAGTTCAATGGCTTATACGAAACTGGAGCGTTATTTGTTGTCGAAGGACCGACCGTGGAGCCGCCTCGCCATTGACTCCATAGTTCATATTTCAAGTTCCAAGTCCTAGAATCGATGTACATACCGCGCACCAGAGGAGTCGCGTTGTCCCAGCAGGAGCGCGCGGGCCTGACCGCGCTCAGCGCTGTGCTGTCACCGCTGGAGGGCAGTGGTCCGAAGACAGAGGCCGTGGTCCAGCGGTTGTCCGCGGCGATCAGCCTCGGGGTGATGGTGGACGGCCAGCAGTTGCCGAGCGAGTTGACCCTCGCCGACCAGCTGGGTGTCTCGACGATGACCCTGCGGGAAGCCCTGGCCGTCCTCCGGGAACAGGGCATCGTCCGCACCAAACGAGGACGCGGAGGCGGCAGTTTCATCTGTTCGTCCGCGGAGGCCCTGGAACACACCGCGTCGGCCCGGTTGCAGCAGATGAGTCTCGCGGAATTACGCGACCTCGGAGACGCACAGTTCGCCATCGCCGGCGCGGCCGCGGTATTCGCCGCCCGCCGCGGTGGCCGGGCCGACATAGCCCGGCTCCACGCCCTGACCGACCGGTTGCGGACCAGCACCGAGCCGGTCGCGGCCCGGCGGGCCGACAGCCGTTTCCATATCGAGATGGCCGTGTGCGCGCAGTCCACCAGGCTGACCCGCGCCCAGGTCGACCTCCAGGCCGAACTCTCCGCACTGATCTGGCTGCCGCGACTGGAGCTGGATCCGGCCGCCGAGGCGTCCGTCCACGGCGATCTGGTACGCGCCATCGAACGTGAGGATGATGCCGCGGCCCGAGAGCTGGCAGAATCACAGAGTGAATCCCGCATCCGTCGGCTCGTCGCCCTACGTATGGAGCTCAGTGATCGATGACGGACAATCCAAGACCTCCGACCATCGAGTCGCTCGCTTCCGTGGTGGCAGAGCTGGCCGAGCAGATTTTTGAGTCGCTGACCACGATAGGGACCGCGCTGACGCGCGTATGGGACGAGGTCACCGCGAATCGGCGATCCACCCCCCGCTCCACCGATCTGGCGCGGTTGCGCGAACCCATCGCCCATGAGCTCGAGCAGGCCGGTGACCTGTTCGACGGGGCGGGCGTGGTCATCGCCGACGGCGTACTCGCCGACCGGCCGCGGTTCCTGGAGTGGTGGCAGGTGCATTCGGCAGACGGCCCCCAGCGGCTGGACCCCGAGCTGAACCCGCTCAGCGAGTACTTCTACGACTACACCCAGATGGACTGGTACGTGATCCCGCGTGACGAGCGGCGCCGCTGGGTGCACGGACCCTATATCGATTTCGCGTGCACCGACCAATACGTGTGCACGTTCGCGGTGCCGGTCACTACCGCGCCGGGGCAGTTCCTCGGAATAGCCGGTGCCGATGTGCCGGTCGGCGCGATGCAGGAGGTCCTGCTTCCCCGGTTCCGCGCCTCGGGCCCCGCTCTCGTACTCGTCAACGACGAGGGCCGCGTCCTGCTCGCCACCGATCCCGGTCTTCCCCCCGGGTCCAGGACCGGCCGCGTCGGCTGGACCGGTACCGGGGTGCCGATCGACGCGCTTCCGTGGTCACTGTGCCGGCTGGAGGGCACCACCGCCCACTGAGACGGTTATCGTTGCGGACCGGCAACGCGGCGGTGACCGCGATCCGGGTGGAGGCGTCAGCGCTCGTTCAGATACTCCAGCAGCTCCTCGTGGAGCAGGCCGTTCGACGCGGCCGCGCTGCCGCCGAGGGGGCTCGGGTTGCCGTCGAGACCGGTGAAGCTCCCGCCGGCCTCGGTGACTATGACGGCGCCGGCGGCCATATCGCCCGGGGAGAGCGCCGGGTCGGCGCAAACGTCGACCACCCCCTCGGCGACCATCATGTAGGGCCAGAAGTCGCCGTAGGCGCGCGTGCGCCAGACCGCGCGGGACAGCTGCAGCAAGCCGTTCAGCCGGCCGTGCTCCTCCCAGCCCGTGAGGGTGGAGTACGCGAAGGACGCGTCCGGCAGTTTCGACACCCGGGACACACACAGGCGGGACGCCGAGGAAAGACTACGGCCGGTGAAGGCACCGTGGCCCTGCACGGCCCACCAGCGTCGGCCCAGCGCCGGCGCCGAGACGACGCCGACGACGGGCCGGTAATCGCCCCCCGACACCTCCAGCAGGGAGATCTGCGTCGCCCACACCGGGACACCGCGCGCATAGTTCTCGAGGCCGTCGATGGCGTCGACCACCCAGCAGCGTGGGCCGGTACCGTCCAGGCCCTGCCCCGCGCCGAGAACCGCGTCGCGGGGGCGGGC
Source organism: Nocardia fusca NBRC 14340 (assembly GCF_001618425.1). Taxonomy (GTDB): domain Bacteria; phylum Actinomycetota; class Actinomycetes; order Mycobacteriales; family Mycobacteriaceae; genus Nocardia; species Nocardia fusca. The sequence continues at coordinate 169,457 of NZ_BDCU01000029.1, forward strand.
GCGCTGGAGTTGACCACGGACCAGCTTTTCCACCGCGGCCTGGGTGTCGCTCCACCGGGCCATATCCGGCTTGGTCTCGATGTCGAGGTCGAGGGCCTTGAAGCGGTCCATACTCGCCGCGTCGGCGGTATCCACGAGCACATGGGCGAAGCGGAGGTCGTCGAGGTGGTCCTGCATGAAACGAAGCTATCCGCACCAAACGGACAGTGCCACCGGGCCGCGGGCGGCGCACCCGGCGCGTGCGCTACCGCCGCGGCGGTAGCGAACTCGAAAAGTTCAGCGACCCAGCCGCTTCGAACACTCGGCCATCTCCTCGATCACGAGGTCCATGGATGTGGCGCGCCGCGCCGCGGACTTCAGATCACCGATCCGCCGACCGGGCAGGCCGGGCCGGGGCAGTCTATGCGGGGGCGACGGTGCTGCGGCGCCGGAAACCGGCCGGGGTCTCCACGTGCACCCAGCAGCCGCTCGCCCCGTCGCCCAGGGCGGTCAGCGGCGGAGGCAGGAACGACGGCGGAGCGAATCGCACGTCGGTGCGCTGCGTCGCCGTGGTGACCACAGCGGCCTGTTCGGGTCCGCTCCATTCGCTGACCCACAACCCACCCACGATCCACACCGGGGGTGTCGTGCCATCGGCGAGTGTGACCGTCACCGAATCGCCTACGTATTCACCCCACACCACCCACCAGCGGCCCGGGGTATTCGATGCGATCGGCCCCGACACCCCGACGGCCATATCCGCGCGCCCCGACCACGGCCGCCACAGCAGCTCGTCCGCGCCGGCCTCGGTCACGATCTCCCCGCCCGGTTGCGGTTGTGTGACCCGGAAGCAGCGGTCGGTGCCGCGCCACTGTAATTGCATCCCCGACAGCGGTAACACTTCCGACTCGAGATTCGACTCGTGGTATCCGTTCGCCATCACGGCTCCTCACTCCTGCGCTGCTCCGCTCCTGTACTGCCTCGGAGCGCCGACACCGGCCGTGCTACCCGCCCCTGCTGTTACTAAACCGTGATCATGAAGAGATGCGGCCGCTTCCGCGAGGTCGCGACAACGATCCGTTGTATCACGTCGGCGACCTCGCGTTTCACCATCCGGCCGACCTACCGGCCGGGCGCGGCGCACACCGCTGGCCGGTCGCCCTCCGACCTTCCCGTCTACGACACTCCCGACGGCGAACGGTCCCGTCGGCCGCCGGAGGAGCCGGTGGCCGACGGGAGTTCACGGAGTGTGCGGGTCGGCCGGTTCGTCCGACTTCCGTCCACCGGCCATGCGTCCATGATGTGCTCCCTGGCCCCGCCGGTGAGGTTCAGGCGGGCCCGTGTTGTTCATGGGTGAACGGTTTGCTGCCCGCTACCGCGGGGCTGCCCTCGGGGTTGGTGGCCGAGCCCCGGTTCTCCCGGTGACCGGTACCCAGCCAGTCACGCACCGGGTCGGCGACGTATTCCCATTCCACACCTGCCGGCCACGGTCCCTGCCCTTCGTTCCACGGTCCGCGGGCGCTGCCGTCACCGTTGGACATGTTGAACGCCATGTTCTGGAAGCGGTCGTCGCCGGGCAGCGCACCGGGCGGGAAGTTGACCGGCAGTTCGTTGAGGGCGGCGGTGAACTGCTGGAAGTGCGCCACCTCCCGGGACATCAGGAACGAGAGTGTGTCCTGCACGCCGGGGTCGTCGGTGAACTGCTTCAGGTATTCGTAGACGATCTTGGCGCGCGATTCCGCCGCGAGATTGCTGCGCAGATCCACCGACGGCTCGCCGTTGGAGTTGACATAGGCCCCGGTCCAGGGCACGCCGGCGGAGTTACCGACATCAGGGCCGCCACCGCGCAGCGCGAGGAACAGCGGGTCGGTCGCCACCTGGTGGATCGCGTGTTCTTTCCCATCGGCCGAGGCGACCACCGGCATCCAGTCGCAATGCTCGTTGGCCTGCTTCAGGTCGTCGTTGAGCCCGTCGAGGAGCATCGTGATCATATTGCCGACGATTTCGAGGTGGCTGAACTCTTCGGTGGCGATATCCATGAACAGGTCGTACATCTTCGGATGTTTGCGACGCAGCACGAAGGCCTGGCTGAAGTACTGCATCGCGGCCTTGAGTTCCCCGTTGGCACCGCCGAACTGCTCCTGCAACAGAGTGGCGAACCGCGGGTCCGGGCGCTCCACCCGCACCTCGAATTGCAGATCCTTGTTGTGGATGAACACTCGCGCTCCTCATGGTCGGCGCCGTGGTCCGTGGCGTCTACCCGGGACCCTGGCGGGGAAACAGCAAGGAAGGAAGATCGGACAAATGGGCGCCGGTGCTCACTCGGAGGATCGACACGCGGAACACACGAGCCGAGTCGCCCGGTCGCCGGACCGGTACGCACCGTCGAGCTCGGCCGCATCGCATCCCTGAGCGCGATGCCCACCGTAGGCGAACCCCCACCATCGGGCGGGGACATCGCGGGTGCGTGTTCGGCTCCGTCGCAACGTTCAGCGCTGTGGGCCCGGGTACGTCATCGAGGATGGCCGGGTCTCGGAGGCCGGTGTGCGGACGGCCGTGGTCGCGGTGGGAAGTCGGTCAACCCGTGATCGTGCACGATCGGTATGCCGTAGCGGTGCTCGAAAGTGGTCCGCAGATCCGGGCCGGTTTGCGCGGTACTGCAGATGGCGATCCGCACCGACGCGCCAGGCGGTCGTATCCCGGCGGGCAGCTCGGACAGCTGCCGGTACACCGCCGGGGCCGCCGCGAAACAGGTGGCGCCGCAGGACTCGATCCGGTCGAAGAATGTCGCGGGATCGAACGCGCCGGCGATGGTGGCACGACCGTCGGCGAGAAGCGGCGCCAAGACCCCCAGGACGATGCCGTCGACATGGGACAGCGGCTGGATCGACAGACTGTGGTCGGTGCCGGTGATCGCGAAGATCTCGATCGCCAATCGGCACAGCGCGTTGAGGTTCATATGGTCGAGCACGGCGACCGTCGAATCGTCCCCGGATCCCCCGACGGGCACGAACAGTGCCGGTGCGTCGTCACTCACCCGCGCCGGCTCGGCCGTGTCGAGATCGGCTGCGGTGAGCCGGTCGGCGGAAACGACGGAGCGCACCGGGTGGGCAGGGGCCGCCGAGTCGTGCGGGGCGACCAGAACCCGGGAGCCCGCACCGGCCATGCGGCGGCCGGCTTCTCCGGCGGGTAACGCCGGATCGAGCGGGACGACAGCGGCACCCGCCCGCCATGCGGCGAAGAGGGTGACGACGAAGGTGGCGGTATCGGGCAGCATGACCGCCAGCACATCACCGGTCGATACACCGGCGGCGCGCAGCGACGTGGTCGCCCGCCGCACGGCATCCAGAAACGCGGCGTTGTTCAGTTCGGTGCTGTCGTCGGAGACGGCCGCGGCGTAGGGAGCGAGTACGGTACGGCAGTCCGGGAGTACTGCAAGGTTCATAGGCGATCCTCGGGGCAGTGGTCCAGGTGTCTGCGTCCACGGTAGGAATTTCCGGCCGCCGGGTCGCCGTCGCGCGCCGATGAAGTACACGGCGGTCTTTGTCTCCGGAGCACAAGCGGATGGACAGTTCCGGCGGGCGGCCGGGCCGGAGGTACGGTTGACGGTGTGACGAGCGCACGTCACGACACCGCATACGGAGACCGCTTCATCGCGGCGACAGCTGCCCGGATGAACGAACGGGTGAGCGAGATCAGCGCGGCCATCCGCACCCATATCGAGGACGATATCGCCGATCTGCGACACGATCCGCAGACCGGCGACCTGCTCGGTGAGAGCGTCGAGGCGAATATCGCCACCGTGCTGCACGCCCTGCGCTACCACCTCTCCGTCGCCGATATCCAGGCGGCGCCCGCCGTTGTGGACTACGCCAGACGCCTGGCTCAGCAAGGGGTACCGGCCAACGCCCTGGCTCGCGCCTATCGGATCGGACAGCGCCGGCTGACCGAGATGGTGTTCGCCGAACTACACACGATGGCCATCCCGCTCGCCGAACGGATCAACGTGGTCGAACGCATCACCCCCACGCTGTTCGAATACATCGACCACATCACCGAACAGGTTCTCGACATCTACAGCGACGAGCGCGAACAATGGCTGGAAAGCCAGAACAATATCCGCGCGGTGCGGGCACGCGAGGTGCTGGGCGGTCACAAGGCCATCGACGTCGATGCGGTCACCGAGGCGATCCGCTACCCGCTGCGCTGGCACCATCTCGCCCTCGTTCTCTGGTGCTGCTCCGACGGTGAACTCGACAGCGAGGCGGTCTCGGACCTGCAGCGGTTCGTCCGCGAGCTGGCCGACGCCCTCGGTGCCGCATCCAACCCGCTGGTCATCGCCGCCGACCGGATCAGTGTCTGGGCGTGGCTGCCCTACCGGTCCGAGCGGGCGGACCTGGTGGCCGCGGTACGGAGGTTCGTATCCGGCCGCCACGATGCCCCCGACATCGCGATCGGCACCCTCGCCGCCGGTGTCGACGGTTTCCGCCGCTCTCACCGCAGCGCGCAACGCGCCTGCTCCGTGGCCCTGGCACACGGGCTGCCCACACCCGGCGTCGTCGCCGCCGACGACCCCGGGCTGACCACCGCGGCACTGCTCGGCGGCAGCGTCGACGAGGCGCGCTACTGGGTGAGCGAGGTGCTCGGCGACCTGGCCGGCGACAACGAGCACGACGCGCGACTGCGCGACACGCTCCGGGTGTTCCTGGGCACCGGATCCAGTTACAAGGCCGCCGCCGTCGAACTGAATCTGCATTCCAACTCCGTCAAATACCGGGTCGGGCGCGCCATCGCGCGACGCGGCCGCCCGATCGGCGCCGACCGGCTCGATGTCGAGCTGGCCCTGCTGGTGTGCCACTGGTACGGCCCACCGGTCCTGCGGCCGGAACCCCACCGGTAGTGCCCGGATCCGATCAGGCGCGGTCCACCTCGACCATGAAGAAATCGGCTTTCGCCGCGCCACAATCGGGGCACGACCAGTCGTCGGGAATATCGTCCCAGCGGGTGCCGGGCGCGATACCGTCCTCGGGCCAGCCGAGCGCTTCGTCGTATTCGAAACCGCACTGCACGCACTGGAACAATTTGTATCCGGTGGTCATATCACTGTCCTTTCCTCGGGACGGCCGGTTCGAAATCGATCTTTTCCCGCACACCGCAGTCCGGGCAGCACCAATCGTCCGGCACCGCCGACCACGCCGTGCCCGCGGGGAAACCTTCGCGCGGGGCGCCGGTGGTCTCGTCGTAGCGGTAGTCGCACACCGGGCAGGAGAAGACGGCCATCAGCCCGCCACCCCGTAGCGGGCGAGCACGCGGTGCCGCTTGCTCGGCTGGATGTTCACGCGCGTGATATCGCCCCGTAGTGGGCCAGCACGCGGTGGTCCATCACTTTCCGCCACAGCGGCGGGAAGTAGGCCAGGGTGATCATGCCGGCGTAACCGGCAGGCAGTTCGGGTGCGCCGTCCATACTGCGCAGGGTCTGGTAACGCCGGGTGGGCGCCGCATGATGGTCGCTGTGCCGCTGCAGGTGGAAGAGGAAGATATTGGTGACGAGGTGATCGGAGTTCCAGCTGTGCTCCGGCGTGCACCGGACGTAGCGGCCCGATTCCGTGCGCTGCCGGAGCAGGCCGTAGTGCTCGAGGTAGTTCACGGTCTCCAGTAGCGAGAATCCGTAGACGGCCTGGAGCAGCAGGAACGGCAGCACGCCCGGTCCGAACAGTACGGCCAGCGCACCCCACAACACCACGGTCATCGCCCAGGCATTGAGCACATCGTTGCGCACGGTCCACGGGCCCTTGCCCATACGCCGCAATCGCGTGCGCTCCAGCGCCCACCCCGACCGCAGGCCGCCCCATACGCTGCGCGGCAGGAAACTCCAGAAGGATTCCGCGAACCGTGCGCTGGCCGGGTCCTCCGGTGTGGCGACCCGGACGTGATGGCCGCGGTTGTGCTCGATGTAGAAATGCCCGTAACCGGTCTGCGCCAGCGTGATCTTGGACAGCCAGCGTTCGAGTTCGTCTTTCTTGTGGCCGAGCTCGTGGGCGGTGTTGATACCCACGCCACCCATGACGCCGACGGTGAACGCCACCCCGATTTTCGACCACAATCCGAGCCCGCCCTCGATGCCCAGCCAGGACAGGTCCGGTGCGGTCCACAGGTAGGCGGCGAACACCAGGCTCGTCAGCTGGCACGGGATGAAGGCGTAGACGCACCAGCGGTAGTAGCGATCGTGCTCCAACTGCTCCATCACCTCCTCGGGCGGGTTCTGGCCGTCCGGTCCGAAGAACCGGTCCAGGATCGGCAGCAGCACATAGACCAGCAGCGGGCCGATCCACCACCACACCGCCGCCGGCCGATCCCACCCCAGCCGATGACTCGCCCACACCAGCACCGCGGCCAGGCCGAGCGAAGTGGGCGCCACCAGCCCGAACAACCACAGGTACCGCTTCCGGTCACGCCACTGCGGTGTCACCTCGCCGTGCGAACTCTGCTCGGACGTCGTCATCGTCGCCCTCCTCACTTCCGTGCGGCCGCCGCTCCGGACGGGCGCTCGGTCGGCGCCGGGGTGCACCTCACCGGCACCGGCCGATTACACCTTGTCGATAAGTGTATTCATTACATACACATCAATCGACCATGTCAATAGAGGAACATTCACGCAGGTGATGTAAGGTGATTGCCGTGGCTGACGCGCCGAACTTCCAGAACGAGATGCGCCGACTACTGCGGGAGCGGGTGATCGGCACCGCGCGTGAGTTGGTCTGCACCGAGGGGTGGGGCGCGGTCAACATGTCCCGGGTCGCCAAGGAGGTCGGGGTGAGCCGCCCCGTGCTCTACAAGGAGATCGGCACCAAACAGGATCTGGCCGAGGTCGTCATCGCGGAGGAACTCGACTCCTTCCTCGCCGGCGTCACCGAAACCGTCACCGCAGAGCCCGGCGACCTGCTCGCCGGAATTACCGCCGCCGCCGAGTACACCCTGCGTACCGCGGCCGACAACACCCTGCTCAAGGCCGTCCTGGCCGGCCGTTCCGGAGCCGACACCACCTTGCTCCCCACCCTGATGACCGAACCCGAACCCGTCCTGGGCCGGGCCACCGCCGCGTTCACCGCCATCCTCCGCGCCCGATACGACCTCGACGCGTTCGGCGAGCCGGAGATCGACACCCGGGTCGAAGCGGTGGTGCGGCTGGTACTGAGCCACCTCTTCCAGCCCGCCGGGACCATCGACCGCGCCGTCGCCCAGATAGCCCTGGTCGCGGGGCCACTGTTCCACCGCGAGTTCTAGGGACGAAGCCGACCCGCGTCGAACGACTCGGCCCGGCGGCGCGCCTGCGCCGCGGTCTGGTGACGGGGTTCACGTCACAAATAGGTATACCCCCGGTCATTCGACCGTGGTCGAGACATGCCCGTGCCGAGCACGCTGGAGAAATCCGTCGGCTCATTCCGCGAGGTCTCCATGTACCCATCCGATCCCAACCACGCCGGCAGCAGCGGCGACATGGGCGTTCCGCCCTCGGAAGACATCTTGATGATCCGCCGATGCGCACGGTGCGACAGACTGTACGCACCACTGACCGTCGACTGCGCGTCGTGTGCGTCCGACAGCCTGGAATGGGTGCCGTCCAGCGGCGCCGGTTCGATCCTGTCGTGGCGGGTGGTCGACCGCGGTGTCATCGGCGGGCGCGGGGAGACGACGCCGCTGACGGTCGCCGTGGTCGAACTCGACGAAGGCCCGTGGGTCTACACCTCGATCGAAGGGCAGGTCCCGCTGGTCGCGAGCGGTCCGGTGCGGGTGCGCTTCCGACCGCGACCCCGGGACGGCAGATTTCCGGTTTTCACCGTGGCCACCGAGACCGACACCCGCGGCCGCCGTGCCGCCGACCGCGCGGGGGGCGAACATGCCCGCACCTGACCGGCCGCACACCGAATTCTCCGGTGCCACCGCATGGGTTCGCACCGCACTGCGGCAATGCGCTGCCCTGGAGGCCACGAGGTCCTTGCTTCCGGGGACGAAACCGATACTCGTCTTCGCCATCCGCTGGGCGCCGTTCGGCGGCGCCACCGCCGAGGAACTCTTCGTGAACTTCGGCGTCACCCGGCAGCAGTTCCTGCGGATGACCGGTGCGGCGCTGACCACTCGACGCTCCGACGATCCGAGAACGTCCCAGCTGAAACAGCACCTGATGATGTCGCTGTCCCGGGCCTGGCGAGCGGACCGCGAAGCAGAATCGACGCCGACGACCCCGGCGCAGGGTGCTGGCGAGCACGCGTCGTAACACCCGCGTCCGGGGCGGGGCTCCTCACCTCGAGGTGGTCACCCACCGGGTGGGGTGTGCGCGCCGAGGAACGCTTCCGCGACGCCACGCAGGGTGGCGATCGGGTCGGCGCCGAGCGGGTACACGCCCACATGATCGGCCCCGGCGTCCAGATGCGCGGTGAGCCCTGCAGCGACGGTGGCGGCGTCTCCATGCGCGGTCAGCGCGTCGATCAGCGCGTCACTGCCGGTGCCGGCCAGGTCGTGGTCGGTGTAACCGAGCCGGCGCAGATTGGCGGCGTAGTTGGTGACCCGGAGCGCCTGTCCCGGTGGCCCGGACCTGGCGGTCGCCCGGGCACGCTCGGGATCGGCGTCCAGCACCACGAAATGTCCGGGGAGCAATACCCGGTCGGCGCCGAGGATCGCCCGGGCACCGCGAGTGTGGGCGGGCGGAACCATGCAGGGGACGGTTCCCGCCGCGCGGTCGCGGGCCAGTCGCAGCATTCGGGGGCCCAGCGCGGCCAGGACGATCCGATCGGCGGGTACCCTCGCGCCGTTAAGCACGTCCAGGTAGGAGACAAGAGTGTCGTACGGCGCGGCGTAATCGGTATCGGTCTCCCGGTGGCCGATACCCACGCCGAGAAGAAAGCGTCCCGGGTGCGCCGCTTCGATGCGATGGTACGAGGCCGCGACCGTCACCGGGTCGGCGCTCCACACGTTCACCACGCTCGTCGCGACGGTCAGCCGGGTCGTGGCATCGAGCAGCCGCTGCACCAGCGCCAGGTCCGCCGGCGGTGACGCGTCCAGCCACAGCGTCCCGTACCCGGCCTCCTCGAGGTGCCGGGCGACCTGCGGACTCACCTCGTGCTCCCGCAGATGCGCGCCGAGCAACCCTGTTTCGATAGTCATACAACGACTTCAGCAGGCCGGCAGGACCTGCGGCCAGACCCGAAACGCACGCGCAGCGATAAGCTGTGCTTATCGTTCGGCACGCACGGTGCGATGCCGGCAGGAGGACGCGATGGAACTGCGGACGCTGCGGTACTTCGTGACCGTGGCCGAGGAACTGCACTTCGGCCGGGCGGCCGAGCGACTGCATATCGCCCAACCCGCGGTCAGCCAGCAGATCGCCGGATTGGAGCGAGAACTGGGGGTCCGGCTGCTCGATCGTTCCTCGCGCCGGGTCCGGCTCACCGCGGCGGGCACCCGAGTACTCGATGCCGCGCGGACAGCGCTCGCGGCCGCCGAACATGTCCGGCTCGCCGCCGGACCGTCCACCGGCACTCTCCGCCTGGGCGCGGCCGCCGGGCTCACCGCCCGGCTGGAACACGGAATCGACACGTTGCGCGGTGCCGGCTCACCGTTCGAAGTGGTCCTGGTCGACCTGCCGCTCACTGCCCGCCTCAACGCCCTGCGCCGGGGCGAACTCGATCTGGTGCTGGCCCGCGGCGAACCCACCGAACGTGGAATCGAGGCGATTCCGACCTGGACAGAACAGCTCCTGGCGATCGTATCCGCCCGGCACCCACTCGCGGGCCGCGTCACCGTCGGGGCCGACGAGCTGGCCGGCACCGCGCTGCGAATGCCCGGGCGACGGCACGATCGGCACCTGCACGAAGCGGTCGCGGCCGCGCTGCGCGGCACCGGGGTGCGGCTCGAGCTGGGCCGCCCGGCGGGCGCGGCCCGCGATACCGTGATCGAAATCGGCTCCGATCCACGCAGCTGGACAGTGCTGCCCGCCGACCAGATCACCGAGATCGGCGCCACCCGGGTGGCCGCGATACCGCTCGAACCGCCCCTGACGATCACCGGGTCCGTCCTCGTCCCCGAGCGCGGTCCCGGTCACGCCGCCCGGTGCGCGGCGCCCGCGTTCGGAGGCGCGCCGACCGGTCCGGCGCGGTGAACTACATACGCCCGCATTAAATTCTGCGACAAGGTAATCCTTCAGCCGAGGCCCCGTCGGGTCCAGAGTGGGCGCGTGAGCCACGTGGACGCCGGAGACGGGCGATGAGCCGATACGTCGAATCCCTACGCCGTCCATGGCTTGTCGACCGCACCCGAGACATCAGGGGGAACCAGTGACGACCGCTCGAACGTCCCGCCTCAGACGCTACGGTCTCGGGACGGCCGCCCTCGCCGCGGCCACCATTCTCCTCACCGCGTGCTCCGGCAGCGCGCCGGTGAACCGCGGATCGGAGACCGGCGAGATCACCGTCGGCGGAACCCTGCGGGTGGCCTCGCTTGCCGCCGACATGGATTCGCTCGACCCGCTCACCGGCTACGATACGAACGCCTGGGCGGTGCAGCGCGCGATCACCCGCCAGCTGGTCACCTTTCCGGGCTCCACCGGCGAACTCCGCGACGATACCCGGTTGACTCCCGATCTGGCCGAGTCGTGGGAGGTGAGTGCCGACGGCACCACCTACACCTTCCACTTGCGGGACGGCGCCACCTACTCCGGCGCCTCGACCCGGGAGATCGTCGCCCGCGACTTCGTCTATGCGATCGAACGCTTCTGCGATCCGAACAAACAGGTCGCCGCGATCAACTACTTCCATTCGGCGTTCGTCGGGTTCACCGAGTACTGCGCGGAATTCGCGAAGGTGCCCACCGGGGATCTCGCCGCGTCCAAAGCCTTCATCGACACCCACGAGATCTCGGGTATCACCGCGCCGGACGACCGGACTCTGGTCATTCGCACGCCCGCGAAGGCCTACGACTTCCTGGATATCCTCGCGATGAACTTCGTGACCCCACTCCCCGAGGAGGTGGCGTCCCGCTACTTCGGGGACTCGCTCGAGTTCCGGCAGAATTTCGCCTCTTCCGGTCCGTACCGGATCGGCGAGTACCAGCCGGGGCAGCACTTGGTGCTGAAGAAGGTCGAGGGCTACAACCACGACCTGGACCCCGTACGGAAGGCCTATGTCGACGAGATCGTCGTCGACTTCACCGCCAACAGCGAGGACGCCGTGGTCCAGAAGGTGCAGGCCGGCGAAGCCGATCTCACTCTCTACCTGGACGTACCGCCGCGCGCGACACTGCAGCAGTACAGTTCCGCGAACGACCCCCGGCTGCACACCTCCGACAGCGGAGCGGCCAACTTCATCGTCCTCAACGCCAAACCCGAGGTGAAGTCGCCGGGGGCGACCGCCCTGCGCGATCCCCGGGTTCGCCAGGCCCTCGCCTACGGTGTGAACAAGAAGAATCTCGTGCAGGGCCAGGGCGGTCCGATCGCGGCGAAGCCGAACGGACAGATCGTCACGTCGACTCTGCTCGGGCACCAGCCCTTCGACCCGTATCCGACGCCGGACCACGCGGGAGATCCGGTTCGGGCGCGGCGGCTGCTCGCCGAGGCCGGCTACCCGAACGGCATCGCGCTCGACGCGGTCTACCGGTCCACCGCCCAGTTCGAGAGCATCGCGGTGACCCTGAAAGAAGACCTCGCCGCGGCGGGTTTCACCCTGAACCTCATCGCCCTTCCCGGCACCGAATACCAGTCCTACCTGCAGAATCCCACCAGCCGCTACGACGTCTCGCTGAGTGGGTCGTTCACCCCGGACTGGCAGGGCCGGTCGACCCGGATGTTGCTGGGTGGCTGGCTGAACTCGGAGGCGGCACCCTGCGGAAAGGGCAACGTCAACGCCATCTGCTACAGCAATCGCCAACTCGACGACCTGGCCCGCCGGGCCTTCCCGTCCGACGACCCGGGCAGGCTGTGGGCCGAGGCCGACCGGATCGTCTCGAGTGATCTGCCGTGGATACCGCTGTTCGAGAAGCGGAAGAATCTGCTCTCCTCGGACCGCGTCACGAATTGGACCTGGTCGTCGCTGCCCGCGCAGGCCGACTACACCAATATCGCACTGCGCGACGGGGAATAGCGGTGGCCGTCCTGACAGTCGAGGACCTCGCCGTGTCCTTCGCGCATCGCGAAGGCCGGACCGAGGCGGTCCGCGACGTGTCCTTCTCGATCGAGCCGGGCCGGACGCTGGGGATCGTCGGCGAATCGGGGTCCGGTAAGAGTGTTTCGCTGCTCGCCGCCACCGGACTTCTCGGGCCGGGGGCCCGGGTGGGGGGCCGGGCCGTGCACCAGGGGATCGATCTGATCGCGGCCGATCGCGCCCATCTGCGGTCGATCCGCGGGATCGATATCGGGTTCGTCTTCCAGGATCCGCTGAGCAACCTGCATCCCCTGATACCCATCGGACGACAGATCGGCGAGGCGATCACCGCCCACCACCGGGTCCCCCGCGCGCGGCTTCGGGCCCGGGTCCTGGAACTGCTGAAGGAGGTGGAGATCCCCCGGGCGACGGACCGCATCGATGATCATCCGGTCCACCTGTCGGGCGGTATGCGCCAGCGGGTGATGATCGCGATCGCCCTCGCGTGCAATCCGGGCCTGGTCATCGCCGATGAACCCACGACCGCCCTGGACGTGACCGTGCAGGCGTCGATCCTGGCGCTGCTCGGACGTCTGCAGCGAGACCACGGCACAGCCCTCGTCGTGGTCAGTCACGATCTCGCGGTGGTCTCCGATATCGCCGACGATGTCCTGGTCATGCGAGACGGCGCGATCGTCGAAGCAGGCTCCGCGCGGGCGGTCTACACAGCGCCGAAAACCGCCTATACCCGTTCACTTCTCGCTGCCCACCGCACGCTCGGCAGCCGATCCGCCGAACGGGCGGAGTCGCAGCGGCCCCCGCTGCTGCGGGTCACCGGAATCGAGAAATCCTTCCGCACCCGCGCGACACCGCTGCTCGGAGGCTTCTTCGCGCGCCGGTCGGCGTCGGATACAGCCCCGGTGCTGACCGGTATCGACTTCGAGATCGGCGCCGGAGAGATCGTCGGGCTGGTCGGTGAATCGGGCTCCGGCGCCAGACCCCGGTCACCGAGCTGATCCTGTCCAAGGTGCCCGTCACCGTATCGCTCGCGCTCGGCGCACTGGTGATCTGAATGACCCTGTCCATCGTGTCGGGTGTCGCGGCTGCCCGCCGCCGCGGTACCGCCGTCGATCGTGGGCTCTCCACCGCCGCCTATATCGCGCTGTCACTTCCGACCTTCCTGACCGGAATGCTGCTGTCCTACTTCCTGTTCTTCAAGCTCTCCACCTACGGGCTGTACTGGTTCCCCAGCAGCGGTTACGTACCCTTCGCCGAGAGCCCGTTCGAGTGGGCCCGGCATCTACTGCTGCCGTGGCTCACCCTCACCATCGCCGAGATCGGGCTGTTCCAGCGGGTCGTACGGGGTTCGGTGCTGGAAGCGCTGAGCGCCGACTACATCCGCACCGCCCGGGCGAAGGGGGTGTCCGAGAACGCCGTGTACTACCGCCACGCGCTGAAATCCGCCCTGAACCCGGTGATCACACTCGGCGGCCTCGAACTCGCGGTGATCATGGGCGGCGCGATCGTCACCGAAACCGTCTTCGGGCTCGACGGAGTGGGCCGCCTCGCCATCAATTCCGCCCTGGAAGGTGATTTCCCGGTGGTCATCGGGACGACGATCTTCGCGGCCGCGGTTTTCGTGCTGTGCAATCTCGTGGTCGACGTCGTCACCCGACTCCGCGATCCGGCCGCACGCTGAGACGCCGTCACGACCGAGACGTGCCGTGATCACCGACGGTCGGTCTCGGGCGGTGACCTGCGCGGATTTCCGTGACCTGCGCGGATTTTCCGTGGCGCCGACGCATCCGGCCGGCTCGCCGGGCTAGGGTTGGGGCCGCTGGTACCGGGCGCCGCCCGGACGGCCGTCGACCAACGCTCGCGAGGAGTTCTCATGGGTTCTGCTCGGTCAGTGCGCACTTCCCTGTCCGCGGTGGTCGCGGCGCTGCTGGCGGCGACCGGGTGCGTCTCCATGGTGTCCGCCGCCCCGGAACCCGTCGATCAGCGGCCGAACGTGGTCGTGATCCTGGCCGACGACCTCGATTCGGCGACCACGCCGGTGTGGCAGGCGATGCCGCGGACCGCCGCACTCATCCGTGACCGTGGGATGGAGTTCACCGACGCGTTCGCGCCGATGCCGATCTGCTGCGCGGCCCGTGCCTCCATCCTGACCGGTGAGTACGGGCACAACACCGGTGTCCTCACCAACGCCGGCGAAGTCGGCGGCTTCGAGGCCTTCCGCGCCCGGGGCAACGAATCCCACACCATCGCCACCGCGCTGCACGGCGCGGGCTACCGCACCGGTATGGCCGGCAAGTACCTCAACGGGCTGGAGGACGACCCCGGGCACATCCCGCCCGGCTGGGACGACTGGCACGCCGGAGTCGACAATTTCCTGTACTCCGGCTACAACTACACGCTGAACGAGAACGGCACGTTCGTGAAATACGGTGTGGCGCCGCAGGATTACGAAACCGACGTGATCCGCGCCAAATCCGAGCGGTTCCTCACCGACGCCGCCGCCGCGGGGCAGCCGTTCTTCTGGTACGCCGCCTCCACCGCTCCGCACTTCCCGATTCCGCCCGCGCCCCGGCACCTGGCCGAGACCCGTCCGACAGCCGCACCGCGGTCACCGAATTATCAGGAGCCCGACGTATCGGACAAGCCGTCGTGGCTGATCGATACCGCGAACCCGCGGGCGGCGACCATCACCGTGACCAACGATCCCGACTACACCAATCGGCTCGGGGCACTGAAATCCCTCGACGAGATGGTCGCCGGGATCGTCGAAACCCTCGACCGCACCGGCGAACTCGACAACACCTATCTGGTCTTCACCTCCGACAACGGTTACAGTCTCGGCGCGCACCGGCTGACGCAGAAGATGGCGCCCTACGAAGAATCCATGCGGGTGCCGCTCGCCATCGCCGGGCCCGGAATCCGGCCCGGTCGCAGCGGGGCCATGGCCCTGTCCACAGATCTCGCCCCCACCATCTTCGCCTGGGCCGGCCTTCCGATCCCCGAGCGGGTCGACGGCCGCTCGCTCACGCCCGTGCTGGCCGGCGAGACCGCCGGGTGGCGTGGCGATTTCGTCGCCGAGTACGGGGGTCCGGGCAGCGAGGGCCGCGACGGCATCGCCCAGGAACAGATCCCGGGCACCGACACCCCGCTCATCTACACACTCGATATGCCGTCCTGGAGCGCCCTCCGCACCGACCGCTACCTGTACGCCCGGTGGTACGAACGCGAACGCCCGCTCGACCAGCGCGAATACGAACTCTACGACCTGCGCACGGACCCGTACCAGCTGACCAACCTCATCAAGACCCCCGAAGGACGCGCCGCGCACGCCGACCTGGTCACCGCCCTCGATCGGCGCCTGGCCGCCCTCACCACCTGCGCCGGGGTGACCTGCCGCTGACGGCCGGATCGCAGTCGGCGACGCAGCCGCCGTCCCGGATTTGTCAGGTCGGCCATTTCCCGGTCAGCCGGTGGTACGCGAGCACCCCGCCCCGGTCGACCGATGCTTTGACCAAGCCGAACACCGCGCCCTGGAGGGCGGCCGCGAACAGGACCTCACGCCAGCCGTAGTCGGGAGAGGTCGCTGCCGGGGCTTCGTCCTGTCCGGCCGCCCGGCGCCAGAGCTGACGGAACACCGCGTGCGCCGCGATCCCGCCGAGGACCCCGGCCACGGTGCCGATCGGCTTGTACAGCAGGTTCATGATTTCCTGCTTCGTACGAGCAGCCACGCGACCAGCGCGGCGGCGAGGGCCGCGGTCACAGCGGGTACCGGATACCCGCGCAGCAGTTCTGCCGTCTTCCGGCCACCCGCCGCCACGGACTCGGGTGTCCCGGCTTCGGCCCGTTCGAGGAGCTGATGGGCCTGCGCCTGCACCTGACCGGCGCGATCGCGGACCGTACGCTCCACCTCCCCGGCCCGGTGCCGTACCTCCTCGGCGGCGTGGTGCGCGGTGTCCTGCGCACGCGCCCGTACATCGAACTTCCCGGCGAGTTCGTCCACCGTCTCGCGAAGTTCCTCCCGGACCTGATCGCGGTCGCGTCGCAATGCGTCCCGGTCGTCGTGCACGGATCGTCCTCCGTTCTCGCTCATCGCGACCTCCGGTGGGTGACGGTCTCGATATCGGCGCGCGCCCCGGCCAGGGCGTCCGTGGGCACCGGCGGCGCGCTCGCCGTGATATTCCGCTTCCCGAGCCAGGTGAGTGCGGCCCCACCGGCGAGGAGTACGGCGCCGACGATCAGGGACGCCGCCCACCCCGGCAGGGCCAGCGCCAGCGCCAGCACCACGGCCGCGATCACTGCCGCGCCGCCGTAGAACATCAGCAGGCCGCCCGCGCCCGCGAGCCCGGCGCCTTTGGCCGCGGCGCTCGTCTTTTCCTGCATCTCCAGCCGGGCCAGGCGCATTTCGTCACGCACCAGCCTGCTCACCTGGATGGTGGCCACATCGACGAGTTCGCCGACCGACCGGTCGTCCCCTGACTGCCGCGTAGGCGGCTGTGCCGTCCGAGTCATGTGCTACCTCCTGTCCGGCGGGCGGATACCCGCCGGATCCGGAGCCAAACGACACCGCCACCGGGTGAGAATTCGATCCGGCCTGCGGGCGGCGCCTCTAGCCGCGGGCCGCCCGGTTCACGCGGGTCAGGACCGCATGCAGTTCCTCGAGGTCGTCGAGGCCCACACCCAGCCGTTCGACCACCGCCGGCGGGATCTTCTCGGCCTCGGCACGCAGTGCCCGGCCGGCGGGCGTGAGGTCGACGACGAGGTTGCGTTCGTCACGCGGGTCGCGGGTGCGGGTGAGGTAGTCCAGTGCCTCGAGACGTTTGAGCAACGGGGACAGCGTCGGCGAATCCAGTTGGAGCAGTTCGCCGATCTCCTTGACCGACAGCGGCGCGTCGCCCCAGAGGGCGAGCATCACCAGGTACTGCGGATGGGTGAGCTTCATCGGCTCCAGCAGCGGGCGGTAGATCGCCAGCACGGCGCGGTTGGCCAACGCCAGGGCGAAGCACACCTGCCGCTCCAGCCGCAGCGGGTCCTCGCTTGTGCCGTCCATGGACACCTCCTCGGAGATCGGATCATACGTCCGTGCCCCGCCGGGCCTGTGGGAGCCGGGCGGACAGATAAGTCGTGCACTAATTGTTAGCGTACGATACATTATCGGACAACTGGAGCGGGTGGGTCGTCCGATCGACCACCCGGAGTCGAGGAGCTGCCGATGCCCGCACGAACAACACCGACCCCCGTGCAGCGGATCCGCTATATCTGCGGCAAATCCTTACCGCCCCCGCTGACGGACTGGGTGCTGGCGGACCTCACCGGCCCCGGAGCCACCCGGCGCTATCTGCTGCGCTTCCTGGTGCCGGTGATCGCGCCGCTGTGCCTGCTCCTCCTGCTGCCCGGGCCGCTGTGGATGCACCTGTCCATGATGGGACTGCTCTACATTCCGCTCGCCTACTTCACCGTCGCGCTGCTCTACGTCTACCGTCGCCACCGCCTGGTCCAGCACGGTCTCGACCCCGGCCTCGCGGACGTGGCGCAACGACGCCGGCGCGCCGGGGACCGCCTGGCCTACGAGCGCCGCTACGGCAGAGCGGCCTAAGGAAGGAGACCGCGTGGTAGGCCCGCCGAGGGCTGCTCATCGGCGGTGAATCGCTCGACCGGTGCTGTGCCGAGGCCCGCGCACCGGGCGGCCGGCTGCGCGAGATCCGACGGATCATGAGCCATGACAACTCCCCCGGGATGTGGGACGACGCCCCGATGCCCGGAATCCGACCCGGGCACAGCGTTCGGGAAGGTCGTGCTCGCGCCGCTGCCGTGGTCGCGGCCATACCGGTCGGACGCCCCGGTTTTCAGCCGGTGCGCTGCGAACTCAGCGGGGCGGCGATATCTTCCAGCGATTGCCGCTCGGCGCGCACGCCGAAGAGCAGCTCGACGATTCCGCCGAGCATCATCGTGACCGCGCCGATGGTGAAGGCCAGCGCGGTGCGACCAGGGTCGCCGTCACCCGTGAGCTCCGCGAAAACCAGTGGTCCCGCGATACCGCCCGCGGCGGTGCCCAGGGCGAAGAAGAACGCGATGGCCATCGCCCTGGTCTCCATCGGGAAGATCTCGCTCACCGTCAGGTAGGCCGAACTCGCGCCGCAGGACGCCACGAACAGCACCGCCGTCCAGCACGCGGTGAGCGTGACGGCGGTGAGGTCGCCGCGTACCAGCAGTAAGGCGGTGAGCAGCAACAGCACTCCCGATCCCAGATAGGAACCCGCGATCATGGGTTTGCGGCCGACGGTGTCGAAATAGCGGCCGAGCAGCAGCGGCCCGAAGAAACTGCCCAGGCACATGACGGCATAGAAGTAGCCGGTGCGATCGCTGGGTACGTCGAATGATTCACCGAGGATTACGGCGAAATTGAAGGTGACCGCGTTGTAGAGGAACGCCTGGCCGATGAACAGCGCCAGCCCGAGTACGCTGCGGCGCGGATACTTCCGGAACATGACCGAGGCGATCTCGCCGAACCGGGTGGAACGCCGTTGCCGCACCTCGATGGTCTCCGCCACCGGTGGCAGGTCGGCACCGGTGTCCCGGCGCACCTGTTCCTCCACTGCGTCGACCAGCTCCTCGGCCTGCCGGTCACGGCCGTGGATGAACATCCACCGGGGACTTTCCGGTACCTGCCGACGCACCACGAGCACCAGCAGCCCGAAGAGCACGCCCATGCCGAACATGAGGCGCCAGCCGATATCCGGCGCGAACAGTTGCGGATTCAGCGCGGCCACCGAGAGCAACGCGCCGCCGGAGGCGCCCAGCCAATAGGTGCCGTTGATGACGATATCGATCCGGCCGCGGTATCTGCTGGGAATCAGTTCGTCGATCGCGGAATTGATGGCCGCGTACTCACCACCGATGCCGAGTCCGGTGAGGAACCGGAACAGGACGAACCACCAGACCGAGAAGGAGAACGCGGTCATGGCGGTGGCCACGAGATACACCACCAGCGTGACGATGAACAATTTCTTGCGGCCGTAGCGGTCGGTCATCCGGCCGAAGACCAGCGCCCCGATACACGCGCCCGCCACATACATTGCCGCCGCGAGCCCGGACACCTGCGCCGACGAAATGGCCAGACCACTGTCGGGCTCGGACAGTTTCGCCGCGACACTGCCGACGACGGTGACCTCGAAACCGTCGATGATCCACACCGAGCCGAGCCCGATCACGATCATCCAGTGCCACCGTGCCCAGGGGAGCCGGTCGAGGCGGGCCGGGGTCCGGGTACGCACCGTCGCCATGGGGCGGGTCTTCCCGCTCGCGGAAACGGCAAACCCGGGCACGCGCACGGGTGGGCGAAGCCACTGGTGAGAGCGGCGCGCGGCGGGTATACGGGCGCTATGGCGACCACGTTGCGGCGCACTGTGCCCACCCACCTGCTGTACTTCTTCGTACTCGGTGACGTACTGGGCGCCGGGGTATACGTACTGATCGGCGACATCGCCGCGCAATCGGGTGGCGCGGTGTGGGCGCCGCTGCTCACCGCGCTCGTACTGGCCTGCCTCACCGCGGGCTCGTACGCGGAACTGGCCACCCGGTTTCCGCAGGCGGGCGGCTCGGCCCACTACGTGACCCGAGCGCTCGGGCCGGCCGCGGGCGCCTTCATCGGCTTCTGCATGCTCGCGGCGGGCGTCGTCTCGGTCGGGGCGCTGGCGCGCGGCTTCGCCTCGGATTACCTGGCCGAACTGATCACCCTGCCCACCGCGGCCGTCGTCGTACTGTTCCTGGGCGCACTCGCCCTGCTCAACATCCGCGGTGTCAAGGAATCGCTCGGCGCGAACGTGGTCGCCACGGCGGTCGAGGTCGGCGGGCTGCTCCTGATCATCGGTCTCGGCGCCTGGGTTCTCGTCCGCGGCGACGGAGAGCCGGGCCGGCTCGTCGAGCTGGGCACCGCCGAGCACGGCGCGGTCGGGGCGACCCTCGCGGGTGCGGTACTCGCCTACTACTCGTTCGTCGGGTTCGAGACCTCGGTGAACCTCGCCGAGGAGGTACGGGATCCGCGCCGGGCCTACCCGCGGGCACTGTTCGGCGCGCTGCTGACCGCGGGTCTGGTGTACGTGCTGCTCGGGGTGGTCGCGGGGGCGGTCGTGCCCACCGAGGTCCTGGCGGAGTCGAGCGGTCCGCTACTGGAGGTGGTCCGGGTGGCCGGCGGGGTGCCGGAGCGCCTGTTCGCCGTGATCGCGCTGGTGGCGGTCGCCAACGGCGCACTGCTGACCGGCATCATGGCCTCCCGGCTCGCCTACGGGATGGCCCGCGACGGTCTGCTGCCCGGGATCCTGGCCCGGCTTCTTCCACGCCGCCGGACCCCCTGGGTGGCCGTACTCGCGACCACGACTCTCTCGCTGCTGCTGGCGCTGACCGGCGAGATCGCGGCCCTCGCCGAAACCCTGGTCCTGCTCCTGCTGGTCGTGTTCGCGGCGGTCAACGCGGCCGTGCTCCTGCTGCGCCGGGAACCGGAGGGCACGGGCGGGTTCCGCGTCCCGACCGTGGTGCCCTGGCTCGGCCTGGCGTCCTGCCTTTTCCTGTTCACGCGGATCGACGGTGCGGTGTGGCTGCGCGGACTGATCCTGCTGGGACTCGGTCTGGTGGTGGGCGGTGCGCAGTTCGTCCCCGCGCGCCGGACCCCCGAATCCGGGCCGACGCACTCCGAAATGCGGTGACCGCCAACGGTTCCTGTCCGTGAGTCGGCGCCGTCAGGGAGTCCTGCGGGCCCGGGCCCGCCGTTTACCCTCGTGCATCGCCTGGACCCGGGGGATCGGGATCGTATGGCCTTCGGCGATCAGATCGGCCGGAATCGCCTGCGGTTCGGGCATGGTGGCCGACCAGGGGTCGGTATCCGCCAACAGCGCCGGCACCGTCCGAATCGTGAAGTCCGCCGGCGTCACCTCCTCGAGATCGGACCAGGCGAGCGGGAACGAGACGGGAACGCCGGGGCGGATACGCGGGCTGTAGGCCGCGACGACGGTCGCGCCGCCCGTGCGTGTCGGGTCGAGGAAGACCTTGCCCCCGCGGTCCTCCTTGATGAACGCGGTGGTGGCGAAACCGGGATCCAGGCGCTCGGCCCTTGCCGCGATCGCCCGGGTCGCCGCGGCCGCGTCCTCGTGGCGGGTACCCGGCGCGATCGGCACGAACACATGGGCTCCCTTGGCGCCGCTGGTCTTCACCGCGCCGGTCAACCCGGCGTCCGTCAACGCCACCCGGATCAACTGTGCCGCCTCCGCCGCGTGCCGGAAGGCCTGCCCGGGTGACGGGTCGAGGTCGAGGACGAGATGCGTCGGCGCCGTTCCGGGATCGGAAGTGACCAGAGTCGGGTGGTATTCGACAGCGCGCTGGTTACCGAACCACAGCAGGGTCGGCATATCGTCGCACAGCGCATAGGAGATCTCGCGCCGCGAACTCTCCGCCCAGACCGTCGTCCGCCGGACCCACTCGGGCGTGTACTTCGGCAGGTTCTTCTGCATGAACGGCTCCTGCCCCGGCCGGACGCGGACCACCGACAGCGGGCGGTCCCGCAGTACCCGCACCAGGCGCTCCCCGACCGCCTCCAGGTAGTCCAGCAGGTCTCGCTTGGTCGCCTCGGCGCCGTCGAACAGCGGCTGATCCGGATTCGTCACCGGAACCCCGCGGCGGACCTCGTCACCGGTCATCGCCTCACCATGCCCGCCGGCGGCACCGCGGTCAACCACGGGCCGCCCACCGCGGCGGCCACCCGGACCCGCCGCGCACCCGGTTCCCGGACCGGACGGCCGCGACAGCGCGAAGGACCATATTTCGGTTGCGCACCGCGCGCACGATCCGGATCGTTGCCCTGTGCCCCCACGAACCCCGATACCGACTCCGCCCAACTCCCACCCACCCGAAGAACGCCCGGACCTCACCGGCTGGCGGCGCCGGCACGCCCGGCGCTCGTCGAACGCCGCCCGGCCGATCCCGTCCGGTAAGCAGTACCGCCGCAAGCAGAAGCACTCGAAACACCAGGATCCCGACGCCCGCCGGTGACGGCGGGCCGACCGGTCCGCGAAACATCCGGTGCCGCAATCACGATGTCCGGACAACGCGCTTTCCCATTTCCCGGCCCATCGGAGCAGCTATGAGCGACACCACCCGGCGCGACACCCTGTGGATGCGTGCGGACCTGCGACACGCCTGCCGGCTCCTCGGACTCGACGACCGGCACGGTGCCTGGATCGCCCGCGAGTTCGCCCCCTGGGCGGCCGGATATCTCGCACGCCGGGTAACCCTCGAACTCCGCCACCGGGACGCGGACGCGGCCTGAGGTCTCCCCGATTTGCCGAAATCCGCCCGATCGGCTGTGATCGGAAAACGTGAGCGGAAACGGCAGCGTTTCGAACATCGGGGTCCCGATCGCACTGGACCGCCGGACCGTACTACGCGCGGGGGCGGTGACCGCCGCGGCAGCCGCGTTACCCGTCCCGACCGCGTATGCGGCGAGCCCGGTGTTCGGGCACGGCGTCGCCTCCGGTGATCCGCTCCCCGACGGCGTCATCCTCTGGACCCGGGTGACCGTCGGGCCACAGGCCCTGCCGGGATCGGGAATCGGCGCCCCGGCCACGGTCCGGTGGGAGATCGCCGAGGACGCCGGGTTCACCACGGTGGTCGCCGCCGGCTCGCTCACCGCGGACGCGGACTCCGATCACACGGTGAAAGTGGACGTACGCGGTCTGGGCCCGGCGCACGACTACCACTACCGGTTCCATGCCCTCGGCGCGACGTCGCCGACCGGCCGGACCCGCACCGCCCCGGCCGATGCGGACTCCCCCGCCCGGCTGCGTTTCGGTGTGGTCTCCTGCGCCAACTGGGAAGCGGGGTATTTCGCCGCCTACCGCCACCTCGCCGCCCGCGACGATCTCGACGCCGTCGTCCACCTGGGCGATTACCTCTACGAATACCGCTCCGGATCCTTCGCCGGCCGCGCCGGGACGGTCCGGCAGCACGAGCCGGTGCACGAAATCGTCTCGCTCGCCGACTACCGGATCCGGCACGGGCAGTACAAAACCGACCCCGATCTCATGGCCCTGCACGCGCGGGTGCCGTTCATCTGTACCTGGGACGACCACGAATCCGCGAACAACGCCTGGTCCGGCGGCGCGGAGAACCACGACCCCGCGTCCGAGGGCAGCTGGGCGGATCGGCGCGCCGCCGCGACCCGCGCGTACGTGGAATGGATGCCGGTCCGGCTGCACACCACGGCCGGAGAGACCCGGATCTACCGCCGGCTGCGGTTCGGCACTCTCGCCGAACTGTCGATGCTGGATCTGCGCAGCTACCGGGACAGGCAACCCGAGCGCGGCACCCGGGAAGGTGACGACCCGGCCCGTACGATGACCGGCGCGCGCCAGATGGAATGGCTCACCGCCGGATTGGTTTCCGGCTCCGCGCGGTGGCAGGTGGTCGGTAATTCGGTCATGATCACGCCGCTGGCTTTCCCACCGCTGGACCCCGCGACCACCGCGGCGGTCACCGAAGTAATCGGTATCCCCCGCGAGGGTCCGGCGCCCAACACCGACCAGTGGGACGGCTACCCCGCCGACCGCCGCCGCCTCCTCCAGGCCCTCACCGACCGCGGCGTCGGCGACGTCGTCTTCCTCACCGGCGATATCCACAGCTCCTGGGCCTCCGATGTCCCGCTCGACGGCGCGCGATACCCGGGCGGCCCCACCGCCGGAGCCGAATTCGTGGTCCCGTCGGTGACCTCCGCCGGAATCGGGGATCTGCTTCCGACCCCGCCGCGCACGGCTTCGGTCACGCTCGCGGAGTCGGTGCGGGCGCTCAACCCGCACATCCGCTACACCGAGCTCGATTCCCACGGCTACGGCGTGGTCGAACTCGTGCCCGACCGGGTGCGGATGGAGTGGTACTACGTCGGTGATGTCACCGACGCAGGCACCGGCGTCCGAGTAGCGGCCGCCTGGGAACTGCCCCACGGCGGCCGCCTCCGGCCGGGCGGATGAACACAGTTCGGATCACGGTCTTATTAATCATTCCCTCGTGACCGCGGCATTGTTTCAATGCCGCTATGCACCAGTCTCGTTCTCTTACCGCACGTTTCCGATTCCGATCGGTCGCGATGCTCCTCGCCGTCGCCGCTGCCGGGGTGGCGCTGACCGGGTGCAACAGCAGTGACGGGCCCGGTGGCGCCGCGCTCGATACGCCGCTGCCCACCGAGGTCCCGCCGGGCACCACCCTGGTGGTCGCCGACCAGCAGGAACGTTTCCAGACCGCGCTGCGCGCCTCGGGTGAACTGGACAAGTTGCCGTTCAAGGTGGAGTTCGCGAATTTCATCGGCGGTCCGGAGATTCTGGAGGCGTTCCGGGCGGGGGCGGCCGATGTGGCGCCGGTGGGCGATGTACCGCCGATCCACGCCCTCGCCGCCGGCCAGGACGTGCCGATCATCGCCGCCTATCAGACCGATCCGGCGGGGATCAAACTCGCTGTCGCGCCGGGTGTCACGGCAACCCGGCTGGCCGATCTCCAAGGTAAGAAGATCGCCTATGCCGAAGGGACGGCTCAGCAGGCGGCGGTGTTGCGCGCACTGGACAAGGCCGGTCTGACCACGTCCGATGTCGAGCTGGTGCGGCTGCAGCTGGCCGATTTCAACGATGCGGTCCGCACCGGGCAGGTCGATATCGCGCCGTTGAACGAGCCCCGGCTGACCCGTTTCCTGCGTACTCCGGGTGCGACCGTGATCGCCGATTCCGAGACCACCGGTATCTATTTCGGCCTGGGCTATCTGTATTCCCGGCGGGAAGCGACCCAGGATCCGGCGAAATCCGCCGCGCTGCGCGCCCTGGTCGGCGCCTTCGTGCGGTCGTTCCACTGGACCAATACGCACCGGGACGAGTGGGCCCGTATCTACTACATCGAGAATCAGAAGCTCAGCGCCGACGATGCCGGCCGGATCGTCGATTCACTCGGGGAGTTCACCTTCCCTCATCTGGATCAGAAGTTGATCGACGCGCAACAGGCGACCATCGACGTCATCGACGCGGCCGGTCAGTTGCCGCGCAAGGTCGAGGCCGCGGACGGTTTCGATACGCGGTTCGACCAGGTGATCAGCGAGACCGTGCCCGCCGTGGGCGCACGATTCGAACGGGAGGCACACTAGTGGCCACCTTGGATATCTCCGCGGGCGCACGGGCGGATTCCGCCCCGCTCGCACCACCGGCCCGGTCCGCCCGAACCGGGCGCCGGGTCCGCCTCGGGCCCGGCCGGCCGATCCCGTTCGGTTTCGCGCTGGGTCCCGTACTGCTGCTGGCCGCCTGGGTGATCGGTTCGCTGTCCGGCGCCCTCGATGCCGAGACGCTACCCGCGCCGTGGGATGTGGCCCGGACCGCGGGTGATCTGATCGCCGAGGGCACCCTGCAGTCCAATCTGCTCACCTCGCTGCAGCGGGCCGCGATCGGTCTCGTGCTCGGGGTATCGATCGGTGTGGTCCTCGCGCTGGTCTCCGGTCTGAGCCGGATCGGTGAGGCCCTCGTGGACGGCCCGGTGCAGATCAAACGTTCCATCCCGACCCTCGCGCTGATCCCGCTGTTCATCGTGTGGTTCGGGATCGGCG
Source organism: Nocardia fusca NBRC 14340 (assembly GCF_001618425.1). Taxonomy (GTDB): domain Bacteria; phylum Actinomycetota; class Actinomycetes; order Mycobacteriales; family Mycobacteriaceae; genus Nocardia; species Nocardia fusca. The sequence goes on from NZ_BDCU01000029.1 coordinate 195,203, forward strand.
AGGAGATGAAGCTCATCGTCATCACCGCCAGTGTGCTGGTGCCGGTGTACATCAATACGCATGCCTCCCTGCGCGGAGTCGACGCGCGGTATGTGGAGCTGGCGCAAACGGTCGGCCTGTCCCGGTGGGGTTTCATCCGCCGGGTCGCGCTGCCCGGTTCACTGCCGGGCTTCTTCACCGGACTGCGGCTGGCGGTCACCATCTCCTGGCTGGCCCTGGTGGTGGTCGAGCAGGTGAACGCCACCAGCGGTATCGGCTATCTGATGACCCAGGCACGTACCTACGGGCAGATCGACGTGATCGTGGTGGGACTGGTGATCTACGGACTGCTGGGTCTGTTCGGTGACCTGGCCGTCCGCGCGCTGGAGCGGAGGGCGCTGGCATGGCGACAGACACTGTCGGACTGACCGTACGGGTCCGCGCGCTGCGGCGCGGGTTCGGTGACCGGGTCGTGTTGCGCGGGGTGGATCTCGATATCGCGCCGGGCGAGTTCGTGGCGCTGCTGGGCCGTAGCGGTTCCGGTAAGAGCACCCTGCTGCGGGCACTCGGCGAACTGGACCACGATATCGCCGGCGACGGTGAACTGACGGTTCCCCGGGAGCGGTCGGTGGTGTTCCAGGATTCCCGGCTGCTGCCGTGGCTCGAGGTGCTCGACAATGTCACGCTCGGTCTGAGCGGTCCGGGCGCCGCACAGCGTGGCCGTGACGCACTGGCCGAGGTCGGCCTGGCCGGTCGGGAGAAGGCCTGGCCCCGGGAACTGTCCGGCGGCGAACAACAGCGGGTGGCGCTGGCCCGTTCCCTGGTCCGCGAACCGGCGCTGCTGCTCGCCGACGAACCGTTCGGCGCGCTGGACGCGCTCACCCGGATCCGCATGCACGGACTGCTACAGGATCTCTGCGCCCGGCACCGCCCGGCGGTACTACTGGTCACGCACGATGTGGACGAGGCGGTGCTGCTCGCCGACCGGGTGCTCGTCCTCGACGAGGGCCGCATCGCCGTCGACCTGTCCATCGAGCAGGCCCGCCCGCGCCGGCACGGTGATCCCGCCGTCGCCCACTACCGCGAACAACTCCTGGCCGCGCTCGGTGTCTCCACCGAATCCACTCAGTACGAGGACGATGCACGATGACCGAACCACGCCGGCTGAGTCTCAACGCGTTCATCTACCCCGCCGGGCACCACGAGGCGGCCTGGCGCCATCCGGCCAGCCGCCCCGACCGGATCTACGATGTCCGCTACTACCAGGAGATCGCCCGGACCGCCGAGGCCGCGACCTTCGACGCGGTGTTCTTCGCCGACGGACCGGCACTGCGGACCAATGTGGCCTACAACGCCGCTCCCGGCCTCGAACCCATCACGCTGCTGACCGCGATCGCCGCGGCGACCACGCATCTGGGTTTGATCGCCACGGCGTCCACCACCTACTACGAGCCCTACAACCTGGCCCGGCTGTTCTCCTCGCTGGACCATATCTCCGGCGGCCGGGCGGGCTGGAACATCGTCACCACCGGAACCGATCTGGCCGCCGCCAATTTCGGGCTGGAACGTCATCCCGATCACACCGAGCGCTACGCGCGGGCCCGCGAATTCGTCGACGCCGTCACCGCGCTGTGGGACAGCTGGGAGGACGACGCCATCCTGCTGGACCGCGCCGGCGGCCGGTACGCGGACCCGGACAAGATCCATCCCATCGATTTCGCCGGCGAACACCTGCGGGTCCGCGGGCCGTTCAATTCGGCCCGCACGCCGCAGGGGTATCCGGTCCTGGTGCAGGCGGGAGCGTCCAACGACGGCCGCGCCTTCGCCGGGCGGTACGCCGAGGCGATCTTCACCGCGCATCAGCGGCTGAGCGACGCCCAGGCGTTCTACCGCGATATCAAACAGCGGGCGGCGGGTTTCGGCCGCGCACCCGACCAGGTGAAGATCCTGCCCGGGATCAGTCCGTTCATCGCGGGCACCGAGTCGGCGGCGAAACAGCTGGAACGGGAGTTCAACGAGCTCACCGTGCCCGAGTACGGCATCAAACAGCTGGAATCGCTGGCACACGAATCACTGCGGCATCTCGAACTCGACGAACCGGTACCGGTCGAATTGTTCGCCGACGCCGGTGATGTCACCGACAATTCGGCGAGCCGGCGGCAGGTGGTGGCCGGGATCGTCCAGCGGGAACGGCCGACCCTGCGCGGTCTGCTGCACCGGCTGGCGGGCGCGCGCGGGCACCGGGTCTTCGCGGGCACCCCGGAGCAGGTGGCCGACACCATCGAGAAGTGGTTCCGCTCCGGTGCCGCGGACGGTTTCAACGTGATGCCGCCCTACTATCCCGGCGGCCTGGAGGTCTTCACCGAAACCGTGGTCCCGATCCTGCGGCAGCGCGGGCTGTTCCGGACCGAGTACACCGGCACCACCCTGCGCGACCATTTCGGGCTGCCCAAACCGGCGAGCCGTTACGCGCCGCAGCCGGTGGCCGGGTAACGGCAGGCTAGCGCGCTCCCCCGCGGTCGGACAGGGCGGTGACCAGATCGGACGCGGCGGTGGCCAGTTCGATCCGCGCGACGTGCGGCAGGGTGGCGGCGAGTTTTCCGGCGATGGCCGCCTGGATATCCGCGCCGATCGCCACTCCCGCGGCGGTCGGCGCCACGCGGCTGATCCGGCGATCTGCCGGATCGGGTTGCCGCGCAACATAACCACGGCGTTCCAGCCGGTCCACCATGCCGGTGATATTGGTCTTGTCACAGCCGAGCGCCGCGGCGAGTTCGCCGAAGGTCGGATGCTGGGCCTGCACCAGGCAGAGCAGCGCGATCTGCTGGGCGGTGAGGCCGAATTCGCGGGCTATCGCCCCGTAGAACGCGTTCACCTCACGGTAGAGCCCGCCGAGGGCGGCAACCAGGTCGTGATCGTTCACTGCCACGCGAGCAGTTTAGATGATGGACGGTTGACGAGGCACGATAGTTAGTCGAGTATATCGACTATCTATTTGGTGCGGGTACTCGCCCGGGAACTCGCGCCCCGCGCGATCACGGTCAACAGTGTGCTGCCCGGTGCCGTACGCACCGACGCGCTGGCCGCCGCGGGGGTCGGGCAGGTCGACCGGATCGCCGCGACGATCCCGATGGGCCGAATCGGCGAACCCGCCGATATCGCCGATATCGTGGGCTTTCTCGTTTCCGAAGAGGCCCGGTGGATCGCCGGCGCGTCCCTACCCGCCTCGGGCGGGGCCTTCTGAGCTCGACCGGCCCGGCTACGCGGCGCGGACGCGGCTCAGGCCCCACTCCTCGGCCAGGAGGCGGTGCGAGGTGAGGCGGTCCTCGTGCCGGTGGGTGACGCTGGTGACGACCAGTTCGTCGGCGCCGGTGAGATCGCGCAGCGCGGTCAGGCGTGCGGCGACCGAGCCGGGGGTTCCGACGAATTGGGTATTCACCCGGTCGTCGACCAGCCGCAGCTGATCGTCGGTCAGCGGTGGCGCGGTATCGGGGTCGAGGTATTCCGCGGCCCCCGCACCACTGCGGATACTGGCCACCCAGTGGCCGTAGGTGGAGGCCAGATGGCGGGCGGTCGACTCCTGCGTGGCGACCACGACATCGGCCGAAACCACCAGATACGGTTCCGGATAGCGCGGCGAGGGACGGAACGCTGCCCGGTAGGCCTCGACGGTTTCCAGGACGGTCCCCGGGGAGACGTGGTAGTTCGCCACGAACGGCAGCCCCAGCGACCCGGCCAGCCGGGCGCTCTCGCCACCGCTGCTGCCGAACAACCACAGTTCGACCCCGGCGCCCTCCCCGGGTACGGCGTGCAGGGCGACGCCGTCGGCGGTCGAATAGGTGCCGGCGAGCAGCGCGCGGATCTCCTCGACCTGCCGGGTGTAGTCGAGCGGTTCGGCGCCCGGTAGCCGCAGCGCTTCCAGCGAGGCCACCAGCCGGGTGGTATCACGGATCCCGTTGGGCGCGAACGGCGGTGGGACGATCACCCCGTCGTGGACCTCGGTCGGACGTTGCCGGGCGGGAGCGGCCGGGGCGGCCGCGGACCGGAGCTGTTCGATCCGATGTGCCGAACGACCCAGCCCCAGATCGAGCCGGCCGGGGTACAGGGCATCGATGGTGCCGAACGATTCGACGACCGAGGCCGAGGTGCGGTACCCGGCCTGCACCGCGGCCGAACCGACGCGGATGGTCTCGGTGGCGCCCGCGATGAGGGCGATCAGTTCGGTCGGCGCCGAGGAGGCGACCGCGACGAAATGGTGTTCGGCCACCCAGAACCGCCGGTAACCCCACGCTTCGGTGTGCCGGGCGAGGTCGATGGTGTTCCGGATCGCCTGCCGGGCGGTGGATCCGGTGCTGATCGGCGACAGGTCCAGAACGGACAGGGGTACCGTCATGATGCGCGCACTTTCTCGTCGGCTCGATGGGGGTGGCGCAGACCCAGATGCTCGCGCAGGGTCGTGCCGGTGTACTCGGTGCGGTAGGTGCCGCGGTCCTGAAGTTCCGGGACCACCTTGTCGACGAACTCGTCCAGCCCGGCCGGGGTGAGGTGGGGCACCAGGATGAACCCGTCGGCGGCGTCCTCCTGGACGTAGCGGTCGATTTCGGCGGCGACCTCCGCCGGTGACCCGACGAACTGCTGACGCGCGGTGACCTCGATGATCAGTTCGCGGATCGTCAGGTTCTCCGCTTCGGCCCGGGCCCGCCACTGCTCGGCCACCGCCCGCGGATCCCGGGCGTGGCGCACCCGGCCCCGGGTGATGGTCACATCGTCGAGCGGTTCGATATCGGGTAGTGGGCCGTCCGGGTCGTAGGCGGACAGGTCACGGCCCCAGACCTGTTCCAGGAAGGCGATGGCGGTCTGCGGGCCGACCTGCTGCCGCCGGATGTGCTGCGCGCGTTCCTCGGCGTCGGCCCGGTTGTCGCCGAGGACGAAGGTGGCCGCGGGCAGGATCAGCAGGTCGTCGCGGTGGCGGCCGTACTTGGCGAGCCGGCCTTTCATATCGGTGTAGAACTGCTGTCCGGCCGCGAGTTCGCCGTGCCGGCTGAAGATCGCGTCCGCGGTGGCGGCCCCGAATTCCCGGCCCTCCTCGGAATCCCCGGCCTGCAACTGCACCGGATATCCCTGCGGGCTGCGCGGGAGGACGAAGGTGCCCTCGATATCGAACTGACTGCCGCGATACCGGAATTCGGGGAGCGGTGTCGTGAACACGCCCCGTTCCCGGTCGACGACCACCGCGTCGGCGGGCCAGCTGTCCCACAGCGTGCGAGTCGCCGCAACCACCTCCGCGGCCCGCGTGTACCGCTGGGCGTGCTCGAGGTACCCGCCGCGGCGGAAGTTCTCGCCGGTGAACGCGTCGGAGGAGGTGACCGCGTTCCAGGCGGCCCGCCCGCCGGACAGGTGATCGAGGGTCGCGAACTGTTTCGCGAGTTCGAACGGTTCGTTGAAGGTGGTGTTGATGGTGCCCGCCAGGCCGAGCCGGTCCGTGACCCCGGCGAGGGCGTTGAGCACCGTGAAGGTGTCGGGGCGGCCGACGACGTCCAGATCGTGGATCCGGCCGCGGTGCTCGCGCAGCCGCAGACCTTCGGCGAGGAAGAAGAAATCGAACAGTCCGCGTTCGGCCGTCCGGGCCAGATGGGTGAACGATTCGAAGTCGATCTGGCTACCGGATTCCGGATCGGTCCAGACGGTGGTGTTGTTGACGCCCGGGAAGTGGGCGGCGAGATGGATCTGCTTACCCGACTGGGTCTTCGGCATATCAGCCCCGTTCGGTCGCGTAGCGGTTGTGCGGACGCGGCAGGCCGAGCCTGCCGCGCAAGGTGGTGAGCGGGGCCGGGAGCCGGTCCAGGAACGGGGCGAGGGCCAGCGGCCGCAGCACGATCCCGTCCGCGGCGCATTCCCGCTGCACCTGCTCGGCCAGCTCCCGCAAGGTGTCCGTGGTTCCCACATGGCGAAGGCCGTCCGGACCGCCGGTGGCGGTCCACTCCTCCAGTTCGGCCACCTCCTGCGCGGCCAGCGCCGCCGTCGGCGCGAGATGGACCTCGAGATCGAGCAGCACCCGCACCTGCCGGGGATCGCGGCCGGCCGCGGCCACCGCGGAGCGCAGGACCGACCGGGTCTCGGCGGCGGTGGCCCGGTCCGGGGCGGTGATCCGGATGAGGTCGGCGTAGCGCACCGCCGTCCGGGTGGCGTGCGGACCGGCGGCCCGCACCGCGATCAGCGGCTGCCCTTGCGGCGGGCGCGGCGTGATCGACGGGCCTTTCACCGAGAAGTTGTCCCCGGCGAAATCGATGTAGTGCAATTTGCCGCGATCGATGAACCGCCCCGTGCCACTGTCGCGGATCTCCGCGTCGTCCTCCCAGCTGTCCCACAACCGGGTGACCACCTCGATCGCCTCGCCGGCTTCGTGCCACAGCGAATCCTCGGGCTGCTCGGATTTGCGGCCGAACAAACGGGCCTGCTCGGCGCCCGGTGAAACCGTCACCTCCCAGCCCGCGCGGCCGGAGGTCGCGTAGTCGAGGCTCGCGACGGCCTTGGACAGATGGAACGGTTCGGTATGGGTGACCGGCGCCTGCGGGATCACGCCGAGCCGGGTGGTGGCCGTCGCCACCCGCGCGGCGATACCGACCGCTTCGAGGCGTCCCCGCGCGCCGCCGGCTTGCAGGGCGAACGAATCCGGCAGGAAGACCAAGTCCAGACCGGCCCGGTCGACGGCGGCGGCCGCGTCGACCCAGTATCCGGCGGTGAAGAGGTCCTCGGCCCGTGAGTCCGCGCGGCGCCAGGACGCGGGATGCACGCCGGTACCGGACAATTCGACGGCGAGCAGCAGGGGCGAGACCTGCGTCATCAAGCGGTCCTCTCTCTCGGCCGGTGCCGGCGGGCGGCCCCCGGCACCGCCAGCAGCAGTTCCCGGGTGAACTCGTGCCGCGGCGCTTCGAAGATCTCCGCGGTCCGGCCCGTCTCCACGATGCGGCCCTCCCGCATGACCGCCACCCGGTCGCTCATCCCGCGGACCACCGCGAGGTCGTGGGAGACGAACAGATAGCTCAGCGACAGTTCGGTCTGTAGAGCGTCGAGCAGGCTCAGGATCTGTTCCTGCACCGAGACATCCAGCGCCGACACCGGTTCGTCGAGGATCACCAGATCCGGGCGCAGGGCCAGGGCGCGGGCGATGGCCACCCGCTGACGCTGCCCGCCCGACAGTTCGGCCGGGCGCCGTTGCGCGGCGGAGACCGGAAGCGCGACTTGCTGGAGCAGTTCGGCGACCCGGTCGCCGCGGGTCGACCGGTCGCCGATCCCGAAGGCTCGCAACGGTTCGGCGACGATGGCGCCGACGGTCAGCTTCGGGTTCAGCGAGGCGTACGGGTTCTGGTAAACGATCTGGACGCGCCGCCGCCACTCCCGCAGCCGGGCCCCGCGCAGCCCGCCGATATCGGTGCCGTCGAATTCCACGGTGCCGCGATCGGGCTGCTCCAGCCGGGCGATGATCCGTGCCGTCGTGGACTTACCGGAGCCGGATTCGCCGACGATCGCCAGGGTTTCGCCGCGATCGACGCTCAGCGAGACATCGGTGACGGCCGCGAGCGTGGTGCCGCGCGCCACCCGGAAGGATTTGTGCAGACCGCGGGCCGACAACAGGGGTGTGGCGGCGCGGGCACGTTCGGGTCGGCGCGTCCGGCCCGTTCCCGAGGCGGCGGCCAGCAGTCGGCGGGTGTACTCGTGTCGTGGCTCGGTGAACACTTCGGCGGCGGTGCCGGATTCCACGATCCGGCCGTGCCGCATCACCACGATCCGGTCGGCGCGGTCGGCGGCGACACCGAGGTCGTGGGTGATCAGCAGGACCGCGGTGCCCGATTCGGCGGTGCGGCCGGCCAGATGGTCGAGGATGCGCCGCTGGACGGTGACATCGAGCGCGCTGGTCGGTTCGTCGGCGATGACCAGGCGCGGACCGCACGCCAGGGCGATCCCGATCAGTACCCGCTGACGCTGGCCGCCCGACAGATCCTGCGGGAACTGCCGGGCCCGCAGGGCCGGGCGATCGATTCCGGCCTCGGTCAGGATCCGGATCGCCTCGGCGCCCGCGGTGCGCCGGTCCGCGCGGCCGTGGATCCGCAGCGTTTCGGCGACCTGGTCACCGATGCGCAGCACCGGGTTCAACGACACCGCGGGATCCTGTGGTACGAAACCGATCTGGGCGCCGCGGATCCGCCGCCATCCGGGAGCCGGCAGCCGGTCGAGCCGTTCTCCGGCGAAGGTCACGCTGCCGGCGGTGACCGCTCCGGCGGCGCTCGGCAACCCGATCACCGCGTGGGCCAGACTGGATTTCCCCGATCCGGACTCCCCGACCACGGCGACCGTCTCCCCGGTGCCGATCGTCAGGGATATCCCGTCGACCGCGGTGGTCGACGCCGCGGCGGTGCGGTACTCGACCACCAGATCCTCGACCTGTAGCAGTGGGTCCCCCGTCGCGCTCACCACGACCACCCGGTCAGGTACAGTCGCGGCAGTTGTTCGGCCAGGCGGGCCTGGAAGCGCCAGCCGTCGCGGAGGAATCCGCGGATCCGGCGCGCCGTGTCCACCAGCGGGTCGCCGGCTTCCGGTCCGACGGATGCCGCTTCGCGGCCGGCCCACGTACGGGTGGTGTGGTGACCGATCCGTGCACGGGCGACTTCGTGACGTGTCACCGCAGTCCCTCCTGGGCGAAGGCCCGGCCCAGGCGCTGGGTGGCGAGCACCACCGCGACGATGACCAGACCGGGTAACGTGGTCAGCCACCAGGCGGTGGCGAGATAGTTGCGTCCCTCCGAGATCAGCGATCCCCATTCCGGAGTCGGCGGCGCGGCACCGTAGCCGAGGAAACTCAGCGACGACACCGCCAGCACCGCGAGACCGAACTCGACGGCGGCCAGCGCGGCGACCGGCGCGTAGGAATTGCGCAGGACGTGCCGGAAGAGCACCCCGTACCAGCGCACTCCGCAGGCGCGGGCGGCCTCCACGTACGGCGCCTGCCGCACCCGCAGCACCTCGGCGCGCATCACCCGGGCGAATCGCGCGATGAGCGCGACACCGACGGCGAGCGCGACATTGCCGGTGCCGAAACCGAGCACCGTCACCAGGGCCAGCGAGACCAGCAGTTCCGGAATCGACAGCAGCACATCCACACAGCGCATGACGATGCTGTCCAGCGTTCCACCCACCACCCCCGACACCACCCCGAGCAGCGACCCGGCCACCAGCCCGATCGCCACGGCGAGCACGGTCGCCGTCAGCGACAGCGCGGCCGCGTGCACGACCCGGGTGTAGAGGTCGCGACCGAGATTGTCGGTACCGAACCAGTGCTGCGGGCTCGGGCCCCGGAACTTCTCGCTCGGTACACCGGTCAGCGGGTCGCCCCGGGTGAACAGGGCGGGCACGGTCGCCCAGCCGAGTACGAGGACCAGCACCGCCCCGGAGATCACCACACCGGCCGCGGTCCGCCCGCGGCGCGGTGTCCGAACCTTCTCACCCGGTGGTGCGACGAGTTCGCGAACCTCAGACACGGACCGTCTCCTTCCCGCGGGCCCCGTCCACCACCCGCGCATCCACCAGCGGATACACCAGATCCACCAGCAGATTCACCAGCACATACACCGCCGCGCTGAACACCACGATGCCCTGCACCACAGGGATGTCCTGGTTCAGCACCGCGGTCTGGGTCAGGCGGCCGACACCGGCGCGCGCGAACACTGTTTCCACGATCACCGACCCGGCGAGCACCGTGCCCACCCAGACTCCCGCGATGGTCAGCGCCGGGCCGACCGCCGCGCGCAGTACATGCCGCCGCTGCACCCACGCGCGGGACGCGCCCTTCGCGAAGGCGACCGCCACGAACGGCTGGTTCCAGGTGGCGATCAGATTGCTGTAGAGCACCTGCGCGATCACCGCGCCCACCGGCACGGCAAGGGTGATCGCCGGCAGGATCGTCCCGCTGAACCCGGTCCCCCCGAACGCCGGCACCAAGCGCAGCTGGAACGAGAACAGATGCAGCAGGATCAATCCGACCCAGAAGGTGGGCATGGCCGCCCCGACCGGCGGCAGCGCGGTCAGCAGATCGCGCAACCACGTGCGTTCGGTATAGGCCGCGGCCAGTGCGAGGGCGGCGCCGAACACCACGGCGAGCACCAGCGTCGTACCGGCCAGCGCCAGCGTGGAGGGCAGCGCCTCCCCGATGGCCTCGACGACGGTCTGCCCGGTACTCAGCGAATGCCCCAGATCACCGCGCACCGCGTGGACCACCGCGGTCGCGTACTGCTCCCACACCGGTTTGTCCAGCCCGTACCGGGCCTGCAGTTCGGCGACCGCGGCGGCGTCGACCGGGGTACCGGGACTGGCGTCCACGGCGAGCTGCACCGGATCGGCGGGGAGCAGGTACAGCACCGCGAAGGAAACGGTGAACGCCGCCCACAGTACGCCGGCCGCCTGAAGCACCCGCAGCAGCACATACCGGGTCAGCGTGGTCATCGGCCGCTCAGCCAGGTGTCGTAGAACTGCAGTCGCGCCGAGGCCTCGAAGGTCAAGCCCTGCACCGTGTTCGCGACCCCGATGGCCTGGGAGAGCTCTATGGTCGGGATCCACAAACCCTCGTCGAGCAGCAGCCGCTGCGCCTGCTCGATCAGCTGGACCCGCTGCCCGCTGTCGACGGCGGCCAGCTGGCCCGACAGCGCGGCGTCGAGCGGAGGGATCGCGCCGCGGTCGTTCAGGTTCCGGGCATCCAGGCCGAAATTGGTGCGCAGGATATCGCCGTCGGCGCGGGTCACGTTGTAGTAGATGGTGTCGAAATCCTTGGTGTTCTGCCGCACGGTGTAGTCGGCGTTGGCGGCCGGTTCCAGCCGCAGCTCCACACCCGCCACCCGCAGTTGCTGCTGGAGGAGTTCCAGAATGGCCTGGTTACCGGCGAATGCCGCGCTGAACAGCACCCCGAACGACAACCGTTCACCGTTCTTGGCGCGGATACCGTCGCCGCCCGGGAGCCAGCCCGCCGCGTCCAGGGCCCGCTTCGCCGCCTCGGGATCGAAGCCGAGTTCCCCGCTCAGATCGATATAGCCGGGCGTCGTATGGGCCAGCGGGCTGCTCGCGGGCCGGAACTGCGGGCCCAGCACCGTATCGACGAGCTCCTGACGGTCGACCGCGGCCAGCAGCGCGGTGCGTACCGCGCGGTCGCGCAGCGGGCCCCGCGTCACATTCGGTTGCAGACCGAAGGTGATGCCGGGGTTGGAGGCGGTGGCCACCTGTCCGCCCGCGGCTTCGATCTGCGGGGCGTCCTGGGGTAGGGCATCGCTGGTCGCGTCCAGCTGACCGGACACCAGGCTGCCGGTACGTACTCCGGATTCCGGGACCACCGTGAATTCGATCCGGTCCAGATACGCCTCGCCCTGATGCGCGAACACCGCCGAGCCCCAGTGGTAGCCGGCGCGTTTGGCGAGCGTCACCGAATCACCCTGACGGTACTCGGCGTAGGTGAACGGGCCGCTGCCGATCGTATCGCCGAGGCAGCGCTGTTCGGCCTCTTTCGCGGTGGTGGCGGCGGCGAGAATGCCCAGCTGCGGGGTCGACGTCGCCTGTAGGAACTGCACATTCGGGGTGCCGAAGCGCACCCGCGCGGTCCGCGGGTCCACCACGTCGGTGCCGGTGTAATTGGCGAGGTAGGTGGCTGCCAATGGCGCTTTGGCGCCGCCCAGTACGTGCACGATCGAATCGAGCGTGGCACGGACCGATTCCGCGGTCAGCGGGGTACCGTCGCTGAAGGTCACGCCGTCGCGCAGATGGAAGGTGAAGGTCCGCGCGTCCGGGCTCACCTCCCAGCGCTCGGCCAGCCACGGCCGGATCTCACCGGTCTCCGGGTCCTGGTCGGTCAGCGAGTCGGCAATCTGACGGGTGACATAGATCGTCTGATTGGTACCACCCTGCGCCGGATCGGAGCAGGTCGGCGCCTGGGAGAGTCCGTACCGCAGGGTTCCGCCGGGCTGCGGCGGACCGCTGACACCGGTCTGGGTCACCCCGCCTCCGCACGCCGCGAGGGCGAACGTTGCGGCGAATACCCCGAACAGGGCAACGGGTCGTTTCATCGAGTTCTCCGGATCGCACCGCGCCGGGAACCGGCCGCGGCATCGTCGGGCCGGTGCCGCCCCGCGGCGGTCTCCCGGATGCTGGAAAAGACGTTAAGGAGCGAGCGGCGGCGCGTCGCCGGTCTCGATCACTCTGAATCCAAACCTTTCGAACCGGCCGCCTCGGAAATGGCCGGCCGATGGCTGCCCACTCGCCCCCGCCACGATCCGCGACACCGTGCTCCTGGCCGATCTGACCGGATTCGGCGTGGTCGCCCTCAACGACGTCTGGGGTGTGCTCAGCGGCCAGGCACGGGATGTGATGCCGTATTCGGGGTCGTCCACCTGGCTTTCGCCGCGGCCTTCCTACTCACCTGGTGGCGCGCCCGGCCGGCGGCCACCTGAGCCTCGACCGGACCGCCGGGCCGGGACGACGGCTGACATGATCGACCCTCGGGACGACACGAGAGAAGAGGCGGCAGCGGATGCGGATGGCGGAACTGAGCCGGGAGTCGGGCGTCGCGATCGCGACCATCAAGTACTACCAGCGCGAAGGACTCCTGCCGCCCGGCGAACTGACCAGCCCAACCAGGCCCGCTACGGTCCGGCACATGTGCGACGGCTCGCGCTCGTCCGGGCGCTCACCGAGGTGGCCGGACTCTCGGTGGCCGCCGTGCGCGACGTCCTCACCGCGATCGACGAACCGGGAAGCTCGCTGCACGACGTACTCGGCACCGCCCAGCCGGGCCTATCGGCCGCACCCCCGGAAACCGTCTCCGCGGCCGACCGCGAATGGGCCGCGCGCCGGATCGACGAGGTGGTCGCGGAACGCGGCTGGCAGCCGCCACCGCGATCACCGCTGATCGAGACACTGGCCGGGGTGCTGTGCACCTACCGGGCGGTCGGCCACGAATGGCCGCTCGACAACCTCTCCGCCTACGCCGAACACGCCGACCGGGTGGCGGCCGCCGATATCGAGGCCCTCGCCGGGCTGGACTCGGCCGAGAACATGGTGGAGGGCGCGGTGGTCGGCACGGTACTCGGCGACAGTCTGCTGGCCGCGCTGCGCCGGGTGGCACACGCGGAAGCCTCACGGAAACGCTTCGGCCGAACCTGACACGCGAAGGCTTCGGCTCGGTCATCGATGGAAAACGCCGCCAGGTGAACCACCTGGCGGCGTAGAGCCGGACGCCCGTCGGGCCGCCGCGACTCGGGTGCCGACGTCCCACAAGCGCCTCTCGGCGAGTGGTCGCTCGTAGCGACAAAGGGGTGAGGCCCGGGGCTGTCCGGACGCCGACAGGTGTTCCAACCGGTGGGTCGACCGGACTATTCCGGTCGGCGGATGTGACCCGGCGGACAACCCGACCGCGCCAGGCTAGGGGTCGAGTGGATTGTTCCGCGTCACGATCAAGGGGTCGGCCGGGGTGAACGGTAGCTCCGGCAGTTCGTCCAAAGCCTTACCGAAGGTGGCTGCCAGGACCTTGCGCGAATAGGCGCTCATAGAGGCGCGGTAGCCGATATCGGCCGGTGTCGGCTGATCGAAGAAGATCAGCAGGTGCACCCGGGGGGCGTCGACCACCTCGATATGGTGCGGGTAGGCGCGCGGGACGAAGTACACTTCGCCCTCGTTCACCGTGTAGGTGTCCAGGTTCCCGTCGGGGTCCATGATGGTCATCCGCGCCGAACCCTGGTGGACGTACCCCATTTCGGCGGTCACCGGATGCCAGTGTGGTTCGCGCATACCGTCCTCACGCACCCGCAGCGAGTACATCGAGATATCGTGCAGCGCGGGCCAGAACTGCCGGCGGGCGGTGCGCGCGGACCCGACCGGGGAATCGACCGGAGCGGGCATCGCCTCGACAGCGAAGTGGTGCGGGTCGCCGAAGTGGGCGCCGGGGGGAATATCCGGCTCGCCGTCGCGGCGCGCCACCAGGCGTGCGGTCGTACTGCGGCGGATATCGGCGAAGGCCGCCGCGGGCAGATCGTAGGTGTTGCCGAGCACGGCATCGGTCATCGCACCCACGGCGGCGCTGAGACCGAAATCCTCGGGGCGTTCGTGCCGGAACGCCAGGACGAATTCGGCGTCGGTGTCGCCGATGTTCTCGACGTGGTGCAGGGCGCCGGAGTCGATATGGAACATCTCCCCTGCCGTCACCAGGAACGAGGAGAAGCGGCTGCCGTCGTCCAGCACCGAGACCAACGCCCGGCCTGCGGTGCAGTAGGTGAGCTCGGTGGCATTGGCATGCCAGTGCGGTTCGCGGAAGGCTCCGGGAGCCAGCGTGAGGCGTTTGATGGAGAGCCCCGAGAGGATCGGGAAATTGTCGGCGGTGAGTCTGGTCAGCGTGCCGAGTTCGCTGCGATAGATCTCCTCGCCCTGCCACAGCGAGGCGACGTGGACCGATGGACTGCGCATAGATCCTCCTCGAGCGCCGATGGCCCCCTATCGATCATGCGCCCTCGGCGGACCGCCGGCCCGCACCGGACGCCGGCGCCGCGCACACCCCGGCGATTCGCCGCCGTTACCTCGACGCAGCGTCTCGGTCGAGACCCTCGGTGGCGGCGTGCGACGACGTTGACTTTGCCGAGGGCCAGGCGTGTACTGAAGATCTGAAAGGTCGAGCTCGTTGCAGCTGGTGGTGGGTGTGGTGAGCGATATGAACAGCGCGGACGGCGTGACCGGCGAAGCCATGGCGCTCGCGTGTGTCATCGGCGCACGCACGGATCGCGAACCCGACCGCTTCCTTCTCGTCTCGGGCCGGCCGACAGCCCGTCGGCTCCAGCCCTCGGCACCACGCTCCCGGACGGCCGTTTCTCCGGCCCGCGCGCCCCTCCGGCGGACACTCGCCGCGGCTCCCGGCCCCTCGCGGCCGCGGCGCCGGGCGGCTGTGCGCACGCCGGCGCACTCGATATGGACCACCGGGGTACACAGTGGCCTCTGGTCCCGTAACTCCCGATACCGAATTCAGGTCCTGTCGTGATCATTCTCGGAATCATTCTGTTGGTCATCGGATTCCTGTTCAACATCCAGATCCTGTGGATTATCGGAATCATCCTGCTCATCATCGGGCTGGTGCTCCTGGCACTGGGGTCGATGGGCCGCGCGGTCGGCGGGCGACGCCACTATTACTGACGCCGCCGGAAACGGTGCCGCGCGACCGTGCCCGTCGTCGGCCGATGACCACTGTCGATCGATGCCATGGACGAATCACACGCGAGGTGAGGAACAGAAATGGCAACCAGCACAATTGTCGCGATTGTTGTGATCGCGGTTGTCGTAGTCCTGATCGTTGCCGCACTGATCTGGGTGACCGCGAAAAAACGCAGAGAACACCGCCGGATCGAGGCGGAGAATATCCGCGGCGAGGCGGCCGAACGCGCACACCGGGTCGGACAGCGCGAAGCGCTCGCCGACGAGACCGCCGCCAAGGCCCGCGCGGCCGCGGCCGAAGCCGATGCCCAGAAAGCCCGGGCGACCGGCCTCCAGCAGCAGGCAGCCGCGCATCGAGGTGAGGCGGCCGCCTCTCGCGACGAGCTGGATCAGCAGTTCGAGCGCGCCGACGAGATCGATCCGGACCAGAAGAAGCGCGGAACCACCTAGCAACGCGCGGTGCGCCGGTCCGAGCAGAACCGGCGGCGGGCAACAGGTATCGGAACGTGCCGCTCCGGCCGTCGGGCTGTCGTGGCTTCCCCGGCACTCGGTGCGCAGGGCGGAGGAAATCCATGGGAACAAGCACCCCGTCCGAGGGCACCGAGGCCGGTCGGAGCGAGGATGCGACGGCCGCTGGGCACAGCTATCGAGATCAATGCGCCGCAGTACGCGCACGCCATCCCGACGACGGAGGAGTTCCTCGCCGCAGTCAACGACCGGTCACCGGCCGACCGGCCTGCTCGGCGACCCACGCAGCGATCTGGGTCCTGACCCCGCGCTCCGCGTCCGAGCCAACGGAACCGGGTCCCGGATGTCTTCATTCGGCGGATGATTCGGCTCCGACTATGGCCGGCGATCATGATCGTGGCTCCCCCGGCGGCGAGGCCGGCCGAGAGGGCGGCCGGACCGCACGCGATGACCGGGCACGAAGGCCGTCTCGCTCGACACGATGGGAGTGGCAGCGGCGTCTTCGTCTCGAATCAGCAGCAGGTCGTCTCAATATTGTGACGTATCACAGTAATCGACATCCGGTCACGTAACCTGGTCCCCTGGCCCCGGTATGAGAGGGGACCTTTCGGAGCACGCAAACCCGCATCTCCCCGGGTGCCAGAGGTATCGACAGAGCACCCAGGGGCGTGTGCCATGAGACGTTTACGTGCCGTCACTCTCGCGTTGCTCGTCATCGTGCCGCTGCTCACCGGGCAGGCCGCCGCCCAGCCGCCCCCACGGCCCGCTCCGCCCTTCGCCGGACTCCCGGCCCCGCCATCGCCCGCGGAGGCGAGCGGCGCGATCCTGCCCGATATCCAGCAGTGGATCGACCAGGTGATCCCGCCGCCGCCGCTCGCACCCGCACCCCGACCGGCGGCGCCGCTGGAGGAGACGAACGACCTGGCACCGGCGCTCGCGGCACTGCGTCAGGCGGTGCTGCCCGCGCCGGTCGGTGACCCGATATTCGATCTGTGGCCGGCGAACCTCGCCGACTTCGCCCCGGGCGCGGTGATCGAGGTCCGCGATATCACCGCTTCGGCGGCGCCACTGGTCATCGTGCCGATCCGGCAGGCGGTGCTGTTCAAATACCGGACCACCGATGCGCACGATCGCCCCTCCTTCGCCACGGCCACACTGGTGATTCCGGCGACCGGCCCGCCGGTGCCCGGGGCGCGGCCGGTGCTGGTCAACAACCTTCCGATCGACGCTCTCGGCCGCCGGTGCACGCCGAGTTACACACTGGCGCACGGCCTCTCCTTCGAGAGCGCGCTCACCGACTTCGTGCCGCCCACCACCCAGCTGGCCGCGCTGCGTGGTTACGCCGTACTCATTCCGGATCACGAGGGTCCGCTGATGGCCTACGCCGAACCCTACGTCGCGGGCCACGCGGTGCTGGACGCGGTGCGCGCGGTGCGCGGCTGGCGGGCGGAGGAGTTCGGCGCGAGCAGGTTCGCGATGACCGGCTACTCCGGCGGCGCGATCGCCACGCACGGCGCGGCGAAACTGATCGAGAGTTACGCGCCCGAACTCGCACCGGCACTGGTCGGTGCGGCGCTCGGCGGGGTACCGGCCGACTTCGAGATGCTGGCCCGCAGTATGAACGCCAATCTGGCCTCGGGCGTGTTCATGGCGGCCGTCTTCGGTATCGCCCGCGAGCGGCCCGAGATCCTGGCCCGGATGAACCACCTCGCCCAGTGGGTGACGACCTCGCCGATGAAAGACCAGTGCATAAGCGTTTTCGCGCTGCCGGGTGCGCTGCTGCTGCCGATCGATATCGCCGCGAATATCGCCGACCCGCTGCGATCGACGCTGGCCCGCGACATCTACGAGGTGACCCGCATGGCCGGCCGCGCCTCGGCGACGCCGCTCTACATCTACAACGGCGAGCAGGAGTTCTGGATCCCGGCCGAGGGCGCCCGCAACCTCTACCAGGAGCAGTGCTCACTCGGTGTCACCGCGGTCTACCGCAGTGTGCTCGGCGAACACATCATCGCGGCGGGACTCGGCTATCCCGACGCCATGATCTGGCTGGACGAGCGGCTCCGCGGTATCCCGGCGCACAGTGAATGCTGACGGCGCGCGCCGGGAGATCCCGAACAACCCGACCGGTACGCGGTGCACCTCAGCATTCGCTCGGTGCGGGTTCGCCGCGCAAGCGCGCGTCGATCCAGCCGCTGAGTTCGGGATAGCCGCTGACGTAACCGAGCAGATGTTCCCCGCCCACGACGCGGAAGACGGCGGAGACCCCGCGGTCGCACTGTTGCCGATACATGTGCTCGGCGTCGTCGAGCGGAATCCACGGGTCGTGCAAGCCGTGGTAGACGAACAGCGGCACGGCGGAGGTTCGTCCTGTCAGGTCCAACCGCTCGAACATCTTCGCCGCGAACGGACTGTCGAGCGCGTTCGCGGTATTCGCCGCGACGTCGATCGGAATGCCGACCACACCGAGGGGTCCGGAGGCGTCGCCGCAGATATCACGCAGTGGCGAGGTCGCCACCCACTGCCCGAGATTGTTCATGTAGCGCAGGATTTCCGGATGTTCGCGCGCGACCGCCAGCGCGACCGTCAACAGGATCCCGGAGGAAATGTTGCCGTTGAACTGATGGGCCACGCTCGAATTGTCGGTGACCAGGCCACCCGCCGCCGCGCCGATCAGCACATCGCGCAGTTCCGGCGCGTACTCGTCGAGCAGCATGGCCGCGGCGTAGGAGGCGATCGCGCCACCGGAATAGCCGATGGCCACGTACCGACTGTCGGCGAATTCGTCCGGCGCATAGGTGCGGACCGCGCGGATGGCGTCGAGCATCACGTGCCCGGCGGTATTGGGTTCGGCGTACGCCATCAGCGGGCCCTCGTGGTCGGGCATGAGGACCGCGTGTCCCTTGCTCAGCGCCAACCACACGGACGGCAGGAATACCGGGAGGTCGGTGTTCGGGCGATCCAGCAGGTCGTGCGACAGCTGGAATCCGGGGGTGCAATGCGATCCGAGTGAATTGATCGGCATCGCGTTCACCTCCACCGGCCGGGGCCCCGGTCCGGTCCACGCAGCCGCGGGGACGATCAATGTCGCGGTTCCGAAAGAGGGGCCGCCCGAGGCGGAGGTGGACCGGAACTTCAGCAGTGTCGCCCGCGAAATGGGCGTCGCCATTCGCGCGGCGGTCGTCGCGGTGACGTCCCGTCGTTCGATGATCTGACCGGGCGAGAAATTCGTGAGGTCGGCGGGCCAGGTATCGAAGATCGGATCGCCGGTCGCCGACGGCAGCACCCCACGCCACAGCGACACACCGGGCTCGTCACCGGCGAATTGCGACGGAGCCGGGATCGTGCCGTCGATCCACTGCTGCAGCGGTGACGGAGCGTTGACCTCCGGCTCGGCCGGGGCGGCCGATGGATCCGCGTACGCACGAGTCGGGGGCCCACCCAACCACGCACAACCGACGAGCACAGTCCCCAGGATTGCCAGAAGCGGCTTCACGACCCTCACCCTCGAATAAGCAAATTTCCATCAGTATCGACAGGTGCCCCCGGATTCGCCAAAGATAGAAGGGATTGGGTGACAATCACAGCGGATCGCCGGCCCCGCTGTGTATTTCACCATTCCGGCCACACGCGCCCTCCCGTGCCGGCCATGGCCCCGTCGACTCCCGGAACGCCGGGTGCCGGACGCCCGGCACAGCGCGAGAAGTTCGCCCCGGCGGGACGCGGCACCGCTGGTACCGGTGCAGCGCACCATGGCACATCGGGCCACCGATGCGGGCCGCGTTCACCAGCTCGTGGCGTCCCGGTGTAGCGGCCGTTCCAGGGCACACCGTTGCTGTCGGACAGCGTGGGCCCGCCGCCGGAGATGATCGCCTGCTGCGGGTCCATCCCGCCCGAGACCGCGCCGATCATCGGGTCGGCGGCGGCTTCCTCGGGCCGCGGGCACGACGCGCACGCCTCCCGGTGGGCAGTTGGTCGGTGTTTACCCGTCCACAGCCGGGGTAGGCGATGGCACAGGACGGTGAGAGGAGGTATGGACGATGCGATCGAGCAACGATCCGCGTCCCCTCAGTGGGTATATCGCCACGATCCTGGCCTATGCCGGGTCGGTCGGCGCGGTGACGCTGCTGGGCGGTCTCACCGGCCGCCGGCTCCCCGACTCCATGGGTACCCGTGACCTCGTCGTCACAGCTCTGGCCGCGCACAAGTTGTCGCGGCTGATGACAAAGGGCACCGTCACCGCTCCCGTACGCGCCCCGTTCACCCGGCCCACCGGCGACGGCGGCCCCGGAGAGGTCATGGAGCAGCCGCGCGCCGAGGACGGCGTCGGCCACAGTATCGGAGAACTGCTCACCTGCCCCTTCTGTTTCGATGTCTGGCTCATCACCGCCATGACCATCGGCCACGTCTTCGCACCACGGGCGACCCGAACGGTGGCCGAGGCGACGGCGGCGCTGGCCGGCGCCGACTTCCTGCACCTCGTCTACGCGACCGCCCAGCAGATAGCCGAAGGTGAATATCCGGCGATCGTCCCGACCGGTGAACACGGGCGGGCATAGCGCTGTATCGGTCGCGCTGATTGCCCGAGGCCGGTGGGCATGCCAGGCTGTTCGACGTGCTGCTAGCCGAGGTCGCCGCCGCGTCCGCCGATATCGCGTCGGCGTCGGCCCGGCGGGCCAAGACCGATCGTCTCGCCGCGTTGCTGAGTCGCGCCGCGGCAGACGGCGACGCACACCTGGTCGCGGTGACCGCGTCCTGGCTTTCCGGGGAATTGCCGCAACGCCAGATCGGTGTGGGCTGGGCCGCGCTGCGGTCGCTGCCCCCGCCTGCCGCGACGCCGACGCTCACGGTCGCCGATGTCGACGCGCGGTTCACCCGGATCGGCGCGGTCGCCGGGAAGGGCGCCCGGACCGTGCGCGCCGAACTGGTACGCAATCTGTTCGAGACGGCCTCCGGCATCGAGCAGACATTCCTGCGCCGGCTGCTCAGCGGTGAATTGCGTCAGGGCGCGCTGGCCGGAGTGATGTCCGACGCGATCGCCGGAGCCGCCCGGGTACCCGCCGCCGAGGTCCGGCGCGCGGCGATGCTGACCGGCGCGCTGCCCACCGTCGCGGCCGCGGCTCTCACCGGGGGCCGGCCGGCGCTGGCGGGGTTCCGGTTACGCGCGGGGCAGCCGGTCGGGCCCATGCTCGCCCAGACCGCGACCGGGGTTGCCGACGCGCTCCAACGACTCGGCGGCACAGCCGTTCTCGAAGCCAAGCTGGACGGCGCGCGGGTGCAGATCCATCGGGCCGGATCGGCGGTCTCGATCTATACCCGCAGCCTCGACGAGGTCACCGGCCGGCTTCCCGAGGTCGTCGCGGCCACACTCGCCCTTCCCGCCACCGATCTGATCGCCGACGCCGAGGCCATCGCGTTGCGACCCGATGGACGGCCGGATCGCTTCCAGGTCACTGCCGCCCGGTTCGGCCGCAAACATCCGGGCGATCTCGAACCGCTGTCGGTGTTCTTCTTCGACCTGCTGCATCTCGACGGCAGAGACCTTCTCGATCTACCCACCCAGGACAGGCTCGCCGCCCTCGACGCACTCGTTCCCGGCACCCAGCGGGTCGACCGCCTGGTGACCGCCGACCCCGAGGCGGCACAACAGTTCCTGGACCGCACGCTGGCCGCCGGGCACGAAGGAGTGATGGCGAAGTCACCGTCGGCACCGTACGAAGCGGGCCGCCGTGGCGCCGGGTGGCTCAAGGTCAAACCCGTGCACACCTTGGACCTGGTGGTTCTCGCGGTCGAATGGGGTTCGGGCCGGCGCACCGGCACGCTGTCCAATATCCACCTGGGCGCTCGTGATCCGGCCACCGGCGGATTCGTGATGCTGGGTAAGACCTTCAAAGGGATGACCGACGCCATGCTGGAGTGGCAGACCAGGCGCTTCACCGAACTCGCCGACGGCTCGACCGAAGGCTACGTCGTGCGCCTGCGGCCCGAACAGGTCGTCGAGATCGCATTCGACGGAGTGCAGGGTTCGACGCGCTATCCCGGCGGCCTGGCGCTGCGGTTCGCCCGCGTCGTGCGCTACCGCGACGACAAATCCCCGGCCGAGGCCGATACAGTCGACACTGTCCGCGCGCTCTACGAACGGGGCGGTTGAGCCGCCCGCGGCAGCTGTTTCGACTGCCGGTGGACGTCGCGTCGTCTCGGCCGCCCTGGCCGCACGAATTCAGCGCCCCGGCAGTAGCCGTCCCGTCGGGACGTACCGCCGCCCGGCCGCCACCACGCGACCAGACCCGGGAACTACGGTCGGTTCGCGTCGGCCGGCACGCGCAGGATCAGGGCATCACCCTGGCCGCCGCCACCGCAGAGGGCGGCGGCGCCGAGACCGCCGCCGCGCCGCGCGAGTTCCAGCGCCAGGTGCAGGGTGATCCGGGCGCCGGACATACCGATCGGGTGGCCGAGCGCGATGGCGCCACCGTTGACGTTCACCCGCTCGGCGTCGATACCCAACGCGCGAGTGGAGGCGATTCCGACCGCTGCGAACGCCTCGTTGATCTCGACCAGATCCAGCTCGGACGGGGCAATACCCTGCACGGCACACGCTGCGGTGATCGCATTCGACGGCTGCAACTGCAGGCCCGAATCCGGGCCGGCGACCATACCGTGGGCACCGATCTCGGCGATCCAGGACAGGCCGTGCGCCTGCGCGTACTCCTTGCTGGTCACCACCAGCGCGCACGCCCCGTCGTTGATACTGGAGGCATTGCCCGCGGTGATGGTGCCGCCCGCCCGGAACGCGCCGGGCAGCCGGGACAGTGTCTCGCCGGTGGTGTCCGGGCGGATCCCCTCGTCCCGGGTCAGCCAGGTACTCGAGCCCTTGCGGGCCGGGATCTCGACCGGAATCACCTCGTCGTCGAAAACACCGTTGTCCCAGGCCTTCGCGGCCAGCCGATGCGAGCGCGCGGCGAACGCGTCCTGGTCTTCCCGGGCGATCGTGTCGCGGTCGTTGCCCGCTTCGGTCAGCAGCCCCATGGGTTGATCGGTGAAGGCGTCGTGCAGGCCGTCGTAGGCCATATGGTCGAGCAGAGTGACCTCACCGTATTTGTAGCCGGTGCGGGAACCGGGCAGCAGGTGTGGTGCCCGGCTCATCGATTCCATACCACCGGCCACGATCACCTCGAAGGCACCGGAGCGGATGAACTGATCGGCCAGGATGATCGCCTCGACGCCGGACAGGCACACCTTGTTGATGGTCAGGGCCGGTACCGACATCGGGATTCCGGCTTTCGCCGCGGCCTGCCGGGCGGGCATCTGCCCGGCTCCGGCGGTCAGCACCTGACCCAGGATCGTGTACTGGACGTGGTCCGGGGCGACCCCCGCTTTGTCCAGGGCTCCACCGATGGCGACGGCGCCGAGGTCCGCGGCGGTGAATCCGGCCAGCCCGCCCTGCAGACGGCCGATCGGGGTCCGGGCACCGGTGACGATCACGGAAGTGGGCATGATGATCCTCTCGAGAACTCTTCGGAAGCGGCGGGCCGGTCAGCCGGCGAGGTGGCGGCTGATGACCAGGCGCTGGATCTGGTTGGTGCCCTCGAAGATCTGAGTGATCTTCGCCTCCCGCATATAGCGTTCGACCCGGAAATCCCGGGTATAGCCGTAACCACCGAGCACCTGCACCGCATCGGTGGTGACCTTCATCGCCGCATCGGTGGCGACCAGTTTGGCCACCGATGCCTGCCGCGAATACGGCAGTCCGGCGTCGCGCCGGCGGGCGGCATCCAGGTAGGTCGCGCGTGCCGAATCCACCGCGGCGGCCATATCGGCCAACAGGAAACCCAGCCCCTGATGATCGATGATCCTGCGGCCGAACGCCGTCCGCTCCCGCGCGTAGGCCACCGCCTCGTCCAGCGCGGCCTGGGCGAGCCCGACCGCGACCGCGGCAATGCCCAACCGGCCGGAATCCAAGGCGCTGAACGCGATCTGCAAGCCCTGCCCCTCCGCGCCGATCCGGCGTTCGGCGGGCACGAAGGCATCGTCGTAGTGCGCGGAGGTGGTCGGCACGGCGTGCAGTCCCATCTTCTCTTCCGGCCTACCGAAACTCAGCCCCTCGGTGTCCTTCGGCACCAGGAAACACGAGATACCCTTCGACCCCTCGCCGGTACGCGCGAACAGGTTGTAGAAATCGGCGATACCACCGTGGGTGATCCACGCCTTGGCACCGTCGACCCGGTATCCGCCCTCGACCGCGGTGGCCTTGCAGGTCAGCGCGGCGGCATCCGAACCGGCCTGGGGCTCGGACAGACTGTAGGCACCGATCGTGCCGCCGCCCAGCATGTCCGGCAGCCACCGCTGCTGCTGCTGCGCGCTACCGAACTCCATCAGCGGGTAACAGGCCAGACTGTGCACACTCACCGCCACCGCCACCGCGGCCCAGCGCGCGGCGATCTCCTCGAGCACCTGCAGGTACACCTCGTACGGCTGACCGCCCCCGCCCCACTCCTCCGGGTACGGCAGGCTCAGCAACCCCGCCTCCCCCAGCGTGGCGAACACACCGTCGGGATAGGTCTCGGCCTTCTCGTGCTCGTCGACGATCGGGGCCAGCACCTTATCGGCCACATCGCGGGTCAGCTGAATGAGATCCCGCGCCTCGTCGGTGGGCAGAAGTCGATCGACAGCCACAGGAAGATCCTCCGGTGATACGCAGGGCAGTACCTTACTCCCCGCTACAGTACTGTTCAGGGATCAGTACTGCAAGGAGCTCCGCAGTACTATCCCCCCATGGAACAGCGCTCGACCTTCGCGACCCCCCGCCGCACCGAACTGTTCGACGAACTGGTCGAGCTGTTCCTCGCCGAAGGATTCGCCCACCTGACGCTCGACGCCATCGCGGCGCGCCTGCGATGCTCCAAATCCACGCTCTACACCCTCGCCGGCAGCAAGGAACAGCTGGTTACCGCCGCCACCGTGCATTTCTTCAAACGCGCCACCGAAGCCGTCGAAGCCGAGGTATCCGCGACCACCGGCGCCCTGGAGCGCATCGCCGCCTATCTCACCGCGGTCGGCGCAGCCCTCGCCGCCGCCTCGGACCGGTTCATGACCGACCTCGACGCCTTCGCTCCCGCCCGCGAGGTCTACGAACGCAACACCCGCATCGCCGCCCGCCGGGTCCAGGAGCTCATCGACGACGGCGTCGCCACCGGGGAATTCCGCGGCGTGCACGCCGCGTTCGCCGCCGACCTGGCCGCCACCATGATGGTGCGCATCCAGCAGGGCGGCGTCCGCGGCCGCACCGGACTCGACGACGCCGCCGCCTATCGCGAACTGGCCGCTATCCTCACCCACGGCATCAGCGCCCGGTAGTTTCGTCGCCGCACCCGATTCCGGCACCGGACCGAGCCGGCCCGGACCCGAGCCGGGTGGCCGGCCGCCGACCTCAGAGAACTCACAATGACGAACGTTAACGTCGGCGATCGTGCGTTCACGTGTTGTCACGATATCCATCGCGGCGGTCGGCCTGATCCTGATCGCGGCCGGCTCCATCTTCGCCTACTCCGGCACCCCGGAGACAACGGCGACCGCAGCCCGCTCGACCGGACAGTCCGACGACCCGAACGGCGGCGTCGGCCCGGCGCGGAGCAACCTGCAGCAGGCCGGGCTGCCGCTGGCGATGCTCGAGGCCGGCGTCGGACAACTCGCCGACGGCAGCCATCAACTCGACGACGGGGCCCGTCAACTCTCCGACGGTCTGCGGCAGGCACGAGACGGCGGCGAGCAACTCGCCACCGGACTCGACCAGCTCAACGGCGGCGTGGGCCTGCTCGGCGACGGTGCCTCGCAGATCAGCGGAGGAGTCGACGAGGTCGTCGACCGGCTCGCCGAATTCGGGGGCATCCAGGACGGAGTGACAGCGCAGCTCACCACCGTCGCCGACGCCCTCGGCAGATCACCGGACCCGGTGTCCCGGACCATCGCCGCACAGCTCCGCACGCTCGTGGAGACGCTGAACACCCAGGGGCCGGTTCCGGCGACTCTCGATCAGCTCGCACAGTTGCGCGACGGCGCACGCCGACTCGCCTACGAACTCACCGACCCGAACGCGCAGTTCGTGGCGGGGATGGCCCTGGCGGCCGACGGGTCGCGACAGCTCCGCGACGGACTCGTATTGCTCGACGACGGTGGGCACGCATTGACGGGCGGGACGGGACAGCTGGTCGACGGTGTCGGATTGGTCGCCGGTGTCGTCGCGGGGATCTCCGACAACGTGCGATCGGCCACCGACGCACTGCCCCGCGCCACCGCGACGCCGGCGGAACCAGCGGTCACGACCTCCGATCGTGCACGGTGGCCGTATGCGCTGATCGCTCTCGGCGCGGCGGCACTCGTTGCGACTGCAATCCTGCCCCGCGGGCAGATATCGCGGCGAGCGACCGCGCACAGTCGACCGGAGACCGAAGCCGCCCACTGAACTCTTCGAATTCTCGATGACCCCGGACGGGGCCCGGCGGATCCACGGCATCGGCAGAAAGGCGTCCCGGCGGATTCACCGGTACGGCCGATGATGGAGTGGAACCCGACCGTGCTGCGACGGAATAGATCTGCACCGGTTGCACCAGGATGGCGACCACCACCCGCGACCCGACGGGATTATGCCGGAACACATCCGGTCGGAGAGTGTCACGAATTCGCCGCCGTACGGGTCATGAAATAAGCTCGCAGCAACGCGGAAATGGAGAATCGATGCCTTCGACAGGTGAACCGACGACGGTCCGGGATACGCCGGAGTACCAGGAAATCCAGAACGACGAACTCTTTCGGGCGTGGCTACAGATGCAGCAGGAAGCCATGGAGAACGAGTTCGTCGAAGTCGACGCTCCCGAACTCGCCGGCCACCTCTGGACCCGGGAAGGGCTGGTAATAGCGGAACACGAGATGCTCCGCCGCCATCCGAACTTCGACGATATGGTCTCCGAGGAAAACCTCGAAGTCGCCGTGCGATTCATCTACTTCGTCGGCGAGACCTTTCGACGGGCATTGGAGGGGATCTGGGTGCTCCGGCCGGCGAACCCGCCCGAGCGGCCGGAGCCCCTGTGTGTCATCGACTCCCCGATGTGGACCGCTTTCCATGAGCCCACGCATATGATCGAGCTGGCCTTCGACCGGCGTACCGGAAAAGAGATTTCCTGGATCTTCGACCGCACGGTGAAACGACACCAGAAATGGGTGGCGGCCGGCCGGCCCGCCCGCGGTAGCTAGCGGTGCTCCGGAGCGCGTTCATTGTCCCGTACGCGCTCCGGAGACCGCGCCGGCACTCGCCGCGCACCGACCGCCGGCGCTTCGTCGAGCATCCGCCCCTCCGGCGCCGGCCTCGCCAGCGCGACGAGAACCGGCGCGCCCGGCTCAGGACCGCCGCCGGTCCGACCCATCATCCGGCCGTCGCGATCGCCGGAACCTCGGCGGAATACGCCGCGAGAACATCCGAGCTCGCCTCAGCACATGCGCTCGACGAGCAACCTGCGCGTGACTCGGCCTCGGACGACGGCTTCCACGACCCCGAGCGGGCGGCCCGCTCAGAGACCGGCGCTCGTCTCGGCCAGCACTCCGGCGAGCAGGTCGTAGTCGACAACGTGCCCCTCGGGGATATCGGCGACCTTGCGTTCACCGGTGCCCATCGACCTGAGCACTCCCTTGACCGCCTCGATCTCGGAGGCGTTGAACACCATGAACGACACTTTGCTCTTCGCCACGTGGATCACCGCGGCGTGGCTACCGTTCTTCGAGAAGTGCGGTTTGCCGTACTGGATCTGCTCCTCGACGGCGGGGATAGTCGTGTGGATCATGGCGCGCAACTGCCGGCAGACGTCGGCCTGCCAGGGCTGCAACTCGTCGATGTATCGGGTGACTTCGGCGTTCATGGTTTCCTCCGCGAAATTCGATGGTGATGGCGTGCGAAGATCGTCACATATCTGATTATTAGATGTCAAACTATCAGATATCGAATAGGATGCGGGCATGAGTGAGAACCCTCCCGAACCCGACTCCACCGACGCCGTCATCGCCGCCTGGGCTCGGGAACGCCCGGACCTCGAGCTGACCGCGATCGGTATCGTCGGCCGGCTCGGCCGGGCGGCCCTCCTCCTGCGCCCCGCCCAGGAGCGGGTGTTCACCGAGTTCGGTCTCCAGCCGGGCGAATTCGATGTGCTGGCGACCCTGCGCCGGGCGGGCGAGCCGTACACCCTCATCCCCTCACAGCTCTCGGCCGCGCTGTTGCTCACCAGAGCGGGGATGACCAACCGGATCGATCGACTGGTCGCCGCCGGCCTCGTCGAACGCACTCTCGACCCCAACGACCGGCGCAGTTTCCACATCCGGTTGACCGAGAAGGGCTACACCACGGTGGACGAGGCGATGACCGCGCACACCGCCAATGTCACGCGACTACTTTCCACACTCCCCGAGACCGGGCAAGCCGCCCTCGAAGACCTCCTCCGAACTCTGCTGCACGCGCTGGAAGCCCCGGACGACCGGGGCACCGAGTAGCCGCTCGTGATCGGCGTGCCGGCCTGGGCGTGGCCGACCCGCGAGCAGTGCGCCCCCGGACGCCACCAGTGACCCGCCGGGCCGCGGGTTCGGCATACTCGCCGACCGGCCCAAGGCCTTCGGGCCGCCACGCCCGGGCGCTACGCCGAGGACGGATCGGTGAGGTCCGGCCTCGGTGCCCGGGGGCGGAACCGGCCGCACCGGCGCTCGGCGACCGGCCGATACGGAGTTCGGAAACGCCATACCTTTTCGCAGGTGAACGCGCCTTTCTTCAATACGGTCCCACCTCGGATTGTCGTGATAGCTTGCTCACCGAAGCGATCTGTTCCAGCTGCGAATCAGCAATTGCGGCGAACCATTCCCCCTCCTGGAGGTTGAGATCGTGACTCGTCCCCTTGTTCGGTTACTGGGTGCGCTCGGCGGCGTGGCATGCGCCCTGCTGGTGGCGACACCGGCCACCGCCGGGCCCATCTATCCGGCCCCGGACCCCGACCGGTTCTACGCCGCCCCCGCCGATCTGGCCGCGCACCGGCCGGGCGACGTGCTCGGCGTGCGGGTCCTGCCACCGGTGGCCGTCTTCCCCGGCGCCACGGTCCGGCTGATCAAGTTCCGTTCCACCGATTCGCGGGGCGCGCCGATCGCGGCGACCACCACGATCGCCACTCCCGCGGGCCATCGACCCGGCGCGCCGCTGCTGTCGTATCAGCATTTCATCAATTCGCTCGGCACCGACTGCGCGGTATCGCACCGGCTCTACGGCGCCGACCTGAACCTGTCGGTGATCATGCCGGCGTTGGGAACGATGCTGGCGCGAGGCTGGAGCGTGGCGCTGCCGGATCATCTCGGACCGCACTTCGCACTCGGGGCCGGGCGTCTGGGCGGCCAGATCACCTTGGACAGCGTCCGGGCAGTGAAGCAGGTGCCCGAACTCGCCGTCGCGGACAGCCCGGCGATATTGGCCGGCTACTCCGGTGGCGGCCTCGCGACGGCGTGGGCGGCCGTCCTGCAACCGTCCTACGCACCCGAGTTGCGGCTCGCGGGCGCGGCCATCGGCGGAGCCCCGATGAACCTGGTTTCGATGGCCGAGGGGCTGGGCCACAACCCCCACCCGGCTTTCGGGCTGGCGATGGCGGCGGCCATCGGCCTCGAACGGGAATACCCCGACCGGGTACAGGTGAGTGCGAATCTCAATCCGCGTGGTCTCGCGATGCGTGACGCGATGGCCAATCTCTGCACCAATGACATCCTCGCCCTCGGCGCCGGTGGCAGCGCACACGAGTTCGCCACCGGGCCCGCTGTCTTCGAACAACCCGAGGCCTGGGACGTGGTGAAGGAGAACAGCGTGGAACTCTACGACCGGGTTCCGGAGATGCCCATATTCGAATGGCATTCGCCGACCGACCCGCTGGTCCCGATCAACGCCATCGACAACACCAACCGGCGGTGGTGCGCGGCCGGGGTGCGATTGCAGACGCTGCAGGTCCCCTCGTTCGAACATTTGTCCGCGGCGGTGGCCGGCACACCCGCCATGCTGGCGTGGCTCGAAGGCCGAGTCCGCGGCGAGCCCGCGCCCGTCGCCTGCTGACGGAACACCTGGTGACAGTCCCGGGTTGCCCGCAGTCGATGGACGAACCGCTGTGGGCGACCCGGGGCCGGGCGACGACAAACGCTCGGTGCCGGTAGCCGGACTCGGCCGGCTACCGCACCCGGGGTGATCAGTCGCCCTGCTCGTCGTCGTGGATCCGGAACTCGGGCGAGGTGCCGCTGATAGGGACGCGGTCGGTGCCGGACTTCACCGCGTCGCCGAAGTACCGGATCCGGTAGGTGCCGGGTGTTGCGTCGGCCGGGCTGTCCCACGTGATGGTGACTCGCGAGCTCGAGGCGGTGCCACGCGACCAGGCGAAGGTGGTCGACCAGTCGCCATCGTCGGCGATCGTTCGCCAGCGCTCCCCGTCGCGCCGCTGCACCATGAGATAAGTGCTGCCGCGATGTAGGTCGTGGTTGGGGTGCGCGCCGGCGAACTCGACGCTCACCTGCTCCCCCGCGCGATAGGCCGGCGCGGGCTCGCTCAGCACGTCGCCGAAGTCGTGCCCCACCGGCGGAAAGTCCACGGGCGGGGTTGCTTTCGCAGGCCGCTGCACCTCCGACAGATCGGGCGCCTCGGTACCGGACGGTACCGGGCTGCCGTCGTGCATTGCGGTCGCGAGCTGCGCCGCGATCTGCTGCAGGGCGGGCAGCTCCCAGCGACCGAACAAGGTGCTCGCGCCCTCGTAGTGCTGCGCGTCGTACTCCTCAGGGGTGGTGACGTAATGGATATAGGCGTTGCTGTATCCGGCGACCAGGACGTTGGCCGGTTCGGCGCCGAGGATGGCCGCCACCGTGCGCCGCAACCGCAGTCCGGCGGCGATCGTCACCTCGCCCGGAATACCGATCAGATACAGCTCGCCGATCTGGAGGAGTTGTACCGGAACGATCTCTTGCACATAGGGCCCGAGCCGATTGAGCAGCCCGCCCGGAGCCACGATCGCCTTGGGCGCCTGCGCATCCCGGAGCGACGGCGCGAACCGGTACACCAGCCGCGACAGCAGATCCCAGCCCGGATTACGTCCTTCGTGAAAGGTCTTCCAGTGGGTGGGCCCGTCATATCCCGCGCCGGCGAAGGCGGCCGCACCCCCGGCGGGCCGCCCGGTGCGGTGCTCGCGCTCATCTCCGGTGAATTCCGCGGAGACGGTCACCGCGGACAAATCGACGTGCACGACGCGGTGATCGATGCTGCCGGCCATGCGCGGCACATACCCCGCGGCGAGTTTCGCCGCGGCCTCGTACTGGCGCAGACCGAGGGTCCGGGTGTTCTCGCGCTCGTCGGCGGCGTCACCGGGCCTACCGTCCAGATTGGGCGACATATCACCGGCATTGGTCTGCGCGAAGGCCGCCACGAAGTCGGGATCCGGGTCCGCCAGATAGTTCACGCCTTCGACCACGTGCTCCCAGTGGTAGGCCGCGTACCCCTTGTTGTCGCCACTGATCAGCGTGTTCCGATTGCTCATCGAGGTGCCGTGCGTGGCGAACCAGTTGATGGCGCCGACCGGTTCGCCCTCGCGATCGATGCGCAACAGGGTCGTCTGCGGATCGATGGCATCGGGAAAGAATTCCTTGTCCTCCTCCGGGTTCCGGTCGAACGCCGCACGCGATCGATTGACGCTGGCCTCACGCAGCTCGCCATGCACCAGGCGCAGGGTGGCCGGTGCGAGATCCTCGTGTGCTCGTTCGACCGCCTCGAGGATGCCGTCGACAATCGCCGCGAACGTTTTGGGACGGAATCCGGCCGAGCCGTTGTACAACCGGTGGTGCGAATAGCCGCCGGGCCCGCAGTGGGTGTGAGTTGCGGTGAGCATCACGTTGGACTGGGTGTAGGTGTCGCCGAAGCGCTGGGCAAGCCGGCGCAGCACCTCCTGAGTGATGCTGGAGAAGATCAACGGCAGATCGTTCACGATCAACAGCACCCGCCGATCGACCAGCGGGTCCACGAAGACGAAAGCGCGGGAGCGCAGCCGGAGGTGTATTCCGGTGGTCTTCTGATCGGCCTTACCGTAGCCGAGCATGCCGACCTCGGCCGGTTCTCCGGTGATGTCGGCAATGGCGCGCCCGACCAGGTGGCGGTCGGTCGCATAGTTCGTTTCCGGCATCGAC
Organism: Nocardia fusca NBRC 14340; assembly: GCF_001618425.1. GTDB lineage: Bacteria > Actinomycetota > Actinomycetes > Mycobacteriales > Mycobacteriaceae > Nocardia > Nocardia fusca. The sequence continues at coordinate 227,098 of NZ_BDCU01000029.1, forward strand.
CTCTTCTGTCCTTGTGGATTCGGCCCGCGGCAGCGGTTCGGGTTCATTACACAGACAAACTAGCAAGGACGAAGTCGGGTTTCGTATTGCGCGATCTACGGTTTCGCGGTCACCGTCATCGGGAAGGCGCCGGGCGACCACGCGATCGACTACACCCGGGCCGATCCGCGGCTCTCGGATCTGCGGACCGCCGGCATCCAGGCCGATGTGACCACCATGGTCGAGATCTCGGCCGGCAATATCCCGGTCGATCACCTCCAACAGCCGATAGCAGCTGTCGAATACGCGCGGCGGATGGCGCAGCGCGATATCCCGTCCAACTTCCTGGTGCGGGCCTACCACATGGGCCAGAACACCATGATGCGCATCTGCTACGACGAGGTCGCACAGCGGAGCTTGCCGACAGCGCTGGGACCGGCCGTACCCAACGCCTCACCGAGAGCCCGGGCGCCAGAAGTGCCCGCGGCAGCGATCCCCGACTGCGCAGATGAGCACGGCCACGGGCTGCGTGTTCCCCGCCGGGATGGCTTCGGGCCGCCCTGCTGCCGGAAACGGCACCGGGTTCACCCGGGCACCGGGCTGTCAGTGGATCAGTCGTCGAGAATCTCGACCTGATTCTTGTAGAAGGCGACGTAGTTCTCGATCTCGGCCGCTTTGGTCTTGGGTTCGGGGTAATACCAGGCCGCGTCGGTCAGCGGCTCGGTGTTGCCGACGTCCACGGTGTAGTAGCTGGCCCGCCCCTTCCACGGACAGAACGTATGCGTGTCGGTGGGCTCGAAGAACTCCTTCCGTAACGAGTCCGGCGGGAAGTAGTGATTACCTTCGACGATGACGGTGTCGTCGCTGGACGCGATCGTTACGCCGTTCACGACTGCCTTTGTCATCCCTCGATTCTGCCTCAGCACCCCGGGGCAGCCCGATCCCGCGGGTCGCCGTGACGGCCGCCACCGGGCAGAGTTCCCGGCCCGCGGCGTCGGGGTCGGCGACTCCCGGGGTGACTGCAACCCGCCTCGAAACCGCCCGTAGGCCGCGGTTCGGCGACAACCGGCGAGTCCGGCCGACGAGTTGGTTCATCCGGTTCGCGTGACGGGTGGGCGCGTTCCCGGCGTCCCGGCCGGGAGGCGGCCGATCTGCCGGCCGATGCGGGTCAGCAATTGCCGGGTCAGTTCGGGGTCTCCGGCGGTATCCCTGTCGGTGTAGTCGCCGAGGGAGTAGATGGTCGCGAATCCCGCCGCGCCCCATCGGTCCGGGGACAGCGTGCTCCGGCCCGCAACGGCAACGACCGGAACGGGGTGGGAGCGGCGGGCCAGTACCGCGGGCAGTTTGCCGTTCGCGGTCTGCTCATCGATACTTCCCTCCCCGGTGACGACCAGGTCGGCACCGGACAGGTGCCGATCGAACTCGAGCAAGTCGAGAAAGTACTCGGCGCCCGACACGATCGTGCCGCCGAGCAGTAACGCGGCGAAGCCGACTCCGCCCGCACCGCCCGCTCCGGCCGCGGCCGCGAAGGCCATCGCGTCCGGGTAGCCGCTGCGGGCGAACGCTCGGACGAGGTTGTTCAGTCCGGCGTCGAGAAACCGCACCTCGGCGGCGGTGGCCCCCTTCTGCGGCCCGTACACCGCCGCCGCGCCGTCCGGTCCGAGCAAGGGATTGGTGACATCCCCGGCGACCACGATCTCGACCCCGGCCGGCTTCGCCGCCCGCGACGAGTCGACGGTGTGGACTCGGCCCAGGCTTCGCCCGCACGCTCGCAGTCGTATTCCGTTCGCGTCGGCGAAGGTGAAGCCGAGCGCGGCGAGCAGTCCCATTCCGCCGTCGGTGCCGGCACTGCCACCGAGGGCGAGGACCAACCGGTGCGGCCGGAACCGCAACGCTTGCGCGATGGCCTGCCCGAAGCCGAGACTGCTCGCATCCAGTGGCAGTGCGCGGCCGTTCGGCAGGGTGGTGAGGCCGCAGGTGTTGGCGACCTCCACCACGGCAGTACCGTCGCCGACGGCGATCCGCCCGTATCTCGGTGTTCCCGCCGCGCCGGCCACCGTCACCGGATGCGGCGCGAAACCGGCCGCTACCGCGGCGTCGACGCTGCCGTCACCGCCGTCGGCCAGCGGCAATCTGTCGCTGTCGGCCCCCGCCGCCGCCAAGCCCTCCGCCAGCCGGTCGGCCACCTCGGCGGCGGAGAGGCTTCCTTTGAACTTGTCCGGGGCAACCAGAACCCTCACGCTGTCGGCTTCCTGTCGGTGAGTCGGCGGGGATCGACATATCAGTCCGCTTGCGCCACCGCGCCGAGCAGATCCCGGACCCGGTTGGCGACCGTGATGAATTCCGGCGTCTCCATCGTCGTGGCGTAGTTCCGGTGCGCGGGCAGATCGACGTCGAGCTGTTCGATGATCCGGCCCGGCCGCGGGCTCATCACGACCACCCGGTTGGCGAGGTATACGGCCTCGGCCACCGAATGGGTGACCAGCAGTACCGTGGTGCCCGTTTCCCGCCAGATCCGGTGCAGCTCGACGTTCATCCGTTCCCTGGTGAGCGCGTCGAGAGCGCCGAACGGCTCGTCCATCAGCAGCACTTCCGGTTCGTGCAGCAGGGCCCGGCACAGCGAAACCCGCTGCTGCATACCGCCGGAGAGTTCGTGCGGCAGGGCGTCCTCGAATCCGCTGAGCCCGGTCATCTCGATCAGACGCGCGCATTCGGCCGCGGCCGCCCGTTTGTTCAGGCCGCGCATCTCGGCCTGGAGCAGGATGTTCCTGCGTACGGTCCGCCATTCCAGCAGTGCGGCGCGCTGGAATACATAGCCGATATTGCGCTGCGGCCCACGGACGGGGGCGCCGCCGAGTTCGACACTGCCCCCGCTCGGATCGGTGAGACCGGCGACGACTTTCAGCAGCGTCGATTTGCCGCAGCCGGACGGACCGACGATCGAGACGAATTCGCCCCGGCGGACCTGCAGGTCGACGTCGTGCAGTGCGGTGACCTCGCCGCGCTTGGACGCGAACCGTACGGTCAGGTCGGCTACCGCGACCGCGGTATCGGTGCCCGCGATGGTGTCGGTGGGTGTGCTCATATCGTCACCTGCTCACGGCTTGCCGGTGGGTGTGAACTTCGCGTCCCAGTACTTGGCCGGCTCCTCGGCTTTGTCGAGGAGCTTGGCGCTGCTGAGAACGTCGATGGTGGCGCGCCAGTTCGCTTCGGAATTGGTTCCCGGGGCCTTGCCGGCGGTTTCCGGGGTGCTGAGCAGCGGGATCGTCTGCTGCCACTGCTGGAGCAGTACCTGCCGCGGCGGCAGTTGCGGGTCCTTACCTTCCATCGCGGCGACCGCGGCCTCCGGGTTCGCGACGGCGGCAGCGAAGGCCTCGCTCGTCGCATCCACCATGGCCTGTACCAGTTCGGGCGAGGATTCGATGGTGGCCTCGTTCGCGATCAGCCCGTTACTGAAGAAGTTCAGGCCTTGGTCGGAATACCGTAGATAGCGGACCTCCTTGCCGCTCTTGTTCGCGATGGTGGGGCCCTGGTCGTGCGCGAATCCGATGAGCCCGTCGACGCGACCCGAGAGCATCGCCGACATCTTGCCCGCCGAGTCGAGGCTCTGCTGGGTCACCTGATCCGCCGGAACGCCCGCCTTGTCGAGATAGACCGGAAAGGTCGTGGTCGGCGCGTCACCCGCGGAGACGGCAATGGTCTTACCCGCCAGATCGGCCGGTGTCCGGATATTCGAATCGGCGAATACCTGCACTGCCGAGGGCGTGGTCTGGAGGTAGACGCCGACGCTCTTGATCTTGACGCCCTTATCGATATTGCTGAGGACGGCGGGGGTATCGGCCCAGCCGAAGTCGGTCTGCTTCGAACCGGTCGCCTGTGCGGTTTTGGTCGAGCCCTGGCCGGCCGAAATCTGCAGATCGATACCGTGCTTCGCGAATATCCCTTCTTGCACCCCGTAGTAGAACGGGGCGTGCTCGCCATAGGGATACCAGTTGAGCATCAGCGACACCGCGGTGGTCTTCCCGTCGGTACCGGGATCCTTCGCCGCGCTGCCACCGCCCCCGCAGCCGGTCAATACCAGGACCGATGCCACCGCGGCGGCGCCGATCGTCGTGAGTGTGCGAAATCCGAATTTCATGCGACTTTCTCCAGCTGTGGCGCGTATGCGGTGGTTCGGCGTGCTCATGCCGCGCCGACGGCCGAGGCCGTGGATCGACGGGAGGCATGCCATGGAATGAGGAACTGCTCGGCGATTTCGATGATCGCGAACAGGATGATGCCCAGTACGGACATGATGATCAGGGCGGCGAACAGCATCGCTGTGTCGATATTCCCGTTGGCCTGCAGAATCACGTAGCCGAGCCCCTCGTTCGCGCCGACGAATTCGCCGACGACGGCACCGGTGACCGCGAGGGTGGCGGCGATCTTGAGGCCGGACATCAACTGTGGCAGCGACGCCGGAAAACGAACCTTCACGAACGTCTTCCAATTACTGGCGCCCATGGTCGAGGTGAGCTCGAGGATTTCGGGATCCACCGAGCGCAGCCCCGCCATACCGGCGATGACGATCGGGAAGAATGCCATCAGTACGGCGACGAGGATCTTGGGGCTGGTGCCGAACCCGAGCCATACGATGAACAGCGGGGCGATCGCGATTTTGGGGATGACCTGCGCGAAGAGGATCAGCGGGTACATCGTTCGCTCGACACCACGCGAGTAGATCATCACCAGTGCGACGGCTTCGCCGATCAGTGCGGCGATAATGAAGCCGACCACTGTTTCGTAGGTCGTCACCCAGGTGTTCTCGAGCAGGTATGCCGAGTTGTCGGCGGCGGTGCGCCAGGTATCCGCCGGCGACGGCAGAATGTAGGGCTCGACGAGCTCGAACTCGGTGACGGCCCACCAGGCGACGACGAGCGCCGCCACCAGGGCGAGCGGCCGCCATACGGTCGACCAGAGAGTGGAGGGGGAGGGGAGCTTCCGGCGCCGCGTACGGACGGGTTGCGCCGCTTTCGGTGGGGAGGAACCGGCCTCGACGGACGTGACTACCGCCATCTGGAGTCCTAAAGCTAGTAGTGGAGCGGGGTTCGCACTACACCCGCTGGGAATGCGCTTTCCGAAGCTGCCACCGAGGCTAGTGTGACCGGACCCACAGTGTCAAGGGTTCGTAACTTTCCCAGTTCAGGCGGTCCGCGGAACACTGCTTTCGCGCAGGATCACGCGTCCGGGTACGAATTCGTGGACATGCGCGGCCGTCGCGGAGTCGTCGAGCGCGAGCCGGACGGCACGCTCGCCGATCTCCACCAGCGGCAGCGCCACCGTCGACAGACCGGGCACATGATCACGCAGCGTCGGGATATCGTCGAACCCGGCGACGCAGACATCGTCGGGGACCGCGAGGCCCAGCTCACGCCACGCCGCGATCGCCCCGATCGCCATTACGTCGCTCACCGCGAAAACGCAGGGCGCGACGTTGCCGGCCCGCCCCGGGCGCAGGTCCAACGCGGCGGAAAGGCGACGGGCGGCACCGGCGCCCCCGTCACGGGAGAAGTCCCCCGCGATCTCCACCAGCGGTGTCACGCCCCGCGTCGCGAGCGCCTCGACGAAGCCGTTGCGCCGGTCGACAGCGGTCCTGATATTGCCCGGCCCGCCGATGACGGCGAAATCCCGGTGCCCCTGCTCCAGCAGGGCGTGCGCCAATTCCGCTGAGGCCGAGTAGTTTTCGGGTTCCACGGCAGCACCGAAGGACAGCGGCTGCCCTATCACGACAACCTTGCCGCTGTTGTCCAGATACCGTGCGCATTCCTTCTCGAGATCGCGGTCGAGATCTCCGCTCTGGCGTGACCCCGCCAGGATGATCGCATCGGCACGGTGCGAGATGAAGGTACTCACGGATTCGCGTTCGATATCGAAATCGCGTTGCGTACTGGCCAGCAGGACGAGTTTGCCCGCCCGGCGCGCGGCCGCCTGGACGCCCTGCACGATCGAGGAGAAGTACGGATCGGCGATATCGTGCACGACGAGTCCGATCAGTCCGGTCGAAGCCCGCGCAAGGGCCTGGGCCTGGGCATTTGCCACATATCCCAGTTCGGCGGCGGCGGCGCGCACCCGGTCGGCGACACCTTCGCCGGGCACCCGCGACGAACCGTTGAGCACCCGGGACGCGGTCGCCAGGGAGACGCCCGCCCGGGTCGCGACATCTTGCAATCTCACAGCCGCCATGGCCAGGTGCCTCGTTCTCTCGTCAGGCGTGGGGGTTGACCGGACTTCGGGACTAGCATAGCTTGGAAAGCGCATTCCGACGCTGACTCGTCCACTCGACGTATGCGGGTCCATCCGCATCGTCCACGACCCATTCTGCGGTCGTCAGCCACGCAAATCAGAAGAGGCACAGACCAATGCCCGATTCCACTGCCCCGCGCACGCTCCGCATCGCCATGAACGGCGTCACCGGTCGCATGGGCTACCGCCAGCACCTGATGCGATCGATCCTGCCGATCCGCGATGGCGGTGGGCTGCTGCTCCCGGACGGCACCCGCGTCCTGGTGGAGCCGGTCCTGGTCGGCCGCAACGCCGCCAAGCTCGCCGAACTCGCCGAACAGCACGGTATCGCCGAATGGAGCACCGACGCCGCCGCCGTCATCGCCGATCCGTCCATCGATATCTACTTCGACGCGCAGGTCACCTCCCGTCGCGCCGAGGCGCTCGCGGCGGCGATGAAGGCGGGCAAACACGTCTTCACCGAGAAGCCGACCGCGGAAACGCTGGCCGAGGCCGTCGAACTCGCCCGGGTGGCGGCGAACGCCGGCGTCACCGCGGGAGTCGTGCACGACAAGCTCTACCTGCCCGGCCTGGTGAAATTGCGCAGGCTCGTCGACGAAGGCTTCTTCGGCCGCATCCTGTCGCTGCGCGGCGAATTCGGGTACTGGGTCTTCGAAGGCGACGGCCAACCCGCCCAGCGACCCAGCTGGAACTACCGGGCCGAGGACGGCGGCGGCATCGTCGTGGACATGTTCTGCCACTGGAACTACGTGCTCGAGGGCCTGCTGGGCAAGGTCGAGGCGGTCACCGCGAAGGCGACAACCCATATACCCACCCGATGGGACGAACAGGGAAAGCCGTATCCCGCCACCGCCGACGACGCCGCCTACGGCATCTTCGAGATGGAGAACGGCGTCGTCGCACAGATCAACTCGTCGTGGGCGGTGCGTGTGTACCGCGATGAGCTCGTCGAGTTCCAGATCGACGGCACGCACGGCTCCGCCGTCGCCGGCCTGCGCAAATGCGTCGCGCAGCATCGCTCGCACACGCCCAAGCCGGTCTGGAATCCGGATCTCCCGGTCACCGAGCCGTTCCGTGAGCAATGGTTGGAAGTCCCCGCGAACGCGGATCTGGACAACGGTTTCAAATTGCAGTGGGAGGAGTTCCTCACCGATGTGGTGAACCAACGACCGCACCGCTACGGGATGCTCTCCGCCGCCCGCGGTGTTCAGCTGGCCGAACTGGGGCTGCGCAGCTCCGCCGAAGGCCGCCGGATCGAGATCCCGGAGGTCACGCTGTGACCGCGACATCCACGGGTATGTCGGTCCTACTGCCCACGGACGGCCGGCTCGAACCGTACGTTCTCGGTGCGCCGGGTAGGTGGACGCGACCGGCGCGGCCGATCACCTCGCGCGTGGCCTTCGCTGCCGCGCATGTGATTCCGCGGGTGACCGGCGACAACACACCGGGCGCGCCCGCAGGCCTCGACTGGGACGCGACGTTGGCCTACCGGCGCGAATTGTGGTCCTACGGGCTCGGTGTCGCCGATGCCATGGACACCGCACAGCGCGGTATGGGCCTCGACTGGCAAGCGAGCGCGGAACTGATCCGGCGATCCGGCGCCGAGGCGGCCGCGGTCGGTGGCAGGCTCGCCTGCGGAGCCGGAACCGATCAGCTCGACCTCGCCGGACTCCCCGCCGGATCGGCCGGACTCGCCCGAATCGTCGATGCCTATCGCGAGCAGATCGACGTGGTGACCGACGCCGGAGCCCAGGTGATCCTGATGGCCTCGCGGGCACTCGCACAGGTCGCCCGCTCCGCCGCCGACTACCTCGCCGTCTACGAGAAACTGCTGGCCGGTGTGGATCGGCCGGTGATCCTGCACTGGCTCGGCACCATGTTCGACCCCGCGCTGCACGGATATTGGGGCAGCGCCGATATCCATACCGCCACCGAGACCTTCCGCACGCTCGTCGAGAACAACCGATCGAAGATCGACGGCGTCAAGGTGTCGCTGCTCGACGCGGCACACGAGATCGCACTGCGACGCGCACTGCCCGACGGGGTACGGCTGTACACGGGCGACGATTTCAACTATCCCGAACTGATCATCGGCGACGCCCAGGGGCATTCGGATGCACTGCTGGGTATCTTCGCGGCGATCTACCCGGCCGCGTCCACCGCGCTCCAGGAACTCGACAACGGGAATATGACGCGTGCGTCGGAGATCCTCGGCGCCACCCAGGCACTCGGGCGGCATATCTTCGCCGCACCGACCTACTACTACAAGACGGGTATCGCGTTCTTGTCGTGGCTCAACGGCAAGCAACCGGGTTTCTCGATGGTGGCGGGACTGTCCACGGGCCGCTCCGTCCCTCATATGGCCGAATTGTTCCGGCTCGCGGACAAGGCCGGCCTGCTGTCGGACCCGGAACTGGCCGCGCACCGGATGCGGGTCTACCTCGAACTGAACGGATCGATCTCATGACATCGGTTGCGGCACGGCACACACCATTCGATCTTGCGGATCCGTACCGGTCGCTGTCGCTGAATACGGCGACGACGAAACGGTGGACCCTCACCGAGGCGGTGGACGGCGCTGCCCGGGCGGGACTCGGCGCGGTCGGGCTGTGGCGCGATCGGGTCGACGAAATCGGTGCCGCCGCCGCGGCGAAGATCGTCGCCGACGCGGGGTTGCGTGTTTCCAGCCTGTGCCGCGGCGGCTTCCTGACCGAGCCCGGTGACGGGCAGGCGGCACTCGACGACAACCGCCGCGCCATCGACGACGCGGCGACACTGGCCACGCGGGAACTGGTGATGGTGGTCGGCGGCATACCGGACCGGGATCTCGTCGCCGCGCGGGCGCGGGTGGACGAACGACTCGCCCAGCTGGTCCCGTATGCGGCCGAGCGCGGTGTCCGCCTGGCCCTGGAACCGCTGCACCCGATGTTCTGTGCCGACCGTGCGGTGATCTCCACCTTGGCGCAGGCGTTGTCGATGGCGCGGCCGTATCCGGCGGAGACCGTGGGCGTCGTCGTCGACACCTTCCATATCTGGTGGGATCCTGCCGTGGCAGAGCAGATCGCACAGGCCGGGGCCGCCGGACGGATCAGCTCGTATCAGGTGTGTGACTGGCTGAATCCGATGACCGCCGATCCGCTGCTGTCGCGCGGCATGATGGGCGACGGCGTCATCGATTTCGCGACCATCGGGCAGTGGGTTCGCGCCGCCGGTTACCGCGGCGACGTCGAGGTCGAAATCTTCAATGCCGCACTATGGGCCGCCGACGGCCACGAAGTGATCGAGACGATGAAGCAGCGCTACCGAGATCTGGTCCTTCCGTCCCTCGTGGACTGAACCGGACACAGTAGTCCGGCCAGGAGTGGACAGTCGTGGGCCGGTGTCGGGCCGATCAGCCCACCGGGTGTGGGCGGACCGCTCTTTTATCGGCGGGCACCGCAGCCTCGACCTGTGCACGGATGGCCCGCGTCGTTGCCCCACCGGCGGCGCGCCGCGGGCCATAGTGGTCGGATGGGTGACAAGGCCACGATCGCCGCCGCGTTCGAACCTCTGATGCGAGCCACCTTGGGCCCGCACCCCGCGGTGGGGTTCGAATTCTGGGACGGCAGCACGATCCGACCCGCGGGTGAGATCCCCGGCACGATGCGCGTGCGATCCGCGGACGCGCTGCGCCACCTGATCTGGGCACCCGGCGAACTCGGCTTCGCGCGGGCGTTCGTCTCCGGCACGGTGGATCTCGACGGCGACATCTTCGACATGCTTCGAGCACTCCAGTCGACCGCGGTGAACGACACCCGCCTCGGTCTCGGGGCGGCCCGGCAGGCCCTCGCCGCGGCGCGGCAGCTCGGAGCGCTCGGTCGCCGCCCGGCGCGACCGCCGGAGGAGGCGCGACCGCAGCGCGGACCGTTGCACACCAAACGTCGCGATGCGGCGGCGATCAGCCATCACTACAACGTCGGCAACGATTTCTACCGGCTGGTGCTCGGACCGAGCATGACCTACTCCTGCGCACGGTTCGTCCCGGACGACGACGGCTCCTTGGAGGACGCCCAGCGCGCCAAGCACGACCTGATCTGCCGCAAATTGGGCTTGGCCGAGCAGCCGGCCATGCGCTTACTCGACGTGGGATGCGGCTGGGGATCCATGGCGATACATGCGGCGTCGACCTATGGGGCACAGGTAGTCGGTGTCACCATCAGCAGTGCCCAGGTCGAGCTCGCCCGCCGGCGAGTGGCCGACGCCGGGCTGGCGGGCAGTGTGGAGATCCGGCTTGCCGACTATCGGGACCTACGCGGCGAGGAGTTCGACGCCATCTCCTCGATCGGCATGTTCGAACACGTCGGTTCCCAACGCGCCGCCGCGTACTTCGACATCCTGCGCGCCCTGCTGCGCCCGCGCGGCCGGCTGCTCAACCATGCCATCTCCTCGCCGGGCGGCTCCATCATGCGGAATCGCTCCTTCGTCGGGCGCTATGTCTTCCCGGACGGTGAACTCGTCGACGTGGGCGAGGTCGTATTGGCCATGGAACGCGCCGGATTCGAAGTTCGTGACGTGGAGGCCTTGCGCGAGCACTACGCGCGCACCCTTCGACAGTGGGTTGCGAACCTGGAAAACGGTTGGGAACAGTCGGTCGCCCTCGTCGGCGAAGGGCGAGCACGAGTGTGGCGGCTCTATATGGCGGCCTCCGCACTGGGCTTCGAGGACGGCGGACTCGGAATCCACCAGGTGCTCGGGGTGGTACCGGAAGCAACGGGGAATGCCGATATGCCCGCGACACGGCGTGCCTGGGGTTAGCCGGTGCGGAGCGGTGCATCTTTTCCCGGTCGCTGTTCAGCCCCTCGCCGACCCGCTTCCCGCCAGGACGAACAGGTCGGCAAGAGCGTGCTGCCCACTGAATATCGGCCCGAGCCTGCCTGATCAGCCGGCCAGTTTCGTTCGCAGCGCCGCGAGAGTGGCGTCGTCGGCACCCAGACCGCTTCTGACGAAGTCGTCCATCGAGCCGAACGACTGCCGTACCTGATCGAACGCGGCGTCCAGGAAATCGCGCTGGACACCGAGCACGGGCTCCCACAGCGTCGGATCCTCGACCAGGCCCTGCTGCACCAGCGCGTCCATCAGTGCTTTGTTCCCGGCGGCCAGATTGTCGTTCGAGTGCAGATAGTCCTGATAGATCTGCCCGTCGGGTACGCCGAGCACGGACATCAGTATCGCGGTCATCCACCCGGTGCGGTCCTTGCCCGCGGTGCAGTGGTACAGCACCGCGCCCGGTTCCGTGGCGATATCGCGCAGCGCCGCCGCGAACCGGGTGCGGGAGGTCGGGTCGGTGACGAGCCAGCGGTAGTAGTTCCGCATGTACTCGGCGCCCTTGCCGTCGCCGAGTGCTGCCCGCTGCGCCTCGGGGCCGCCGGCGATCAACTGGTTCATCATCACGTAGAGATCGTTCTGCGCGTCGTACACCGGGTATTCGGTGCGCCGTACCCCCGCCGGAAGCCGGTCCTGCCCTTGGGACACCTCGGTCGGACTGCGGAAGTCGATCACGCGGGTGATACCCAGGTCCACTAGTTTCTGCTGTTCGCCGGGATCCAATTTCGCGAGGGCGTCGGCGCGGTAGACAACGCCGAACCGCACTTTGTTCCCGCCCCGTATCGGGTAGCCGCCGATATCGCGGGCATTGGGCGCATGCGGCAAACCCAGCGCCCGGTCCGACTTTCCGGGTGCCTCGAGCGCGGGAACCGCCGGGCCGGCCAGAGCCGGGGTGATCGTGAGAGGTAGAACACCGACGAGGACAGCGGCGGAAGCGGCCAAGACACCGCGGGCGGTAAGTGAGAACATCACCGGGTTTTCCTTTCGAGCGTGAGCCGAGCCGGCCGAGGGGTTCCGGCAACGAGCGGGCGCAGCACACCGTCCCGGTCCACCGGAGCGAACGCGATGCGCCCGGTCACGGCCGGGACGGTGGTGCGGCTCACACCGTAGGGACACCCGGCGGCTCCTGATCCCGGTCTTCCCGATCAATGGGCAGGTTCTAAGCGAACCGATTCCGGGAAGCTTCGGGTTACCGCCACAGATCGGTCCGGGCCCGGTCCGCGCGCTCGGTCAGCCGACGTTCAGATCATCGCCCCGATCGACGACCCGGAACACCGCGATGCGCTCCGCGCTGGCGGCCACATCGTCGGGTGCCGGACTCGAAGACAACCCGTTGTCGGCGTAGCGCTTCCCGACACTGGCCGGGCTCTCCTCGACCAACCGGCGCAGCACGGGGCGGCGGCTCTCGACCGGTAGTTCCACCAGTCGCGCCTGCGTCGAGCGACGACCGCGGGTCAGGGTGACCTGCTCGGCCGCACGAGCGTTCGCCACCCAGGCGGCCTTCGGAAACGCCTGCACGATATAGCGCTGACCCGCCACCACCACCACCGCGATCGCGAACGTGCGCAATCGGCCGGTCCGCCTTCCGGCGACGGTCAGCAAGTGCATGGGCCCGAACGCTATACCGACTCGTTGCAGCGCGATGATCACGAAGTTCACCGCATTGACCAGGCGTCGCTTGCGTTGCTGGTTCGACATGAAACACCCTCTCAGGGTAAGTAAGTGCTTACTCACCGATCATGAGTGAGTACTTGCTACCCTGTCAAGACATGATCAGCGCGAGGAGGCGGACCTGGATGAGCCCAGCGACGGCGGGGGCATCGCCCCGGGCACAGTCGACCCGTATCCGGATCCTCGATGCCGCCGCGGCGGTGATGAGCGAACGCGGCCTGGCCCACGCCACCACCAAGGAGATCGCCCGCGCCGCGGGTTTTTCCGAGGCCACGCTGTACAAGCACTTCCAGGACAAAGAGGACCTGTTCCTCACTGTCATGCGCGAACGGCTGCCCACCGATTTCGTCGGCCACCTCGCCGGACTGGCCGACCGCGCGGGAACCGGCACTGTCCGCGTCCTACTACAGGAGGTCGCCGCCCGCGCACTGCCGTTCTACCGAGGCCTCGCGCCGATGCTGGGCGCGGCCTTCGCCCAACCGGAGCTCCTGGCCCGGCACCAGGAGGCCCTGAGCGCCACCGGTCTGGGCCCGCATCTGGCGCTCTCGGCACTCGCCGACTACCTGCGCGCCGAGCAGCGGCTGGGCAGGCTCACCGAGCGAGCACTACCCGACGCGCTCGCCGCGCTGCTGCTCGGCGCCTGTTTCCAGCGCGCGTTCCTGATCGAGTTCGAGGGCGAACATCTCGATGATCAATCCGCGGACGAGTTCGCCCGCGGATTGGTCGACAGCCTGCTGCCGGATTGACCGGGCAGGTTCCGGCCGACCCCTCCCCTGGTGCCGGAACCCGCACAGTCGTACCGGGTCGCGCCGATCGCCGGTCGACCATCCGGACCTGGACCCGGCCGTCTACGTCCCGCACCAGGTGACCCCGGTGCGGGAATTCCGTTGCGCCGACCGTTCAGCCGATGAGTACCGCGCGTGCGGATTCGGCCAGCCGGGCGGGCCGCTCCGACAGCTCCGTCACGTCGATATCCTGCGCCCCCATCACTCCGGCGCGGAAACGCGCGGCCACTCCCTCCGCGATGGCCGCCAGCCGCCACAGCGCGAACGCCTGGTAGTAGGCGAGGTCGTCGAGGGCCCGGCCGGTGGCGTCGGCGTAGCGTGAGAGCACCGTGTCGATATCGAGGTAGCCCTCGGCGGGGTCGGGAGCCCAGCCGAACGGTTCGGCCGATGTCCAGGCCGCGGTGAGCCAGCCGATATCGGCCATCACATCGCCGACGGTCCACAGCTCCCAGTCCAGCACGGCCCGGACGGTACCGTCGGGCCCGATCAGCAGGTTGCCCGGACGGAAGTCGCCGTGGGTGATCCCGGTCCAGCGCTCGTCCGGCATCCGCCGGGCGAGGAGGTCGTGGACCTCCCGAAGGGGTCCGGGTCCGATGCCGCCGGCGGTGAGCTGACGGTGCCAGCGGCGCAGCTGGCGTTCCAGATAGCTACCGGGTCTGCGCAGCTCGGCCAGCGGCCCGGTGGTGGTGTCGACGGCGTGGACGGCGGCGAGCGTATCGACGATGTCACGGGAAGTGGTGGCGCGACTCTCCCGCGGGATCGCGGCGGCCGCGGCCGCGTCGTCGGGAACGATACCTTCCACGTTCTCCATGACGTAGAAATCGGCGCCGGTCACGGCGTGGTCGGTGCAGCAGCCCAGCACCGGCGGAACAGGAACCGGACTGCCGGCGAGCAGATCGAGGATCCGGAACTCACGGACGACATCGTGTGCGGAGGCCAGGACGTGCCCGGTGGGCGGTCGGCGCAGCACCCAGCAGCCGCCGGACCCGTCGCGGACACGGTAGGTGAGATTGGACCGGCCGCCGGTGATCAGCTCGAACCGCAGGGGCGGCGCGACCGCGGGGACGTGCTCGGCGAACCAGGCGGTGACCCGCTCGGCATCGATACCGGCAGCGACACTCGGGACCTCCGGTAGCTCACTTCCGTCGTCGCTCATCGACTCACCATCTCCTCGGGTTCGGCCACCGGTACCGCAGCACGGTCGTCCTGCCTCCGCCCAGTCTGCAATATATGAGACGTTTACCGCTAGTGCCCCATATAGCGAACGCGCACCGTTCCTAGCGCGCGACGGCCGGCGTTCCTATGCGCCGACCAGTGGCACATTCCAGGCGTCGTACTCGTACACCCAGTCACCGTTGCCCGCCGTTTTCAGCCAGTCGTTGGACCGGGAGCCGCGCTGGATCCGTGCGGTCCGGTCCATCCGGGTGTTCTCGTACCCGGCCAGAGCAGCGGCCACGCCGGCGTAGCCGTCCGACCCGAGGCAGCGCGCCAGCACCACCGCGTCTTCGATCGCCTGCCCCGCGCCCTGCGCCATGAACGGCATCATCGGATGGCACGCGTCGCCGAGCAGTGTGACCGTGCCCGCGGTCCACGCGGGGAGCGGATCACGCACGTACAGCGCGGATTTCAGGACGTCGTCACAGGCGTCGAGCAGGGCGCGCGCTTCCGGGTGGAAGTCCCGGTACAGGTCGCGCAGTTCGTCGGCGCTGCCGGGCGTCGTCCACGACTCCTCGGTCCACTCGTCCTGCGCGCAGGTGGCGAAGATGAAGATGTCCTTGCCCTGGCCCAGCGGGAACGTCACGATCTGCGTCGCGGCGTCCGGCCCCCACCATTTGGTGAAACAGTCCAGATTCGGCACCGCGGCGACCGCCGCCGCCGGGACGACCGCGCGGAATGCCACGACACCGGTGAAGGTGGGGTGCTCCGGACCGAACAACGCGGTGCGGACGGCCGAATGGATACCGTCCGTACCGATGATCACGTCGGCTCGATGCACACCGCCGTCGGCGAAATGGACGGCCCCGTCGCGGACATCGACGACCTGCCGGCCCAGCGATACGCTGCCGCTCGGCAGCGCCGACTCGAGAGCGGACATGAGATCACCGCGGTGCAGGGTGAGCTGCGGTGACCCGTAACGTACCTCCGCCGACGAGCCCATCTCGAGCCGTGAGGTCTCCGCGCCCGTATCCCAGGTCCGGCTGATCCGGAACTGCGGCCGGGCCGCCGAATCCCGCAGCGCCGCACCCAGACCGAGACCGTCGAGCGCCCGGACGGCATTCGGCGTGAGATTGATATCCGCGCCGACCCGGGCGAATCGGCTCGTCCGCTCGAAGACCTGCGCGTCGATGCCGATCTTCCGGAGCGCGAGGGCCGCGGTGAGACCGCCGATACCCGCCCCGCAGACGGCCACACTCGGTGCCTTGCTCATGATTCTTCCTCAACTTTCGAGAGTGTGCGTGCGATCCGAACCGGCGGCGGATCGGGTGCCGCTGTGTGACCCGATGACCCCCTGGGCCTCGATCTCCACCTTCAGGCCGGGCTCGACGAGCGCCGACACCTCGACGAGCGTCGAGCACGGGAAGTCGCCGGAGAACACCTCGGAGCGCGCCCTGCCGACCACTGCCCGGTCGGCGATATCGGTCAGATAGACGCGTAATACGAGGATGTCGTCCACGACGGCCCCGCAGGCCTCGGTAAGCGCCCGGACCCGCCGGAACGCCTCCTGGGCCTGCAGGTAGATGTCTGCGCCGCCGACGATCCCGCCCGGCCCACCGGCATGCATACCGGACAGGAAGAACTGATCGCCGTGCACCCTGGCGTTGCTGAACATGCCCGGCCGCGGCGCTTCCGCGACCGTTTCCGCCGCGACCCGGGTCATGCGCCGCGCCGCTCGCCGGATTCGCGGATCAGCCGCTCGCGCACCGGCACGAAGTCGTAGGTCGGGTAGAAGTCGGTGTGGAACACACCCCACGCCCGCCGTTCCAGCTCCACATTGACAGCGGCGAGCCGCGCCACCGGTAGCCGCAGTGTCACGATCTGTCCCACGCCCATCGCGACCACCCAGGAGACGACCTCGCAGCCCGCGGGCGGAAAGTGCTGCCACCAGCCGGCCTCGTCGAGCCGGCCCTGGATCTGCTCCAGGTTCTGCGACTGGTCGTGCCGCAGGAACACTGTCAGCATCATGGTGTCGGTGCAATCCGCCCGGGCCGCGCTCATACTGGTTCGCCCGCCAGAATCGCCGCCTGTTTCCTCGCGTCCGCCCGGTAGATGCGGCGGATCCGCGAGACACCGAGATCGTGCTGGTACAGGTGCTCTTCGTGATCGGCGTCGGCGGCCAGTGCCTCGAGCACCTCGCGGTCCTGTTCGAGCACCTCCCAGTGCCGGGCCTCGAGCCGGGTGCGGTAGAGGAAGCGCCACACCTCACGCTCCCAGCCGTCGACGCGGCGCGTGCGCCAGTGGAAAATCGCGGAATTCTCGGTATCGATCGGCGTGGCCATACCGACGATGCCGAAAACGCCGCCGGGGCCGGCGTTCGGCGCGTAGGGGATCTCCAGGTCGACATAGTCCATGGATCCGCGCACGTACTCGACCCAGTCGAAGTTCACGCCGACCTGATCGGTTTTCTCGAAGAAGAAGCCGCGGTCGGTTTCCCGGATCCGGAAGCGCGCCGAGGTGTCGCCGCCGAACATCGAATGCGAATCGCGGTGCAGGAACGCACCGTGCATCGGATCGAGGACGTTGTCCATATAGAAACGCCACGGCCCCGCCCATTCCGCGAAGTTCGGGAACCAGGACACGGCCTCGTCGGTGAGCCGGTCGGGCAGGACGAACGGCGTGGGCTCGGAATCGTGGGTCAGCGGCACGAACGCGAAGATGGTGTCGGCGGCCTCGACGACGCGCAACGACACGGTCGCCCGCTTACCTTCGAGCGCGCAGCCGGGCATACCGGGCACGGAGACGACGGTGCCGGTGCCATCCACCTGGACACCGTGGTATTTGCAGGCGAGCCGGTCACCGAGATGCTGACCGACCGACAGCGGCGCGCTGCGATGCGGACAGCGGTCCTCGAGCATATGGACGGACCCCTGCGGATCCCGGAAGAGCACCCAGTCGACGGACAGCCGGGTGACCTTCTTGGATTCACCGGGTTTCACCATGCGCGAGGGCAGGATCGGATACCACCGGTCGCGCAGCCCGGCGGCGGCGATATCCGCGGCGGTCATCTCCTTGCGGACACCGACTGCGCGCTTCTTCGAACCGCCGGTCGCGGTCGGGGCGGATGTGGTCGCGGTGGTCATCTCAGTCTCCCAGTCGTCGCATCTCGGCGCGGAAATTGTCCTCGGTCCAGGCCTGCCCGCCGGGTGCGTGCAGGCCCAGATCGTTCAGTCCGGCGATCAGCCCGGGCAGATCGTGGGTGCCCCGGCCGAAAATCTCCATGATCGAACCGGACAGCTTGGTCTCGTAGGGGCTGATCGGTTCGGGGTGTGTCTGATTGGGCTCGAGGTAGTGCTCGGTGGTGTCAGGCATTGGTTTTCTCCTGTTGCGGCGATGCCATGGCATCGAGACCTTCGGCGATGACGGTGAACGCGGTAACCCATTCGTTGAACGAGGCGGCACGTTCGCGGTGGGCCGGGATCGCGGCGCCGTCGATGACGACGAACACCCCGTTGTCGATCCCACCGGCGATGCTCTGGGCGTGCGCGATATCCACGCGCTCGTCGGGAACCGAGGCGATCACCAGGGTCGGGGCGACCACCTGCGCCAGGAGTTCGCCGTACCCGGGTGCGTCCGGGTCGACGTCCGGGTCGCCGAGCACCAGGCTGGTGACGAGCGCGGGGTACCGGCCGGCCAGGGCTATGGCGCCGTATGCGGTGGCGCCCGTGGCCAGGAGGTGCACCCGGTCGTGGCCGAGGGCTGTCACGGCGGATGCCACCTCGTCGGCCCAGGCGTCGACGTGCTCCGGGTAGGCCGCGTCCAGCGCCCGGGACCGGTGCGCGATCGCGCCGAGCGTTTCGACCTGGTCGGCGAACCAGCGGGCCGGATCCGGTCCGGCGTGCAGGCACACCAGGGCGTGCATCGGGGTGTCGTCGTCCCATTCGTTACCGGTCATCGGATCAGCCCTCCCGGACCGGGATGTGCACCGGGGGTGTGAACGGACCGGGCGGCGGTTCGACCGCGGCCACGTCGACCTCGACGATCGCCGGACCGCGTGTCGCCACCGCGTCCGCGAACGCTTTCGCGAAACGCCCCGGACCCTGCACCAGGGTGTAGGGCATATCGAGTGCGGCCGCGAGCAGATCGAACCGGGGCGTGAACAGGTCGACACCGGACCGGTCGAAGCCGTTGGCCGCCTGCATGTTCCGCAGGACGCCGTAACCGCCGTCGTTGAAGATCACCACGACGCACCAGGCGCCGCTGCCGGCGAGCGAGGCGAGTTCGCCGAGGTGTACGGCGAGACCGCCGTCCCCGGCGATCACGGCGGTGGGCACCTCGGGCCGGCCGAGCGCGGCGCCGATCCCCATGGCCAGCCCCTGTCCGATACCACCACCGAGGGGAAAGATATTGGTCTCGCGTTCGTAGAAGGGCAGCAATCGGTTGCCCCACTGACTGGAGGGGATGGTCACATCGCGCGCGACCACGGATTCGCGTGGCAGTACCGACCGCATCCCTTCGCAGATCTCCGCGTACCCGCCGATATAGGCCGTGAGCGCCGCGCGGACCGCCACCCTGGTGTCGGTGACCCGGCCGGACCACCCCGGGTCCACTGAAGTGCTCGTCAGGCCGTCGTTGATCGCCGCGAGGGTCGTTCCGGCATCACCCACGAGGCCGACCTTCGCCGGATAGATACGGCCGATGGCCGCCGGGTCCACATCGATCTGGATCTGGGTGACCGGTAACCGCAGGTGGTAGCTCTTGGTCTCGTTGGAGCGGAAGTGGGTGCCGATCGACAGCAGCAGGTCGGCGTCCGCGAGCAGTGACGCGACCTCGGGCGCCGTCGCGAAGTTCCCGATCACCAGCGGGTCGTCCTCGGGCACGATGGCGCGCCCCGAGTTGCTGGTCAGCAGCCCCGCCCCGAGGGTGTGCAGTAGAGTGGTCAGCTCGGATTTCGCGCCGGCCGCTCCCCCGCCCACCCAGAGCAGGGGCCGCTCGGCCGCCGACAGCAACGCGACGGCCTCGGCGATCGCGTCGCGCTCCGGTACCGGCACGTCGAAGACCGGCGGCTCATATCCGCGCTGATCGGCCGGACGCGCCAGATACTGCAGATCCGAGGGCCATTCCACGCTGGCCGGGCCCTGCGGAGCCGCCAGGATATGGGCGATGGCGGTTTCCAGATCCGCTTCGACATCCTCCGCGCGCTCGATGGTCGCCGCATAGCGGGAGACGGCATCGAGCATCTGCAGCTGTTTGGGCACCTCGTGGATGACACCGCGGGTCGACCCGCCGGAACCGAGGTACTCGCTCTCGATCTGGCCGGTCACATGCAGCACCCGGCTACCCGCGGTCAGCGCTTCGAGCATCGAACCCGCGGCATTGCCGGCTCCGGTCCCGGTGCTGGTGATCGCGACACCGATCTTTCCGGTCGCGCGCGCGTAGCCGTCGGCGGCGTTGACCGCCGCCGCCTCGTGCCGCACCTCCACGAAGTCCAGCTCCCGCGCCACCGCCTCGACGAGCGGCAGGTTGTGGATGCTGATCACGCCGAAGGCGGTATCGATGCCGTGCCTGCGCATCACGGCGACGAGCACATCGCCGCCGGTGGGCTCCTTCGCGCCGGGGCTGTCGGTGGTCGTCATTGGTGTGTCCTCCGGAGAGATCTGGGAACGGCGGATCCGCCGGGCCGGGCTGATGGTCAGATGTAACGGCCGACGCCACCGCCGACGTCGATGCTGGTGCCGGTGGTGTAGCCGCTCAGTGGCGAGAGCAGGGTGACGATAGGGAACGCGACCTCCGCGGCGGTCCCGAACCGGCCCAGCGCGATACCGCGGTCGGCGGCGATCTCCGCACTCCACGCGTCGTAGTCGAGTGCGGTCCCCGAGGTCTCGAACCGGCGACGCCACTGGCCGGTGTCGACAAGCCCGAGCAGCACGGAGTTCACCCGGGTTCCGTCCGCGGCGAGATCCTCGGCCATGGAGTGGGTGAGGTTGAGCAGCGCGGCACGCGCGGCCGAGGTGACGGCCAGCCGGGGCTCGGGCTGCCGGGACAGGATCGCGTTGACATTGACGACGGCGCCGCGGTCCGCGGCGGCCAGCGCACCGCGGGCCGCGCGCACCAGATTCCAGGAGCCGAAGATCTTCAGGTCGAATTCCGCGCGGATCTGCTCGTCGGAGGTCTGCGCCAGCGGCGCCATCAGGGAACGACCGGCATTGCACACCAGTCCGTCGATACCGCCGAAACGGTCGGCGGCGGAGCCGATGAAGGCCTCGACCTCGGCGCGGTCGGTGACATCGCAGGCCGCGAGGTGCACCGCGGCGGGATCGATATCGCCGACCGAATCGATCGCGGCGCGCAACCGGTCCAGATCGCGGGCGCAGGCGGCGATCCGGGCGCCCTCGGCGAGGAGCATCCGGGTCGTCGCCAGGCCCACCCCGGAGCTCGCGCCGGTGACGACCACGGTGCGGCCGGTGAGTTGCAGATCCATCGAGGGTCGGTCTCCTTGTGCGGGGTGAGTTTCGGAAAGCCGGGGATACGGTCAGTTCATGACGAATCCGCCGTCGACCACCAGGGTCTGGCCGGTCAGGTAGCTCGCCGCGTCCGAGAGCAGGAACTGCACCGTGCCCGCGACGTCGTCGGGTGTCTGTTCGCGGTCCAGAACCTGGTTGTCGGCGTAGAGCCGATACCGCGACGCCGGCACCGTGGCCGTCGCCTCGACCCGGGTCAGGCCGGGTGCGACGGCGTTGACCCGCAGCCCGTGCGGGCCCCCGTCGCGCGCCATCGTGCGGGTCATCGCCATGACCGCGCCCTTGGAGCCGACATAGTGCACCAGGCGTGGCGAGCCGTACAGGGCGGCGTCGGAGGCGATGTTCACGATGGCGCCGTTGCCGCCACGCGCCAGCTGGGCGAAGAGATGCTTGCTGACCAGCCAGGTCCCGAACGCGTTGACGGTCATCACCTTCTGGAAGAACCCCTCATCGAGTTCCCAGAACGCGTCACCGCCGACACCGTCCGCGAGCGCCGCATTGTTGACCAGCGCGTCCGCGCCACCCAGGGCCTCCACCCGGCTCGCGAGGGCCACCACCGAATCGCGGTCGGCGATATCGGTGACCACCGCGGTGACGTCGTACCCCTTGGCCCGCAACGTCTTCTCGGCATCTTCGGCCGACTCGGCGCGCATCTCCGCGATGACGACCCGGTCGCCCGCGGCGGCCAGCCGCTCGGCGATCGCGAAACCCAGTCCCCGGCCCGCCCCGGTGACCACGACAAGTCTGCTCATTCGTCCAGTTCCTTCCAGAACCGCAGGATGTGCGCGGCCGTCTCGACCGGCTTCTCCTGCACTGCCGCATGTCCGGCGCCCAGGATCAGCCCGAAGCGGGCTCCGGGAATCGCGTCGGCCAGCAACCGGGATTCGTCGACCCCGGTGACGATGTCGTCCGCCCCGACCAGCACCAGCGTGGGTGCCGCCAGGGTGGCCAGGCTCGGCCCGGTATCGGTGCGGGCCATGAACTCGGCGGCGGCGGTGTAACCGGGCAGCCGGACTCCTGCCATATCGGATTCGACAGCGCGCGCGATCTCGTCGCCGCAGGCGGGCGAGACCAGTCGCGGCGCGCGGGCCGCCGCGAACGCCGCGCCGCCGAGTTCACGCAGCTCACCGACTCGTGCCCGCATCGCCTGCGCCCGCTCCGGGTGCACACCCGAGCCGCGGGTGCTGTCGGCCAGGACGAGCGAACGGACCGACACCGGGTGCGCGGCGGCGACCGCGGTCGCGATCACCCCGCCCCACGACGTGCCGAGCAGATGTATCGGCCCGCCACCGAGCTCGGCGATCAGTTCCGCGACCACCAGCGCGTGGTCGTAGCCTTCGGTGGATCCGTCCGCACTCGGCGCCGGATCGGCGGACCGCCCGTATCCCGGCGCGTCCCAGCAGTACGTGCGATAGCCGTGCGCGCTCAGCACCTCGGCCAGCGCACCGCAGGCCGCCGCACTTCCGCCGATACCGTGCAGGAGCAGCACCGGATCGCCCGCGCCGCGGACCTCGAGCGAGATCCCCCGCGCCGAAACCCATCGGGTCGTCCGGGCCGGCGCGACCGTGCCGGTCACGGCTGCACCCGCCGCATCACTGTCCCCCGTAGAAGTAATCGTCGATCCCCGGCGTGACCAGGTCGCGATGCCCGAGATCGGGTACTCCGGCCATCGCCGCCCGGACCGTGGTCGGCGGCGGACCCGCCGTCCCCCACTGGTCGGAGAGTTCGGGAGTACGCTTCCAGGTCCGGCACAGCCAGCGGTCCTCGTCGATCTGGGCCACTTCGGAGGTGTATTCGCACACCAGCCCGGCCGGATCGGTGAAGTACGAGAAGGTGTTGTCGCCCGGTCCGTGCCGGCCGGGGCCCCACTGCGGGACGATGCCGCTGCGTTTGAGACTGCCGAGCCCCCGCATGAAATGGTCGAGACTCTCCATCTCGTAGGCCACGTGGTTGATCGAGGGGAAGTCGGCCTGGTTCAGGGCGATGACATGGTGGTCGGAATTACAGCGCAGGAAAGTCATCTGGTGTTCGGACCAGTCGGAGATCCGCATACCGAGGACCTGGGTGTAGAAGTCGGCGGTGCGATCGATATCGCTGGTGTTGAGCACGACATGCGCGAGCTTGCGGGGGATCGCCCGGCGGCCTGCCGGTTCCTGCGCCGAGACGGCGAACGTATCGGCGGACAGTTCCAGGCAGCGGCCCTCCGGGTCGACGAGTTGCAGGCCGTAGCCACCGCCCGCGTCGTCGAGCGGACCGGGTTCGCGCAGGAGCGGGATACCCAGCTTCTGGAGTGCGCGGGCCGCCGCGTCGACCTCGCGCGGAGTCCCGAGCGCGAACGAGATCCGGTCCAGCGCGTTGCCGGTGCCGGCGCGCAGTTCCAGCACGTGGTGCTCGCTGCCCGTGGCACGCAGCCAGAAGGTGTCACCGTCTTCGTCGACGGTGCTCAGCCCCCAGGCCTCGTGGTAGAAGTCGCGCGAGCGGACCGGATCGGGCACTGTGACCGATACCGACCGCAGCGCGCGCAGAGTACAGACCGGTGTTCCGGAGAATCGCATGATCGACCTTTCTGTCGAGGGTGGCCGGTTACAGGTCGAGGACGAGTTCGGCGGAGCGGCACCGGGAAACGCAGACGAACATGGTGCCGCCGGTCTGCTGTTCCTCGGGCGAGAGCAGGAAGTCGCGGTGCTCGACGTCGCCCTTGACGACGCCGACCTCGCAGGTCCCGCAGATACCTTCCGTGCACGAACTCTCCACCGGCACACCGGCGTTCTGCAGTGCGCTCAGGACCGAGACCTCCGGGCCGACCGGGATCCGGCGCCCACTGCCGGCGAGGATCACGTCGAATGCCGTGTCCTCCCCGGTGGCGATCGGTTCGGGTGCCTTGAATCGTTCGATACGCAACTGCCCGGGGTCCGGCAGCGCGTCCCGGCAGGCGGCCATCAACGCCTCGGGACCGCAACAGTAGGCGACGGTATCGGCGTCGATATCGCCGAGTAGCCCGGCGAGGTCGGGGTATCGACCCGCTGCCGCGTCGTCCGCGTGGATCGTCACGCGGTCGGCGGGCAGGGAGTCGATCTCGTCGAGAAACGCCATCGTCGACCGGGATCGTCCGGTGTAGAGCAGCGTCCAGTTCGCGCCGTCACGGTGCAGGGTGCGCACCATCGACAGGATCGGGGTGATACCGATCCCGCCCGCGACCAGGATGTGGCGGGCCGCGGTGTCGAGCGCGAAGTTCTGGCGGGGCCCCTCGACCTCGAGGAGCCCACCGACCGGCAGGAGGTCGTGGATATGGGTGCTGCCGCCCCGCGAATCCGGTGTGCGCAGCACCGCCACCGTCCAGCACGACCGGTCCGACGGGTCCGAGCAGAGCGAATACTCCCGGACGAGCCCGTTCGGCAGATGCAGCGCGAGATGCGCGCCGGGTTCCCAGGCGGGCAACTGCGCACCGGACGGGTCGGCGAACGTAATGCTGATGACGCCGTCGGCTTCCCAGGTCTTCTGCTGGACGCGCAGCGTCCGCCTCATCGGCTCGTCCATCGGGCTCTCCTCGTACTTCTTCCGGCTCGGATCAGCGGGTGACGCCGAACATTTCGGAGCTGGGCGGGTAGGTGGGCAGCTGCGGCTTGGGGGTGCCGATGATGACGCAGAACAGCGCGTCGGAATCGGAGACGTTCGCGAGGCTGCGCGGCACCCCGGCGGGGACGCGGATCAGGTCGCGGTAGCCGAGCGTGCGCACCGCCTTCTTCGTCCCGTCCTCGACATCGTGCACGGCGACCTCGATCTCGCCCTCGAGAACGTAGAAGACCTCTTCGACGTCGTGATGGGTGTGCTCGGGGCCGACCGCGCCCGCGGGCAGGCGCATGTTGGAGAAGGTGAAGTGGTCGGCCTGGATGATGTTGTTGTCGGTGTCGTGGTTGCCGGTGGCACCCGAGCCGATGTACCGGATCTGCGCCCGCTTGAAGCGGTCGCCGCCCTTGGCCGCCTGGAACCCGAGCGTGTCCCAGTCCTCGTAGCGCGTTTCGGCGGCGGCGATGCAGGAGTCGATCAGGGCTTCGAGATCGACGCCGGTCTTTTCGGTGCTGGACATGATGTGTGCCTTCCTCTGGGGGTGATCCGTGGGACGCGGGTGCGTCACCCGCGGTGGGCGATGGCCTCGATCTCGACCGTCGCGCCGTAGGGCAGCGCGGCGACCTCGACGAACGACCGCGCCGGACGCGGTTCGGCGAACACCGCCTCGTAGTGCCGGTTCGCCTCGTCACGCAGGGCGACGTCGGTGACGAAATAGGTGGTCTTCACGACGTTCTCGAGCGTCATATCGATGGTCGAGAGCCGCTCGCTCAGCCGCGCCATCGCGGCTTCGAGGGCCGCCCGGCGGCCGGGGACCGCGACCCCGTCCTCGTCGACCGACAGGGCGCCGGAGACGAATCCGAAGCCGGCGATACCGAAGGCCGGACTGTAGGGATGAGCGCTCATGGTGCTCCCTTCTCACAGACCTGCCCAGGGCAGCGGCTGCCCGGACACGTCGAGGTAGATGCTCTTCTGGTTCATGTAGGACCGGATCCCGTCGCGGCCCTTCTCGGTCCCGATACCGCTGTCCTTCAGCCCGCTGAAGGGGGTCGAGATGCTGAACTGCTTGTAGGTGTTGATCCACACCGTTCCGGCCTGGACAGCGCGGGCCGTGCGCCAGGCGCGCCGGTAGTCCGCGGTCCAGATCCCGCAGGCCAGGCCGAACACCGTGTCGTCGGCCTGGGCGACGACGTCGGCCTCGTCCTCGAACGGGAGCACGACGGCGACGGGCCCGAAGATTTCCTCCTGGCAGATCGTCGCGCTGTTCGGGACGCCGGTGAGCACGGTGGGCAGGTAGTACGCGCCTTCGGCGAGTGCGGGATCCGCGGGAGCGGCACCGCCGCACAGCACCGTCGCGCCCGCGCGCACCGCGTCGTCGACCATCGCCGCGACGCCGTCCCGGTGCTCGTGGGTGATCATGGGCGCTACCTGGGTGCGTGGATCGGTACCCGGTCCCACCCGCAGCGCCGTGGTCGCCGCGACGAGTCGGTCCACGAACTCGTCGTACACCGCGCGCTGGACGAAGACCCGGGAACCGGCGATGCAACTCTGCCCCGACGAGGAGAAGATGCCGTACAGGACCCCGGCGAGCGCCTGCTCGAGATCGGCGTCGGCGAAGACGATGGTGGGCGATTTCCCGCCGAGTTCGAGCGTGATCGGCATCAGCTTCTCCGCGGCGATATGCGCCAGCGCGCGACCGGTCCCGGTGCCACCGGTGAACGAGATCTTGCCGATGCCCGGATGCCGGGCGAGCGCGTCGCCGACGGTCCGGCCCGGACCGGGCAGCACCGACAACAGTCCGGGCGGCAGACCTGCCTCCTCCGCCAGCCGGGCGAGCAACAGGGTCACCCACGGTGCCCAGACCGGCGGTTTGGCGACCACCGCGTTGCCCGCGGCGAGGGCCGGGGCGATCTTCTGCGCGTCCGAGGCGATCGGCGAGTTCCACGGGGTGATGGCGCCGACGACGCCCATCGGTTCGTGGGTCGCGAAGGTGAGGAACGGACCCCGCCGGGGCGTGATCGCCTCCTCCATCGTCTCGAGCGCCGACGCCATGAACCGGAAGGTGCCGGCGGCGCTGCGCGCGAGTGCGCCGGTCTCGGCCAGCGTCTTTCCGGTGTCGACGGTTTGCAGGGCCGCAATGCGGTCGGCGTTGGCCTCGATCGCGGTGCCGATGCGGTACAGGACAGCCGCGCGCTCGTGCGGTAGTAGTTGGGCCCAGCCCGAACTCGCGACGGCCCGCAGGCCGCCATCGACAGCCAGGTCGACATCATGTGCCACGGCGCCGTGCAGGCGGGCGAAGACCCGGCCGGTGGCCGGATCGACCGATTCGATGACCTTGCCCGAGCCGCGCACCCACCGGCCGGCCACGAAGATCTCGTCGGTCGTGTCGGGAACCGGTCCGGCTGCCCACGAACGGTCGAGGTCCGCGGTGTCGGCGGGCACGGCCGGGGCTTCCGGCCCGAAGGCGGAGATCCCGCTCGACGCCTGCGGCGAACGAGTGCTCGTGCTGCTCTGTAAGTCCATCGGAGTCTTCATCCGTTCCCTCTGTCGCAGCACTTGTCCGGGGCGGTCACCGCTCCGAATCCCTCCGGTAAAAGAGTCTGAGCTAAAAGATACTTACCGTCAAGATGTCTGCGTGAATTTGTCGTGACGGGCCCCGTCCGGGCCGCTTCCGGGTACTCGTCGTAGCGTCGAACGGGCCGGTCAGGCGATGAGATTCGGCGAGCCGGTCAGGTGCGCCAGCGTCCGCAGGATCGAGTACGGCACCACCGCGCTGGTGCGCGGATTGTCCGCGCTCGGCAGATTCTCGATCTTGATCGAGTACCTGCCGATCGGCCCCGAGGCCTCTATCTCGTGACAGGTCAGCTCCGCGTCCGGATCGGCGTACAACTCGACCGCTACCGTCTCCCAGTCGCTCACCGCGAAACTCACCGCGGCGGCGACATTGAGCGATTTCGGGAACAGCCGGGCCGCTTCGGCCGAGTTGCCCGCGAACACGCGCAGCCGCGTCGCGGTGGTACTGATCCGGTGCTGCTGGGCCGCGTCCATCCACGGTTGCACGAGCGACCCCGGCGATTTCGTCGACCGGACGAGCACGCGGTCGAACGGCGCCGCGTCGCGTGCGGCCGCGAGCAGATCGAGACCGCCGACCGCACCGTGCGTACACACGACCCGTCCCGGTCCGCTCCCCGCGATCCGCTGCGCGAACACGGGATCCGACAGCGCCCCGACCGAGGACACCAGAAGGTCGCGCCCGGCGTCGACCACTTGCCGCCCGACCTCCCAGACCGCCTCCTGCGAGGCGCATTCGACCACCACATCCGCGATCTCGAGCGCTTCCGTGAGCGAGAGCGCGGGCGCGGGGAGGTTCTCGACCGGGGACCGATTGACGATCCCGACCAGCTCGGCGCCGGGCACATCGCCGCGGACCAGCCGATCGGCCACGACCGCGCCGATACTCCCGTAACCGAGCACACACACCCGTACCGGATCCCGCCCTCCGAGCACCGCGGCGGCCGACCGTGTGCCGTTGTACCCCGAATTCATCCTGCTCCTCTGGAGAGAGTTACCTGCGGTCGGCGGAGGCCGTAGCGCAGGCGGAGGTACCGCCTCATAATGCCCCCTCCGCCCCGCGCGCGGCGATCGCCTCGTAGACCCGTTGCGGTGACAGCGGGAGTTCGGTGAGCTGTACGCCCACCGCGTCGGCGACGGCCTGGGCGATGGCACTGGCGACGGGTAGCATCCCGCCCTCCCCCATACCTTTGCTACCGAACGGTCCCGCGCCGTGGCCCTGCTCCTGTGTGATCGAGACGAACCGCTCGGGGATGTCCTCGGCGAGCGGCACCCGGTAGAGCAGCGCCTCGGCGTTGAGCAGTTCACCGTCCGGGTCGTACCGGAGTTCTTCGAACAACGCCTGTCCCAGTCCGAACACGGCGGCCCCTTCGTCCTGACCGCGGCACGCTATCTTGTTGATGACCTTGCCGGCGTCACCGCTGACCGCCAGTTGCAGCACAGTGATCCGGCCCGTCTCGGGGTCGACCTCCACTTCGGCGGCCGCCCAGCCGATCTCCCAGAACACGCACGGCGCCTCGAGCGGCGCACGGTGATCGTTGCGCGCCTTGTAGAAACCGTCGGCGGAGAACTCGAATCCGGTGTTCCCGAAGACGTCCATGATCATCGGGAACAGGTCGTGCACGGTCCCGTCCCGGGTACGCACATGCCAATCCACGAGCTCGAGCGCGGCGGGATCCACCGCGAGTTGCGTACCGGCCCAGTCGAGTACCTCGTCCCGGAGCTTCGCGGCCGCCGTCCGCACCGCCTGCCCCATCACCGCGACTCCCGAGGACGCGTTGGTCCCCTGGTCGAACGGGGTGTTGTCGGTGTCGATACGCGCGTAGGCCACCCGGGCGGGATCGCAGCGCAGCACCTCGGCGACCAGTTGCGCCATCGCGGAGTGCCCGCCCTGCCCCATCTCGGTGAGCGCACAGTTGAGCAGAACGTCACCCCGCGTGGTGACCTTCACCCTGGCCATCGCCGGTTTGTTGATACCGCCGCCGTCCTTGACGCCGACCGAAACGCCCATCCCCCGGTTCCCGGTGCGAGCACGCTCGTGGTAACCGATCGCGTCGGCCACCAGCCGCATCCCCTCCGCCAGGTCGGAGTCGATCCCGGACTCCCCCGGCACGAATTCCTCACCGAGCGCCTTGAGATTGCGTACCCGCAGTTCGTACGGATCCAGGCCGAGACGATCCGCGATCAGATCCACCTGGCGTTCACTGGCCCACGTCGCCTGGGTGCCACCGAACCCGCGATAGGCCCCGGCCGGCACGGTGTTGGTGGTGACGACCTTGCACACCGAATCGATATGCTGCCAGCGGTATGCGCCGGGCATCCGGTAGCCGGCCTTCTCCGCGACCGCCGGGCTGTGCTCGGCGTAGGCACCGCCGTTGAGCAGCACCGTCGACTGCCGTGCGACGAACGTACCGTCGGCCCGTACACCCGATTTCACGATGAGCGTCGCCGCGTGCTGCGAGACCGTCAGGAACACCTCCTCGGTGGTCATACAGAACCGGACCGGACGCCCGCCGCTGAGCTGGGATAGCCGGATCGCGACCGGGTCGGCTTTCGGTCCGTTCTTCGCGCCGAAACCGCCACCGATCAACGGCACATGGACGCGGATCCGGTTCTCCGGCAGCCCGAAAACGCGCGCGAGTTCCTTGCGCAGGTTGAACGGCGCCTGCGTCGAGGTCCACACCTCGATCTCGTCGGTGCTCGCCTCGGCGACGGTCACGAACGGTTCGAGATGCATATGGTTCATCCGCGAGAACTCGAAGGTGTCCTCGAAGATGTGGTCACACGTCTCCCAGACGTCGGGCGAGCCGGTGCGATACCGGAACTCGTAGCTCACGTTCGGTTCGCTGCGCAACGACGCCGACGCGCCCTGCCCGTACTTCGGGATCACCCCGAACGGCTCGTCCGGATGGATGACCGGCGCCGATTCCGCGAGAGCCGCCTCGACGGTGAACGCCGCAGGCAGCACCTCGTACTCGACCCGGATCAGGTCCAGCGCCGCGAGCGCGGTGCGCTCGTCGACGGCGGCGGCCGCGGCCACCACGTCACCGACGTATCGGACGACGCCGGTCGCGACCACCGGCTGGTCCTTGACCATCGTCCCGTAGCACTGCAGTCCGTCGATCTCGTCCTGGGTCACGATCGCGGTGACACCCGGGAGCGCCCGGGCGGCCGAGGTGTCGATGGAGACGATGCGGGCGTGCGCGTGCGGACTGCGCAGCACCTTCGCGTGCAGCATGCCCGGGCGCACGATATCGGCCCCGTACACGGCCCGCCCGGTCACCTTCGCCGTCGCGTCCGCCCGCGGGCCGTCCCGGCCGACCAGCCGGTGTTCCGGGGGCGCCGTGGGCAACTCCCGGATCCGATACTCGCCGACCGTTTCCCCGTCGCCGACCAGGTGGGTGCGCGCCTCGACCAGCGGGCCGGCGACCGGCAACCGATCCGATACCGCCGTCATTCGCGATCCCCGTCCTGCGCGGCCGTCAGCTCCGCCGCGCGTTCGACGGATTCCATGATCATTTCGTAGCCGGTGCAGCGGCAGGTGTTCGAACTGATCCACTCGCGAATGGTGCCGCGGTCCGGCCGGGGTTCCCGGCGCAGCAGACCGGTCGTCAGCATCAGCATGCCGGAGGTGCAGAAACCACACTGGTAACCACCGCATTCCGCGAAGGCCCGCTGCTGCGGCGAGAGAGTTCCGTCCACGGCCGCAAGTCCCTCGACGGTCTCCACGGCGGCGCCGTCGACCGCGAACGCGAACGTCGAGCAGGAGGCGACCGGAACGTCGTCGACGAGTACCGTGCAGGCTCCGCAGACACCGCGCTCACACGAACGCCGCACGCCCCGGCAGCCGAAGTCGTCGCGCAGGACATCGAGCAGGACCGCGCTGGAATCGATTCTGCAATTCCGCTTCTCGCCGTTCAGGCTGAACTCTATGGAGGTGTCGAGTGCGCTCGGCGGGACTTCCGCGCCGGCCGGTCTCGTCTCGGTATCGGGATCACACATGCGGTCGGTCCTCACGCTGGGGGGTGGCAGTGGCTGCCTCGTGGAGCAGCCTGCGGGTCAGCACGGTGACGAGGTGCCTGCGGTACTCGGCGGACCCGGTGTAATCGCCGATATCGTCCGGGAGTTGCGCGGCGAGGGCCGCGGCGGTCGGCACCGCGTCGATACCGGCCGGCGACGTGGCCTCGGTATCGACGCGCAGCGAGATACCGCGGCGGTACTCCGACCCCGCGGTGGCGTGGACGGCCAGGGTGGCGTCGGCACCCCGCCGGATCGCGAGCGCGACCGTCGTGGTGGGGCGCATCGAGCGCTCGTACCCGAACCACACCAGATCCGTGGTGGACACCTCGATACCGGTGAGCAGCGCGGTGGTGTCGTCGGTCCACAATCGGCCGGGTGCGAGAGTGCGGCCGTCCGAAATCGACAACCGGGCGTCGAGGGCGCCCAGTAGCAACGGCATCTCGTAGCGATGGCGCCGGGCCATCAGATTCCCGCCGACCGTGCCGGTGTACCGGATCCGGACGGTGGCGATCCGCGACCATGCCGCCGCGAGTCCGGGGATCGCCGCGGCCACGGTCGCACTGGTCGCCCCCTCGTGATGGGTGACCATCGGTCCCAGGTGCAGGACTCCGCTGTGGTGCGTGATCGTTTTCAGGCCCGCCACTTTCCGCAGCGATACCAGTGCCGCGGGCGCGCAGCCCTCCCGGATCCTGGCGACGAGATCGCTGCACCCGGCAGCGATCACCGCCTCCGGGTCGGCGGCGAGCGCCGCCTCCACCTCGGCGACCGATTCCGGGCGGTACAGCCGGAACGGCGCGAGAGCCGATTGACTCTGCGCGACGATTCCGGATCCGTCGACCGTGGCCCGCATCAGTGCGCCTTGCTCACAACCGAATCGCGCGGGCCGTCGGCTGCCACGCCCTCACCGCGCAGCAGCCTTGTCACTCGCGAGCGGATCTCGACGAATCGCGGATCCGTTTTGGTGGTGATGTGATCGCGCGGCCGTGGCAGATCGACCTCGATCGTCTCGGCCACGACGCTCGGCGGTTTCGACAGCACGATGATGTGATCGGCGAGGTAGACGCTCTCGTCGATATCGTGGGTGACGACCAGGACGGTGATCCCGAGCCGCGCCTGGATCGCCAGGAGCAGATCCTCGAGTTCGGCGCGTGTCTGGGCGTCGACCGAGGCGTACGGCTCGTCCATGAGCAGCAGCTTGGGATGGCTCGCCAGCGCCCGGGCGATGGCGACGCGCTGCTGCATACCGCCCGACATCTGCCAGGGGTAGAGCTTCTCCTTGCCCGACAGGCCGACCGCGTCGATGGCCTCCTGGACCCGGGCGGCACGCTCCGGCCGCGGCAGATGCTGGAGCGGGAAGGCGATGTTCTTGTCCACCCGCATCCACGGGAACAGCGAGCGCGCGTAGTCCTGGAACACCATGGCCAGGCCGTCGGGCACCCCGGACACCTGCCGCCCGTCGAAGGTGACCGCACCGGTCGTCGGGACATCGAGTCCGCTGATGATCCGCAGCAGGGTCGACTTGCCGCAGCCGGAGGGCCCGACGATCACGCTGACCTTTCCGGCCGGGGCGTCGGCGGTGATATCGCGGACCGCGAGGTTGGTTCCATAGGACTTCGAGATGCCGGTGAGGACCAGCTCCGCGGACGTGGTCGTCACATGTGTACTAGTCATTTTGCTGAGTCACTCCTCGGTGCCAGGCCAACGCCCGCCGTTCGGCGAACACGAAGATGAAGTTGAGTGCGACGCCCAGGGCGGCCAGCACGATCAGGACCGACCAGAATCCGGTGTAGTCGAAGTCGCGCTGTGACCGGATCAGGAGATATCCGAGACCGTTCTCGGCCTTCTGCAGTTCGGAGATGATCATGATGATGAGCGACAGCGACATCGCGGTCCGCACACCGGCGAATATCTTGGGCCCCGCGCCGGGAAGGACGATCTGTGTCAGCACATTCCAGCGCGAGATCTTGAACACCGCGGCCGCCTGCATCCGGCCGGTGCCCACGCTCTGCACACCGTCGATCGTGTTGAACAGGATGGGCCAGACCACGGAGAACGTGATGAGGAAGATCTTCGGACTGTCCCCCGTGCCGAACAGGAAGAAGAACACCCCCAGCAGGGCCGGGCTGGGCAGCGACCGCCCGAGGTGGATGAGCGGCTGGAACAGGGCCGTGAGCACGGGAACGATACCCAGCGCGACTCCCAGCGCGACCCCGACCACGACGGCCAGCAGCAGTCCCGCCAGCGCACGGTAGACACTGGGAAAGAAATGGTCGAAGGTCGCGTCGCCGAGGAAGAGCCGGCCGGCGTCGGCGCTGAAGAAGTCGGTGAAGACCCGTTCGAAGGCCTCGACCGGCGGCGCCACGATCAGCGAGCCCACCGCCGACTGCGACAGACCCCACCACGCGGCGAGGATCAGTATCGGAACCAGCACCCGGATGCCCGTGTTGCCCAGCAACGCCGGCAGGAAGCCGCGGGTGCGCGCGGCCGAGCCGAGCGCGGGAGACTTCGGACCCGGCCGCACGGCCGGCGCGGCGAGTCCCGTGTCCTCGGTCGATGCGACCATCACTGGGCCAGCCCCTTCTTCCATGCGAACACCTTGTTGTCGAGGGCGGTGAAGACGGTGCTCACCGCCAGGCCGAGGACCCCGGCCACCAGCGTCGCGGCGTATACGGTGTCGAGGTTGGTGGCGTTGGCGCTGTTGAGCAGGATGTAGCCGCCGATCCCCTGCCCGTTGCCGATCAGTAGTTCCGCACTGACGGCGACGATGAGCCCGATCGATGCGGCGATCCGGATCCCGGTGAACGCGAAGGGAAGTGCGCTGGGGATCTTGATCCGGCGCAGGATCGCGATTCCCGAGAGACCGAAGGTCCGGGCCGTCTGAACGGCGGTGGCGTCGGTGGCGCGGACGCCGTACAGGGTGTTCAGCAGGATCGGCCACATACAGGCGAGCGCCACCGTGATCGAGAGCGGCAACATCCCCGAACCCAGCAGCAACACCAGCACCGGGCCCAACGCGACCGACGGCAGGACCCGGAAGACCTCGACCGGAAGTTCGAAGGCGAGGAACACCTTCGCGAAGGCGCCCATCAGACCGCCGAGCACCATCCCGGCCACGGTCGCGATCAGCAGGCCGAGCATCCATTCGCGGAGGGTGAAACCGACCTCCTGCCAGAAGGTCTGATCTCCGAACAGTGCACCGGTCTCCGCCAGCACCCGGCTCGGCACGGGCAACCCGGGCGTGGCGATCACTCCGGTCCGGATGACCAGTTCGGTCAGCGCGGCCGTCCCGAGCACGCCCACGATTCCGTAGGCGATCTGCTGTTTCCGGCCGAGCGGCTCACTGAGGAGATTCATCTCAGTCCTCGAGCGTGATGAGGTGCGGGGTGACGTCGAAGCCTTCGGGGATACGCCCCTGGGCGGCGAGCATCTCGGCGACGGACTGCATCTTCGCCGGATCCATACTCGACGCGAAGATCGGCAGCGACATCGACTGGGCCACCGCCGCGGGGACCTTCGCGACACCGGGTAGCCAGCTGCGGAATTCGGCCTCGTGGGCGGAGATATCGGCGCCGGCGGCGTAGATCGCGCGAGCGAACGCCGCGGTGGTGTCCGGGTTCGCGTCCACGAAATCGTCTCCCGCGACGAAGATCGACGCCGGCAATGCGTTGTTGGTGTCCGTGGTGAGGTCCGCGATCTCCCGCATCCCGGCGCCGCGCGCGGCCGAGGAGAACGGCTCGGGGGCGTACCCGACGTCGATCGAGCCGGCCTGCACTCCGGGCAGCATTTCGGGGAACGGCACCTCGACGTACCGCGGTTCGATATCGACGCCCTGGTCGGCCGCGAGGTTGCCGATGGTGACATCGCCGATGTTGTTGGTGGTGTTCACGCCGACGGTCCTACCGTTGATATCGGCCAGCGACCGGATCGGCGAATCCGGCTTCACATACAGGATTCCGCTGCCGTCACCCAGCGAAGCCGTATGCGCGACGGTGGTGATCGGCGTCTTGCGGGACTGCGCGATCGCCGCGGAGATCGAGTTGGCGATGCTGAAGTCGAGTTCTCCCGAGGCGACCTTCTGGATGCCGATGGGTCCACCCTGGATCGGCTCGAGGGTTACCGTGAGCCCTTCCTTTTCGAAGTAGCCCTTCTCGTCCGCCCAGTACACCGCCGCATAGTCGGCCAGTGGCAGAACGCCCACCGAGACCTCGGTCTGCTCCAGTGTGCCGTCGGTGGCCGCGGCGGTGCGCTCGCCCGAACCGCTGCACGAGCTCAGAACCAAGGCGGAGCCGGCCAGCAGGGCCGCGGCCGCGAGGCGGATTGTCGTCATGAACGTCTCCTGTCGGGACGATGGTGGCGACCGGGCTGGATTCCACCGCGGTTGCCGAACATCTTGGCTGCAAGAGATTTGTACTTCCTTACCGCTAAGAGGTCAACGCCGGATGGGCGGGAATTCGATGATTAACAGGCGGTTAACCCCAGCGGAATCTGTCGTCTCGAACAGAGAGATGCAGGTCACACCTCGAATTTGAGTGTGGTGGCCCCCACAGAAAAGGCCGGAAAGGTTTCGCGAAGACGCCCCCGAAAACGACGAACGCTCCCAGATCGTGGGATCCGGGAGCGTGCAGAGCAGACGCTCAGGCGGTGCGATCGACCGCGGCACCCTCCCCCGCCGGCAGCGCGGACATCCGCAGCGACCCCTCGAGCACCGTGAGCAACCCCGCCAGCTGAGCCTTCTGGTCGGGGTCCAGGCCCACCAGCATGTGCGCGAGTTCGGCGAAGTGCGCATCGGCGACCCGGTCCACGAGATCGCGCCCCGCATCGGACAGGGTCACATAGACCACCCGGGCATCCTCGGGGTCGCGCTCCCGCAGCACCAGCCCGGCCTCCTCCAGCCGGTTGACCCGCAGAGTCAGGCCGCCCGTCGTGACGAGCGTCTGCTTGGCCAGCTCACCCGCCGTACGCCGGAACTCCGGCTCCGCGCGGCGCAGGCACGCGAGGACATCGAACCCCGCCTCGTTGGTGCCGAACTGCTCGAACACACTGTTGATCCGGGAGCGATAGAGCAGGAAGCTGCGATGCATGCGCCCGAAGATCTCCAGCGCGGAGACATCGAGTTCGGGCCGCGATTGGGCCCATTGCCGGATGATCTCGCCGACACCGTCCGAGTTTTCCGTCACTGCCTCTGCCACAACCCATCCCTCGTCGCCCGACCGGCTTACCTTTGCGCAAAGGTACTGTACGATCTTTTCTATCATCCCACCAGCGCGGGACTCCGGCGATCGTCTCGCCGGGACAGCTCGGTCGCCGAGTCGACGTGAACGCCGACAGCGACCACCGGCCGCGAACCGCGTATCGGCCGCCGGTACGCGGACCGGCACGACAAGGCAGAGGGTAGCCCGGATGCACCAGGTGCTGAACACAGTGGCCCGATGGCAGGCAGCCGGAATCGACTGTGCCCTGGTCACAATTGTCCGATCGGCGGGCTCGATTCCGCGGCCCGTCGGCACCGTCATGGCCGTCGCGCGAGACGGGACCGTCGTCGGCAGCATTTCGGGAGGTTGCATCGAAAGCGATGTCTTCCATCTCGCCACCGACGTGATGACCACCGGGAAAGCGGCCGTCCGCCGGTACGCGGTCGACGATGCCGGCGCCGGATCCGTCGCGCTGATGTGTGGCGGCTCGATGGATGTCCTGGTCCAACGCGCGGGGCCGACGGATATCCCCGGCCTCGCACTGGTCGCGGACAGCGTCGCGGCGGGCCTGCCGGTCGCTACGGCGACCGTCGTCTCCGAGGGCGCCCATCTGGGCAGGTCGATTGTCACGACCGGCACCGCATGGACGGGCACCTGCGGCGATCCGCTCCTGGATACGGCAGTCGTCGCCCGGGCCACTCGGCACCTCGAGGCCGGCACGGTGACGACGGTGCAACTGGGCGAGACCGGAGACTGCGCCGAAACCGGACTGTCGGTCTTGATCTCGTCCATCGCCCGGCCACCGAGCATGCTGGTGTTCGGCGCGGTCGACTTCGCCCACGCGCTCGTCCGGGCGGCGAAACTCCTGGGGTACTCGGTGACGCTGTGCGACGCCCGGCCGGTTTTCGCGACTCGCGAACGCTTCCCGGAAGCCGACGAAGTGGTCGTGATGTGGCCCCAGGATTACCTGAAGCGGGCGACGATCACGCCGTCCACCGCCATCTGCGTTCTCACCCACGATCCACGCTTCGACGTTCCGGCCCTCGAGATCGCCCTGCGCTCCGACGCGGGCTACGTGGGCGCCATGGGCAGCCGGCGGACACACACCGACCGGATGGAACGTCTCCGCGCCGCCGGGGTGACCGAGGCCGAGCTGAGTCGGCTGTCCTCCCCTATCGGTCTCGATCTGGGCGCCGCGACACCGGAGGAGACCGCCGTCTCCATCCTCGCCGAGGTCATCGCCCTGCGCCGCGGCGGCAGCGGCCGGCGGCTCGGACGCATCGCCGGACCGATCCACCCACCGGAACCCGCCGATATGAACCTCCGAGATCTCCTCGACACAGCGTAGGAGCCGCGGCCCGGTAGGCCCGGCCGCTATCGCGCTGTATATCAGGGGTACTCGGCGGCGACTCGATACAGTGCCGGGTGGGCGGTGGCGATCGTTCTCGCTTCGTCGACCGAGGCGAGGACTGTGGGATTCAGACCGGCCGCCGCGCATGCTTCGGCGCTGTCCCAATGCGCGATGTTGACGAGTTGGAACCGCGCTTCCGGCAATATCGCCCGGTGCAGGCGGACATCGCGGAATCCGGGTGCTGTGCGCATGAGCGCGGCACGGGCCCGCCACTGGTGGACGAATTCGTCGATCCGCTCGGCGGGGAGTTCGATGGCATTGACGAATGTGACGCCCTCGGTCGTCCGAGGTTCGCCCCCGTCATGGACAGGCGGCACCTCTTCGACCGGGTCGCGCCGGGTCGTCCGTCCTCGATCACCGGCACGGTTCGCCTCCCAGGCATCGCTGCGGCGTTCGTGCTCGAGAACCTGCTCGGCCAACGCCGCGGTCTCGGCGCCGAAGAGCCGCTCGACAAGCCACAGTCCGAGGTCGATTCCGGAGGTGACCCCGGCCGAGGTAACCAGATCGCCGTCGTCGACGACGCGACCGCCGACCACGATCGCCCCCTGCTGCCGGAGATCGTTCTCGGCGATGTGATGTGTCGTGCACCGTCGTCCGGCGGTGATCCCGGCCGCCGACAGCAGCAGCGTTCCGGTGCAGACGGCCGCGAGGATCAGTCCCGGACGTCGAGCCGCGGTCAACGCACGGGGCACAGTGCCACGGCGGATCTGTTCCTGGACGGGCGACCCTTCGCCGTAGCCGCCGCCGGGTACCACGATCAGATCGGCGCGGTCCGGGGACCACGGGGTGCGGACGGTGATCTCGAGACCTGCCGCGGTGGTGACGGTGCCCGGACCGTCGACGGTGACGAAGCTGTGCCGCACATCGTCGACGACGCCCAGCGCGGTGACCGGGCCGATGAAGTCCTGGTCTTCCACCCCGTCGTAGAGCACTGTGTGTACGCGAAGAGTCATCGAATCCTCCGATGGAAGTTGCGGTTACGCCCTGAGTATTGCGGTGATCGGTCCGGCCGAACAGTGGCTTGATCGCCACAGTTACGTAAGATCTGGCCATGCATTCTGTCGCTGTGCTGGCCGTCGACGGAGTCGTGGGTTTCGAACTGGCCATTCCGTGCCAGGTCTTCTCCCTCGCACCCGGCTACCGCGTCCGGGTGTGCGCCCAACGGAAGAAGAACATGATCGCGACGGCCGCCGGGGAGGAAGTGTTCGCCTTCTCCTCGCGCTACGGCCTCGACGACGCGCTCGACGCCCAGACGGTGATCGTCCCGGGAGCCGACCCCGATGCGGTTCCCGACCCGCGCGTTCTGCGGACGGTGCAGGCGGCGGCAGACCGTGGCGCCCGAGTGGCCTCGATCTGCACCGGGGCCTTCGTACTGGCGGCCGCGGGACTACTGGACGGCCGGAAGGCAACAACGCACTGGATGCTCGCCGACCACCTCGCGGACCGATACCCCTCCGTGACAGTGGACCCGTCGGTCCTGTTCATCGACGACGGAACGATCCTGACCTCCGCGGGCGTCGCGGCGGGCCTGGATCTGTGCCTGCACCTGGTGCGCCGCGACCGGGGCGCGGCGGTGGCGACCGACACGGCACGGCAGATCGTGATGCCACCCCAACGGGCAGGCGGGCAAGCGCAATTCATCGAGCGGCCGGCGCCCGCCGCGCCATCCGACGATCTCGGCCCGACATTGCAGTGGATGCAGGACAACCTCGCCACGCCGATATCCCTGGCCGACATCGCCACCAAGGCCTCGATGAGCACGCGCAGTCTGTCACGGCGATTCCGAGCCCACACCGGTACGACGCCGACGCAATGGCTGCTCGACCGCCGTCTCCACCGGGCACGGGAACTACTCGAGACGACTGCCCTCCCTATCGAGATCATCGCGCGAACGGCAGGATTCGGATCGATCGAAACCTTCCGATACCACT
Source organism: Nocardia fusca NBRC 14340 (assembly GCF_001618425.1). Lineage (GTDB taxonomy): Bacteria > Actinomycetota > Actinomycetes > Mycobacteriales > Mycobacteriaceae > Nocardia > Nocardia fusca. The sequence continues at coordinate 267,046 of NZ_BDCU01000029.1, forward strand.
TCATCCGGCACGTCGGCACCACTCCCGCGGCATACCGGTCGACATTCCGAACGAATCCGCCCGCATAACCCACGGCCTCGGCACTCGGACTGGCGACCGCTTTTCCACTGCCAGAAGTGGTGTCGCGTTACTACGGTTGTGGCGTGACCGCATCCAGCACGGCCGATCACCGCGCGGCGCTGCTCGCAGAAACCGACTCACTGGCCGATCTGCTGCGCGAAAACGACCCCGCGACGCCGATCCCACCTGCCCCGGCTGGACACTGGCGAATGCCCGGGTCCCGGCGCGGATACTCGCAGTCCGGGGCCGGCCGCCGGATGGGCCGAGATGAGCGGCGGAGACGAAGCAGAACGGCGTGGGCGCGGCCTGCTTCGGCGGGCGTACCGGCCACTCGGCCGCAACCGCCGGAACGACATCAACTCCTACGATCGGTGACGGCCCTTTCTTTTGGACCACCCACGATGTCCGGCTACTCGGCGCCGCGACTGGTGAAGTCGAAGGATCCGCCGTCGATACCCCAGGAGATGATCCGTTCGGGATGAATTCGGATGACCGCGCGTTCCTGGGATCGGAACGGTGGCTCCTCGTCATCGAGCGCCTCGGCCGTGCCGCGCACTTCGATGCCGCGAATCACGTAAGGATCCAATGAAACCTGTTGGTCGATGACGAACGACACCCGGCTGCCCGCCTCGACATTGCGATACTTTCGGCTGCCACGCATCCGCATGCCGCCGATATCGATCGTGCCGTCGGCGTTCACCCGATAGCCGGTCGGGTTGTTCTGCACCACGCCGTCGGGCGACACCGTGGCCAGCCGACCGATCCCGGCCTCCGCGAGGAACTGCTGTTCATTGATGGTGAAGGTCATGTCGATTACTCCTCGGTGAATCCGATATGAGGTGCGCCCGGCGATCAGCCGGACGTTGTCGGGTGCGGGAAGCGAGCCGTTGCCTGCCGAATCCCGCGTGTTTGCGTCGGCGACATCGCGGAAGATAGCTACCCCCTCCGATCTCGATATCGGTTTCGCCGGTGATGAACGCGTACCGCAGCCGGTCGGCAGACGGCGGCAATGATCCGGCCGGAGGAACCGAGCATTACACTTCCCTTCATCGAAATAGCATCGCTAGGAACTAGAGCAACGGTATCATTGGGTCGCTACTTTGTCTAGCGTTGCTAGATTCCAGACTGCCCTGCGAAACCCTGCTCCAATCGGCGAGCTGCACAGGCCCGTTCCGGCCGAGCGGAGGCCTACACCGGAGACCGCGACCACCCGGAGACACCCGACGCCAGGTCGCGCCCCAGCTCGTGCGGTACGAGCTGTTGCCTGCACGGCTGCATCAGGCGCGCCTACTGGTCGGCGGTGGTGGTAGCCCGCCGGGCGAGCTCCTTGCGTTCGGTGAGGATCTGTTCGACTTCGGCAGGGTTCACGCCGTCCTCGGCCCACTGTGCGGCAGTGTCGGAGAGCCGATCGGCCAGATCCCGCAGGGCGGCCCGCGCTTCGTTGAGCGGCACGTCGTCCACGTACTGGATGATCGCGCTGAGAACATAGTGAGAGGCGAGCAGCTTGTGCTCGGACCCGGCGGTCGGACCGAATTCCGGTTCGTCCAGCCAAGACGGCTTCTGGACCCACAGAGCGAGACCCAGCATGCCGAGGGCGGTTCCGTACTGGAAGGCGACCAACTGACCGGTGCCACGGTTCGGGAACCATAGCGGGTTGGTGTGGGCCACCTCGGTCTCGTAGTCGTCGAGCATTCCGCCGAGAACGGAAAAGTTGCTTGCCCAGGCGCTCAGATCGGCAGAAGACATGGTGATGCCCACTTCCTCTAGTCGGGGTGAGGCGTAGGGCACCGCCGGCCTGTCTCCCTGCGCGCCGGATGCCGGTGCAGCCTCGGCTGATTGATCTCCACCGTGCCCCGTCTCGTTACCGAGGCTTCGCTGCGTGGTCGCGGCCGGCAGGGCTTCAACGGGAAGCACGGCGGCCGGCTGCGCGGGCACGACCGTGGCGGGAACTGCGGGTGTACATTACCGCGCGGTCGGATATCGGATTCGAGCCTTCGAACCGTGTGGCATACACGCTATTCGAATTCGGCACCGCCTAAGGTCTCACTCGGTCCGCCCATCAGGGGCTGCTGAGTGGAGGGGTTCGACGAATGAAGTGCGAGAAAGCGACTGCTGCCGTTTTCATGACCATCTCGGCCGTGGCTATCACTGCGGCGACCGCCCATGCAGAGCCGGCCGTACCGAAGCAGTCGACCGCCGTGACCGTGGGGGATACGACTTCCGGTGTCGATCACGGGATCGACTACCGGATCACTGTTTCGCCGGTCGACGGGGTCGTCGTCACCACCGTCGAGAATGGCAGGTTCGAGCTTGCGCACAACGGTGCGGTGGTGCTCGAGACCGGCGACGGAGCGGCGGCGGCCGAAGTGCCGCAGTGGTACGCCGCCGATGGCCGTTCGATCACGATGGCGCAGCATATCGGCGCGGACGGCCACACCCTGACGCTGACACCGGCCACGACGGCAGCAGACAACGCGCGAGTGAAGGACATCAGCTCCTACAGCCGACTCTCGGAGCAGATCAACAAGAACCTGCCCGGCGTCGTCGGCGGTGCCATCGTGGGCGGCATCCTCGGGGCATGTCTGTTCCTGATCTGGGGGATCAGCATTCCAGTGGGTGTGCTGATCGGTGGAACAGTCGGCGGATACGTCATGGGTGGCCCGGAGTTCCTCGACGCCGTACAGGCGTTCGCCACCGGCATGCCCTGAGCACGGGCAGGTGAAACAGCCTCGACTCGTCAGGCTAGATCGTCAGCGGCGCGGATTCGGGAAACTCCACCGGCAGTGCCGTCAGCGCACGTTGGAAGGGTCCGGGGCGCCAGGTGAGCTCCCCGGCCGGTACGGCGAGACGCAGTTCGGGCAGTGCGTCGAGCAGCTGGTCGATTGCCTCCTGCGCCACCAGATAGGCCACCTCTTTCGCCGGGCACATATGCGCTCCGATACTCCATGCGAGGTGGGCGCGGTTGTCGGTGTACTCCCCGGTATCGATGGCCGGATCGTTGTTGCACGCGGCGAGGCTGATCATCACCGGCTGATGGGCGGGTAGCCAGACGCCGTCGATCAGAACCGGCTGACGGGGAAAGGAGACCGCGTAGTTCGCCACCGGCGGGTCGGTGAACAGCACCTCGTCCACGGCATCCCGGGTCGACAGGCTGCCGCCGAGTATGCCGCCCGCGAAGCGCTCGTCGGTGAGTATCAGCCGGAGCGTATTGACGATCAGGTTCTGCAGCGGTTCGATCCCCGCCCCGTAGAAGCTGAGTACGTTGTGCATCATCTCCTCGTCGTCGAGCTTCGCCGGGTCGTGCACCATCCGCGTGACGATGTCCTGACCGGGTTCGGCCCTTTTCAGACTCACCAGATCGGCCATGGCCTGTTCCAGCATGGCACCGCCGGCGCCGGCGTCCGCTCCCGTTCCCTCCACCATTGCGGCCATTCCCGCCGCCGCGCGTTGGCCGATTTCGGATGGACAGCCCAGTATGTCGTTGAGGAGCGCGAAGGTCAGCGGAAACGCGTACTGCTCGATGAGTTCCGCCGAACCGGTGGTGCAGAAGGCGTTGATGAGTGGCACCGCGATCTTTTCCACTCGGCTGTGCAGCGAGAAGAGATCGACCCCATTCACCCCGGCGACGGTTGCCTGCCGGTAACGGGCGTGCACGGGGCCGGAGTTCCGGACAGCCGACGGACGCCATTCCAGTAGGGGCAGGACGGGGCAATCACGCGGGATATCTCGCTGCCACATACGCGAATCCGCCGGGAAGTGCTCAGGGTCGTTGAGAATGCGCACCGCGGTGTGATAGCCGACGACGAGTGTCGCCGGGACGCCTGGAGCCAACTCGACCGGCACCAACGCACCGTATCGGCGGCGCATTTCGCGATAGGCGCGGTGCGGTTCCTGGGCGATCTCCTCGGCGTAGAACGGAACCCGGGGCCCGTCGGTGCTCTGTGGTGATCCGTGGATGAGCGGAAGTACGGTGGACTGAGCGTCGGGCGGCGGCGAAAACAACTGTGTCACTCCATATGTACAGGCGGATGTGGCGCCCGGAAGCAGCTCTGCCGACACCACCGGAACGCCCGAGGCGAGACTACTCGAGGAAGACGGCCGATCCGAACCGACCGCCCGGCTTCGATCACTTCGTATCCGATCTGCAATGCGCGGTTTCGTGTTCGCCCGCAGGTACTTCTACAGGTTTGCCGTGCGTATTCCGACGACCGACGGACAGGCCTGACGTGTGCGGATTTCCGCGGACCTCAGACCGATACCAACCCTGCGCTGCTCCCGGATTCTGCGATGCGTGCTCAGCTCGCTGAGGTAGGTAGCCAGCACTCGGAGTGGACGAACATCGGTGCACGAAGTACTGGTGGCAGCTCATCGTCGGCCACCGCGGCCAGGGTGCGCAGCGAGAGGAGGCCGAGGCGGCCGACGTCGATGATCAGCGCGCTGTCCCCGTACTGCGCCGGACCGGTATCGGGCGTTCCAGGTGCACTCGGGTGCGCCCCGCTCGCTGAATCGAAACGTAGAACTGGTTCGTTCATCCGAGGGCGGCGGTCAGATCGAGGTGGGCGAGGCGCTCACGATCGGAAAGGATGTCGATCGCAGTGATGCGGTCGCCGGCGACGGTGAAGCCGATAACGGAGAAGGGTGCGTTGTCGATGGTGTTGACCAGTCCTGCGTGGCCGTTGACGCGGGCGGGGTGGATAGTGCACAGGGTGACCATGCGCTGGAAGGTTTCGGCCTGGCCGGCGACGGCGGTGGCGCCGCGGATCACGCGCATCGCCTCGCCGGAGTCGGCGCGCAGCACCACGTCGGGATCGAGGATACGCAGGAGTTCGTCGAAGTCGCCGCCACGGGCGGCGGTGAGGAAAGCGTCGACGACGCGGCGCTGACCGGCCGGATCCGGACTCGGGTCCGGGGTGGTCCCCTGGACTCGGCGCCTGGCCTGGCTGGCGAGTTTCTTGGCGGTCTGGGGGGTGCGGTCGACGATGGGCGCGATCTGCTCGTAGGGCAGGGCGAACATATCGTGCAGGACGAAGGCGAGTCGTTCGGCCGGGCTCAGAGACTCCAGCACGACCAGTAATGCCAGGCCCACCGAGTCGGCGAGCAGTGCTTCGTGTTCCGGGTCGGGGGTGGACTCACTGGTGATCACCGGGTCGGGCAGGTGCTCGGCTTCCAGTGGTTCTTCGCTGCGGGTTTTGCGGGTTCGCAGCATATCCAGGCAGACCCGCCCGACGACGGTGGTCAGCCAGCCGCCGAGGTTCCCGACGTCGCTGGTGTCGGTGCGGGCCAGCCGCAGCCACGCCTCCTGGACTGCGTCGTCGGCGTCGGTGAGCGAGCCGAGCATCCGGTAGGCGACCGCCCGCAGGTGGGTGCGGTGTCCTTCGAATTCTTCGGCCAGGAACTGTTCGTCGTGCACGGGGTCCTCCTCGATCTCGTCCCGTACCGATGACGAATGGGCGGCGGGAAACGTGACCCTCTAAGTCTTCGCCGGTTCTTCCCGTCACCGGCTCGTTGCCGCGTTGTTCCGGCACGGCCATCCGTTCGCCGGAAACGGACCCGAGGGTGTCGGAGCCGGCTTCCTGGCATCTACCTGCTCTTTTCCGTGCTGCGGTCACGTTTTCTCGCCGCCGTCCGTCAGTGCACCGGAACACCGACCGCGGCGGATTTCGGAGCCGAGCGCTCCCGCCGCGTCGGCCATCTCGGCTGCTATGGAGAGGAACAACACTGTGAACGCGATCGAAGTACACGGCACCGTCGCCGCCGGATACGAGGAGGTGCGTGCCGAGTTCGCCGCCGTCGTCACCGAGGAGGACGGGGAATCAGGTGCCCAGCTGGCCGCGTTCGTGCGAGGCCGGAAAGTGGTGGACCTGTGGGCCGGCCGGGAGGTCTCCGGCACCTCGTTGACCGGTCTGCATTCCACGACCAAGGGCGCCGCGGGCCTGGTGGTGGCGCTGCTGATCCAAGACGGCGCCCTGGATGTCGACCGGCCGGTCGCCCACTACTGGCCACGGTTCGCCGCGGCGGGCAAGGAGCGCATCACCGTGCGGGACGTGCTGGTGCACCGGTCCGGGATCGTCGGGGTCGACGGCGGATTCACCGTCGCCGAACTCGCCGATGAGCAGGTCATCGCCGAACGATTGGTCGGGCAGCGGCCCTTCTTCGAACCGGGTTCGGTGCACGGGTACGGCGGGTTCGTCACCTACGCCATCATCGGTGAGGTGACGCGCGCGATCACCGGCAGCACCATCCAGGAACTGTTCGAACAGCGGATCCGCGCCCCCTACGGACTCGACGTCTATCTCGGGCTGCCCGCCGAACTCGACCACCGATACCTGCCCATCCTGCCGTGGCGCGCGAGCCCGGAAATGGAAGCAGCCTTCGCCGCGAACTCACCGGCCCCGCACAGCATCGCGGGGATCTCCTACAACCTCAACGCGCGCGGTTTCACCGCCGCCGACGTCATGGCACTACCCAACGACCCCACCCTGCGTCGTCTGGGCCAGGGCTCGGCCGGTGGTGTCGGCAGCGCGAACGGCGTGGCAGCGATGTACGCGGCGGCCACCACCGGCCTCGACGGCCGGGACCCGCTGCTGTCACTGGAAACCATCGCCACCGTCTCCGCCATCCATTCCAGCGGCCCGGATCTGGTACGTGGCGACCGCGCCCCCTACACGCTGGGTTTCGAAGCCAAGAGCCTGCTGTATCCGTTCCTCGGCGCCCACGCCTTCGGACACACCGGCTCCGCGGGCTCGGACGGATTCGCCGACCCGCACAGCGGCCTGGCCTACGGCTATACCCGCCGCCGCGCCGCCTTCGCCTTCAACGCCCCCGAGAACGCCCGGCTCGCTGCCGCCGTGTACCGCGCCGCCACCGGCACCCCGATCGCCTCGGCCGCCTGACCCGCTACCGGCCGACCAACTCTTCAGGAGCACCATGTCTACTCGCACCACGTCGATGATCTCCCGCGGCCTGAAGCTCGCCCGCTGGGTTCCCGTGACCGCCGTACTCGCCGAAACCGCGGTCGGCGCGTACTGGGACCTGGCCCGGATCTCCTACGTCCGCGACTCTTTCGATCACCTCGGCTACCCCATATATTTCGCCACCATCCTGGGTGTCGCCAAAACCGCCGCCCTCGTCGCGATCCTGACCCCGGGCCACCCGCAAACGAAGGAATGGGCCTACGCCGGGCTCGTTTTCGTCTACGGCGGCGCCGCCACCTCGCACCTGGCCGCCGGGGACGGGCCCGACAAGTGGGCGATGCCGCTGTTCTTCGCCGCCGCCACCTTCGCCGCCCGCGCCTGGCTGCCCCAGGGCAGCTCCACCTCCACCGCCTTGCGTGCACTCGGTGGCTCCCGCCGTCGGCCTCGGCCCGCCTGAGCCGACCGATCCAACCATGAATTCACCACAACAGAGAAGGAACACGATGAACACGAACACCACCACCCAGCAGCGCAGCGGCTCCCGGCTGCCCAACCCTCAGCAGCTGGTCCCCGAACTCGGCGAGGTCGGCGCGGCGCTGTTCAAGGCCACCGGCAACGGGGCGATCCCGCGGACCACGATCGGTCTCGTCCAGCTACGCGCCGGCCAGATCGTCGCCAGCACCTACCTCGCCATCCTGCACGCGGGCAACCTGCGCACCGCCGGGGAGGCCGAGGAGCGGATCGCCGCGGTCGCGACCTGGCGCGACGCGCCCTACTTCAGCGAGCCCGAACGCGCCGCGCTGGCCCTGGTCGAGGCTGTCCTGCAGCCGGCAACGCACGGTGAGCGGGTGCCCGAGGAGCTCTACGCCCACGCCGCCGAACACTACGACGACAAAGCCCTGGCCACTCTGGCCATGGTCATCGGCCAGGTGAACTTCTTCGTCCCGCTCGCCCTCATCGGACAGCCGCTGCCCGGCCGCCCGCCGGCCGAACAGTGGACTTCCGTCGCGGTCCGCTAGTTCGACGCCGCCGGCTGTGGGGCCGGGGCGATTGCGCTCCGGCCCCACAGCATTGCCGGTATTGGGTATCGCGCCAGGACCGCTGTTCTCCGGAGCGCATCCGCCCACCGGCACCGATGGTTCGACTGATGTCACGAACGCACCGGCGCTCGGGTCACTCGGCCGCACCGGGATCACCGGCAATGTCCGGTCGCATGGCTTTGAGGAAAACCTCGACGAGAGCGTCGGCGTATTCGGTGGTCAACGGGCCGGACCGGAGCAGCCAGCGCTGATAGAGAGGCGCGTAGAGCAATTCGAGCGCCAGGTCGAGATCTGCGTCGGCGTCGAGTTGCCCGGCCCGCTGCGCGCTGCGCAGCCGGTCCTTCTTGGCCTCGTCCAACGGGCCGGCCAGCTTGGCGTGGTATTGGGCGGCGAGGGCGGGATCATTGATGATCTCGGTGTTGAGCGCGCGGATCGGTCCCTCGAACGCGGGATCGGCGAATTCGGCCACCGTCGCCCGCATCACGGTCTCGAGGTCGGCTTTCAGGTCGCCGGTATCGGGCAGTGCCATGCTCTGGTCCGGGCCCTCCTCACTGAGCGCCAGGAAGGCGTCCAGGACCACCGCACCTTTGGACGGCCACCAGCGGTAAATGGTCTGTTTGCCCACGCCGGCCCGGGCCGCGATGGCCTCGACGGACAGCTTCGCATACCCCAACTCGGAGACCAGATCGCGGGCCGCGGCGAGGATGGCCTGCCGGGAGCGCTCACTACGGCGTGCGGGATCGGGCTGCTTGACCATTCTCGGAGCGTAACACTTGCACGAGACGATACGAGTCGTCTTGGACGAGTAGGCGAGACGCACCGTCTTGCCTCCTTACGGCAGATCGAGCAAGTTTGCCACTATGCCGAAGCCGATCCCACCGACATCGCCTGCGGGCATCGCCGGAATTGGGGGATCTCGCCGCCGCGGACAGGGTGGTACGGCGCATGGAGGCACACTCCGAGGCTTCACCGATGATGCCCATGCGCGCCGGCGACACTCGATACGCGCGGGCGCGTATCGAACTCGAACTGGGTAGAGCGCGGTCGGCGGCGAACCTCGCGCGGGAAGCCGTGCGGCAGTATGAGAAGAGCGGGACGCCGATCGATGCCGCGCAGGCCCGGGTGCTCTTGGGTCGTATCCTCGCGAGTTCCGGCAAGAATGCCGCCGCCCGGCGCGAGCTCGATACCGCGCTGGCGGTGTCGAACGCACACGGAGCGGCCGATATGGCAGCCCGGGCCCGCGAAGCGCGCACCCGGCTCGACGGAACCGCTGCGGAGCCCGACCGCACACCCGTATCCGCCTTCGACGGGCTCACCCGCCGGCAGCAGGAGATCGTCGGCCGGGTGGTCCGCGGACTGACCAATCGTCAGATCGCCGAGGAGCTGTTCGTCAGCGAGAAGACCGTCGAGGCCCACCTTTCCCGCTTGTTCACCAGGCTGAACGTCTCCTCTCGTGCGGCGCTGGCCGCTGTGGCCGCTGTCGAGTACGCGCGCCGGTCCTGACTTCCGGTCGGTACCGCGCCACCCCGGACCATCGGGGTCGGCGCCCGTGTATAGGGTTTCCCCTACTTGCCCGCATCGTGCGCTGTCGGCTTGAATATCGGCAAGGGAGTCACTACTTCGGGAGTTGTGATGAGTGCGGTTGGGCCAGAAACGGCGTCTATTTTCTATGGGGCACCGGTAGAATTTCTCGACACGGGTCACTGATGTCCGGGTGAAGCAAACTCTCGGGATTGCACCTCCCGCTCCGATCGGCGTCGGAAATTCTGTCTCGGCGTATTTCCGCCCCGGCGAGAACTGCGTTCCCGGCACACTGTGATCGCGCAGCGGTCGCGGCGCGAATCCATTACACGTCTGCGCGCGTGACCGACCGGGCGAAACGGCTGATTCCGTACCGATCAGTTGCGGTCCGTAATCGATACACAGGGGCCGGAGGTCCGTGCTCCCACAGTATGCCCGCTCCGGGCGGCCGACTTCCTCGCCGGAAAACACTCGCGGCATGCGGAGTTGATATTGCTTGTAGAAATACGAAATTCACCGATCGAGGAGTCGTGATGACTGCTGCCATTGTGCCCGGAAAATCGCCGCGACGAGCGTGGCCACTCATTGGTCACGGCCTGCAGTTGCAGCGACGGCCGTTGGAATTCCTGGCCGAGTTGCACGCGCTGCCCGAACCGATCGTTCGCATCCGGCTGGGTCGCGACGAGGCCTACGTGGTGACCGCCCCTGAGATTCTCGATTCATTACTGCGCGGGAAGATCTCACAGTGCGTGGAGAAGGGCGCGTTCTTCGATGCCATGCGAGTGGTACTCGGTGACGGAATCGTCGTCTCCGCCGAACCGAAACATATGCGTCATCGCCGGCTGATGGCACCGGGTTTCCATCGCGAGCGAGTCGCGGGATATGTCGACATCATGGCCGACAGCACTTCGAGCATGGTCGACGCATGGCACGCCGGGCAACGAATCGAACTGGACCGAGAACTGGGTGGGCTGGCCATGCGGATCGTGGCGCGGGCTCTGTTCTCCAGTGATATCGCCGAAGATCTGGTGAGCGAGTCGCTGCGGGCATTCCCGGTCATCGTCGCCGAGCTGCCGAAACGGACGATGATGCCGTGGCTGGCCCGGCTGCCGCTGCGTAACCGCGCTTTCGACGCCGCGGTGCGGCGGCTGCTCACCGTCGTCGACCGCATCATCGCGGAGTACCGGACCCGCCAGGAGGATCACCACGATCTCGTCTCGATGCTCATCGCGGCCCGCTTCGACGACGGCACCGGGCTCAGCGACCAGGAGATCCGGGACGAAGTCATGACCATGTTCGCGGCAGGTTACGAAACCGTCTCGAACACTTTGGCTTTTTCGTTTCACGAGCTCGGGCGACGCCGGGATATCCTCGACCGTTTGGAGCGCGAAGTGACCGAGGTCCTCGGTGACGGGCCGGTCCGCGCGGACAATATCCGCGATCTCGTCTTCACCGAGAAGGTCGTCACCGAAACGCTGCGCCGCTACTGTCCGCCCTGGCTCGGCATGCGGGAGACAACGGCGGAGATCGAACTCGGCGGCGTCCCCATCCCCGAGGGTGCAACGATCATCTACTCCAATTACGCGCTGCACAACGACCCGAACTATTTCGCGGACCCGGCGATCTTCGACCCGGATCGGTGGACCCCGGAATATCGCAAGGCGGTGACCCGCAGCGGGGCGTTCCAGCCTTTCGGCATCGGCAATCGCAATTGTATCGGCGAGCCTTTCGCCTGGCTGGAGGCGACGGCAATTCTGGCGACGGTGGTCGCCCGAGTCCGGCTGGAGCCGGTGCCCGGAGTCGCAGTGCGCGAGATCGCGGCGGCCACTGTACAGCTCGATCGGTTACCGATGATCGCGCACCCGCACGCGCCCGCGGGACGGCAGCGTTCGATCGTCACCTGAGCAGGACGGTTTCTCCGCATCGACGTCGCCGACCTCCTCCAACGGCCCGGAAACAGTCCTGACCTGAGCCGACAATCCGACATGGGACCGTTCACGACGATGTTCTCGAGGGCGCTGTCAGCGGGGCTCTCACCGGCGCTCATCGAAGCGCTACCGGGTTGACCGGTGCGCCGACCGCGCCGGTGACCTTGATCGGAGAGGCGGTGAGGAAGAAATCGTAGTTGCCGTCGTCCGCACAGGCCTGGGCCAGCGCGTCGAGGTCCCACATCTCCCCGAGGAAGAGGCCGATATGCGGGATCGCGACCTGGTGCAGCGGCTGGAAGGCGACATCGAACTCGTTGGGGCGCACCTCGAATCCCCAGGTGTCCGTGGCGATTGCCGCGATCTCGGTGCCGTGCAGCCAGTCGGCGGTGGTGAAGGACAGGCCGGGGGCCGGGCCGCCCGCGTACTCACCCCAGCCTTCCCGCCGGGCTCGGGTCAATTGGCCGGTGCGCACTACGACGATATCGCCGCGGCGCACTTCCGAGCTCGGACCTTGCGCGGCAATGGTCTGCTCGAGATGGGCCTGGGTGATCGCGAAACCATCCGGCAGTTCGCCGTTCTCCCCGATCGCATATCCGACATCGAGCAGGACCCCGCGGCCACAGATGACGTCGGCGACGGTTTCGATACCGGTGACCTGGTCACCGAGACTGGTGACGACCTGGTCGGCCGGGCGGCCGTTCCAGGCGCGGCCGTGGTCGAAGATATGGCCGAGCCCGTCCCACTGGGTCGAGCACTGCAGAGGCATGGCGATCACATCGTCCGCGCCGCCGAGCCCGTGCGGGAACCCCTGGACTCCGGCGACGGCATCGGTACCGGTATCGAGCATGGTGTGCACCGGGTTGGTGCGCCGGCGCCAGCCTTTCTGCGGGCCGTCCATATCGAAGGACTGCGACAGCGAGAACGATCGACCGGTCCGGATCGCACCGGCCGCGGCGCGGCGGGTGGCGTCGTCGAGGTGGTTCATGGTGCCCAGGACATCACCGGGCCCCCAGCGACCCCAGTTCGATACCCGGGCGGCCGCGGCGGCGATGGCGCCCTCGGGATCGGTACGGTCCAGCTCTTCGGGGGTCATGACAACGCGCCTCCGTCGAGCTCGGCGAAGGTGTCGCTTACCCAGTCGGCGATGAAGGTCGTGACGTACGGCAGGTGGTCGAGGCCGATGTGCTCGGTCGCGCCCTCTTCCGGAGTGAAGATCCGCAGTTCCCGCTTGGGGCTGTTGACCGCTTGCTCGTAGGAACGGTGCGCGTAGTCGAGCGGGATCTGCCGGTCCTTCTCACCGTGTGCGATCAGGAAGGGCACGGTGATGTTCTCGACCACGCCGTCGAGGTGGATATCCTCGGCGAATTCGATGAACGTGGCGATATCGGGCCGGCCCCAGACCCACAGCACATGATCCCAGTAGTGCGGAACCGGGTTCTCACCCTCGCGGTCGAGCCGTCGCTTCTGCACCGCGCCCCAGTTGTGATTGGCACCCCAGGCCACACACAGCGCGAGGCGCTTTTCGAACGCCGCGGCCCGCGGCACGTAGTAACCGCCGAGCGACCAGCCGGCCAGCCCGATCAGGTCGCCGCGGATATCGGTGCGGCCTTCGAGCCAGTCGATACAGGCGGCGGCCCACACCTCGGTATCGATCCGTGCGGTGAGTCCCTGCAACCGCAGCGCCTCACCGGGTCCCAGACTCCCAGCTGTCGCAGCACACGTAAGGCATTGCCCTGCAGGGTGATACCCGATCCCAAGGCGGCGATATCGGGTTTGGCCTCGACGAGTTCGACCGATACCCCGGCCTCGGCGAGCAGGATCGCGGCGGCGGTACCGGCGGAACCGGCGCCGATCACCAACACATTCCGGACAGCAGACACAACAGACTCCAGTGGCTCTCGTGACCTCGCCGAGTCCTCCGCGACGAGGTGGTAGAGACCACTGTGCGACCCAGATCACCATCACGGAAGGGCGGGTCGCTTATGTTCACCATCCACGGCGTTTATGGTTCGAGGTATGACTGCCGGCTCGCTGCGGAATCTGGATCTGAACCTGTTGACGACGCTCGACGCGCTGCTCACCGAACGCAATGTCACCCGGGCCGCCGAGCACCTGGGCCTGAGCCAGCCCGCGGTGTCGGCCGCGCTGCGCCGGCTGCGCCGCCATTTCCACGACGAACTACTTCATCGCAGCGGTAACCGATACGAACTCACCCCCTTGGCCGAACAACTCCGGGAGCCGGCCGCCGCCGCGCTCGTCGGGATCGCGCGGGTTTTCGACGCCGGCCCCGTGTTCGACCCCGCCGGATCCAGCCGGGAATTCACCGTACTGGTCTCCGACTACGCGGCGACGGTGTTCTGCGATCAACTCGCGACCGCCCTCGCCGAACGAGCCCCGGGCGTGCGGTTACGCCTGGATCAGCAGACCGGAGCCCATATCGACCAGGCCCCCGAATCGCTGCGCACCGCCGACGGCACCTTCCTGCCGCACGGCTTCCTGTCCGATATGCCGTCCCTCGATGTGTTCACCGACAGCTGGGTGCTCATCGTGTCGGCCGACAACACCGAGGTTGGTGACACGATCACGCTCGAACAACTCGCCGAGCTCCCCTGGGTGGTCACCTATCACGCACCGACCGCCTTCACCCCCGCCGCCCGGCAGCTGCGGATGATCGGTATCGAACCCGATATCCGGGTGGTGGTGCAAAGTTTCCTCGCGGTGCCCTTCATGGTCACCGGCACCCGATGCGTCGCACTACTGCAACGCCGCCTCGCCGACCGGCTGGCCGCCGCCGCGAACGTCCGGGTCCTCCCCTGTCCCTGGGAAGTCGTACCACTGGTGGAGGCGTTCTGGTGGCATCCCACCCACCGCGCCGACCCCGCCCACCAGTGGTTACGTACGGTGCTGGCCGAGGTGAGCGCCGAGGTGTCGCGCTGACCGGATCGCCCGAACAGCGCCGCGCTCCACCGCCCGCATCGTCCGGGCGGTGGAGCGCAGTTGTTCGGTATGGGACGGCCGGAGCGTTCGGCCCGGATTGTCGGGCCGAATGCTCCGATACTCACCGGGGCCGGTGGTACTGCAACTTTTCCACCACCGGCGCGTCGGAAAAGCGGAACAGGTCCAATTCCGTCTCGGCGTCGAGGGACCAGGGCACCCACGACGGGACGACGAAGAGATCGCCCGTGGTCAGCGTCCTTTCCTCGGTGCCCAGGGTCACGCGGCCGTCACCCTGGAACACCTGCCAGATCGAAGAACCGACTTCGCGGCGCGGCGCGGTGGCGGCCCCGGCGCGCAGCCGGTGGAATTCGCAGCGGATGGTCGGCAGGACATCGCCGCCGGTGGTGGGGTTCGTGTATTTCACAGCCGCATGACCGGGTTCGACGGTCGCCGCATGCCCCGCCTGCTCCAGCAGTAACTGTTCGGCGAGGGCGCGGTCGGTGTGCTCCCAGCGGTAGGCGGCGATCGGGGTCGAACCGGTGGGGGTCCGCGCCGAGAGCGGGGTGAGCCCGGGGTGCGCCCACAAACGCTCGGACCGCGAGATCGGCGGTGTGCTGGTATCGGTCACCGTTTCCGGACCGAACTCGAAGAACCCGAAATCGAGATCATGGGCGAGCGGGACATCGAGGCCGTCGATCCAGGCCATCGGCTCGTCGGTTTCGTTGTGGTGGCCGTGGAAGCACCAGCCCGGGGTCATCAGCAGATCACCGCGCCGCATCGCGACCGGGTCACCGTCGACGACGGTCCACACCCCCTCGCCCTCGATCACGAAACGGAAAGCGTTCTGGGCGTGGCGATGTTCCGGCGCGGTCTCGCGCGGCCCGAGCCATTGGATCGCGCACCACAGCGTCGGGGTGGCGTACGCGGTGGGAGCCAGGCCGGGGTTGGCCAATCCGATCGCCCGGCGTTCGCCGCCGCGCCCCACGGGCACCAAGTCGCCCGAGCGCCGGGCGATATCGAGCAGCTCCGACCATTTCCACACATGCGGTACGGCGGCGGGGGCCGGGGCCGCGGGCATCAGATCGGTGGTCTGGGTCCACAGCGGTGCTGTCGAGTTTCGCGCGAAATCGGCGTAGAGGCGGTCCAGTTCGGCAGTCGGTTCTTCGGTGGTGGTGATGTTCTCGCTGGTCACGAATATTCCTCGGCAAACGGGATGGGAAGGGTTCGGCAGGCCGGTCAGTGCACGACGACCGAGGCGCCCGGATCGGGCTCCGGTTCGGTGCTGCCGCGGTGTTCCGCGAGCACCGGCCGGCGGGTGCGCATGGCGTAGATCGCGACAGCGCCGGCCAGCATCGGCAGCACGAACAGGAAGTAGATACCGCGCGGCGCCCAGTCGAGGTCGAGGAGCGCGCCGGCGAGTATCGGCGACAGGATCGCGCCCACGCGGCCGAGACCGATGATCAGGCCGACCGCCGTCGCCCGGACCGACGACCCGTAGTACATGGGCCCGATCGAGAACATGCCGGCCATGACCGCGCTGGTGGTCAGGCCGAGCAGGGCGGCGGTCGCGAAGGCCGCGTTCAGCGATTCCACCGAGACCGCGTACAGCCCGAAGGCGGCGCCCGCCAGAACGAACAGCGCGGTGAGGGTCCGCCGGACACCGAACCGGCCGGCCAGCGGTCCGAAGATCAGCGCACCGGCGATTCCGCCCGCACTGAACAGCACGCCGGCCTGCACACCGTCGGCGTCGGTGAAGCCGCTGCTGGTGACGAGTTTCGGGGTCCACGAGTTGGCGAAGTAGAAACCCGCCATGAGCACGAAGAAGCTGAATCCCAGCAGCAGGGTCGTGACCGGATTGGCGCCGGCGGAAAGCTCTCGCCACCGTCCGGCGGAGCCCTGGGCGCGCTCAGGTGCGGGCGGCAGGGTGCCGAGTTCCGGCTGCCCCAGCCGGACCAGGACGGCATTGGCCCGTTCGAGCGCCTTCGCGGGACGCCGGGTGAGCAGATAGTCGAGTGATTCCGGCAGTACCGCCACCGCGACCAAGGCCGTCACCAGGGTCGCCGCGGCGCCGAACAGGAACACCGCTCGCCAATCGAACTGCACCAGCAGCACACCCGCGATGATCCCGCCGACCGTACCGCCGATCGGCTGACCGGCCGTGTAGACGCTGATCGCGGTCGACCGGGAGCGGGCCGAGGAGTATTCGGCCACCATGACATTCAGGCAGGCCTGCAGTGTGCCGATCGCCAGGCCGGTGAGCACCCGGACGACGAGCAGCATCCCGAAACCCGTCGCCACCGCGGACAACGCCATCCCGGCCGCGACCACGAACGCGCACACCACGATGGTCCGCCGGCGGCCGACGATATCGGCGACCTGCGAGATCACGATCGACCCCACCGCCATACCGATCAGGGCGGCACTGAGGAGCGCGCCCAGCTGCGAACCGGACAGCTCCCATTCGTCGGAGATATGCGAGGCGCTGAACGCCAGCGCCAGCACATCGAATCCGTCGAGCATGTTCAGCAGCACGCACACCGCGACCACGGCATACTGCACCGGCCGCATCGGCGACGATTCGATCCGAGCCTTGATATCCATGGCCCTATCCCCTTGCCATGCGCACGTCGTGCCGGGCGCCGGGCCGATCGGCGTAGGCGATGGCGTCCCGCCCGGTGACCCCGACCTCCAGAGTCCCGATACCGCCGATCTCCAGGCGGATCCGTGCGCCGTCGTACAGCGGGCCCACACCGGCGGGTGTGCCGGTGGCGATGATGTCGCCGGGATGCAGCGTCATCACCGAACTGCTGTAGGCGATGAGCTCGGCGACCGAGAAGATAAGCTCGGCGGTATCGGTCTGCTGGCGCAGCTCGTCGCCGACCCAGCAGCGCAGCGGCAGGTTATCGGGATCGCCGATTTCGTCCGCGGTCACGATCCACGGCCCCAGCGGAGTGAAGGTGTCGAACGATTTGCGGGTCGAACGGTCCTCGGTGGAGCGCACGGTGATATCGAGCACCCCGGTGTAACCGAAGACGTGGTCGAGCGCGTCGTCGACGCTCACGTTCCGGGCCGTACGGCCGATGACGATCGCGAGCTCGCCTTCCTGGTCGGTCCGCATATCGCGGTACGGGAGCACGACCTGCTCCCCCGGGCCGATCACCGAGGAATTGGCCTTGAGGAAGACCCCGTATTCGGCGATGGTCTTCTGCTCGTGCATCTCGACCTTGTGATCGAGGTAGTTCACCGGCGCCGCCACGATTTTGCCCGGACGCGAGATCGGCGCCCGCAGCGCGGCGCCGTCCAGCGGTTCGGCGGGGCATGTGGACAGGTCGATGCCGGCGAGGTCCGCCGCGCGACCGCCCTGTTCGAGCCACGGCAGCCAAGGTCCGCCGTAGGGGCCGGGTGAGCTGGGCAGGTGCGCGGTGACGTCGTAGACGTCGGTACCGGAGACGACGGCGGCGCGACCGCCGTCGAGAACTGCGAGACGCATGGATGAAAAGCTTTCTCTGAAAAAGTGTTCGGGCTCAGGAGTGGACCGGTTCGGGTACCGGGTCGAAGAGGGGGCCGCGGTAAACCCAATCCGCGTGGTCGTAGAGGTCGGCGGTGTCGAGCCGGTTGAGCAGTGCGTTGCGGACATCGCGGTGCACACCGCGGGCGTGGCAGATCTCGCCGAACATGCGCGCCTTGGTCTGCACCTCGGCCGTGCGCGGAATCCTGGCTTCGGTGAATCGGCGGATCACCTCCGGCCATTCGATATCGCCGGCGCCGCCCCGGAGCAGCGTTTCGAGGGTGTTCGCATCCTCGAGCGCCTGGCAGCAGCCCTGGGCCAGGTACTGCAGCATCGGATGGGCCGCGTCACCGGTCAGGACCAGGCGGTCGTGACCCCAGTCGTCGGCCGGCAACCGGTCGTAGAGCGGCCACCGGCGTTGTTTACCGATATGCGCGATCGCGGCCCACACCTGCGGATGACACTGCGCGAAGGCCGCGTCGAGTTCGTCGACCCCGCCGAACTCCGCCTCGCCGCGCAGAAAGCCCGGCGATTCGAAGACCGCGACCTGGTTGAGCATCTCCCCGGACCGCAGCCGGTACTGCACCAGATGGCAGCCGGGGCCGGCCCAGACCAGCACATCGTCGAGTTCGCGATCACCCGCGGGCACCTCGTCGACGGGGACGGTGCCGCGGTAGGCGACGTACCCGGACGGCTGGAGTTCGTCCCCGACAATGGCCTGCCGCAGGACAGAATGCAGACCGTCGGCGCCGATCGTGGCCGCCGCGGCGAAGGTCCGGCCGTCGGCGGCATGGGCAACCGTCCCGCTCTCGGTGGTGTCGACCCGTTCGATCCGCACATCGGTCAGCAGTTCGACGCCCGCTCGACGGCACGCTTCCAGCAGAATCGCGTGCAGATCGGTCCGGTGGATCACCACGTACGGGGTGCGGTAGCGGGTGCGGAACTCGGCGCCCAGCGGGAGCCGGGCGATCTCCGCACCGGAGATCGCGTCCCGCATAGCGATATTGTTCGGCACCACGCCGGCCGCCCGCACCTGGTCCAGCAGCCCCCACGAATCCAGGATCCGGGTGGCGTTCGGGCCGAGCTGCAGACCCGCGCCGATCTCCCCGAACTCGCCGGCCTGCTCGACTACCACGACTTTCCGGCCTGCCCGCACGAGGCCGAGTGCGGTGGCAAGACCGCCGATGCCTCCACCGACCACCAGGACACCGTTATCCAGGTCACACTCAATCATGCGAGAAAGCTAAAGCGCATCGCCCGATGGACGGAATAAGATTCCGCTATGCGCAACCCGCCATTGCCCGAACGTCCGTCCAGTGCGGTGGGCTCGCTCGACCGCGGACTCCGCCTGCTGCAACTGCTGCGCGATTACGGCAGCCTGCGGGTGATGGACGCCGCGGCCGATCTGGACATCTCCCGCTCCAGCGCCCACCGGCTGCTGCAAACCCTCGCCTACCGCGGCTTCGCCGTACAGGACGAATCCCACGTCTACTTCCCCGGCCCCTCGCTCGACGCCGCCCCGGCCCGGCTCGCCTGGACCAAGACCTTCCGCGCCCTCTGCCAGCCACATCTCGAGGTGCTGTCCCGGCGCAGCGGCGAATCGGCGAACCTGATGGTCCGGGTCCGCGACACCGTCCGGTTCCTCGGTACCGTCCGCGCCCAGTCCGTGTACGCCACCAACGATCGCGACGGCGTGGTGATGCCGGCGCACCGGGCGTCGGGCGGAAAGGCCTTGCTGGCGACCCTGCCCGAGGAAGAACTACGCCAGCTGTACCGCCGCTCGGGCCCGGGCGGCAACCCCGGCCTCGACGAGGACGAATTCCGTTCCCTGACGAAATCTCTCGCGCAAGTGTCGGCGCGCGGGTTCGCCGTCAACTTCGAGGAGACCGAACGCGGCGTCGCGGCCGTCGGGGTCGCGATCAACGACCGCGCCGGTCACGCCGTCGGTGCGGTGTCGCTGTCCAGCCATGCCGCCCGCTTCACCGGCCTGGTCGACCGGACCTTCATACCGTTGTTGCTCGACACCAGAACCCAGATCGAAAAAGACCTGATGATCATCGACCTGGATATCCGGGATCATTCGAAATAGCCGGTTGCCGATTCCCGGCCGGTGCGGACCTGCCCGGTCGCGAAACGCGGGCAGCAGCGCCGGTCGTGACTTCGCTTACCGGACTCATCCGCCGAGTCCGGAGATCGACTGCGTTTCCAGATACTCCGCCAGCCCTTCACGGCCGAATTCCCGGCCGATTCCGCTGGCCTTCATACCTCCGAACGGTGCGTGCGGATCCATGCTGTAGGCCTGATTGATACCGAAGGTGCCGGCGCGGATCCGGCCGGCGACCGCGCGCCCGCGGTCGGTATCCGGTGTCCACACCGAGCCGGACAGCCCGTAGGCGGTATCGTCGGCGAGTCGTACCGCGTCGTCGATATCGGTGTACTGCAGCACCGTCAGGACCGGACCGAAAATCTCCTCCTGAGCGATACTCATGGTGGAGTCGACATCGGCGAACAGAGTCGGCCGCACATACCAGCCCCTGTCCATACCTGCCGGCGGGCCCGCTCCGCCGGTGACGACACGTGCACCCTCACCGATCCCCTGCTCGATGTACCCGCGCACCCGCTCGCGCTGCCGGACGGAAACCATCGGGCCGATGCGCGTGTCCTCGTCGAACGGGTCTCCCACCGCCAGCCCGTCGACCATGGCCACCAACGCGTCCACGAATTCCGGCGCGCGGCGGCGTGGTACCAGGATCCGTGTCTGTGCGACGCAGGCCTGGCCGCTGTTCATCAGTCCGGCCACCTGCACACCGGCGGCGACAGCGGCCGGGTCGGCGTCGTCGAGGACCACGGCCGCCGATTTGCCGCCGAGTTCCAGCCCGACGCGTGTGAGCCCGGCGCCGCACGCGGCCGCGACCTGTCGGCCGGCCGCGGTGGACCCGGTGAACGAGACCTTGTCGATTCCGGGGTGGGTGACGAGATACTCGCCGATCGCACGGTCGCCCGGCAGGATCGACACGACGCCGGGCGGCACCTCGCTCTGCTCGAGCAGTTCGGCCATGAGGTGGGCGTCCAGCGGTGTCTCGGGTGATGGTTTGATCACGATGGCGCAGCCGGCGAGCAGGGCGGGGACGAGTTTGGCGACGACCATGAGCATCGGCATGTTCCAGGGCGTCACCGCCGCGACGACGCCGACGGGGCTACTGCGGACCAGGATGCCGGATCCGTAGTAGCCCGGCCGGGTCTCCTGCCACGGGTAGGTTTCGGCGAGGTCGGCCAGCGCGCGCATCATCACCCCGGGTAGCCGGGCGTGCGCCGACCGGGAGAAGGTGATCGGCGCACCCATTTCCGCGGTCACGATCCGGGCTATCTCCTCCACCCGTTCCTCGTAGCGGCGGGCGAGGTCCCGGACGATCCGGATCCGCTCGGCCGGATCGATCCGGGCCCAGGGCCCTTCGTCGAACGCCCGGCGGGCCGCCGCGACCGCGCGGTCGATATCGGCGGGCGCCGGCGCGGCGACGCGCGCGATGGGTTGTTCGGTATGCGGCGAGATCACCTCGATGGTCTCGCCGGTACTCGGTGCCGACCATTCGCCGCCGACGAAGAGCTTCGGGTATTCGTGCACGGGTGCTGCTTCCCTAGCGGGCGTGGGTGCTCAGTTCGCGGAGTAGCCGGACTGTGGGCGGCGGATCCGATTGCACCCCGATCGGTTTCGACATCGCCCCCGACCGGGCCCGCGCGCCCATCCGCGCCTGCACCGCCTCGAGATCGTCGGCTTCGATCTCGTAGAGCGCGATGAAACTGCCGTCCCCGGCGAGGGGTTCGAGCCGGCGGGCCGAGACGATTCCGTCGATTTCGAGCATCTCGCCGATATGGGTTTCGGTATACCAGCGGTGGTATTCGGCGATGTCCTCCGGCGAGCTGGGCCGGGATTCGACGTAGAGAATTCCTTTGGGCATTCGTCTGCTCCTGTAGGTCGAGGATCGGGGCGGGTCGGTTCAGGCGGCGGGTTCGTTCTTGTGGACGATTCCGTCCTTCATCACGAATCGCACGGTGTCCAGGGCGGTGATGTCGTGCGAGGGGTCGCCGGGGACGGCGATGATATCCGCGAGCAGGCCGGGGGCGAGCCGGCCCCGGTCGTCGGCGTCGATGAGCTCGGCGCTGGTGACGGTCGCCGCGCGCAGCGCCTGCATGGGGGTCATGCCGCGGTCCACCAGCGCCCAGAGTTCCTTGGCGTTGTGGCCGTGGGGTACTGCCGGCGCGTCGGTACCGCAGGCGATCTTCACTCCGGCCTCGATGGCCTTGCTCAGCATCCGGCGGGCTCTGGGGAAGACTTCCGCTGCCTTGCGGCGCAACGCCGGTGGGGCTTTCGAGGTGTCGAGGCCTTCGGAGAGATAGCTGGTCGGCACGAGGAAGGTGCCGTGGTCGACCATCATCTGCACGGTGTCATCACTGGCCAGCGACCCGTGTTCGATACAGTCCACACCGGCCCGGATACAGGCGCGGATCCCGGCGTCGCCGTGCGCGTGCGCGGCCACCTTGATACCGGCACGGTGGGCCTCGTCGACGATGGCGGCGAGCTCCGCGTCGGAGTACTGCTGGGTACCGGGGGCGGTGCTGTGGGACATCACCCCACCGGATGCGGAGATCTTGATGACTCCCGCACCGTATTTGATCTGATATCGGGTCGCCGCTTGCACTGCCGGTACACCGTCTGCCATCCCCTCCTGTATCGACATCGGCATGATGTGCGGGGCCAGCTTCTGGAACATGGTGGGATCGAGATGCCCACCGGTCGGGGTGATCGCGTGCCCGGCCGAGACAATCCGCGGACCGGGGAACCAGCCCTGTTCGATGGCCAGGTTCAGGTCCACATCGAGGAGGTAGCCGCCGGTTTTCACCATCAGCCCGAGGTTGCGGACCGTGGTGAAGCCGGCCATGAGCGTAGCCCGCGCGTTGACCGTGCCACGAAGCGTCCGGTATACGGGATCGTCCTGGACACCGTGCATCGGGTTGGGCAGACCGGTCGGGTTGTCCGGTCCCCCGATGAGCAGGTTCAGCTCCATATCCATCAGGCCCGGCAGCAGCGTGCAGTCCCCGAGGTCGAGCACCGTGGCGTCGGCGGGTGTTTCCGAAGGGTCCACCGATTCGATCAGTCCGCCCCGCACCACGATCACCGCGGGCGCGCGGACGACGCCGGCCTCGACATCGACCCAGCGCGCGGCGCGCAGGACCGTTGCGCCCGTGCTCACGGCACCGGCTCGATGACGCAGTCCATCGACGCTTCGCTCGCGTCGGGGATCCACGGCTGGTTCCACACCTCCACCGGAAAGGACACCGTGATCATCGAATACAGCAGGCGCAGCAGATTGATCGCGTCGCCGGGCATATCGTCGAGGCCGATATCGTCGAGGTAGGTCAATGCGGCTTCGGCGCGTGGGGTGATCGCGTCGTAGAACCGCTGCATCTCCGCCATGGAACTGGCCAGCCGCTCGGCGTAACGTTCTCGTTCCGAGCCCAGGCACCATTTCTCGGCGTAGGGCTCCAGGTCCGCGAATTCTTCGGGCAGCAGGTTCATTTTCCGGACACCTCCGCACGGTGCTTCTGATGGTTCTCGACCCATTGCGCAGCGGTTCTGTGCAGGTGACGGAGCAGGATCTCCTGGTCGCACAGCGGGAATCGGGTGATCGCGCGGGATTCGAGCGTCATCTGGGTGGCTTCGAGGGTGCTGGCGTCCTGCAGGCCGTACTCCTTGAATGTCACCGCCGTCATTTCGTGGGCCACGCGGTCGCGCGGCGTCTTCGCGGGCATGAAATAGAGGTTGCCCTCGAAGATATGGGTGTTGTATGAGGTCGGCCAGTAGTGATAGGTGAGATACCAGCCGCCCGACCAGATCAGGATCACGAAATTGGGGAACATCTGGAACGAATCCAGCCCCCATGGTTCGCATTTCGCCGGATTGACGCCCGCCGGGAGCCCACCGAGGTCGGGCACATCCCAGGGCCCGAAGAGTCCGCCGCGGGTGATGTCTTCCATCGGTTTACGCATGGACGGGTCGAGTTCCCAGGTCACCACACCCGAGGTGCTGACCATGCGGTGCGGCCCCTGTAGCTGATAGTGCGGCGCTTCGAAACCTGCCGCCTGCGCGGCCGCGGAGAAATTGTCCGGCGACTGATTCCCGTGCAGTACGGCGGCATGGTAGAACTCCTGGAACGCGTCCATGTACAGCTTCCAGTTGGCGCCGACCTCGGAGCGATAGGAATAGCGTTCGGTCAGCTGATCGAAGGGGTAGCCCTCCAGATCGGTGATCATCGGGCCGAGGAATTCCCGCAGTGACTGTTCCGGCTCCGGGGCGAGATTGACGAAGATGAAGCCGGCCCACACCTCGCAGTGCACCGGTGCGAGTCCGTAGTCCTGCTTGTCCAGATCGAAGAACTCCCCCTCCTGCTGGACGAATGTCAGCTCACCGTCCAGACCGTAGCGCCAACCGTGATATTTACAGGTGAACTGGCGGCAGGTCCCGGACGTCTCTTCGCGAGGGAGTTCGTTCCACACCAGTTTGTTGCCGCGGTGGCGGCAGATGTTGAAGAATGCCCGGACCTGTTTTTCGCTGTCGCGCACGATGATCACGGAGCTCCGGGCGGCGTGGATCTCCTTGGTGAAGTAGCTGCCGACGCGCGGGACCTGCTCCACCCTGCCGACATTGAGCCAGGCCTTCGTGAAGATCGCTTCCCGTTCCAGTTCGTAGACCTCCGGTGAGATGGAATCCTCGTAGGACATCGGCTCGGTGCCGAGTTCCGGATAGTGTTCGGTCCAGCTGCCTTCGGGAGGTTTGGGCCAGCGCGGCATGGTTGCTCCTTGTGATGTGGATCGGGTTCGGGCCGGGCGGCGCGGGCTACTGGATCGGTTCGTCGCCCAGCACGGTGGTGCGCAGCATTTCGCGCGGTGAGTCCTCGGGATATGGTGCGGCTCGGTGGATGACGCCTCGGTTGTCCCAGATCACCGTGTCCCCGACCGACCATTCGTGCCGGTAGACGTATTCGGGTGCGGTGCAGCGGGCGAGCAGGTCGTCGAGCAGCGCGCGCCCCTGCGCCCGGTCCATACCCACGACATGATCGGTCGAGGTGCCGAGTACCAGTGAGCGACGACCGGATTTGTGTGTCCAGACCAGTGGATGCTCGCGGGTCGGCCAGCGGCGCCAGTACTCCAGCTGCTGCGGTGTGGGATCGGCGGTCACCGGCCGCTGGGACGCCTCGAGCGAATGCAGTACACGCAGGGCGGCCAGGCGCTTCTTCTCGTCGGCGCCGAGCCGGTCGTAGGCCCGGTAGGTGCTGGCGAATTCGGTTTCGCCGCCGCGGACGGCAACGGCCTTGGCGGACAGCACGGTGGCCATCTGGGGATAGGTGTCGTCCTTGGGCGTGCATCCGTCGATATGCCAGTCGAAGGTGCCGCGCAAATAGCTCGCCGAGGAGTTCTTCGAGGTGTCGAGGCTGACCCGGTAGATTCCGTCGACCGGGTGATGGCCGGCCGAGGTGTCGATTTCCCCGAGTGTGCGGCAGAAGGCGACCTGCGCCTCGGGTTCCAGGTACAGGCCGCGGAAGACCAGGACACCGTTGGCTTCCAGGGCCTCCAGGACCGCACCGGGCACCGCATCGTCGGAGGTCATCCGGTCCGCGTCGAGGCCGATGATCTCCGCACCGATTTCATGGTTCAGTTTTTCGACGGTCAAGGTGGTCATGACTATGTCTTTCCTTCGGTCGAGGTCGGCGCCGACGCAGCGGGCCGCGGGATCACGGCCACGGCTCCTTGGTTCGGGTGAGCTCGGCATCAGCGCTGTCGACGGGCCTGGGCTGAAGGAAAATCTCGACGGCCATGGCCACCATGGACAACGAGTAGATGAGCTGGAGCAGATGCAGGACTTCCTCGGGAAGGTCGTCGAGGGGGAACTTGTCGCAGTAGGCGATCGCTTCCTCCAGCCGCGGGAAGAAGGCCGCGTAGAACTCCGTCAGCTCCTCCATCGAACTGTTCATCCGGCGTTCCCAGCGCTCGGATTCCGTGGCCAGGCACCAGACCCGGGCGAAGTGCTCGAACTCGGCGAACGCGGAGGGCAGCAGCGTGTCGCTCATTTCCGTCACACTCCCACTCGCTCGCCGCGGTAGGCCGCCACCCAGTCGGCGACCACCTTGTGGAAGTGCCGGACGAGGATCTCCTGGTCGTTCACTGGGTATTCGGTGATGCGTGCGGTGTGGTAGGCGGATTCGAGTGCGGTCTGGGTGCCGGTAAGCATCCCCGCGTCCTGCAGGGCGAATTCCTTGAACACGACCGAGGAGACCTCGTGCTCTACCCGCTCCCGAACCGTTCGCGCCGGCTGATAACACAGCGTCGCCTCGAACTGGTGGCTGTTGTACGAGGTGGGCCAGTAGCGGTAGATCAGGTACCAGCCGCGATAGAACAGAAGTTCGAGATTGGGGAAGATCTGGAAGTTGTCGATCCCCCAGGGTTCGACGCGTCCGGGGTTGATGCCCGGCGGTAGTTCTCCGATATCGGGGGATTCCCACGGCCCCACCAGACCACTGCGGGTGGCGCGCTCGATGGGATACATGTACTCCGGCGGCAGGGTCCAGCGGCGGGCGCCGCCGGTGCTCACCACCCGATGCGGCCCGTCGGTCTGGAAATGCGCGCATTCGAAGCTCGGATCAGGGTTGCGCACCTGTCCCGGCACCTGCTGGGAATGCAGGCCGGGCACGTGGTAATACTCTTGGAACGCGTCCGCGAACAGCTTCCAGTTGCTCTGGTTCTCGGCACTGAATTCGTACCATTCGGTCATGCGGTCGAACGGATAGTCCTCCAGCGCGGTAACCATCGGGCCCAGGAATTCCCGTAGTGTCTGCGGTGGTTCCGGGGCGAGGTTGACGAAGATGAACCCCGCCCACACCTCGCAGTGCACCGGAGCCAGGCCGAAATCTTTCTTGTCCAGCTCGAAGAACTCGCCCTCCTGCTGCACAAAGGCCAGCTCCCCGTCCAGACCGTAACGCCAGCCGTGATATTTGCAGGCGAACTGCCGGCACGTTCCGGAGACCTCCGCCCGCGGGACCTCGTTCCATACCAGCTTGTTACCCCGGTGCCGGCACACGTTGTAGAACGCGCGTACCCGGCGGTCGTGGTCGCGCACCAGGACCACCGAGGTGCGCGCGATCTGGATCTCTTTGGTGAAATAACTGCCGACCCGCGGCAGTTGCTCCACCCGGCCCACATTCAGCCAGGCGCGTCGGAAGATCGCTTCTCGTTCCAGCTCGTAGAACTCGGGCGAAATCGAATCCTCGAACGAGACCGGACCGGTGCCCAGCTCCGGATAGTGCTGAGTCCACGTTCCTTCCGCCGGTTTCGGCCATTTCGCCATATCAATCCTCCACTTCGGATACATCGGGTGCGGCCGCGGAGCCGGCCTCCGGGTCGGGCTGCAGGTCGACGCTGTTACATACGAGAGCAAGGCACAGGTACGAACCGACGACGAACAACAGCTCCAGCAGTTGCCGGGTATCCAGGCAGCGGTGCAGCGCGGCCCAGGTGGGGTCGGCGATCCGGTGCCGATCGAGCAGTTCGTCCGCCGCCGCGAGTATCAACCGGTCCGTTTCCGGCCAGGCGGCGGTATCGCCGCACGCGATGTCCTCGATCGTGCGCTCACCGATACCCAGCCCGCGCGCGATACGGACATGCTGCTGCCACTCGTAGGCCGCACGCGTACGCCAGGCGACCCGCAGCACCGCCAGTTCACGCAGCCGAGGTTCGAGCGCGGGCTGTTCCAGCAGCAGGCCGTTGTATGCCAGCCACGCGCCGCCCAATTCGGCGTGGTGGCCCAGGATTCCGAGGATATTGGGCATGCGCGGGGCATCGGACTCCCCGGACAGATACCGGTCCGCCGAGCGCACCCGGCCGCGCAGCATCGCGCGCGCCTCGTCCGTCCACTTCTCGGGCGGGAGCGGTTCGAGCCGCGGCGCCGGCGCGGTCATATGACGGCACCCCCGTTCACCCCGATGACCTGCCCGGTGATGAACCGGGCCTCCGCCGAACACAGGAACACGCAGGCCGCGGCGATATCCGCACCGCTGCCCAGGTAGCCGACCGGGATCGCCCGCGCCATCGTCTCGTTGTCCGGCAGCTGCCCGGCCGCCTGGGAGACCCGCGACATGGGAGTGTCGATGCCGGACGGCGGGATGGTGTTCACCGTGATACCGCAGTGCGCGTACTCGCGGGCCAAGGCTTTGGTCATCGCGATCACCGCGCCCTTGGACGCCGTGTAGTGCACCATCTTCGGCGATCCGCGCTGGGCACTGGAGGACGAGATCGTGACGATGCGCCCCCAGCCCGCCGCGATCATGTCCGGGATCACCGACTGGATGCAGTGGAACGTACCGTTGAGGTTGACGTCCAGGATTCGCCGCCAGGACTCGGCGGAGATCTCGGTGAACGGTTCGAACGCGAAAACACCCGCGCTGGTGACGAGCACCCGCACCGGCCCCCAGGCCGCGCGAACCTTGCCCACCGCCTCGTCGATCAGCGCACGATCGGTGACATCGACCTCGAAGGCCATGGCCGTACCGCCCGCCGCCCGTAACTCTTCCGCGGCGCGTTCGGCGGCGGTGCCGTCGAGGTCGAATACTGCGACACGATCCCCGCACGCGGCAAGCCGGCGGCAGACCGACAGCCCCATCCCCGAGGCGCCGCCGGTCACGATCGCCACGCGCCCCGCGGAGCCGTCGTCACCGGGTGAGACCTGCTCCGGCGCTGCCGGATTCACGGGACTGTTCATGGGAAGCTCCTCTACTCGTAGACCACGTGCAGCGAGGCACGGGTCGGCCGGGCCTGACAGGTCAGCGCCCAGCCCGCGGCGACCTCGGCGGCCGTGAGAACCTCGTTGCGCCGCATCTCGACGCCACCGCCGCCCTCGATCCGGGCCGTGCAGGCCCCGCAGTGGCCGGACTCGCAGGTCGAAGGCGGATTCATCCCGAGGAACCTCGCCGTTTCCAAGATCGTCATACCGTCGCGGTGTTCGGCGCCGGCGGTACGCCGATCGCAGCGAATCGTCACCCGGGTCGATTCGGCCGCCGCGCGGCCCGCGGATCGAGCAGCGGTACCGCGCCGGGACTCCGCCCGTTGTCCCGCTTCGATGCGTTCCACGGTTCTCCCCTTCCGGAGCCGCCGTAACGGTCTGGCACAATCGACCAGAATTATTGAGCACATGATTAATTACTCAAGTGCTTAAAGTTATACGGCCGGTACTCGAGGCCCGTCAAGAGGTGGAAAGGATCCCCCGCGAGACGCTTTCGCGCCGCGTCCCCCGGCCACGGCCCCCGGCCCGGGCGGCGGCACACCGCGGACGACGAGGTTTCTATGATCAGAAGGCCGAACCAGCACCGGTCCGCGGCAGAGCACGGAGGCGTGCCGGCTTCCAGCGGCAGCAGATGGAGGCACCATGAAGGAAAAGGAACCGAGCCACCGCGGCAGCCCGGGGAGCGCCACCGCAGACCCGGCGAGCCTTTCGACACGAAGCGCGCTGCTCGACGCGGCCGAACAGGTCATGCTCGAGGAGGGCTACGCCGCGGTGAGTTCCCGGCGGCTCGCGGCCCGCGCCGGTGTGAACTCCGCGCTCGTCCACTACTACTTCGGCACCATGGACAACCTGTTCGTCGCCCTCTTCCGCAGGGGCTCCGAACGCAGCTACCAGCGCCTCCTCGCGGCCGCCGAATCCGATCAGCCGCTCTGGGCGCTCTGGGCCGCGATCCACGATCAGTCTCGGACCTCGCTGACCATGGAATTCGTCTCGCTGGCCACCCACCGCCCGTCGATCCGGACCGAGATCACGCAGTCGTCCAAACGATTCCGGGAACTCCAACTCGAGATCGTCACCCGCGCCCTGCGAAGCCACGGGAGCACCGCCTGGACGCCGATAACCCTGGTCATGCTCATGTCCAGCGTCTCCCGGTTCCTGCGCATCGAGGAGTCGTTCGATATCGACAGCGGGCATGCCGAGATCACCACCCTCATCGAGGACTTCCTCCGCGAAGTGGAAGGCCCCGAACACACCGCGTGACATATCCCCGGCCTCGACGGCCGTCGAGGCCGGGCCCTCACGCTGTGGGGCGAGGACGCCGAACAATCCGCATCCGGTCCGACCGGTTGCCCGCCGGACCGGCGGCGATCACGACCCCGCTGTCACGGGGGCGGCGAGTTCGTGTTCGTCGATCATCCGCTCCAGTGCGACGAGAGTGTCGTCCAGACCCGGCCCGAAACGACGGCCCGGTGTGAACGTCGCCGGCAATTTACGCATCCCCTGGATCACCCCGATGGTGTCGTAGTGCACGGTCTGTTCGGGATCACACCGGAAGTCCGGCATCCGGTTGACTCGATCTTCTCGTCGAGGCAGGCGCGCACCAGCTTATCGATGAAGGGTTCCCAGCGGCGCACGGCGCTCGGCGACAGGTACGGGTTCAGTACCGCCCGGAACAGCCGATGCTCGGGATCGTCCATTTCCAGGATGCCGTTGCGCATGGGCAGCGGGGTCTCGGCGAACGGAATCGTGCTGCCGAGATAGCCCCGGCGCTCGTTCTTGTAGTCGCGATCGTTGGATACATGCGGGCACCGCGCGAGCTCGAACACCTCACGGTGACCGGCGGCGACCCAGTGACCGCCGTAGGTGTCGGTCCAGGCCACCGGGCATTTCTCGTGCATTTCCCGGGTGATCGCGGCGAATCTGCCCCGATACTCCGGGGTGTGGCGGTCGAAGTGATAGAGCGTGCGCGACCGGCCGGAGTCCGTCGATGCGTGTTGTGCGTCCACTAATTTTTCCTTTCGAGGGGAAGTCCGTTCATCTCCGCGGGCGGCGACCTGATCGGGGACTCCACCCTGTTCGGACCGCCGGCCGGGTGTGGCCGGGCAGCGCTGCCGTGCCGGAGGTCCGGGTGGCGGCCCGGGCGAGGAAAGTACTGTCTTCACCTTCCTCGTGGTTTCGGCGCGCTCAGTGCGCGCAGCGCCGCCGAGAACAACTCGTCCATGTGCGGGCTCAGGCCGGAAAGCGTCGCGGCGTTCGCGTACCCGGCCGGCCCGAAGAGACGTCCGAGTGTGTCGGGGGTGGTAGCCGCGCCGAGGGACAGGCAGAGGCAGGCGATCCCGGCGGCGTGGAGTTCGTCGACTGCCTTGCGGGTGTCGGCTTCCGCGTAGCGGCCTTCGTAGCCGTGGTCGTACGGCAACGCGTCGGACAGAACGAGGAGCAGACGATACGGTGTGCCTGCCCGGGTTTCGAGAATCCGTCCGGCACCGCGGATACCGGCACCGAGCCTGGTGTAGCCGGCGGGCCGGAGCTGCTCGAGTCGCGCCCGCTCGATGGCACCGAACCGTTGGTCGAAGGTTTTGATCGCCGGGAGGTGGACGGCGTGACGGCTGTCGGAGCGGAATGCGTGGACAGCGACGCGATCGCCCAGCTCCTCGAGTGTGGCGGCGAAGGTGGCGGCCGCCCGGCGGTGGTGCTCGTGGACCGCGAGGCCGTCCGGATCGGTATCGGTGGCGGAACCGGACACGTCGAGCAGGATGAGTACACCGAGATTCCGGGCGAGTTTCCGGGATTCGGTGTACACGTTCTCGGCCGGTGAGTAGCCCGACCATACGTCTACGACCAGATCGAGCAGGGCATCGATATCGAGTTCGTCGCCGTCCGGCCGTCGGCGCAGGGCCTCGGGCCAGAGGCCGACGCGGGCCAGGCGGCGGCGGAGCACGTCGTCGTGCGGAATGCCGGCGGCGGAGGTATCGGCGGCGGCTGTCAGCGGGAAGTCCACGACCCGGCACCAGTCGGGCCGGTACCGGTTGTCGTGAACGTCCCATTCCGGGTACCACGCTCCGCCCACCCCGGTGACGGCACCGGGTTTGCCGGCGACGACGAATGCGATCTCGGTGGGGAGCGGCCGGGTATCGCCACCGGCCATCCGGCCGCGCCGAACGGCACGAACCCGCATGCGGGCGCCGGCATCGCTGTCCCCGGGGGCACGCGAGGTGCCGAGCAGTTTCCGCAGGAGGTCGGCGAGCTTCTCCGAGTCGACCAGCGGATTCTCGAAGAGTTTCAGGATACGACCGGTGCGATGTCCCTCCGGGTTGTCGCCTTCTTCGTCCTCGGCCCCCAGCTGGTCGAGGAGATCGAATTCCAGCCGCAGGTCTTCGTCGGTCGCCCGGGCACTCGGTCCGCCGCGGGACCTCAGTAGTCGCGCGGGCTCGATGGCCCCGAACCACTCCGGCGGATCGGCTATCGCCGCCTTGCCGCCGGCGAGGGCGAGTGATTCGTCGGGAGTGGCGGTCCGTGATTCCCCGTACGGCCCCAGTGCGGCGGCGAGCGGAACACCGTGGGCCAGTGCGGTGAGCCCTCGCCTGCCCTCGAGCGCCAGGTAGCGACGCGCGACGCGCGGGCGCCCCCGTAGCCCCTTGACCAGGCGCGGATCCAGACTTCCGGCCTGGAGCAGAGCACACTGTGCCAGAACTTCACTGCGCTGATGGGCAGAGGAACGGCCCGCGGAGACGAAGACGGTGTCGCCGTCGGTGTGCGCGGCCCGGCCGGCCGGGGCCGCCGCGACGGCGACGGACCGGCCGGCGAGGAAGGTCGCGAGAAGCCGGAACCGCTCCGGACCTTCCGCGGCCGAGGGGGTCATGACGACGGCAGGACGGCGTCCGCGAGTTCGCCGAGGGCGCGGACGATATCCGGATCGTCGGACAGGGCTTGGACGACCGCGGCCCGGACGGCGGCGCGCAGGTTCAGCCCCCCTGCCACCAGGGACCCGGCCAGGATCAGCATCCTGGTCGAGGACGCCTCGCGCAGCGGCGACCCCTCCAGATTCCGGATAGCGTTACCCAGCGTGACCAGTGCGTTCGCGATCTCCGGAGCGACCGCGGCCTCCCGCGCCACCACTTCCCGCTCGATCTCGGGCGGTGGAAAGCCGAGTTCGATCGCGACGAACCGCTGGCGGGTGGATTCTTTGATGTTCTTCAGAACACTTTGATATCCGGGGTTGTAGGAGATCACCAATTGGAAGCCGGGCGCCGCAGGCACGGTGGTGCCGAGCCGATCGACGGAAAGCTCGCGGCGATGGTCGGCGAGCGGGTGGATCACCACGGTGGTGTCCTGACGCGCCTCCACGATCTCGTCCAAGTAGCAGATACCGCCCTCGCGGACGGCACGCGTCAAAGGCCCGTCGACCCACACCGTTTCACCGCCTTTGAGCAGGAACCGGCCCACCAGATCCGCCGAGGTCATATCCTCGTGGCCCGCGACGGTGATCAGCGGGCGGCCGAGTTCGTGCGCCATGGCCTCGACGAAGCGGGTCTTCCCGCAACCCGTGGGACCTTTCAACAGGACCGGCAAACCCTGGCAGGAAGCCGCCCGGAAAACTTCTGCCTCGTCTCCGACCGCCCGGTAGAACGGTGTCCGCGCCTCGGGACGACTCATGGCGGTGCTCGCCATATCAGTTCTCCCGCTCGAACGGAACGATCTTCGGGACCTCGACTCCGTCCGGAAGGACGAGTTCACCGTCCTTGTTGATATAACCGGATCCATCGCGTGGTATCGGCAGAGCGGGATCGGGGCAGGGCTTGTCCGTTCCGTCACCGCAGATGCCCCCGATGAAGTACGAACGCTCCTGGATATCGGCGGGCCAGGGATCGGCGTGCTGGCCGAACCATTGCGCGGGAACGTTGTAGAAGACGAAGAAGATAGCGCTGACCGCGGCGAAGATCGCCAGGGAACGGGTGAGCTGCTGCCGGACGACGCCACCTCGGACCTCGTCGAGTCCACGCTCCACGATCGTGCGCCCGCGATCGTCGGTGAAGAAACGCAGACAGGCCAGGCCCGCCTGCACCGCGCCCCACATCAGGCCCTCGTAGATCGGCCACTGGTAGTAGTGACCCGCGTTGAACGACACCGACTGGATCGCGCCCGGGTAGGTGTAGAGCCCGAGCGGCAACAGCATGCAGGCTTCCATGACGAAATCGAGGACGAAGGTGAACGCGAAGGTGACGCCGATCAATCGGAGGTTGCTGATCCCGGGCCGGCGCGACTTGACCTTCCGCATGAACCAACAGACGACGATCGTGATGAGCAGAACGCCCCACGCATAACCCGGGATGTTCATCAGGAGTGGTTCGGCGACCTGAGCGCCCGGCTCTTCCGGCGAATTCCAGCCCGGAACATACGGAGCCCAGGACCCCCTGTTGAACATCCAGGTGTTGTAGGTGCACCACGTGTTCAGGTAGTTCAGGAACGGGTCCTGGAAGAACATCAGGCCCATGGACACCAGCAGGATGCCGTCCAGGGTGATCCGGCGCTCGCGCCACCACGGCCGGATGATCCACCAGTAGAGGGCGAAGGGAAACCCGATCAGGACGCCGGCCGTCCAGATGCTCAGGATCGTCTTCATGAGCATCGGCGGATCGCTCGGGCCGGTGGGTACCCGCTCGAAGTAGGGGCCGGTGATCCATCTGAGCCATACATACACCTGGAGCGCCAGGATCAGCGCGCCGATGATCGCCCAGATGTATACGGTCCGGCTCGGCTGACGATTGTCGGTGCCGAGAGTCGTGGTGGAGCCGAGTATTTCGGTGATATCGGAAGACTTCTTGTTCGACAGTTCGCTCATGCAACTGCCCCTTCTGGATTGCGTTCCGCAGCACTCGCGGTTCCGACCGCCGGCAGCGGCGACTCAGCGATGCACTCGATACGACCGGCGCCGCCACGGAAGTCTGGTCCTTCGCGGCGAAATCCGCCTCCGCGCGGCAGCCGGCCCTCCGTCAAGATACCAACGGGTATCCAAAGTCACAATGGGTTTCTTAGATACATGCTAGGCTCGCTCATGTGGTGGAGCGGTGGACGAAAGAACGGCGATTGGAACGCACCCGCACGCTCCTGCTGGATGCCGCCGAGGAAGTGTTCGCCGAGAAAGGTTTCGCGGCGGCCACGCTCGATGACATCGCCCACGCGGCCGGATACACGAAAGGCGCCATCTACAAACATTTCTCCGTGAAGGAAGAACTGTTCCTGGCAGTGAGCGACCGATACTGGCGCCGCTACTTCGACAACTTCGCCGAAGTGCTCTCGACCGTCACCGCGGTGGGGCCGCACGAACTCGACCGAGTCGCCGAACGGTGGCGCCAACTCGGCCATGACCGCGGTGCCGAGCACGCCGCGCTGGGACACGAGTTCACCCTCTATCTCCTACGCAATCCCGAGGCCCGGGCACGGGTAGCGGCCAAGAGACTGGAAGTGGCCGAGGAACTCGCCGGATTCGTCGCCGAGAACCTCGAGCGCGTCGGCGGCAGCCTGACGATCACCCCCCGGGCCTTCGCCCACGTACTCATCGCCACCAGCGACTCCGTGATACTCGGAAGCCAACTCGACGATATCGACCTCTACCGGCCGATCCTCGAAATGTATCTGTCCGTCGTGAAACTCCCCTGACGATCCCCGTCGCCGGCTCGCATTCTTCCTACGACTCCGCACCAGCCGCATACGTGCTGCGCGGAGCCGGTGTGAAAGAAGGCATCATGAGCGCTCCCATCCTCATCACCGGCGCATTCGGCCAGGTCGGCAAACGCGTCACCGAACTCCTGCCGGCCCGGGGCCATACCGTGGTGGCCACCGATCTACACACCGACAGCGTCCGTGCCACCGCTGAAAAACTGGCCGAAACACCACAGCCGGGCACAGTGCGCACAACCTTCGCCGATCTGCTCGACCGCGCGGCCGTCGAGGCCCTCGTGGACGAACACCGTCCCGGCACGATCATCCATCTGGCCGCCATGTTCTCCCCGCAGTCCAATCGCAATCCGCAGCTGGCCCGGCCGCAGACGAAAGGGGAACTGTCCGACGGCCGCAAAGTACCCGCGAGCAGCATCATGATGCTGCTCATCGGGGCAGCCAACCACGACGTGAGCGTCCGCTCGCACAGTCGCACCGTGCTCACCGCCGAGGAAAAACTCGCGGCGTTCCATGCCCAGATCAGCGCGGTGGCAGGCGCGGGTAGGTAGTACGGTGCCGTCACCGCCGGCTCAGATGAGTGTGCCGACGTCCTGAGCGACGAGATTGTCCAGCGCTCGTTCGGCGACCGCCGCGATGGTCATCGACGGGTTGCAGGCGGCGGTATTGCCCGGCATCAACGCGCCGTCGAGAACATAGAGGCCGCGCTGGCCGTGCACACGGCCGTCGAGGTCACACACCGTGCCCATACTCGCGCCACCCAGCGGATGCCAGGTGGAGGGGAACAATGCGTTCGTGTCCAGCAGGGCGCTGTCGGGACCGGCGATTTTGTGCACGGCCGGCCCGATGTGCCCGTTCTGGATGACACTGTCGCCCTCGCGCGGCCAACGTAGGACCGCGTCGTCGCGCGCGGCGTCGTAGCGGAACTCCCCACGGCCGTCGCTGACGCCGTACGCGACCATCATCGTGCTGCGCGGGTCCAATGCCAGCGGCGGAATGGATGCTTGGATGACGGTGTGCGCGGTCTGCGGATCATCCCAGTTCAGACTGCCGTAGACCACCGGACCGCCCTGCGGCGCACCGAATTCCGCCGACGGGTCGGCCCATACGTAGATACGGTCGGCGTTGGTGCCCCAGCCCGTGCCGAGACCGTCCGGCAGATCGGGGATCAGCCCTTTGGCGGACGCGCGGACAAGTAACCGGGTGGTGTTGATACTGCCCGCCGCCAAGATCAGTGCGCCGGTGGTGAGCACCTTGCGCTCCACCACCGCACCGGTGGTGTCCAGACGCTGTACCCGCACGGTCCAGCGGCCGTCGGGGGCGCGTTCGATATCGGTCACCTCGTGCAGGGTCTGCACGCGCACGAGGCCGGTGGCTTCGGCGGCGGCGATATAGGTGACATCCACAGAGTGTTTACCACCGTTGTTGACACCCATCGCGCCATCACCATTGGTGTAGGAGGGCTTCATCTCGCCGCGCAACTCCGCCAGCGCGAAATCCCAGTCGATGGGCATCGGGATCTTCGACAGCGGCAGGCCCGCGCGTCGTACCCGATCGGCGAACACTCGTGCGGCGCGATAATTCTCGCTCGCGACCAGCTCGTCGGGTGCCTCGGCCAATCCCAGCATCTTCGCCACCCGCGGGTAGTGGACCCGATTCATCGTCTGCCAGTCCAACTCCTGCGGAAAATGGGCGTTGAACACCGCTTCCGCCGGTTGCAGCGACATACCCTGATAGACCAGCGACCCGCCACCCACACCCGCCGCGCACAGCGCGGTCATATTCTCCCCCGGGACCGCTTCCACCAGACCGGTATAGGGCTCGAACATCAGCGGCCGACCGAACAGATTCGGGCTGGATCGGCACCACAGCAATCGCTTGTCCGGCGCGGTCGCGCGGGGAAAGGTCTCGGAGTTCGGACCGGTGGGCCAGCGCAATCCCCGTTCGAGCACCGTCACGGGGACTCCGGCCTGTGCCAAGCGCAGCGCGCTGACACCGCCACCGAATCCGGAGCCGATCACGACCACGCGGTGCTCTTCATAG
This sequence comes from Nocardia fusca NBRC 14340, assembly GCF_001618425.1. Classification (GTDB taxonomy): domain Bacteria; phylum Actinomycetota; class Actinomycetes; order Mycobacteriales; family Mycobacteriaceae; genus Nocardia; species Nocardia fusca. Next base: position 304,500 of record NZ_BDCU01000029.1, read on the forward strand.
GTCAAGGGCACGTTGCCGACCTGGGCGGCAGCCGGGGCCGGCGACCCGATCGCACGCGCCCCCACGAGGGTTGCGCCTGCCACGGCAGCACCGGTCAACAGTGATCGGCGGGTCATTACCTTCATTACTCGATCCTTCGGTCGTCATCGTGTCATCGGGGACGGAGCCCCCTCGGACGGGCGGCACAGCGCATGGCTGCAGCGCGCACCACCCGGTCGGTGGTGCGCGTCGAGGCACAGTGACGCGCCTGGGCCGGAACCCGCACGACATTCCGTGCGGGCGTTATATGTCTCGGCGCCGGCTATCAGTCGATGGTGCAGCCTTGTACCGGTTTGCCGGCCAGGCGATCCAGGAGGTAGGTGACCGCGTTGTCGGGGCCGAATCCGTCGATCATCTCCGGCCCGAAATGGCCCGGGATGGTGGTTCCGGGCAGCAGGGGCGGCAGTTCGTTGGTGCGGAAGGTGACCGTCGCGCCCTTGGCGCACCAGTCGTCGGCGAGCCGGCGAGCCTGGTTGTAGGGCACGGTGTCGTCGTTGCGGCCACTGGTGATCAACACCGGCGAGGCCGGGGTCAGGGTGCCCACCCGGAGTTCGGCCAGGGCGGGAGCGGCTTCCGGGATCGCTTGCAGGTGGGTGCTGAGCGGTCGGCCGTCGATGGTCAGCGAACTGGTCTTCATGAACGGGTAGCGGGTGATGACATCACCGATACAGGCATCGCTCAACGCCACCAGGGTGTCGCGGCCGTACTGGTTGGTCACCCGGTCGACCGCCTTCTCCAGATCGGGATAGCGCGCGAGCAGCCCGTTGATGGCGAAACCGATCGCGCCACCGATCAGGGCCCCGTCGATCCGTTCGAGGATCGCGGCCAGATCGGCCACCGGACCACCGGCCCAGGTTCCTTTGAGGTTCAGTTCCGGTGCGTAGGCGGGCGCCATCTCCGCGGCCGCCGCGACCGCCCCACCGCCCTGGGAATAACCCCAGAACACCAGCGGGGTCTCGGGGCCGGCGCCCGCCAGAGTGTTGGCCGCCCGCGCACCGTCGAGGACGGCGTGCGCCTCCTCGATCCGGTTGGCGTAGGTGTGGATTCCGGGAGTGCCCAATCCGATGTAGTCGGTCACCAGCACCCGCGCACCCAGCCGGCTCCACACCGCCGAGGACGGGAGTTCCTGATTCGCCGACAGCGACGGCGACGGATCGGTGGTGAGGGTGATCCCCGTCGAGAACGCCTTCGACATCGCACACCGGTCACCCTGACCCGAGGTACCGGGACCGATCACAACCGTCGGCCGCGGACCCGCCCCCAGCCACGGGCCCGCGGCATCGATGAAGGTCCCGGTGACCGCGACCGGGGACCCGTCCTGCAGCCGGGTCGTGTACATCACGTGCTCGGCCTTACCCGGCCATCCCTGATCCGAGGGCAGAGTGGCCAGCAGCGACATCGGCCGGGTTCGGATCACCGAGCCCGGCTCGACCGGAATCTGCTCGGGCGCGGCGTAGAAGTCCTCCGGAGCGGCCGCGGCCTCGGGCTGATCTGTGGCCACCACCGCCACCGCGGCCGCACAGATTATGGCCACGGCGGCCGCAGTCATCCGAACGACCCGTGGCAGCAATCTCCGCCGATAGCCGCTCTGCCAGTGCTGTTGATGCATCGATACCTCTCCGTGAACCTCTGCCCGGGCTCCGTTGCTCTGTGTCCCGGACCACACAGCGACGGCCGTATGGAGTCGGCCACAGCTGCGATCTACCGGACAGTAACACAGTTACCAATAACCCCTGCCGAACCGCAGCGAGTAACCGATGCTCACCATCGTTACCGTGGACGCGTGAGCCGAGTACCGAAAACGCCGCCGACCGGGCAGATCATCGACGTTGTCCTCGACCTGCTGGTAACGGACGGATACGAGGCGGTCCAGCTCCGCGAAGTAGCGCGGCGCGCCCGCGTGTCGCTCGCCACCGTGTACAAGCATTTCGCCGATCGCGACGAATTGATCGTCGCCGCTGTCGAGCACTGGATGGCCACTCACAGCTACACCGCCATGCGGGGGCCGGAGCCAGGGGAAACGCTGCACGACGGATTGGTGCGAGTCCTCGGATATGTATTCCGGCCGTGGGAGCGCAACCCCCGGATGCTCGAGGCCTATCACCGGGCCCGCACCGTCTCGAGCGGGCAACGCCTGGACGCCCAGGGCATCAACGCGATGCAACCCGTTATCGCCGCGCTGTTCCACAAGGCAGACCCGACCTATATCGAAGACATCGCGCTGGTCCTGTCCAATCTGACCTACGCACTGATCGGACGATTCGCCGACGGCAATCTCGAAATCACCGAGATCCTGCCCATCCTGGAACGCGCGGTCTACCGGCTGACCCACGACAACCACGCCGACGCGGCCGCCGCGGTAGCCACCGGGACGGCCGGGAAGCGAGCCGGCGACTCGGTCGTGATCGCCTCGCTCGCCGCCCCTTTCAAGGCACCGGACCCACCACAGGCCTGAAGCCGCCGTGCGAACCGTTCGCCGCGCCGGACCGACCGTTCACCGCAGAACTCCTCGCACTCGACGACAGCGATTGCCGCACGGTCTTTTTCGCGCGTGTCGCTCGCTACTTTCTACGAGCAATGTCGTACCCCGCACAGATCTCGTAGGTGCACGCCACCACCTCGGCGTCATCCACACGACCCGGCCGACGGGAGTCACCACCCCGCTACCTTCGGCGCCCGCAGCGAGAAGCGAACATTGCGAACCCTCGGCCGCTGCACCATTTCTCTTCGAAACAGTGGCACGTTCCCGACAGGCCGGCATGGACTCCGTAGCCGCCACCAGCGCGCGGGAACCGGTGGTCACGAGTCGAGGTATGTACACGAGATCCAGCCGCTCACCGGAGAGTAGGGCAACCATGCACAGAGGCGACACACCCGCTGTCGAAGCCACACGTCCGCCGCACGCCGGTGAGCGACAGCGAGGTGAATCCACCGTGAAAACAAAGCTCCCGGGCTCACCTTTCGAACGAGCCGATTCCCTGCCGGCCGCCCTGGGCGCAGCCGTGACCGCCGCCGTCATCGCGGCAACGGTGATGACGGGCTCCACTCCCGCCACCGCGCAGCCGAATGACCAACTCTGCGGTCGCGAGCATTTCGTCGCTTCGTGGGCCGCCGCCCCCACCGATTCCCTGACCCCGTTGGACGCGGCCGGCACACCCGTACCCATGGCAGTCGACGACCAGACCTTCCGCATGGTCATCACACCGCACCTCGGCGGAGAGCAGCTGCGGCTGCATCTGACCAATCGCTTCGGACCAGGCCCGGTCACCTTCGCCGAGGTCACCGTCGGCGAACAGACCGAAGGAGCCGCCGCGACCGATATTCACCCGGTCACCTTCCGCGGCAACCGCTCGATCACCGTGCCCGCCGGCGAAGATATCGTCAGCGACCCGCTGTCGTTCACGGTCACCTCTGCACAACCGCTGGCCGTCAGCATTCACATCGCCGAATCCGCGGGCCCGCCCACCAAACACTGGAACGCCAACGCGACCTCCTACTATTCGCCCCCGGGCAGCGGCAACCTCACCGGCCGGACAGCGGCGAACCAGTTCACCTCCCGGACCGGATCCTGGTTCTACGTCCGCGCTCTGGACGTACTCGCCTCGGCCGGCACCCATTCCGTGGTCGCCTTCGGTGACTCCATCACCGACGGATTCGTCGGGAGCACCCCGATGGGCATCCCTGTCGACCGCGCGGTTGCCGATACCGACAGCCGCTACCCGGATTTCCTACAGCGCAGGCTCGACCACGCCGGTATCCCGGTCTCGGTCGTGAATGCGGGAATCGGCAGCAACCGGGTAGTGACCGGAGGTGAGCCGTTCCTGTTCGGGCCGAGTGCCGTCGCCCGATTCGACCGTGACGCGCTGAGCCTCACCGGGGTGAGCGGAGTACTGGTACAGGAGGGGATCAACGACCTCGGACTACCACCCCCTGCCACGGCCGCCCAGGTGATCGCCGGATACGAGCAGTTGATCACCGCGGCACGCCGCGCCGGGAAGAAGATCTGGCTGGGGACCGTGCTGCCCGCCTCGGACGCAATCGTCGACGGCGTCCTGCTCGCGCCCGACAGCGAGAAGCACCGGCAGGAGATCAACACCTGGATCCGCACGCAACAACTCAGCGACGGGATCGTGGATTTCGACGCCGCCCTGCGTGATCCCGGCAACCTCTCGATTCTGCGAGCCGACTATTCCAGCCCCGACAGGCTCCACCCCAACCCGGCCGGTTACCGGGCGATGGCCGACACTGTCGAACTCTCCACGATCGCGCAGCACCCGCACTGCTGACCCCACGCAGCATTGGCAAAATATGCCTTTCATGGCTGCGTAGGGGTGGTGTGTCACGGTGGGCTGCAGCCCGGTACCTCGGCGCCGAGTCGGGGCTCATTCGATATGGCGGCGTGATCGAACGGCGGATCGCGCAACGGCCGGGTTTCATGAAGCGAACATTTCCGGCGAGCTGTTGGCGTCGTGGATGCGATCGCCTAGTCTCCCAATGCGGGCCCAGAAGTCGCCTCGAGACCACCGGGGTGGGCCCTTGATGTTGCGCATGTCGACCCGATGTGAGTGCACTATGAAACCGACTGTCAGTTCTGTACAGATTCCTGCCGATTCTCCGGCGTCGACGGGCAGATCCCCTGGTGATCAGCTGATGTTCCGGACCGGGTTCCGCGGCGGAGTCGTCGTCTTGGCTGCGCGTGGCCACGCCGATGCTTTCACCCTGCCACTGTGGCGGGAACAAGTAGGCAAGGCCGCCGAGGTGGCTGCCGGCGGGGACGGCGCCTTGATCATCAACGCGACCCGGCTGGAGTTCCTGTCGCTGCGCACTCTGGCCGCGACAGCCGAGGACGCGTGCCGCTATCGGCGTGCGGGCGTCGAGGTGTATCTGGTGACTCCGGATCCGGAGATCGTTCGCCTGGCTGCGGGCGACTCCCGCACCGCCCGCCTACCGGTCCGCTCCACCGTGGTCAGTGCGCTGACAGCGATCCAGCTGCGCCGGCGGACGACACGCTTGACCGGACGGGACCCCGACCGGGCCCCGGAGATCGCCCCGGACGTACCGCGGAGCGGACAGAACGGGCGAGTGCGCTTCAGGACCGGGGACCCCGTGATAGCCATCGGTGAGTTCCGGGGCGCTGTGGCACCTACGTTGGCGCCGGGAACCGACCGGGATTGATTGTGCACACTTCCGGATCTCGATCTGGAGGCACCGTCCGCTGACTACGCGCCCCCTGTCATGGTGACCACGGTTTTCAGCCACCCTTCACGGCGCAGGTCGAACTGCTGGTAGGCGGCGATGGCCGCCACCGGCTCGGCGAGCCGGGTGATGAACCGGGTGGGGTCCAGATCGCCGCGCGCGACCCGGCCCAGCAGGCCCGGGACATAGCGGCGATGGTTGCAGTTACCTCCCTGCACCGTGAGATTGCGGTTGGTGACCGCACCGACCGGAAAGGCGTCGAAGTCCGGTGGGTATACCCCGACGATGCCGATGCTGCCGGCTTTGGCCACCGCGTTCACCGCCCAGCGCAACGCCAGGCTCGGGGCGTCGCCGACCAGCCACTGACCGTCACCGGTGTTGCCCTCGGTTGCGGCCGCGCCGCGTTCGGCTTCGAATGTCCCGGTGTCCACCGGCAGCTCCGCGGCGGCCGGGCCGGAGTGCGGGCGCTGCGCGTCGACACCGACCGCCTCGATCACCCGGTCCACCCCGATACCGCCGGTGAGCTCACGCACCGCGGACACCGGGTCCTCGACGCCGAAGTCGATCGGCTCGGCGTTCTGCGCGCGGGCGACCGCGAGTCGATCGGCATGGTCGTCGACCACCAGTACCCGCGAGGCACCCTGTCGCTTCGCCGACGCGACGGCGCACTGCCCGACCACGCCCGCCCCGAGCACCAGGACGGTGTCACCCTGGGACACCTGCGCCAGCTTCGCGCCGAACCACCCGGTGGGCAGCACATCGGACACCATGATGGCCCTGCTCGTCGGTCACCTCGTCCGGCACTTCGACCAGCGTCGTCGCGGCATAGGGGATGCGCGCGTACTCGGCCTGCAATCCGTCGACCGGTCCGGTGCTCTCCGGCCCGCCGAAGAAACTGGTGCCGGCCTGCGGGCCGTTCGGATTGGCCACGTCACATTGCGCGAAGTAGCCGGCCCGGCAGTAGGAGCAGTACCCGCAGGCCACAGTGGAACACACCACCACCCGGTCACCGGCCGCGAAGCCCCGCACCGCCGATCCGGTTTCCTCGACCACCCCGACTGCTTCGTGCCCGAGCACGGTCCCGGGCAACATGCCGGGCATGGTGCCCCGCACCAGATGCAGGTCGGTGCCGCAGATGGCGGAGGTGGTGATGCGTACGATCGCGTCGGTGGGTTCCTCGATCTTCGGATCGGTCACGTCGTCCAGGCGGATATCGCCGACGCCGTGCCATACGGCCTCCTGCCGAACAGCTGCATCGAAATGGTGTGAGGCGGGAAAATGCGCGGACCGGCGGGTGTTTATCCGGCGTCGGAATGGCTAATCCGGCCGCTGCCGGAGGTGGTTAAGCAGTCAGCTTCTCTCTGGCCCTGTCGTTGGTGGCTCGGTGGCGTGCTCGAGTGCCGGGCCGCCGGCGGTGAGGGGTTCAAGGTGCTCGACGGCCGGCCAACCCGCGGGCAGTTCCTCGGCCGGCGCCGCACGGCGTGGTTATGTGCCGAGGACGCCGTAGGCGGTGGCGAGGTGGGCGATTCGCTGTGCGCGGCCGAGACGGGGTAGGTCGCTGCCGTCGCGGATGACGCGGCCGCGCAACTGCCCGGCGCCGGATTCGTGACAGCCGCGGTCCGGTCTCCCCGACTACGCTGCGATCGAAATCGGCCGCGTGTAGGTCACGCTTCCGGCGTCCCCGGGTCGGTACCGTTCGCCGGTGACGGAAGGGGCTGTGATGGTGACGAGCACTGTGGTCGCGCTCCTCGGGGCGAGCGGAGAGCGCCCGCCGGGTTTGTTGCCCGCTCGTCAGCAGATGGCGTTCTCGTTGGGCTGGCATATCGTGCTGGCCTGCTTCGGGGTCGCCTTTCCCGCCATGATCTATGTCGTACATCGGCGCGGCCTGACCCGCGGGGACTCCGTCGCGCTGGGGTTGGCCAAGCGATGGGCGACGGTCTCGGCGATCCTGTTCGCCATCGGCGCTGTCTCCGGGACAGTACTCAGCTTCGAAATGGGACTGCTGTGGCCGGGACTTATGGGACGTTACGGCGACGTACTGGGTCTCCCATTCGCCTTCGAAGGTCTCTCGTTCTTCATCGAAGCCATCTTCCTCGGGATCTACCTCTACGGTTGGGGACGGATGCCACCGCGACGGCATCTCGCGATGCTCATCCCGATGGGGGTGGCGGGCGTGGTGGGAACGTTCTGTGTGGTCAGCGTCAACGCGTGGATGAACAACCCGACCGGTTTCCGGCTCGTCGACGGCGAGGTCACCGACGTCGACCCGTGGCGGGCGATGTTCAACGGCGGCGCGTTTCTGCAGTTCGCGCACATGTGGGTCGGTGCGTTCATGGTGGTCGGGTTCGTGGTGTCGGGCGTCTATGCCGCCGGCCTGCTGCGCGGCCGCCGCGACGACCACCACCGGTTGGGTTTCACGGTGCCGTTCGTCTTCGCGACCGTCGCCGCGCTGCTGCAACCTCTCATCGGGCATGTTCTCGGTATGCGGGTGCACGATACGCAGCCGGCGAAATTGGCCGCGTTCGAATTGGCCACCACCACCGAGGGCCCGGCTCCGCTGCGGCTGGGCGGGGTGCTGGTGGGCGGCGAGGTGCGCGGGGCACTCGATATCCCACGCCTGGGTTCGATTATCGCCCGCAACTCGCTGACCGCGCCCGTCCCGGGTCTGGACACGGTGTCCGTGCAGGACCGGCCGCCGGTCAACATCACCCACCTCGCCTTCCAAACCATGGTCGGGGTCGGCAGCCTGCTGGCACTCGCGGTAATCGTCTTCTGGGTGTTGCGGTGGCGGCGGCGTGATCTGCTGGCCCACCGCTGGTTCCTGCGGGCGGCGGTCGCGGCGGGACCGCTGGCTGTCCTCGCGCTCGAATGCGGATGGATCGCCACCGAGGTCGGCCGGCAACCGTGGACTGTGTGGCAGGTACTGCGCACCGAGGACGCCGCCAGCACCAGTACCGGACTATGGGTCGGCTATATCGGTGTGGTGCTGGTCTATCTCGGAATGACCGTGGGGGCGGTGGTCGTGTTGCGGTCGATGGCGCGACGCTGGCGCGCCGGCAGCGAAACGATCGTGGCTCCCTACGGTCCCGGGGCCTCCCCGGTCGACCAGGCGCAGCGCGCCCGCGGCACGGGAGGGCAGTGAACGATGGACCTGTCGGATGCCGTGGCGACCGCGATGTTCACCGGGGTGGTGTTGTACGCGCTGTTCGCGGGCGCGGACTTCGGGTCCGGTTTCTGGGACCTGACCGCGGGCGGGCCGCGACGTGGCGGTCGCCTGCGGGTGCTGATCGACCACAGCATCGGTCCGGTATGGGAAGCCAACCATGTGTGGCTGATCTACATACTGGTCTTCCTGTGGACCGCCTATCCCGCGGCCTTCGCGGCCATCATGACGACTCTGTTCATTCCGATGAGCCTCGCCCTGCTGGGCATCGTATTGCGCGGGGCCAACTTCGCGTTTCGTAAGTACTCCGCGACGATGACCCAGGCACGCCTGTTCGGCGCATTGTTCGCCGGGTCGTCCCTGATCACCCCGTTCTTCTTCGGGACGGTCGTCGGCGCGATCGCCTCTGGCCGTGTACCGGCGCAGGGATACGGCGACCGGGTGAGCTCCTGGGTGAACCCGACCTCGCTGGTCGGCGGCACCCTGGCAGTGGGAACCTCGGCGTTTCTGGCCGGAGTGTTTCTCACTGCCGATGCCGCGAGGTCCGGGGACCGCGGGCTCGCAGAATTCCTGCGGCCCCGCACTTTGGTAGTCGGTGGCGTGACCGGTGCGATCGCGATCGCGGCGATCACACCGATCCGGCGCGACGCACCGACCCTCGGCGACGAATTGCTCGGGCGGGCGCTGCCCCTGATCGTGCTGTCCGCGGCGGCCGGTGCCCTCGCCCTGGTGTTGGTGTTCCGCCGCCGGTTCGGGTGGGCAAGGGTTTTCGCGCTGGTCGCCGTCGCGGCGATCGTCATCGGATGGGCCGTTGCCCAGACGCCGTGGATGCTGGTCGACGAAATGCTGATCTCCGACGCCGCGGGAGCCCGTGCCACCCTGCTCGCTCTACTCGCAGTCGTGGGTATCGCGGCAGTGACTGTGTTGCCGGCACTCACCTACCTCTTCTGGCTCACCCAGTCCGACGCCTGGGTTCGTGAGGAGGCCACTCCTGCCCGCGGGAAAAGCGAACCGTGACGAGTCATTCGCCTTCGGGTCTTCTCACGGTTTGCCGCGTGCGGGGGTCTGTTCCGCGACGGCAGCGGCGCATCCCGACGATCGGCCACGCCCCGCTGCGCGTCGAAGCCCGCGGAGATCATCGCCGCGAGCCAGGCCTATGAGAGCTTCTCCTCACCGGCCGCCCCGGAGCGGCCGAGCCGATATCACCGCGTGACCTCGCGAGGTGTCCCGTAACAGCAAAGCTCGTATGCCATCAGGGTACGGCGGCAACGGGGCGTAGGCAGCTGGCCGGGGGGTCGATGAGAAAGCAGGGTGACACGCCGCGGGTGGGTCGATAGTCGCCGGGCACGCCACCTTCGGCGATGGTCCGGCTGTACGTGGCGACAGCGTCGGTCGGGCGGCGAGTGAGACTCGGGTCGGTGATGGTGTCGACGGTGTAGAGGCCGAACCGGGGACGGAAGCTGCCCCATTCGTAGTTGTCGGTGAGACTCCAATAGTTGTAGCCCATCACGTTGATACCGTCGGCCTCGGCGCGCTGGATCCAGTAGACGGTGTCCTGGAGATGGGCACTGCGAGTGAAGCCGTCGGCGCGTGGATGTCCGTTGTCGGTGGCCATCCCGTTTTCGACAATGTAGAGAGGTTTACCCGGGAAGCGGTCGGCATAGTGCCGGAGGGCGAAGTAGATCCCTTCCGGACGGATCGGAAGCTCCCAGATCGGCGGTCCGGGCGGGACCGCGGATCCGACGGCGCCGCCGAGGTATTCGATGATCGTCCGTGCCGCGTCGTATCCCCAGTAGTAGTCGATTCCGACGTAGTCGAGGCGGGCGGCGATACGGTCGACGAGGGCGCCGTTGATCCGGTCCTCGGCGCCGGCGACGTAGCCGACATTGCTGGTCACCTGAGCGTTCGGCCGGACGTGGTGGATATGGTCGTAGATTCTGTTGTGCGCCTCCGCGATCCGGTCCAGCATCTGAGCGGCGTCGGCGTTGCCGCGACCGGTCTCGTGGGCGATATAGGCGACGGGTTCGTTCACGGTGACCCACAGCGGATCCTGCGCGGCGTAACGGTCGACGACGGCACGCATATTCGCCAGCCAGTCCTCGACGATGGTCGGGCTGCGCCAGCCGCCCCGGTCGGCGATCCAACCCGGATACACCCAATGGTCGAGGGTGATCATGGGTCGCATACCGGCCCGGGCAATGCTCGCGACCACCGAGTCGTAGAAGCGGAAAGCCTGCTCGTCCCAGACCCCCGGTGCCGGCTGCAGCCGTGCCCATTCCACCCCGACCCGGAACACCCGGACGCCCAGGTCCGCGGCAAGGCGGATATCGGACTCGAAGCGGTCGTAGAAATCCACCGAATTCCCGAGGCGGTCATAGGCGGGGTTCGCCGCGATATACCGACTCCAGTTGCTGTCGGGCGCATGGCCTTCGGCCTGGAACCCGGAGGATGCCACGCCCCAGAGGAACCCGCCGTCCAATCGTGGTAGCCCGGCGGCGGATTGCGGCGCGGCGGCGGCGTGCGCACAGAACAATACGGTCGAAACAAGAACCGTGAGTGAAGCTACCCAGTACCGACGGAGCCGTGGACGCATCGCCTCAGGGTAATCCCGGCGAGCACCGGCTCGGCACAGAAACGCCGATCCCGCGGATATGACGGGCGGCGACCGGCCTCCCCGACCCGAGTGCGGGTGGGAACCCATGGCGCACCGGCGTGTTCCCGACAGAACGGCGGCGTGGTGGTAGGTGCCCCGGTATCCATCTCACCGGTCGTTGTGATTCGTCGAGACCCCGCCATCCACCGTGCGTACCGCAGCGAGATTGTCGCGTGCGATCACAGCCTGTGAGTAGTCGGGTGCCCCGAGCCGCTCGGCGTCCGCGAAGTTCTGCTCGAAATGGTCGATGGCCTCCGCCATACGCCCGGCCCGAAGTCATCCGGCGCGTGTTCTCGGCGCGTCCGTATTCTCGCGAGCCGGTCGCCCCCGGCCTCCTGCGTCCGGCGAATTGCCGCAGCGTAGCGTGGCCCGCGTGGCGGCAGAAAAGGAGTTCGGGCAGGTGGTGAGCTCGTCGGAACTCGCCGCGGCCTGCCGTAGCGTGATTCCCGAACTCACACAGCGGTTGCTGGCGGCCATCTTCACCGACAACCCCGAATGGACCGACTACTCGGCGGTGACGCACGCGGATCTGCTCGACGGCTGCCGGCGGTTCCTGACGCGGGTCCTGGACTTGCTGGGCGGCGGGACAGAGTGCACCGACCAGGACGATGTGGCCGCGACCATCGGCAAACAGCGCGCTGAGCAGGGCGTACCGCTGGAGGCCATGCTGCGCACCTTCAGGCTGGGTGGACGCATCGTCTGGGAAGCGCTGCTCGACAGGGCCGGTGAGGTGCCGCCCGCCGAATTCAGAGAGACCGGCACGGCCATGTGGGCGGTCATCGACAGGATGTCCTCGGCACTGGTCACCTCGTACCGCAGCACCGAGATGGACCGTGTACGGCGGGACGAACGCCGTCGGCACAGTCTGATCGAGGACGTACTCGCGGGCCAGGCACGAGATTCGCTGTTCGCCGCCCGCGCCGCCCGCGAACTGAACCTGCCCATCCACGGCGACTACCTGGTGGTAGTGGCCCGGGGGGACTCGCATCCTTTGCATACGGGGTCGGAAACGGCACTGAATTCGCTCGGAGTCCGCTCGGCCTGGCATGAACGAGCGGATTCCACAGTCGGCCTGGTAGCGCTCGACGGTCACGCCACCGAGCCCGTGCTGCAACAGCTTCGCCCCAAGGTGCGTGGACGGGCAGCCGTCTCCCCCGCGGTTGCCGGAATGGCCGCGATCAGCACCGCACACAGCTTGGCGGTGCTCGCACTCGATACCCTGCCCGAGGATGCCGCGGGGGTATTCATCTCGCTCGACGAGCACTATCCCGAAGCCCTGTTGCTGCGTTCACCCGATCTGACCGAGTTGCTGATCGCTCGCACCCTGGGCCCGGTCCTCGAATTGCCGGCGAAGGAACGGGAGATTCTGTTGCGCACGCTGGCCGTCTGGCTGGCCGAGAGCTGCTCCGCCGCCAATGCCGCGCCCCGGCTGCACTGCCATCGGAACACCGTGATCAACCGCCTGCAGCGCATCGCCACGCTGCTGGGCCGCCCGCTGGAGGGTCAGCGCGCCTACCTGGAGTTCTCCCTGGCGTTGACCGCGCTCGAGCTCGGCGCGACGGCCCGCGACAAAGACCACACCCGCTAGCCCGATTGGGCTCAGCGCCCAATCAGGACCACACATATCTGGACATCGAGGTCATTGTTTGTGCACCTGGTGCCCACAAGACTCGACTGGACGACCCACACCGCAACCGGAAGCGGGTCGATGGTTCGAGGATGAGGAGCACCACAAGTGCCGGAATTCGATCTGCTCGTGGTCGGTGGCGGCCCCGGCGGGTACGTGGCGGCCATCCGCGCCGCCCAACGCGGCCTGCGCGTCGGCCTGGTCGAGAAGGAGCGCCCTGGTGGTGTGTGCCTGAACTGGGGTTGTATCCCCACGAAGGCCATGCTGCGGTCCGCCGAGGTCCTCCAGACGATTCGCGACGCAGCCGATTTCGGTGTGCACACCGATGGCATTCGCGTCGACTTCGCCGCGGTGCGCGCGCGCCGGGACGCCATCGTCGGGGAACTCACCGAGGGGGTGGCAGGACTTCTGAAGACGAACGGGGTCACCGTTATCGAGGGACATGCGCGGCTCACGGGACCGACCACCGTCGAGGTGTTCGAGGTCGGCGGGTCACCGGTTTTCCCCGGCGGGCCCCGCTATGCCGCCGACGCGGCCGCCGACTCGGCTCGCACGATCAATGCGACCGATGTGCTCATCGCGACCGGCTCGGTCCCGGCGCGGCTACCTGTTCCCGGCGCTGATCTTCCCGGCGTCATCACCTCCGACGGCGCATTCGGGCTGACCGAGATCCCCGATCGGCTGGTCGTCATCGGGGGCAGCGCGGTGGGTGTGGAATGGGCCGCCCTGTTCGCGACCTTCGGTAGCGAAGTCACCGTGGTGGAGAGGCAAGATCGCCTGGTCCCCTTGGAGGACGCCGAGATCGGCATCGCGCTGGGCCGGTCGTTCGGCAAACGCGGTATCACCGTGTTGACCGGATCGACCGTCGCGGCCGTCACGCAGGCCGGGGAACGGCTGCGGGTGAGCGTCGACGGCCCGAAGGGGCGCGACCTCGATGCCGATGTGGTGCTGGTAGGCGTGGGCCGCCGTCCGAACACCGGCCAACTCGGACTGGATGCCGCGGGCATCGAGACGGACGCGCGCGGTTTCATCCGAGTCGACGACCGGCTGCGTACGAACGTCGAGCATGTCTGGGCGATCGGGGATGTCACCGGCAAGGCGCTGCTCGCGCACGTGGCCTCCCATCAGGGCCTGACCGCGGCCGACGTGATCGCCGGGCACGATGCGCACATCGACTACACCGTGATCCCGGCCGCGACCTTCACCCATCCCGAGATCGCCGGCGTCGGCCTCACCGAAGACGCCGCCCGCGCCGCCGGCCACGACGTGATCACCGCCAAGTTCCCGTTCGAGGCGCTGGGCCGGGCCAAGACCTTCGGCGACACCGAGGGCTTCGCGAAGATCGTCGCCGGGGCACGGCACAAGGAAGTTCTCGGCGTACACATCATCGGCCCGTCGGCCAGCGATCTCATTGCCGAGGGCGCACTGGCGATTTCACTGGAAGCGACCCTCGACGAGCTCACCGAGACAATCCACGCCCACCCCACCCTCGGCGAGATCGGCATGGAGGCAGCCCTGGCCGGGCTCGGCCTGCCGGTACACATCGCACCGACCCGGAAGCGTTGAGGAGACCAGGTGACGATCGGCACCACGCCGCACAAGCGCGCCCGCAAGACGACCGGCTCGACCGGCGCAGGCCACCCGGCCGAGACCGCCGAGCCCAGCACCACCGCAGCTCCGCCGCCCGGCACCGGGTCACCGGCCACCGAACCCGGAGCGAGCGACGCCATCGAGACCCGGATCGCCGCCGAGGACCCGGATACGCTACGCGGCCTGTTCCGCGACATGTTGTTCGTGCGCCGCTTCGAAGAGCGCACCGCGCAGAGCTACCAGCAAGCGAAGATCGGCGGGTACTGCCACCTCAACTTGGGTGAGGAAGCCACCGTCGTCGGCATGGGCGCGGCGATGCGCCCCACCGACTACCTGTTCACCAACTACCGGGAGCACGGCTACGCCCTGGCCAAGGGCATCGAGCCGGGCCGCGTCATGGCCGAACTCTACGGCCGTTCCACCGGCACCTCGAAGGGCTGGGGCGGTTCGATGCATATGTACGACACCGCGACGCGCTTGCTCGGCGGTTACGCCATCGTCGGCGGCCAGGTCCCGCTGGCCGTCGGCGCCGCGCTCGCCATCGACTATCGGGGCGGCGACGACGTGGTGGTGTGTCAGATGGGCGAGGGCACCACGAATATCGGCGCGTTCCACGAGTCGCTGAATATCGCCGCGCTGTGGCACCTGCCGATCGTATTCCTGGTGATCAACAATCAGACGGGTATGGGCACCACGGTCGAGAACTCCTCCGCCGAACCCGATCTGTGGAAACGCGCCGCCGCTTACCGTATGCGCGGCGAACGGGTCGACGGCACCGATGTGCTGGCCGTCCGAAGCGTGGCGGGCGAGCTGATCGAAACGGCTCGGCGCGAAGGTCGACCGGCGCTCCTGGAGACGGTCAGCTACCGGCTCAAGGGACACTCCGTAGTAGATCCCGCGAAGTACCGCACCGACGAGGATGTCTCGATCGCGCGCGACCACGATCCGATCGCGCTGTGGCAGAACCGGTTGCTCGACGCCGGCGTACTCACCGAGCAGTCGGTCTCCGATATCGAAGACGAGGTGACCGAACGGGTCGCTGCCGCCGTGGAATTCGCGGAAGCCAGTCCGCATCCGGAGCCGTCGAGCCTGTTCGACTACACCTATGCGACGCCGGTCGCGGGAGACTCCCGCCGCCTGCCGGCCGACCCCCTTTTCGCTGACCAAGGAGTTCCCTGTGGCTCTCATGACCTACCGTGAAGCGCTGCGCGAAACCCTCCGCGAGGAGATGCGGCGCGATGAAGACGTCTTCCTCATCGGAGAGGAGATCGGCATCTTCGAAGGCTCGTACAAGATCACTGCCGGCCTGCTGGCCGAGTTCGGCCCGAAACGGGTCCGCGATACTCCGATCGCCGAGGAGGGGTTCGTCGGCGCGGCCATCGGGGCCGCCATGCTCGGTCTGCGCCCGGTGGTGGAGCTGATGACGATCAACTTCTCGCTCCTGGCACTGGACCAGATCGTCAATCACGCGGCCAAGATCTATGGCATGTTCGGCGGGCAGACCAATGTACCCATGGTCATCCGCACCCCGGGCGGCGGCGGCCAGCAGCTGGGCGCGACCCACTCGCAGAACATCGAGCTGTACTACGCGTTCGTCCCCGGCCTGAAGGTCGTCGCGCCGAGCACACCGGCCGATGCGCGGACACTGCTGAAAGCCGCCATCGACGACGACGATCCCGTGCTCTTCCTGGAGAACCTCTCGCTGTACAACACCAAGGGCGAAGTGCCGGAGAGCCTGCCGGCCGCCGAGATCGGCAAAGCCGCCATCACGCGCCCGGGCAGCGATATCACGCTGATCGGCTACTCGAGAATGGCGACGGTCTGCACCCAGGTCGCCGACCGGCTGGCAGGCGAGGGAATTTCGGCCGAGGTGATCGACCTGCGCAGTCTGCGCCCACTGGACCGCACCACCCTCATCGCATCCGTACGCAAGACCGGCTGCGCTGTGATCGGTGAAGACGACTGGCTCACCTACGGTATCGGCGCCGAGGTAGCGGCCTCCATCTCCGACGGCGCCTTCGACTACCTCGACGCGCCCGTACGCCGCGTGGCCATGGCCGAGGTTCCGCTGCCGTACGCCAAGCCACTGGAACGGCTCGCTCTGCCGTCCGCCGATTCGCTGTACACCGCCGCGCTCGAAACTCTCGCGGCCGTCGGCACCCGACGCTGAAACCGGAGGAACAACGTTGCCCGAAATCACCATGCCGCGGCTCTCGGACACCATGGAGGACGGCATCATCTCTGCTTGGCTGAAGAAGGTCGGCGACCAGGTGACGCGTGGCGAGGTGCTCGCCGAGATCGAGACCGACAAAGCCCTCATGGAACTCGAAGCCTACGACGACGGCGTGCTCGAACAGATCATCGCCGAGGCAGGTGCACGCGTCCCCATCGGCGAGCCGATCGCCGTGGTCGGCGACGGAAGCCGACCGGCAGCAACCACACAGGCCCCGCCCCGAGCCACCGCCTCCGTCGCTTCCACACCGCAGCCCGTGACTCGCGGCGCACAGCCCGACGGCCGGGGTACGACCTCCGAAACCGATGCGCCCACCGGCGAATCCGGTGCACGAACGAAGTCCTCGCCGCTGGCCCGCAAGGTCGCCCGCGAGCTCGGCATCGATCTCACCGCGGTGGCCGGGACCGGACCCAACGGACGCGTGACCCGTCGAGACGTCGAAGCCGCCCACCGGGCAGGTCGTTCCGCGGCTGTGGTCGCACCCGTCGAGCCCGAGGTCGCCGCCGCGCCGACGGCCCCGGCTGCCGCCGACCACGAGGAAATTCCGCTCACCACCATCCAGCGGATCTCGGCCCAGCGCCTCACCGAAAGCAAGCAACAGGCGCCACATATCTATCTGACCAGCGCCATCGATGTGACCGACCTGCTGGGTTTGCGCGCCCGGATCAACACGACTCTCGCGGAAACGGAAGCGGGAAAGATCAGCATCAACGACCTGCTGGTCAAGGCTGTGGCCGCAACGCTGCGGGCGAACCCGACCGTCAACGTCTCCTTCGCCGGCGACAAGCTGTTGCGACACCGCGGCGTGCACCTCGGTGTCGCGGTGGCGACCCCGGCGGGCCTCATGGTTCCGGTGATCCGGGATGCCGATCGCAAGAGCGTGTCCGAGATCGCCGCGGAGTCCCGCGACAAGGCCGAACGCGCGCGTGACCGCACGCTGCGACCCGCAGAAATGGAAGGTTCCACCTTCACCATCTCCAACCTGGGCATGTTCGGTATCGAACACTTCACCGCCGTGATCAACCCACCCGAGGCCGCGATCCTCGCCATCGGCGCGGCCACCGACGAACTGCACTTGGACGGCGAACAGGTGGTCAGCCGAAAAACCCTGCGCGTCACCATGTCCGCGGATCACCGCGCCGTCGACGGGGCCGTCGCCGCCAAGTTCCTGGCCGACCTGAAGTCGCTGCTCGAACACCCCTTACGAATCGTGATCTGAGTCCCGGGAACTCCACGATCCTTTTCCGCCATCCCCGGGATCGGATGTCTCGCGGCGCGCAGGCCCGGCCGGTTCAGGATCGATTCGGGGTGCTCGCCGACGGCGGGAACGGGCCCGAGGGAGTTTCCCGGCTGTCGTCGAGCGCGGGAGGACGTGGCCTCGGCTGCCGCCGCTCGGTGACAGGTGGGCGGCTGCTACGCCCGGTAGCCGTCGGTTCCGGCCCGCGACATCACGATATTGGGGACCACGGCACGCGAGGACAATCGCAGCAGCGCATCGACCATCCCGACCACATCGTTCACGGCGAGCATCCGCTCGGGCGGGATCCGGTCGTGGATCCATGCGCTCATCTCGGTGTCGACGTAGCCGGGTGCGATCGTGGTGGCGGTGACGCCGTTCGCCGATTCCTCGGCGTTGAGAGTGGCGATCAGCGAGATGAGCGCCGCTTTCGCCGCGCCGTACACCGATAAACCGGCCTCGGCGTACACGCCGGTGATCGACGACAGCGCGATCACCTTCGCACCCCGTGCGGGCGCGGCGGCCGCACCCGCACGCAGCATCGGAAGCGCGCCCTGGATGAGCTGCAGCGGTGCACGCAGATTCACGGCGAGAGTTTTGTCGAAGCGACGCATCGAGGATTCGGCGAGCGCACCGGCAGTGCCGACGCCGGCGTTGAGGATGAGCGCGGACATCGCCCCGAAGCGGTCGGCGTGCTGGGCGAGAACCCGCTCCACACCCGCCGTATCGGCCATATCCGCGGCAACGGAAACGATATCGGCGGCGCCGGCCGCGCGCAGGTCGGCGGCGACTGTGTCGAGACGGGCGGCGTCGCGCGCAGTGACCGTCAGGGCATATCCCTGCCGCGCGAGCATTTCCGCGATACCCAGGCCGATACCGCGGGTGGCGCCGCTGACGAGCGCGACCTTTGCGTTGTCTCCGGTCAATTCCGGCCTTCCTTCAATGCGCGTAGTCCGGCCGCGATGAATTCCGGGGTCGCTTCGGCTGCGCGCGCCGCGTCGGAGCCGGCGTCGGAGCCCTGCCGCGCCCGGTGCGCGATGCCCTCACCGATCACGCCGAGTTTGAAATTGGCCAAAGCGAGATAGAAACCCCAGTTCCCGAGGTCGCGTCCCGATACTGTGGCATACGACTGCGCGAGCGCCTCGGAGGTGGGCATCCGGTCGCTGGTCCATGCGGCCCGGGTGCCGAGGATCAGGTCGAATATCGGCGTACGGTACACACACATCAGCGCGGCGTCGGTCAGTGGATCACCGAGGGTGGACAGCTCCCAGTCGACGACAGCCCGCACCCGGCCGGGACCGGACGAGTCGAGGATGGTGTTGTCGATCCGGAAATCGCCGTGCACGATCGCGGACGCCGACTCTCGCGGTACCGCCTCCGACAACGCCGCGTGCAGCGTGGCGATGTCGGGGAGTTCCCGGGTCTTGACCCGTTCCCATTGCGACGCCCAGAGTTTCACCTGGCGTGCGAGAAACCCCTCCGGCCGGCCGAAATTCTCCAGGCCCACCGCTGCCGGGTCCACCGCGTGCAATTCGGCGAGTACCCGCACCAACTCGGCGACCGCGGCGTCCACTTGCTCGTCGCTGAGAGCGGCGAGGTCGTCCTGGTCGCGGATCACGGCTCCGTCGACGAATTCGACGACGGTCATCGGCGCACCGAGCGTGGTGCCCGCCGAGTCGAACGCGACCGTTTTCGCCACGGGTACAGCGGATTTTTGCAGCGCGTCGGTCACCGTGTACTCGCGCGCCATATCGTGCGCGGAAGGGGTGAGCCCGGCGACGGGTGGTCGTCGGACCACCCACTTCGACACGTCGTCGGACGCGGCGAAGGTGAGGTTCGACCGGCCGCCGCTGATCAGTTCCACTCGTAACTCACCGTGCACATCGATGCCCTGTTCCCGCAGGAACCGTTCCAGTGCTGCGGTGTTCATGCCCGGTAGTTTCATTCACTGTCTCGCAGTGCACGTTTGGCGGCACCGACCACGCGTTTGGCGATCGCCCACCGGTGAACCTCCGACGGTCCGTCGTAGATCCGGAAGGGGCGCACCTCGCGCGAGAGCCGCGCCAGGGGGAGATCACCGGAGACGCCGAGGCCGCCACACATCTGCATACTGCGGTCGACGATCCGGAAGATCGCCTCGGCGGCGAAGGTTTTCGCGATCGAGGTGGCGTTCGCGGCCGGTTCGCCGCGATCGAGTTCCCAGCAGGTGCGGGTCAGCAGGGCGCGGGTGGCGGCGATATCGATCTCGTTGTCGGCGATCATCTTCTGGACCATGCCGAGGTCTCCCAGCCGTGCGCCGAATCCCTGGCGCCGGGCCACATGGGCCACCGCCACGTCGTGTCCACGACGGGCCGCGCCGAGCCACCGCATCACATGGGTCATCCGCGCGGGACCGAGGCGGACCTGCGCGTATTCGAAGCCTCGATCGACCTCCCCCAGCACCGCCGACTCCGGAACAAGCAAATCTTCGAAGAACACCTCGCAGTGGCCACCGACCATCGAACGATCCAAGGTGTCGAGATGCCGCCCCACCCGGATACCCGGGGTGTCCGCGGGCGCCAGGAACATTGTCGCGCCGCCACGCTGGCCGGGCTCACCGGAGGTGCGCGCCATGATGATGAAGAAGCCCGCGCCGTCGGCGCCGGTGATGAAGTATTTGGTGCCGTTGATCCGCCATCCGCCCTCGGCTCGGACCGCACGGGTGGCCAGTGCCGAGGGATCCGACCCTGCGCCGGGTGCGGGCTCGGTCATCGCGAACGCCGAGCGGACCTCACCGTGCGCGAGCGGAGCGAGGTACTGCAGTTTCTGCTCCGGGTTCGCGATATGGGCGAGCATGTGCACGTTGCCCTCGTCGGGTGCGGCGATATTCAAGGCCGTCGGCCCGAACAGGGAGTATCCCGCCTCCTCGAAGACAGGCGCCCGGTCGCACATCCCCAGCCCGTGACCGCCGTATTCGACCGGGGCGTGTGGGGCGAACACGCCCGCATCGCGGGCCGCCTGCTGCAACTGCTCGCGGAACCGGTCACCGCCCGCCGCGGCGATATCACCGTCGTGTGCGTCCTCGAGCGGCAGCACATGGTCACGGATGAACCTACCGGTGCGGTCGGCCAGAGCTTGCACCTCGGGCGGAAGGGACAGATCGATCGCCACAGGTCCACTCCTCCATCTCACTGTGCCGAACGATCGCTCGGCCATTCACTGTCACGCAGGCTCGCATACCGCGATATACGCTGTCAATTCCCGGTACGACACGAACCAATGATGTTCAGCTATCCTGAACATTATGAACGCTTCGGATTATCGGCACGCGGTGGGCGGCCGGGCGCGGCAAGCCCGGATCGCGGCCGGGCTCTCACTGCGGGCAGTCGCGCAGCGCATCGCCGTCAGCCCCGCCACGCTCAGCGCCATCGAGAACGGTCGGACCGGCGTATCCATCCCCCGGCTGCACGAGCTGGCCGCCCTGCTCGGCACCACAGTGTCATGGCTCATCGGGGAGCAGGATGCTCCCGCGACCGGCAGTCCGCGAACGGGTGGCCGCCGGGACCTCACCCCCGCACCGGACAGCGACTCGCGCCGCGCCTGGCGCGAGTTCCCCCCGCTGGACATCGACCCCGTCCTCGCCGCTGCCATCGACTCATTCGTCGAAACGGGATACCACGGCGCCACCATGCGTTCCATCGCGCGCCGCGCCGGTATGAGCGTTCCCGGCGTGTACCACCACTACCACGACAAACAGCAGCTCTTGGTGCGGGCGCTCGACCTCACCATGGATGAGTTGCACTGGCGAGTTCGCGCGGCACGACGCGAGGCCGGAACCGGGCGCGCCCGCATCGGATGTGTCGTCGAGGCACTCGCCCTGTTCCACACCCACCGCCGCGAACTCGCCTTCATCGGAGCAAGCGAGATGCGCAGCCTCACCGAGGAAAACCGGCTTCGGATCATCGCTTCCCGCGACAAAATTCAGCATCTTCTCGACGAGGACATCGACACCGCGGTTCGCGAGCAAAACCTGACCACCGGCCGCGAACGAGTCGCCGGCCGCGCCATCGCCACGATGTGCACCTCGCTACCCCAGTGGTTTCGTCTCGACGGACCCGCGACCCCCGAACAGATCGCCACCGACTACGCCGATTTCGCCCTCGGCCTACTCGGCATGCGGAACAGTGGATCCAGCGATCCCGGCCCGATCGGTAGCTCTGCGGGAGCTGGATGAGGCGTCGGCGGCCGGCGCCTTTTATTTCGACACATGTCCTGGGTGTACTGACCCGAGAGGTTGGGGACGCGGGTGCTGCCGAGTACGCGGTGATCGCGGGCAGTGTGCGATGACACGAATGCGGCACGGAATGAAGGAGATCGGAATGACGGCGGCCTGGGACGAAACGTATCTGGAGGAGCTGGCGCGAGCGCTGAAGGCGGCGGATACGGGCGGTTGGCGCGAACCGGCGCTGCGAACGGTGATCGAAGGTCTCGGCTGGCAGTGGCAAGACACCGATGCCGGACCGCTGTTGCTCCGGGGGCCTGAGCCGGAAGCGCCCGGTGGGGCACCCCGGCTGCGCCCCACCGGCCGCTTCGAAAAGGACTATGCGCACGGTGGCGAGGAGTACGTGGGGCTGTATGTGCCGGTGGCCCGGCCCGAGAGCAGTGCCGCGGGGAAAGCACAGGCCTTCCGGGCAGCCGCTGAGACCCTGACCGAGGAGTTCGGCCGCGCCCCCATCATGGGCGCGTACGGCGACCCCGGACCGTTCTACGACTCCGCGCCCACCTGGGGCAGTCCGTTCCTGCGCTGGCGTGAGCGGGAGAACACGCTGGAACTGCGCGCCGGCGAACACGGCCCCGAACTGCTGCTCCAGCCGACGGGCCCGGTGGAGAACTGGTTCTGGCGCCAGGGCCACGGCGAGCACAACGCCCTCGGTGGCTTCTTCGGCACCCGCCGCGATCCCGTCAACGCAGGCTTGAGTTTCCCCGGCGGCTGGCACACCGACGACTGGGACGTCTTCTCCCGCACCCTCGGCGCTTTCCTCCATACTCTCCCGGCCGAGACCCACTCCCTGAGCATCGACTTGGATCTGGGGTTCCACGCTCTCGTTCCCGGCACCCGCGGCCCGATCGTGTTCCACCTCGTCTGCGGCGAACGACTGGAGATCGTCTACGACACCGAAGAACTCGGCGAATCCATCACCGATCCGCGCTCTTTCGGTTGGATACCGCACACCACCCGCCCGGCCGCGCTGGACCACTGGCTCGAGTCGCCCTACCACTCCGCAGATTTCGGCATCGGCGAGGTCGACGGCCGCGCACTGGCGAAAATGATGGTCGACACCCTGCGCGACCTGGGCGTCGGCTCTCCGAAGGACCTCAGCCTGACCGACCACGCCCAGCGCGTCGGCGACTACGACGTCGAATACTACGGCCTCACGCTGCAGGAGAATCCGTAGGCGCCCGAGGGAGACCCGGTAGGTGAAACGCCATGCCCAGGCCACTGCGACACGACCGGGACGTTGCCGCGCTGTCGGGCCAGCAGTGTCGTGATGTGCAGCTTTGCGATGATCCGACTCGACACCGCCAGCTACCCGGTTCCATAACCACAGGTGGAGCGCGTGACAGGCATAGTGGTTGTGTCCGGAGGGAGAATCGACCACTACGCCCACGCGCTCACCAGGCAACACGTCCTATATATCAAATAAGGGACAGATAGACGCCTGAGCCGGGCCAGCCGATCGAAATCCGTGCTGGCTGGCAGACTTGGCTTCACCCCGCCAGGCCGGCTTCAACCACTACCTTCGGGTTCCCCCACGCCTCGAACTGCATCCCTCCTGCAATCCGGCGGCATATGCAGTCCGGACCCGCGCGCGCT
>NZ_BDCU01000030.1 GCF_001618425.1 Nocardia fusca NBRC 14340
AGGGACACACTCCGATGCTCGTGCGGGCCTGGCTCTGCGATGACGCAGACCGTGTCATTGCCGTCACGTACTGTGCTGGACGATCGCGGATCCACGTTGAGGAGCAGGTTGGTGGAGGTCGTTACCCGGGTTGAGGCACTGGTGAAGGAACTCCGCGCACCCAGTATCGTTCTGTGGCTTAGTGTTTCGAGTAGTCGGCCTGAACATGGCGCGCTCGGAAAGGCTGGCCCTACGCCCGAGAGCTGTGCCAGGGGTGGACGCCATGAAACCTGCTGGGAGCGCACAGGAAGAGATACGGATCTCGTGGATTTGGATCGTTGGACCGCGATTGTCGGTGACGAGGTCGCAGGCCACACCCGCACGGTCTCGCTGCATGATCAAGTCCTGCATGTCGTCGCCAACTCCCTGACCGGGGCTGTCCAGCTGCGGGCCTTGCACCCCACCCTGCTGGAGAAGATCATCACCGAGGTAGGCGAGGACGTCGTGAACGCCATCGAGGTCTCCGGTCCGGAGGCCGGTGCCGCTGACACCGGTTCCGACAGCGATGCCGACGCACCGAGCCTGCTCGCTCTGGTCGAATACCTACAACCAGCGATGGACGAGGTCGATGCCTCCGCTTCGTCCGGAAAACCGCCGTGGCTACCGACAGGTTTCACCGACCTCGACGAGCACTGCGGATGTCTGGGCCCGGGATCGCTCACCGTGATCGGCGGATTTCCCGGAGCCGGTTCCAGCACTCTCGCACTCGGTTTCGCTCGAAATGCGAGCATCAGGCACGGTTTCGGCGCCGCGTACCTGACGTTGGATTCCCACCCCAGCGACGTGGTTCTGCGCCTGTTGTCCGCCGAGGCGAAAGTCGAACTCAACAGTTTGCGATCCGGACAGATGATCGACGACGACTGGACGCGATTCGCGCGGCGAATGTCGGAAATCGCTGACGCGCCCTTGGTCCTCGGCCGGCCGAAAGACCGTGACATCACCGCGTTGGCCGAACACATCAGCGAGCTGGCATCGACGGGAACGCTGCTGGTCGTCATCGACCCATTGCACATGGCCGTCGCACGGCGGGACCTGCCGTATGAGAACCGTGAACGCGAAGTGTCCGAGATCGTCCGACGCTTGAAATCGCTGGCTCTCGATCTCGACATCGCGATCGTGGTCACCTCCCACCTGACCAACAACCCCGGCCCCCGCCAGGCGGTGCCGCGCCCGCCGACCTTGGCCGACCTGCGCGACTCCGGTGTCATCGCCCACGTCGCCGACACAGTGATCCTCCTCGATCGACCCGACATGTACGAACACGACAGCGACCGAGGCGGTGAGGTGGACCTGACCGTCGCCAAGAGCAGATACGGGCCCGCCTTCACCACCACCGTCGCGCACCAACTGCACCTTGCCCGGCTGGTCGATATGGTCAAAACATGACCGCAGGATGCGGCTGGAAGGTCTGCACCGCGCTTCACCCTGATCAACCACACCGGACCTTACGTCCGCGCACCGCACACCGTAGAGAACGCGACGGTGTGCGCACACGACCTCGAAGCCATCCTGCCCACCTTGGCCAAGGCTCCCGGCGCCGGTCGCCGTCTCCTGGAGGCGTTGACCTTCCGTGGTCCTACACCGCCAGCGCTGGAGCGTGCGGTGGACGGGATCGGACGCGAGGACAACCCGGTCACCACCGACCTGTGGGACCGATGGAAGGCACTCCTGCCCCGGCCCTCGTAGTGTCCCGACGTCACCGGAGGCGCGGAACAATCATGCCGACCTACAGCGTGCTGGCTGCGCACCCCGACAGGTCAGGCCGAGGGTTCACCCCCCGAGTAGCATCCACGACAGGTCCGGGTCGTGCACGATCTTCTGCCATTCCGCGCTTCGGCACGGCACGAGCCCGAGTACATCGAATCCGGGCAGGCCGTGGGACAGATATCGCTGCTGGGTCTCCTGGCAGACGAAGAAATTCCCCTGGATCTCCCCGCAGTCCCCGCACACGACTGCCAACGTCTCGGCGTCGCGGGTCTGGCTGTGTCTCCATTGAATGGTGGAGGCGATATCGCGGCGCCCGATCCGCTTCAACAAGGCCTCGGCGATGCCCATCCCGTATCCGGCATCGTCGTGGGCCAGGATGATCCGGTGCGCGGCCCGGCCCGGCCGGTGCGGATACATCCCCGCGATACACGCCACCTGGGTGCCGCATTGCCAGCAGTCGCGCGCGAAGCCCAGCAGCTGGATCGTCACCCAGCGGCCGGCCCCGGCAGTCTCCTGCCCGATTACAGCGTGGGGGTTGTCCCGTAGGGTCACACAAGTTACGCAGAGCACGAGCGGTCCGACGGTGCGGTCCTCGCACACGATCCCGTGGTCGGGGCGCACCAGTACCGAGCAGTGCCCGCATTCGGTCGCGTATCGGTTCCGGGCGGCGAACTGCCCCATCACCACGTCGGGGCCGGTCATTGCTGCTGCCCTGCTTCCGGTGACCGCGCTCTCGTACTGCGTTCTCGGCAGTCGAGCCACCGCCCCACTCTGGATTCCGACACGAGACCCCCTGCGTGAACCGGCGAAATGCGTTGCTGCTCAACGATACCGAAAGACGCCGACGGATCGGTCCCGGTTCGCGATCACCGGGCACGTCGCAGTTCAAATGGGGTGTTGGCCCGGGGGAGGGAACCTCAACGGTATTCGTGCTCAGCAGGTGTCGTCTCCCGGCCCGGACGGGCGCCGATGCCCGACCCCCAGGATCCCGGACCTGTCGGCCGGCCCGGGCTTGCCGGACGAACTGCTCGCCGGGAGGGACAGTGAACTCCTACGGCAGGTTATGGCGCTGCCGCGTCCAGCGCGGCATGCGCGTGGTGAGTCCCGGCGCCGGCGTAAGCGGCAAGCCGGCGATGGCTGCACGGATACGACGCGCCATTTCGTCGGGGTCGTGGATGTCGACAACGGTGAACGTGAGTATCGACCCGACGTCGATCTTGGCGGCTCGGCACGCGGCAGCGGCCTTCTGAAGCGCCTGCATCCGCTCGGCGCTGCGGTGGGTCTCGTAGGCCAATACTTCGGCCTGCAACGCCATCACCAGCTGATCGTTACTCATCGTGTCCGCTCCGATCCTCCGTCGTGCCCACGGCCCTATCGGCGGCGGCAGTCCGGTGTCATGGGGGTCCGGAATACCCGGTGCCGACGTGGGCACGCAGGCCCGCAGTACGTCTCGGCTGCGCCCGGGCGGTTCTCGGGCGGGACCTGCTGGCCAGCAGGTCGCAGCCCACCATGCCTGCCGGCCCGAGGATGCACGCCTCCAGCCAGTGTCCTCCAACGAATCCCCGGCGTCTCCCGCCAGTCAGCCTGCGTACTCGAGCCGACATCACCACAAATCAGCTGCTTCTGCTGCTGGTGGTCGCCTCGAGGGAGCGCACGCGGTCGCCGAGTTCGCGGACCGCGGGCCGGCGGCGGTAGGGGGTGAGATCGCCGAGCAGGGTGGTGAGATGCCCTGTGACCCGGGTGGAGGTGACCTGGTCGGTGAGCAGGTCGACCGCGTGCCCGGCGAGGTGCAGGGCTTGATCGAGGTCGGGTTCGGGTTGGCGGGCGTAGGTGGTGGCGAGGAGGGTGTAGCGTAGTGCGCCTTCCCGGGAGCCGTTCTGGTCGCCGCTGTGCAGGGCGGCCCGGAGGTGGCGGCGGGCGTCGGCGTGTTCGCCGAGGCGCAGGTAGCAGTATCCGGCCTGGCCGTGGGCGTGTGTGAGGTCCAGCCAATAGCTCCAGTCCGGCGCCGCGCTGGTCGGGCTGTCGAGGTGGGTGAAGGCGGCGTCGATCGCGCGGCGGGTATCGGTCGTCGAGCCCGTCACGGCGTGTGCTTCGGCGGCGCGTAGGTGCAGGATCGCCGAAACCCGGGGACTGGCACCGGGATACCCTGCTATCGCGGTGTCGGCCAGCAGCGTGGCTTCGCGCGCCTGCCCGAGGTCTTTGGCCTGGCAGGACATGAAACCCAGGACGTTCGCGGCGAGGGCTCGGTCTCCGGCGGCGTGGGCGGTCCGCAGGGCGGCGACCCAGTAGCGTTGGGCGTGGGCATGTTGGCTGGTGTCGAAACAGAGCCAGCCGGCGAGCCGGAGCAGTTCGGCGGCCGAGGCGTGTAGGCGGCGGCCGGTGCTGTCGTCGTAGCTGCCGTCACGGAGCAAGCGCAGGACGTGGCTGAGGTGGGCGCGCACCATGGTCAGGAGGGTGCCGCCACCGAGCTGGTCGTCCATGCGCCGCAGGCTGGCGGTCATGCTGTCGATTTCGTCGACGGTGGTCGGCCGGATCCGGGTGCCGGAGGTGTGGGCGAGGCTGCCGACTTTGGCGGCGAGCAGCCATTGGTGAGCGGGGGCGGTGATCGCGGTACCCGCCAGGGTGAGGAAACGCCGTCGCTGCATGGAATCAGCCTCGGTGACCGCCGCGATGGCGCGCAAGGCCCCTGCTGCCGTCCACGGTCCTTCCAGCTCCGAATCGGCGGGAAGCAGCGCCTCGGTCGAGGTCTTGGCCCATCCGAGGTCGGCGGGTGTGAGCGGGCGGTTGAGTTCGGCACTGAACAACGCCGCGGCCAGGACCGGCCAGGGGGCGCGGGGGCGGGAGCCGGCGAGCCATCTGTACGGGGTTTTGGCGTGGACATGGTCGCTGAGCCCCTGCGATGCGGCGTGCTCGCTCAGCCGGTGGGCAAAAGTTTCCGGCCGCCATCCCAGCTCGGTCAACACTGTTGCCAGCTGCGCGTTCACCCACCTCGCCCCTGAACCGATTGTCGGTGCCGATCCGGCGAGGATAACCGGCCGCGGTGCGCTTTGCACCGGATTTCACCAAACGCACCAAGTGCACTAAGCGCACCGGAAGCGCACTAACCGCACCAAATGCACCAAACGCACCGAGCGCACCACTACCGCCGCCCACCACCTGTGCGGTGTTCTGATGGGAACCCGGCGGCCGTCGAACTGGTTGCCGGACAGTCGATCCGATCGTCTCGAACATGTGGAGGGCGCTATGGGATTCCGGTTGCCGATGCAGATCCTCGTCGAACTGCATCCGAACCTCACTCGTGGAACAGGAGTGCCCGTGGGTGAATCAGCCGCGATGACTCGGCCTTCCGGCTTTGCCCATATCGCGCCGTACCGCACCTGGGTCGAACCGGTCGCGCAGGTAGCCAGATTCGGTCCGAGGTATCCGCTGCCGGGCTACCGGAGTCGGGGGTGAGCAGCGTGCAGATCGACTGGAGACAACAGCGGGTGCTGGTGATCGCTGCCCATCCTGACGACGAAGTAATCGGCTGCGGTGGACTGCTCAGCCGAGTCAAACGGGAGGGCGGGCAGGTGCACGTGCTTTATATGGCTGTCGATGACCTGATCGAATACTCACCTGCGGGCGGCTCGACCGCCGAGCAGCGGATGGCCGAGATCGAGCGCGTGGCGGAGTTTCTTTCCCTGGACAGTTGGCACGCGGCCTGCATCGGTGAGCGGCGCACCCCGCGTCTGGATGCGCTGCCTCGTTGCGAGCTCGTCGATTTGCTTGAGGGCCGCCCCGAACATGGGGCGGCGTTGCCGGTGCTGCGGCCGACAGTGGTGGTGGCGCCCGAGGTCACAAGCTACAACCAGGACCATCGAGCGGTCGGACAGGCGGTGTTGACCGCGCTGCGTCCCGGCCCGGATCGGTGGCGGCATCAGCCGCGGCTGGTACTGGCCTATGAGCAGGTTGCGGACTTTTGGAGTGGAGCGTCGACGGCGCCGCATCCTCGGAACTTCTTCGTCGAATTGTCTGCCTCCGACGTGGATCGCAAGATCGCGGCGCTGCGGCTGCACGAAAGCCAATGGCGGGACCACCCGCACACGCGGTCGGAGGCAGCGTTGCGGGGTCTGGCGGCGGTTCGTGGCGCACAGAGCGGGACGCGGTATGCCGAGGCGTTCCATTGCTTGCGGTGGCGGGCATGAAGGCGCCGACCGTTTCGATGCGGGTCGCGGTGATCGGCTGCGGTTTCATCGGTCTGCCCGCCGCTGTGCTGGCTGTCGGTGCCGGCCACACCGTGATCGCGTTCGACACCGACCCCGACCGCATCGAACAGCTCCACCACGGCCACTCCTACCTCCCCGATGTATCGGACCACGATCTGGACCGAGCGTTGGCGACCGGGCGGCTGATCCCGACCGGCAACCCGGACGCGCTCGCCGGTTTCGATGTCGCGCTGATCGCCGTGCCTACACCGACGACAGACGATCACCCGGACCTCAGCTATATCGAGGCCGCCAGCAAGACCGCCGCGACCCATCTCAGCCTGGGCGCGACCGTCATCCTGGAATCCACCACCTATCCGGGCACCACCGAGCACATCGTGGTGCCGATCCTGGAGACCAGCGGTCTTCAGGCCGGGCGAGAGTTCCGGGTGGGGTACGCCCCCGAGCGGATCAATCCCGGAACGTCGATCGCAGAGCTGCGATCGGTGCCCAAGATCGTTGCCGGAATAGACGACGAATCCCGTGCCGCGGTCGCCGGGTTCTGGTCAGGTCTTGTGGACGAGGTCGTGCTCGCTCCCGACATCGGCACCGCGGAGTTGGCCAAGCTCGTCGAAAACACCTTCCGTCTGACCAATATCTCGCTGGTCAACGAGCTCACCCGCAACGCACACGCATTGGGTGTCGACATCTGGCAGGCGCTCGCGCTGGCGGCGACGAAACCATTCGGGTACATGCCGTTTCACCCCAGCGCCGGGGCGGGTGGGCATTGTCTGCCCTCCGATACCCGCTACCTGGTATGGCGGATCCGCGAAACCGCCGGCGCGGCAGCCCCGCTGATCGAGACCGCAGCCCGGATCAACGACGACATGCCCGCCTACGTCGCGAACCGGATAGTCGCCGGGATCCGGCGACGGCAGCCCTTCCTCGCAGGCGCACGAGCTGTCGTCGTAGGCGCCACCTACAAGGCCGATATCCCTGACCTTCGCGAATCGGCCGCACTCAAGGTCGTCGAAGCCCTGCGCGGACTCGGCATGCACGTGGTCGTCGTCGATCCCCTCGTCCACGCAGACCCAGATCTCGCCGTGGCATCGGAACTGACTGTCGAGCATGTCGCGGACGCGGCGGTGGTCGCGCTACTGGTCGCCCACCGCGACCTCGACTACGCACTCATCGCCGGCAGCAAGTACGTATTCGACGCCTGCGGCGTGCTCCCGGCGGCACCCAACATCGAACGCCTCTGAATCTCCACACCCATCACTCGATTCGAAAGGACATGCTGTGTCCACAACCAACCATGTCGTCGTCACCGGCGGCGCAGGCTTCATCGGCTCTCACCTGTGCCGGGCACTGGTCGAGCGCGGCGATCGCGTCACCGCGATCGACAACCTCAGTACCGGACATCGGGAGAACCTGACCGATCTCCTGCCGCACCCACAGTTCGGCCTCATCGTCGGAGATGTCACCACCGTGTCGGTGTTCGCCGGACTTGCCGAGGTCACCCACGTGGTCCACCTCGCCTGCCCCGCCTCACCGAAAGCCAACTCCGCGATGCCGCTGGAGACCATCCGTGCCGCGTCCCTGGGCACCCTGAACACGCTGGAACTCGCCCAACGCAACAGCGCTCGCGCGGTGATCGCCTCATCATCGGAGATCTACGGTGATCCCCAGATCCATCCGCAGCCCGAGGACTACCGCGGCAACTCCAATCCGGTCGGACCCTACAGTGCCTACACCGAAGGCAAACGCCTCACCGAAGCCGCAGCAGCGGCGCATCACCGGATGGGCACCAACGTCGGCGTCGTGCGCCCCTTCAACGTCTACGGCCCGAACATGTGGCCCGAGGACGGCAGGGTGGTGTCCTCGTTCTGCGCGGATGCCCTTGCCGGCAAGACTTTGCAGCTCCACAACGGCGGAACCCAAACCCGGTCCCTGATCTACATCACCGATTTCGTGGACGGGATGGTCGCGATGCTCGACAGCGACGAGTTCGGGCCGATCAACCTCGGTTCCGACGACGAGATCACCATCGCCGACCTGGCCCGGCTCGTCATCGATGTGGCCGGCACCGGAGCAGTCGAACTCACACCCGGCCGCGACGAGGTGGTCACGGTGCGCCGACCCGACACCAGCCGAGCCCGCAAACTCCTCGACTGGGCCGCAACTACACCGCTGCGCGCCGGCGTTACCGACACCCTCGCGTGGATGCGGCAGGTGACACAGTCATGACCATTCGATTCGTCCTACCGCCTAGCTGGTCCCGCATCGCCGAGGCCGACCTGTCGGGCTTGTCGTGTGAGGCCACCACGGTGGACGAAGGTCTGAAGTGGCTGATCGAACAGCATCCCGTGTTCGCCGAACGAATCTATACAGAACACGACCTGGCTCCGTGGACGATCGTGTGCCTCGACCACCACCACATCCTCGATCCGTCCACTTCCATACCCCCCGGAGACCATGAACTCCAGATCATTCCTGCCCTGATGGGAGGCTGAGCGTGCAGGAGATGATCACGATCCCCGCCTCCACGGCCACCATCGGGTCCCCAGAACAACACCTGGACACAGTCGCGGCCTCCCAGCACTATCCCCGGGCGTGGTTCGAGGACGAAACCCCGCAACACACGGCCACTATCGACGCATTCTCCATCGACTCCGTGCCGGTGACCAACGCCGCCTACGCCGCATTCACCGACGCGACCGGGCACGTCACTGCCGCCGAGCGACGCGGATACGGCCTGGCCTACGGACGCGGTTACTGGACAACCGTGCCCGGTGTCAACTGGCGCCACCCGCACCCGGACCTGGACGCAGTCGGAGATCGCTCGGATCACCCCGTGGTGCACGTCGACCACACCGACGCCACCGCCTACGCCGTGTGGGCCGGCAAACGCCTGCCTACCGAGGCCGAATGGGAATACGCGGCCCACGGCCATCAATGGATCCCATGGCCGTGGGGAAACGAGTGGGACCGCCACCGCGCCAACACCGCCGAATACTGGGCGGGACACCCGATCCACGACCTCGACACATGGAAAACCTGGTGGCGCGAGCACTACACCCACCACAACATCACCCCCGCCACCACCGTCGTCGGCACCCTCACCGACGGCACCTCACCATTCGGGGTCCTCGACATGGCCGGAAACGTCACCGAGTGGACCGCCTCCCCGTATCTGCTCTACGCCCCCGACCGCCGCTACGACCCCGGATACCACGCCGCCGCCGACCACGGGCACATCGCGGTGCGCGGCGGCAGTTGGAAATCGTTTCGATGGCAGGCCCGCACCAGCGAACGCATCGCCTGCACCCCCAGCTACTCCGCCCCCGACCTCGGGTTTCGCTGCGCCCGCGATCTACCCCAATCCGCCACATCCCACTGCCCCACCACCAGATAAGGTCTGCTGCCATGCGTGCACTCATCACCGGCGGCGCCGGGTTCATCGGGTCCCACCTGCTCGACCGGCTGCTCGCCGACGGCCACACCGTCACCGTCATCGACGACCTGTCCAGCGGTGACCGCACCCGCATCCCCGACACCGTCGCCTTCCACGAAGCCGACGTCGCCGACGCCGCAACTGTCACCAGCATCATCGAACAATCCCAGCCCGAACTGATCTATCACCTCGCCGCGCAAATCAGCGTGCGACACTCGGTCACCGACCCCCAGCGCGACGCCCAGGTCAACGTGATCGGCACCCTTAACGTCCTGACCGCCGCCACGACCGTCGGCGCTCGAGTGATCATGGCATCGACCGGCGGCGCGATGTATGGCGACGGCGTCCCGATGCCGACCCCGGAAACAGTGCTGCCGCAAACCCAAGCGCCCTACGGGATCTCGAAGTACTGCGCCGAGCAGTACCTGACCCTGCACAACCGGCTCCACGGCGCAC
Source organism: Nocardia fusca NBRC 14340 (assembly GCF_001618425.1). Taxonomy (GTDB): domain Bacteria; phylum Actinomycetota; class Actinomycetes; order Mycobacteriales; family Mycobacteriaceae; genus Nocardia; species Nocardia fusca. The sequence goes on from NZ_BDCU01000030.1 coordinate 9,841, forward strand.
ACCACATCGCACTGCGGCTGGGCAACGTCTTCGGCCCGCGCCAAGACCCCCACGGCGAGGCCGGAGTAGTCGCCATATTCTGCGGCCACATCGCCGCGAACACCACGCCCACGATCTTCGGCGACGGCAAACAAACCCGCGACTACGTCTACATCAGCGACATCATCGACGCTTTTCTCGCCGCAAGCACCTACACCGGATCGGTGGCAGTGTTCAATATCGGGACCGGTTTCGGCACCTCGGTCCTCGAACTGCTCGACGCAGTCAACACCGCGGCCGGGACTTCTATCGCTCCCCGATTCGACTCACCGCGAGACGGTGAATGGCGGTACGGCGCCATCGACTCGACCCTGGCCGCCACCGAACTCAACTGGCACGCAACAACCACCGTGGCCGACGGCATTCACACCACCTACACCGCCCTGACCACCTAACTGTCAATCAATGACGGCGCACCGGGCGCTGGCTGCCCCGTCGGGCCAGCCAGCGCCCAGTGATCTCCGCGCGAGGCGACCCAGGCAATATCGGCGTCCTCCCGCACCCGCTTCACCTCGTCAAACCCGGCGTGGGCGGTATCGCGAAACTGTTCGCGATGCTCGGCCTCGCAGAGCGTGCGGCTGTAGCCTGGCCGGCATCGGCGGCACCCGGCCAGGCTAGTCAGCGAGCGCCGACGAGTTATCTGAGACCGCAACATGGGTGGAAAGGACACGGGCCATGTACGAAGGCGGCTGCCGGTGCGGCAAGATCCGCTACCGAGCGGAAGCAGCCGGGATCTGGCCGCATCTGTGCTCATGCCAGGACTGCCAGCGCCTGAGCGGCGGACCCGTCATGGCCTGGGTCGGGTTCCCTGCCGACGCGTTCTCCTGGACCGGCGAAGGCGGCGAACCGACCTGGTTCTACACCTTCCCCGACATCGGACGCGGGTTCTGTCCCACTTGCGGTTCCACGCTGGCCTCCAAAGGCGATGTGCCCGGCGAGGTTGGCGTGACCATCATGTCACTCGACGACCACACCACCCTGACCCCCGAGCACCAGTCCTTCAAAGCCGACGCAGTGCCATGGCTGCCTATAATCGCGACGACCTCACGATCGAGACCGTGACTTTCTCGTCGATGTTCCCGGACTCCCAACCCCACCCGGCGTCTCCATCTTGCCAGCGGAGATCAGCGCAAGCAGGTCGATGACCACCGGCAAATGGGACTCAGTTGGGAACGAAATGGGAAATGGGAACCGAAATGCGCTCCCTGAATGGGAAATGCGAGGTGAAGGGGCAACGATGGTCGGTTTCGGTCCGACCCCGCTCCGAAGCATCCGGACGCGCGCGTATCAAGACCCGGCACAGCCGCGGCAGTCCTTTCCAGCGTGCCGGATGACCTCGCGCGCATGAGTTGTTGACGATTCTCGCCTCAGTTGCCCGGTCCGGCGCTTTCCTTCGGCGCGGTGGGGATGCCGACGTCGATGTAGAGCCGGTGGAGTGTGCTGGTGCCGCGATTCGGGTAGGGCGCCGACACCTCCCGCAGCTCGAATACCTCGCCAAGCAGGGCCGTGGCCGCGCGTAGTTCGGTCGGGGTGCCGGTCAATCGGATCTTCACCGCGCTCTCCGCCCGATCAGCGCTGCGAGCCAGCCGGGCAGTATCGCGATGGGCGCGTCGACCTCGATCGTGTACTCGCGGCCGTCCACCACCGAGCCGGGGCCCGCGAGGTAGGCGCCGAGCGTGCGGCCGGGCCCGCGGATATCGATCCCCGGCCCCAGTCGTGAGGTGCCACCGGACACCGACGGAACGGTCAGACCGGCGGGTACCCGGAACAGCAGATGCCGGCCGTCGTGCGGGGTGGCGACCTCAAGCGTGACCGGCCGCTCCTGGCCCCACCGCCGGCACACCTCGCTGAACTGCCGCACGCCGTCGGCGCCGGCGTTGGCGCCGCCGGTGGTGTGCCGGTCCAGGTCGACCCCTACGATCCCGGACGCACGGCACGCGATGCCGATATTCGCCCCGATCCGCCAGCGGGCGCGGATCTCCTGGATGTCGCCGGTGGCGATGGTGTGCTGCCAGCCCTTCGGCGCGGCCTTTTCACCGGGCGGGAGCGGGAACACCGCCAGCCCGCGCGACAGCGCCTCGATCGGGTCGGGCCGCTTCGTTGTCGGCATATCGGTCACCTCAGCACTGGCAGTCATAGCCGGTGCGGGTGTCGCCGCCGCACTCGTCGCAGGCATACAGATCGTCTCGCTCGTCGTCGTGCATGTACTCCCTGTGCCGCCACCCGCTGCACCTGCCGTTGTAGCAGCCGCACCCCGGGCATTCCGGGCATATCATCCCGACCGTCCACTGGCACGTCTCGCACAGCAGCTGGTTGAGCGGGTCGTCGTAGATGGCCTGCGCCTGTTCGAAGGTGATCTCTTCCTCGGTCGCGAGCTGGCGGATGACGATCACCTGCTCGCGAGCCTTCTGATATGGCAGGTCCTCGTGGGCGTCCGCGCGCCGGCGGGCGGCGCGGGTCAGTGCCCTGGAATCGCGTGGCATGGTTGTGCTCGCTTCCCGGTGGAATACGCCCACGCCGATCCCACCACAGCCGGATACACACCACGACACAGTGATTGGGAGCCTGAGTCTGAGACATCTTCGTCCGTCGAGCACTCAACCCGGCGCGGGCGGGCGAGTTCGGACCGGCTGGCGTAGGACCGCGCCCAGCATATCGACCCGCACCGACACGCTCGCACCGGCAGGCGTCTCCTCCGGTCCAGACCCCGGCCGCGGACCATATCGGCCACAGTGTCAACGATTTCGGTCACCGCACCCGCGTACGGTGTCGGCAGATCGCGCACGCCCGATGCCGGTCGACCGGACAGCGACGAGCACGGGGAGTAGCTATGGGCTACGGGGTCATGGTGTATGCGGTGGAGATCGAAATGGTGCGGGCCCCGTCGAAGTACTTGGCCGATCCGCAGGATTACTTCGCCCGGATGATGAACCTGCGCAGGCCCACCGATACGCCGGAGGGTTTCGACGAGGCACTGGCAGAGCTGTTCTTCTCCCGGCCGTTCACCGGCGACGAGGGCTCGGTGTACGGCTATGCGCTGGAATGGCTGTGTGAACGGTTCGGCTCGCCTCTGAAGAATGCACACTGGTACCCGGTCGGCCTGTCCTGGCTCGACACGGTGCGCCGGGCCCTGGGCGAGGTCGGTGTGCAGTTCGATCCCAGTGACCTCGTCTACTCGCGCTCTCCCGTGCTGCTGCCGGACATCGTGGACTTCCCTGGTATCGGCCACCTCACGAATGTCGAGGTGAAGCCGCTCGCGCAGGTGCTGGGGGCCGCCGACCTGTCTGCGGTTGCGGACCGCCAGATCAGGGAATCCATCGCAGAAATGCAAGGTTGGATTCAGTACTGCGCGAAAATCAACTCTGACCTCGTGGGTTTCTTCCACTGAGTGTACTGTCGGGGCCGCCGATCAGCGTTCGCCCGGCTCCTCATGTGCTTCGGAGTCGGGCAGTCGTTGCCCGAGGTGTGCCGCCCGAGGCGGCGCCGCGGTGAGGGCTGGTGACCGCGCCACTGGATGGGATACGCGCCCGCTGACGGCCGTGCTGCTCTGCTTCGCCTGTAGTTGTCACCGGCGTAGGCAATACTCGACATTGTTCGGGCGAATGGCGATGCAGGGGTGGGTGTTCCAGTGATCCAGCGAGCAGATTCGGGCGTGTTCACTGCACGGTTCGGCGAGCGTGATCTGCGCGGCTGGTCGGCGACCGTGGATGAGATGGAGGCGATCCTGGGTCGTCTCGGTTTCGACGGTGCCGGTGCCTCCGGTCCTGCGGTGTCGCCGGCGGTTGCCGATGAGGATGCCGATCGGATCCGAGATGCCCGGCTCGACCACCCCTACGACGAATGGATGCCGCGGCTGCGTGCGGCGGCCGACCGGCCGGAGCGTGCAGTGTTGCGCGAAGCCCTGGTGGCGCTGCAAGACGATATGCCGGCGCCGGGCCCTCGCGCCTCCGAAATGTTCTGGGTTCGCGATCCCGATCCGGGCGCTGAACTGTTGGCATGGCTGGGTGAGCGGGTGGCTCGGGTGAACGCGGTGGCACCGCAGGTGAGACAGCTCGCGGTCTTCGGGTCCGGGGCGGTGCCGCAGGAGCGTGAGGGGCCTGCCGCGCGAGCATATGACCTGGAGTGGGTGGATCCGATCCGGATCGTGAGCACTCCGGATCCCGAGCAGTGGGGCGAGTTCGATCGCTCCGAGCCGGCTCGGCGGTCACTCGCCGGGTTCTGCGTGACACTGCACGCGGCTACGACCCCGGAGGAGTTGGAGGCGTGGATCGATCGGCTGGTGATGGGTGATATGCGGCTGCCGGTGCCACTGGAACGGGTCGAAGGCCCGGCCGGGCCGCTGTATGCCGTGCTTACTGCCCACGAATCGAGTGTTCGTTACATCCGTACCCATCCCTGAATCCGTCTGTGGCGAACAAGAATCGATGACTACATTCGCTACATGCGGGGGGCAGATCGATGGCGGTCGGCTGTGGATGTTGATCGGTTTGTCGTGCGGAAGGTTCGCCATCGCGACGGCCGGTTGTCGCACTGGATTTTCACACCGTCCGGTCAGGTGCATCGCCCGTCGTTGGCGGTGTTGACCCGGTACGGAACCTCGACCCAGGAGACCTACGCCTATAGCCTGGTGGACCACCTGAATTGGCTGCGCGTGAACAACCGCAGCCCCAGCGCCATCACCTTCGATGACCTGCGCCGATATATGAACGGCCTCACCGGCCGGGCCGACGGTATCTACGGGCTGGCCTGGCGGCGTCCGGACCAGAAGCCGCTCGGCGCCTCGGCGGCGGGGAACGTCGCGACGGTGGTAAAGGCCTACTATCTGTCGCTGCGGGCGACCAGCGAGATCCGGCCGGATCTGATCGAGGCATTGACGTCGGGACGCGGTGTCTGGCGGTATGGCCGGTCGAAGCGAACGGTCGAGTCGAACCCGCTTGCTCCGCGCAAGGGTGCGCGGCGGCCGCGGTTCTTGCCTGACGAGGTCGTGGAAGCCTTGTTCGCGCCCGGTGCGCTGACCACGGCACGGGATGTCATGATCGTCACCTGGCTGCATGACGGTGGCCTGCGCGTTGGAGGTTTGTGCGGGCTGCGATTCTGTGACCTGCACTTGGTCAAGCATCATCCCTGCGGGCAGCGAGCTGACCCGCACGTTCATGTCGTCGGTCGCGACGACAATCCCAATAATGCACGGGCCAAGGCATATGTTCCGGCGCCCCCGAGCCGGGATGGCTACACCGTGGATGGGGTGATCCGCGCGGTGAGCGACGACATGATCAGCACTTTCTACGCTTATCTATTGGACGAGTTCGCCCCAGTCCAACACTTGGTCGACCACGAACAGATCCTGATACATGTCGGCGGTGCTACCGCCGGCACGGCCCTGCATACTGGCGGGGTCCGCAAGATGCTGGGCCGCGCCTGCACACGGGCGGGCCTGGACGTTCGGGTCCTGCCTCACGCGTTCCGGCACAAGTCGGCGGCAGCGCTCTATGCCGAGTCGGACTTCAACGCCGAGCTGGTCGCACAGGAGTTCGGCTGGTCCGGCCCGACTATGGTCACCGAGGTCTACGGCAAGTCCGCCAATCGGCATGCGATGAAGTTCCTGCAGCAGGCATGGGACGCCACCGCGCGCCCACCGGCCGAGCCCTACCTGGCGCCGGGGCGGATGCCCGGGGCCGACGGATGACGGCCCCGGACGCGTTTGCGGCGCCTGTTCCTACCGCAGCGCCGACATTCTCGGGGCTGACCCCAGAACAGCGCTACGAGATCGTCAGTCAACAGTTTCCGGCCTGGCTGTTGGCCGAGCCGATCGAGTTTCCGCCACACCACGACACCTACGGGTGGATGTGTCGTGTCGCCGGCTGCGAAGGTGGCCTGCCGTCCGCCGATACTCGACTGCTCTGCGCGGTGCATGCCAAGGAATACATTCCCCTGAGGGATACCGTCGATCTCAGCGACTTCGTCCGCACGGCGGCGCCCTCGTCGGCACTACGTCTGGGCTGGGGCCTGTCTCGCAAGCCCGACTGCCAGATCTGCGGCCCGGCGAGGGAAAGCTATGCCCACGGCTTCTGCCGTCGTCACTCCCATTCGCGCTGGATCGCTCTGCGGCGCGGCCTCAGCGAGGCCGATTGGCGGCGGGCCCAGAAGCCCCTCCCACCAGTCGAAGGCTGCGTAGTTGAACGGTGCGTGCACGATGGTGGCCTCTACGCTCGTGTTGAATCCGAGAAGTTCCGCGCCTGCCTTAGCCACTACAACCAGTGGCGGTGGTGGAGAAAATCCACTGGACGAGAACCGGATCGAGAGGCATGGACCGATTTCCTCGGCAGCGTCGCCGACGAGTCAGTGACATCGACAACGATCGGTCGCGGAACGCTCACGCTGAAGCATCTGCCGCCGAAACTGCAGTGCGAGATCCGCTTCGCGCTTCACCGACACGCCAATACCCCGCGGCGCACTCAGTGGCGGCCCTCTGCTCTTCAGAAGGCTATCGACATCCTCGCGGCCGCTGCGGTGCTGTCGCTCAACGATGCGATCTTGGCCGATCTCGTCAAGTCCCAGGGGCCCAACTCGGGCGAAAGACGGATCCTTGCCGATCTCCCGATCGCGGCCCGCAGTCTTATCCTGACTCGCGATATGGCCATGGAAGCCGGGTGGTTCGATCCAGCGGTTGTGGGCGCCAGTCCGTTTCGCGACAGCCAGAACGGCCTGCATCGGCGCAAGGTTTGGGATCTTGGCGAGGTGTCGCAACGTTGGCTTCGTGACTTGCTCTGGAACTACCTCAGTGACGAGGCTCTTGCTCCAGAGGGAAGGAAGGTATCCGGGGCGACGATCAGCCAGCGAATCGGCGGAACTGTTCTGCTCTCGCGCATTTTGCACCAGAATCGCTCGGACCACGGAGAGTTCCCCGAACTGCTGGGTGTTGCTGATGCGCAGGCTTTGAAAGATACCTGGGACCTATGGTTTCGGGAACAGATCCCTCTTCCGGCCAGGGTCGTCTCGCCGTCCGTTCGGCCGGCAGCGCTCAAGGAATACACGCGCTACCTCTACATGTTCAGTATGCGGACCGTTCTGCTGCGGAGTCGGGAGAGGCACAGAACGCCTGCGCAACTGGATAGTTTCATCCTTAGCATGCCGGAATACCCACCTGCGCGTTCGGCTCCTCGTCCTCGACCGTTGCGCTATGACGACTTCCAGCGGCTCGTCGACGCGAACAACATCCACGCTCTTGAGGGGCTCGACAACGACGACATCGGCTTCGCCGACATCTGGCTGACCCAGGCATTCCAAGGCGGGCGGATCGGCGAAACGATCAACCTCCGGCTTGGCTGCATCGGACTGATCGGCGCGGCGCAACCCTACCTCTGGCGCGACATCACCAAGGTCGGCATCGGCGACTACGGGATGCCGTGCTACCTGCCCGTCTATGAACGACTGCTCCGGCGCCGGGAGATCACCCTCTCACGCCTGCGCAAACGACACTTCGTCGATCTCGCCGGTCTCGATGACCGCGAGCGGGCCAGATTCGAAGCGCAGTGGGACCGGGAAATGCCACTGTTCCCCGGACTGATGGCCAATCCTGACCTGTCTATCGCGGTTTCGTCGAGCTGGTTCCGGGAGGTCTGGAGCGGTTGGTTCGAAAGCCTGGGACTGGTCGGGATCACCACACACCAAACACGAGCAACGCTCGCCACCTCACTGTTGAACAACGGCGCACCACCAGCGCTGGTCCGACAGTTGCTCGGGCATTTTTCCGAAGAAGCGCTCGCGTTCTACGCCAATTACAGCAACGACATCATGGCCCGACACCTGCAGCAGGTTTGGGCCGCCAGCCCCGGCATGGACAAGCCAGGCACCATCCTGCTGCGCCCCGCCGATCTGAAGACCGAAAACCCGGCCGCAGCGGCGGCCCGGATCGACCTGGCCGTCGTGCCGGTCGAGCACGGCCTCTGCCGCTACGGCCCAGTGGTTGGCGGCGCGCAATGCCCCTGGGAGAAGAACTGCAGCGACGGCCCGAAGGGCACATGCGAGCATTTCGTGCTCACCGGCGCCGATCTGGCCTACTGGGAACGCAAACGCGACGCCGCGGTCCACTTCGCCGAAGGCGCACCCACCGACGAAGCCCGCGACTACATCCTGAGCCAATGGGAACCCTGGGAACTCGTGCTCACCCGGTTACGCGAAGCCTTGGACGAACTCGGCCTGCTAGAAACCGCCGAAAAACTCGACCTACGCACCCCGGTCCACGACTACTTCGACCCGCTGTTCTCCACCGGATTCCGCCTGGGACATCTGGATTCACCCGACAGCAAGACCTGACCACCCACCAGCAAACAGGAGATCCAGCTTCTTGGCACCCAATACGCGTCGCCGACCTGTCGAGGCGATCGACCAACGGTCCCGCACCAGTGCTGACTGCGAAAGACGCGTCCGCAGAGCCTTGACCAAACTGGCCAAGACCGGCGCACCGTTCACCATCGACAACGTCTGTGACCTCGCAGGTGTCGGAAGGACATTCATCTACGACAAGCGCCACCCGGACCTCACCCGAGCTGTCCTGACCGCCCGAGACTCATCCCAAGCCACCAGCACCGAACGCGCCGCCCAGGCATTCGACGCCGACACCACCTCTTGGCGCGAACGCGCTCTCAACGCAGAAGCGCTCGTCGCGTCGCTGCGCGCTGCGATCAAGGACCGCGACGCCCGCATAACCGACCTCACAGGACAGCTCTACGATCCCGAAGGCAACCACCTCATCGACGAAAACACAAAGCTCAGAACCCTTCTCGGGACCCTGAACCAGAACCTCATCAAAGCCACCACCGAGAACCGCACCCTCCGCCGATCCCTCGACGGCGCCCGCGCCAACGTCAAACGCGAACGCGAACGCAATGTCACCCAGATCTTCGGCCAGAAATAGCTCTTGGCAGAGCTACTCGTCAGCTTCCGCCTTGCCGGGGGCTTCGTCTTCGTCGCCTCGGTCAGAGGGGTCGGTTTCCTCGCTTGCCTTCCCCCGTTGCGCCCCCCTGGATTGGGCCCTCTGCGCTTGGGCGACGATATCCGCTATTCCGGAGGCCTGGACCTTCCGCGCCTGCTCCAGGGCTTCCGCGACGACGGAGTAATGCGCCTTATTGGCTTCGTCAACGATCTTCGCGATCTCGGGAATGCGAAGCTGCTGCGCAGCGAGATCGGCGATTCCCGCAGGAAGCTGGAACTGCCGCGCGGCGAGCTCCGCGATCCCCGCCGGCGGCGGGAACTGACGGGTGACCAACTCTGCGATATTGGGCATCTGGACCTGCTTGGCCATGGTCTCCGCGACGTTGGGGAACTGATAGTCGGCCAGGAACGACATCGTGTCCGCTTCCACTTGCGCACGGCTGGCCCGTCGGGTCCACCGCGCCCGCATGGGGTCATCAGGCAGTGCCTCGGCGGACGTCACCTCGATATCTCGGATGTCTCCTTCCTTCGAGACGGTGATGTCGCCGAATAGCCGCAGAACCTTGGTTTCCTCGCCCCCGACCAGGGCATCCTGGTCCTCCCGCAGGAGATCGACATCTACTTCCGTGTCGACGGCAAACCGCGCGGTCCATCCAGCTTCGCCGCGGCCAGCGCCCTCGCTGAACTCCCATCCCTCCAGTGGTTCTCGCGCTCCGACGAGATGAGCGGCCCGGGTCGGCAAAGGAAGCGCCGTCTGCTCGGGATCCAAGATGAGCCAGCGGGCCGCCTCCACGAGCCGTTCCGCGAGCACGCTCTTGTCGAGGTGATCGACCAGCTGCGTCAGGTCGGCATCTGATATCGGCGAAAACATGGCTGCGAAGTACTGCTCCAGCCGTCTCGCGCTGAGCACATAGCGCACCCTGCCGGCCAGCCCACGACTCTCCAGCTCAGCGATCAAGGCTCGATGAAACAGGATCGGGCAATCATCGCGTTCACCGGTTCCATCGCCGGTCCAGCTATCCGCCTTCGGGCCGAAGTCGAGGTGATTGTCGCTGATGAACCACACTTCCTCATCGGCGTTGTCCTCCGCGATCGCCATCACGGTCAGCCAGATCAGGGTGTCACGGAGACCGTCTTTGACGACCTTGCCGTCCTTTCCCCGAGGACTATACGGAGGACGCGTTTCAGATGCCCGCCTCGCCAGGACCATCAGATCGGTGGGTGGCGGAGGCACGATAGCTGCGTCGATGGACTCCAGATAGTCACGAAGCCACTGCTCGTATTCTGCTGAGCACTTGTCGATCTCGGCGAGCATCGACTCCTGCATATCGTTGAGGCCGAACTCACCGACCTTCAGCACTGATACTTCTTGACGGCGCTTGCGCCAGCCTCGCCTGACGACATCTATCGTCTCCATCAGGACGACCTCGGGCACTACGAACTGAAGCTCCCAGCGGTCCCGGTTCTGGATCAGGGACCGCCACTCCTCGCTCTTGAGCTTCGGTGAGTCGGCGAGGATGTTGGTGTCGACAACCACTATGGTCACGACACTAAGGTCGCCGCCGCATCGGCAACCGTTACCCGTCGCTGTCGTCTTGCTTCTCGGCTTGAACGCGGCGCCATTCTCCAACCTGTCGTCGCAGATCCTCGGCGTTCTCCCGAGTAATCTGCGGCCGCACCAGCTCGTCGGGCACCGGCTCATCGGTGAAGACCAGGCGGTCGATGGACGCCTCGGTCTCGGCGATCTCCTTGAGCGCGTCCTCCGATGGATCGGGCATAGCAAAATTCTCTCACCAGATCCCGACGGAATCGCCCAGGTCCGTGCTCTGCGTTATGTCGCGAACAAGTTCACGACTGTTCTACCTGCGCAAGAGCGACAAGATTGGAGGTTCTGTCCACTAAGGACGGCCGGGGCGACGGCACCCACCGTGCCCACTTCGCCCGCATCTTCGGCCTTCCGCTGCTGGCAGTGGTCCGCACCAGCAACCTGCCCCGACCACTCAGGGCAATCGACCGCCCCCACTTCGAGGGCGCACCGTTCGGACAGTGGGCCTCGCTCTGGCGCGGCCTACAGAAGCGCGGCCTGCTCGAAGTCTCCGAGCACCCAGGGCCCGGCATGGCCTCGTGGACACCGACAGGGATGTGCGCGGAGTGGATGCTGATGAGCCCCGAGAAGGCCGCCGCGCTGAACCGGGCCTACGACCGGGTATACCCGCGAGCCCTGCACCACGCCACCGGCCTGACCGAGGCCCAGTTGTTCGACCCCGAGCAATGGGCCCGCGCGCTCATCGGATCCCGACCGGCACGGTCACGGCGGCGAGGGCCTGGGCGGTGGTCGCTACTTGCGGAGCTGGTTCACGCAGCGGTCACGCGAGGACCACGCGGTCGACGGCCCCGCACGGTGAGATCGATCGAACGGCGTGGATCCTCATGAGCCCGAGGAGTCCGTCCTGGAGGGGGCCTGATGACCTGCCCACCGACCGACCCGCGTATCGGCGCCGAGCTGCCGCAGCTCCCGCACATCCTGTCGGGGATCGTCGCGGCGATCGGGCTGACGGATGCGGCCCTGCACATCGAGCTGCGCCTGCACATGCGCCGCTGGCACATCCTCGACATCGGTGTACGCCCCGGCTCCGGCCTGGTCGCCCACGCCGCGGCGGCCCATACCGGGGTCGACCCGCGCATGGTGCACCTGGCCGCCAGCATCGGCCGGCCCCTGCACCCGGCTGCGGTCACCGCCGCGCGCGGCCGCCACGCCGCGACCTGCATCGCCTGCTGCTACGTCGCCCCGCAGCGGCGCACTGACATCACGCTGCTGCGCCACAGCGAACTCGCCGACCAGCTCTACGGATCCGACGACGTTCTCGGCTGGCACCTCAACGCCGCCGAAACCGACGACAGGTTGTACCGGCCCGACGCCGGTATCTCGGTCGGGATCGGCGCGCCCGACAGGCCCACCGCGCTGGCCCGGCTACGGTCGCTCGTCGAGCCGTTCGACTTCACCACCCAGACCCGCGACGACACGAAGTTGTTGTCGCCCAATGAAAGGACACCTGTGCTCACCCTGCACCACCTCGCCCTCACCACCGCCGATCAGGCAAAAGCCGCCCCGTTCTACGATGCCGTGTTCGGGATACTGGGGTACTCGCGCGGCTACACCTCCGACCGGCTGTGCACCTGGGGCGGGCCGGGCCCGGAACTGCTGCTCTACATCGTCGAGGGCGACGACGCCGCCCCGCACACCCACGGCCGTCCCGGCTGGCAGCACGGCGCTTTCTCCGTCGACGACCGCGCCACCGTTGACGCCGTGCACACCGCGGTCCTCGACGGCGGCTGGACCGTCGTGCACGGGGGTCGAGGAGCATCCGCGCGAAATGTTCCGGTAGCACCCCACTACGCCGTGTTTCAAAAGTGAGTGAGGCCGGCAGTGCCTGCCTGACCCGTGTCGTAGCCACTGGTTGATGGCGCCGACGCGGACAGTGGCCAGGTAACGGACCGCGAGTTTGTCGAATGGTGTTGCCACGGACCGGTTCTCCTTGAGTTGGGCGATCCCGCACTCCACGGCATGGCGCAGCTTGTAGTCCTCGGCGGCGAACGCGTGCGGACGACCACCGGCGGAACCCTTCTTCTTTCGGTGGGCGGCTTGGTCCTTCTTTATGGGGATCGTCGCCTTGATCCCGCGTCGGCGCAGGTGGTCACGGTTAGCCGCCGACGAATACGCCTACTTACCGGGTAACGGTTGGTCGAGCAGCGGCTGATGCCTGCTTGCCCCTCGGTCCACGGAGGCCTCGAGACAGGCCGCCCACTGACGCTGCGATGCTGATCGTTCAGTGGTTCGGCCGGGGCGACCTGCGGTGTGAACGTCCGAGCCGGACGGAGGTACACCGGGATCGAGTCAGCTTCCGCTGGGCATCGGTTCGAAGTCCCAGCTCGCGCATCCGTACGTGATGTCGTCGGCGGCACCGGCTCCACTGTCATTGAGGACGCCGTACTCGGTCACGAACGCGCGAGGGTTCGCATCGGCGATCTGCCTGAGCGTAGCGGTGGAACCCTGTCCGCCGGCAAGCCCACCGATCGGATTCGTCGACCACCACTGCCCTTCCGTGAGAGCTGTCGTTGCCCAGTCATTCTCGCCGACGTTGCCGTTCGCAGGTGGCCACCAGACCAAAGTGGTGAATCCGCTGGATTCGCCGGGCCGGTCGGCACCGCGCAACCGGAGCTGGAAACTCGTAAATCGGCCCCGATGCCGGAAAGACAGGCTCGCCGGGGAGGCAGCCAGGTCGCGCAACGCCGTATTGATGCCGGGATGGAAGTAGGTGATCCGCCCGCCCGGAGGGGCGGTCATGTCGAGCCAGCCCGCGCCCGACGCCCCGCCGCCTTCCGCGAAGCGCGGTGCGTCGCCGCCGAGGGGGAACCAACCCCAGGTGAAAAGAGGCGTGACATTTGTGTGCACACACGGGAATCCCGGGGGAATGAACGAGGGTGTGGAACTGCCTCCACTCTGCGCGACCCCTGGCCCGCTGAAAATGACGAGGGCCGCCACCGCAGTCGCCGCCGCGGCCGTTGATCTGTAACCCCAACTCTTCATCGATGTCTTCCGTTCTCCGAGTGCGCTGGCGAGCCACTGTTTGCGGCAAGCCCGGACCAGTCGCGGACAGTCGATAGTGGGTAGAGCAGACGTGATGGTACAACCTGCGCCTGCGAGTCATCGACATGCAAAGTGGCCACGGCGTTGCGACCGACGTGACCCGCACGGCAGCGCGTAAAAGCTTCAATGCGCGTCTGGGAACTCTGGGGCCGACCGGTTTTCGTCGCGCTCGAGATTTGGGGTGAACTCCTGGTACCGAAGTGAGTGCTGAAGTCACCGAGTACCAGGAGTTCGTGTGCCATCCTCGCTCATCACCTTGTGTTCGTCCTGCCCGGCCGCCGATCATGACGGTTACGGCGGTGCCGAGGTCGAGGGGGTCAGGGTCGCCGGGGAGCAGGCCGGTGATGCGGACCCGGTCACCTACGCGGAGTGTGGTCGGGGTGTGGTCGTCATGCGCTGGGCTTTCGTCCAGTGGTCGCTGTCGGTCATGTGGGCAGTTGTGTGCGCAGGACTCCGGTAGCGCGATCGGCGCATACACGGGCAGCGTGCCCGGCGTACTTTTCACGCATACCGTTCACTGCGACAGCGGCGTGGGCGGCGAGATCGCCCAAAGACACTACGTGGATGTCGAGGGTGGCGATGACCGCACCGGGGCGGGTGCCGGACAACCTGGACCGTGGTGAACAGGGCCCGGCGGTCGCCCTCGGCGGGTCCGTAGACGACGAAATGATCGCCGGTGACCACGTTCTTCACTTCATGGATCGGGGCGAGTTCGGTCATCCGGCCGTGGACGCCGGGCTGGTGGGTGCATTCATGATCGAGCCCCCCTATAGGCCCTCCGAGAGGCCGGGAACCGGGCCGAACTGGGGCGCTACCGCACATAGTTTCGGGGGTCGACCGTGGGGCTCGGGCAGTTGCGTCAGCGTGGAGGCAGAATTGCCGCACATAGTGCGCCCCTATCTGCGGTAACTCCTTAGCGTGACTTTTCTCGTAGATGTTCCCGGACCCCCTGCACGAGCCGCGCGAATACCCCGACTACGCGCCGGGCTACTACGCGACCTTCCTCGAGGACCCCGACGGCATCCGCTGGGAAGTCGCCCACATCCCCAACCCCACACACTGACCTGCCGAACTGGGCACGCCCGGCCACGGCTGAACTGAAAGGCATTCGCGAACTTCATCATCTCGGTACGCCGTGAACTTCGGCTCGACCCCGTTCCGGCGCATGGTGGGGCAACTCGGCAGGAAGCGAGTGCTGAAATCCCGCTTCCGTCAAAGGTTGGATCTCGGACAGCTACCAAGACGGGAAATGCCTGAATACCCAGCGAAACCTCGGGCCGGCTCGACGCCGGGCCGCGCGATACAGCGCAGAACGTAGGGCGGCGACGCTGACCAATATCTTGGCGCCGATATGTTCGGTCAGCATGCAGCCGCGAGCGAACCGGCCCGCCTGGACCAGGCGCGTCTGCGCGTGGACTCCCTGCGTCGCCGCCGCGGGCCGCGGCCCTGGGGCGGGTGGGAAGCCATTCCGTAGTCCGGTGCGGCCAGGTGAATGGTGGAGCGCTCGAAGTGCGCAGTTCCACGTTCAGACCCGGCAGGGGCATCTGGCGGGTCGGTAGACCGCGGCGGTGCCGAGCCCGAAGAGATTCGCGAGGAACCGGCTTCGCGCTCGACAGCACTACCAACCCACCCAGATTGCCACCATCTTTCACCGGTGTAATCGGTCATCCTGAGACCACGCAGGAATGCATCAAGGAAGGGGACACTCGTGGGTCACGACGAAGTCGAGCAAAGCGCCGAGGCTCGATACCGTGAGGAGCTGGCCGGATATACAGCCCGGTTGGAATGGGCCGAGCGCCGGCTACCGCTGGTAGCTGCCAAGATCCGGGCCGGTGGGCCGCCGCGGCCGAGTCTGGCCGGGGCGCCGATCATCGCCGAACTGCCGCTGGGGGATAGCCCTGCGCATGTGGTGGCGCTGCTGTGTCTCGCCGCGTCCCAGGATCTCGCCATGGTCATCACCAGGCCCGGTGGTGACGGCGACTATGCCCGCCGTGTTCTCGACATGATCGGCTGCCGGGATACCACTGTGGTCACCGGCTACGATCGAGACCACGACGGGGGCCAGGCGTCCAGGGATTCGCTACTTGACGGGATCGGGGAGACGGTCGCCACGTTCTGCGCGTCCGCGCCGGCGTGGCGGCCGATCCGATGGATCGGGACCGGGTCACCGGTCGTCCTCGACCGGTGTCTGCGATCGGCACCGGATCTGGGCGAACGGTTAGCCGTTACCCAGGTCGACACGCAGTTCCCGCAGTATCGCCGCCAGGCTGAACGCGTCATCGCCAGCACAGACCTGCAGATCGTGTTGTCGGAGACGGTGGCCGCCCACACCGTGGTCCCCGCCGACCTGGCGGCTGCCTGCACGGGGGACTGCGCCACGATCCTGGAAGAACACGCTCGTTGTGGACCGAGCTCCGCCGCGCCGGTGATCGCCGCCGCCGCAGGGC
Source organism: Nocardia fusca NBRC 14340 (assembly GCF_001618425.1). Classification (GTDB taxonomy): domain Bacteria; phylum Actinomycetota; class Actinomycetes; order Mycobacteriales; family Mycobacteriaceae; genus Nocardia; species Nocardia fusca. Next base: position 25,909 of record NZ_BDCU01000030.1, read on the forward strand.
TGCGCATGCCCGTGGTGACCTTCAACCGCCGCCGGACAGCGATCGGTGAAGCGGGGCAGGTGCTGCTCGCCCCGACCGCGACTTCTCGTGCCATCACCCGCGAGAATGAACCAGCGGGCACCGGTCCCACGCCGGCCGACCGGCGACAAGTCACCAAGCGCATCGATCCGTACTTCGCGACCTGGCTGACGAAGCAGCTCAACCGACATGCCTTGCTCAACAACCACGACCGCACCCCACACGAACCCATGTCGTTCGACGAGTGATCACCCCGAGCACCAACATCATCACCTCGCGGTTGGCGCTCCGGGCTCGACCCTCGCGATCACCGCCGGTGCTGTCCGCGGACTGTCAGCGTCGGTTATTTCGAGACGATCGGCGCACCAGTGGCACTGGAGTTCATCGACCAACGCAGAGGCACGTACAGCAACCTTGACCGACACCGGTTAGCCTGAACCGGGTCTCGATCGTGGGCCAGCCGGAAGCCAGGGGGAAATATGCTCAGACGTCTCGTCGCATCGTGTCTGCTTCTCGGATGCCTGACCGCATGCGGCACCGGAACCGGCGACGACCGAAACATCGATGACTTCTGGCTCGCCGAATCGGCCACCGACGCCGACCGGCTGGAGTTGCTGCGACGAGCCCGCCAGATCGACCCGTGCGCGCTGCTTCCGCGGGACAAGCTCGCCGATTACGGCACGGTGCTGCGCGTATTCAACAACGCACCCAGTTCGTGCACCGCCACCCTCAACTCCGACGAGCTGAGTGAACGCACCCAGTTCCGCGTCTCCTTCCTCGTGCGGGACCCCGGTGTCCCCTCTCATGAGCCCGGCGTGCCGACCCGGATGGTCGACGGGGTGGAGGTGACGACTGTCCGCGAACTGGACCAGCTCGGCGAAGACTACGAAGACCAGCTACTCGAGCGAAGCTGCGCTGTCACCGCCGGATTCGGATCACAGCTGTTGCTCCAGATCCAGAATTCGAATCCCGTCGGCACCGAGCCCTGCCCGGCCGGTGAACAGATGATGGCTGCCGCGCTCGAGGCGTGGAAGGACGAGCCGCCTCTGGGCTCCTCGCCCGACACCGCGCGCACGGTGATCGACGGGGTCGATCCTTGTGCCCCGGCCGCTGCCCTCGGAGTGGCGGTGCCGGCGGACCGGCAGTCGATGTGGTCGTGCGAATTCGACTACCGCGGCGATCAGATTTCGCTGGACTATGGGTACCTCGCGGAGAAGCAGACCGCCGGGCCACCGACATTCACGGTAGGCGCACACGAGGCCTACCGCGTCGACGAGCCCGGCGACGACTTCGTGCACTACTGGGGACGAATCGGCCCACCGATCGAGAACGCCGACAAGGTGAGCTACATGGGTCCTGCCTTGCCCACGATCACAGTGATGGGCAAGGACCCCGCGACGGTTGAAGATGTCGTCCGTCGGGCATTTTCGCTAACTCCGGCGCCGTAGGGGTGCCGGGTTGGACGTCGGCATGACGACTGCCGGCGTCGCGATCGTCAGTTAGCTCGGTGAGTTCAGTGGCTGAGGGGAGCTTGGGCCCACCAGTCTCGGAGGATGTCGTCGGCGGTATGGCCCGGCCATTTGACTGTGATGAGGTAGCGTCCGCGGACCGGGTCGGCCGGGAAAGAAAAATAGGCGGCGGCGAAGACCGAAGCCGCCGAGTTCGGCGGTGGCACAGTCACCTGCGCTGGCGTGCCCAGCCTGGAGTGGGGCGCCGACTTCGTCTCGGCCGAGTGCACGATGTCCGGGCCCTGAACGGGTTCCGAATAGACGAACTCGTAGGAATCCAGTCGCTCCTCAACAGCGCTGAGAGTCGAATGATCCTCGATGGTGAAGCTGATACCCGAGTTGTCGAAATGGTTGCATTTGATCTCGTACCCCCGGGCGTTCTTGCCGGTGTAACAGGACGCCTGCTTCCATCCCCGCAGCATGTCTCGCTCGGGAACAAGGCCGGGAAAGTCATCCCTGATGTACTGATGAGCGCCCCAAGCCGGCGTGCTGGGGCTCTCCCCGCCCTCCGAGCCGGACAGGGACAGGGCTGCCATGCCGACGCCGACCAGCACCACGACGAGCCCTGCAACCACTACTGGAACAACCGGGAATCTGCGTCGCGGGCCCGGGCCGTGGTGCCCGATCGGGTCGTCCTGAGCCGGGTACGGTGCCGTCGGGGCATGAGGTATCGGGTCGGGCAGGGAAAGGGTCGGCGCCCAGCCCGGGCGAGGATGGGCGGGGCTCAACTGGTGTGTCGGTTCGGCGGTCTGACCGGTTCCGATCGGTGAGGAATTGTGCACGGTCGGTGCCATGCGGGCGATATTGACCGTGTCGGCGACGGGCTGGCTTTCGAGCGCGTCGTGGGCCGCGGTGATGAACGCGATGCAGGTGGGGAATCGGTCGTCACGGTGTTTGGCCATCGCCCGTTCCAGCACTGTGTCGAGCGCTGCGGGGAGGTCCGGGCGGAGGGTGGTGAGCCGGGGAACGGGCTTGGAGATGTGGCCCATCACGACCTGTCCCGGATTTGTCGCCGCATACGGCGGTCGCCCTGCCAGTAGTGCAAAGAGTGTGCAGGCCAGGGAGTATTGGTCGGAGCGGGGATCGACCACCTCGCCGGACAGTTGCTCGGGCGAGGCGTAGGCCAGGGTGGCGGTGAAAGTGCCGGTGGCGGTGATCTTGGTGTCGGTGGAGTCGATGAGCCCGGCGATGCCGAAATCGGTGAGGACCGCGTGCGAGTCGCGAAAGCCGTCCCCGTGGGCGATCACGATATTGGCCGGCTTGACGTCACGGTGCAGGATGCCGCGGCTGTGCGCGTAATCCAGCGCCAACGCAGTCTCGCTGAGCAGACGCGTCACGGTCGCGGGTGGCTGCCTGGCAGCATCCCAGGACGCGGCATCGGTGCCGCGAATGTATTGCATCGCGATCCACAGATGACCATCGTTCGCGCCACGGTCCAGGACACCGACGATCCCCGGGTGCTCGAGTTGCGCGACGACGTCGGCCTCTCGTTCGAATCGGCGGACGAGTTCGGGGTCGGTGGTTACTTCCCGGTTCAGCAACTTCAACGCGACGGTGCGGGGTAAGCGGGGATGTCGGGCGAGGTATACCGTGCCCATTCCGCCCTGGCCCAGTACTCCTTCGATCCGGTATCCGGCGAAGGTCGTGCCCGCCCCCAGCATTGCTGCTCCTTCTGTCACTATCCGAACGGAGTGACGGTACCGCACTGCTTCAGCCGCGCCGGCCGCCACTGGATCGCATGACCACCGATTACACCGGTCGATGCCCCGGTCTCGCCACCGGACGGTGTGGCCTCCCGTCAACCATTCACCAGCGGCCCGGCGTTTGTGAATTGGTCCAACGAGCGGAGGCATGATTAATCTGGCCCAGGCGGCCGCGGCAGGGTGCCGGCCCGGGAATCACCAGGGGGGAAAGTGCTCCGACGTCTCGTCGTTGTCTGTCTGCTGTTGGGATGCCTCACCGCGTGCGAGGCCGGGGCATCGCTGATCAAAGGCCAGAACTCTCCGATCGACGACTACTGGCTCACCGAACCCGCCGCCGACGCCGACCGGCTGGCACTGCTACGACGGGTGCGGAACATCGATCCCTGTGCCGTGGTACCGCACGAGGTTCTGTCTGAACTCGGGACGGTTCTGAGCATCCACAATCCCGGCGCCACCGGATGCAACGCCACCGTGGGCACTGCGGGATCCGGCGCACAGAGCACGTATCGAATCGCTGCTCTCGTCGGCGGGGACTCCGATCCCGTCTATGGCCCCAATGCCACCGTGGCCGAAGTCGACGGCATCACACTCATGACCCAGCGCGATGTGGACGTCACTGGCGGTCAGGAACAACATTTCACGGTCCGTCGCTGCTGGATGCACGCCGTTCTGCCCTCGAAGCTGATTTTCAGCTTGCACACCACCACGCCCGCCGGTACCGATCCCTGTGCCCGCGGCAAGGATCTCCTGTGGGCGACGATGTCGGAGTGGAACCGTGAACCGGCGCAGGGCAGCTCACCTGATACCGAACTGACGGTGGTGACCGGCGCCGACCCCTGCGCGGTCCTGCCGTTGCTCGGGGTCACCACACCCGCCGGCGACCAGTACCTCTGGGCCTGCGAGTTCGTGTATCGCGACGTCACGATAAACCTCAGCTACAGGCACCAGGCCAAAGGCGCGAGACCGGAACAGCAAATCGACAGCATAGGAACGCATCCCGTTTTTCACGACCGTGTCGGCGACGAAGTGGTCTACTTCGCCGAACTCGGCCCTCCGATGGCGAATTCCGACCCCAGCAGTGTGCTGGGCCCGGTCAGCCCAACACTCGCCGTTTCCGGCACCGATCCTGCGGTAGTCGACGAAGTCCTGCGCCGCACCCTTTCCCTGTTTCCCGAGCAGTAGCCAACCACGGCCACCCCGAGATGTTCGTGGTGGCACCGATACTGCCGAAGAGCGCCGCCCTATACCCACCTGAACCCGATGTGGCCGCTGTTCCCTATCTGGCGGCACACTGGGGTACGGACGTCGGGTATACGCTCACGCTGCTGAGGCTCGACGACGACCTGGTACTGCGCGATCTCGTCCAGGCAGTCGAAGACCCCCAACTGTTGGCCGCTATCGACGCCGAATTCGAGGCCGGGCTGGACTGGCTGGAAGAGCTCTGCCGCGAACCCGGCCACACACCCACCGTCGACGATGTCATCGAGGTGATCCAGAGCATCATCGACGCGCTTCCCGCCGATCTGGACCTGGACACCGTGGCCGCCTCGGCAGTCGATGCCTACCTCGAGCACGCGGCGCGAATCGTGTGCGGCATTGTCGTCGATGCGGCGCCTGTTGAGCCGTGAGCCCGGCGCCAGCACGGGATTTACCCGGGCCCGGTGGACGCGAGTGCATCAGCGTGGCCAGCGGTAGTGCCGCCACAGATGCCCATCCTCGGCTCCTGTCCCGACATACTGGATCCCCGGGACCTTCAGAATCGCCTTCACGCTGCGGGCGTTGTCGGCGCGGATGCTCGTGTGAAAGCTCTCGACGGCCGCGGCCTCGGGATGCCTTGTTACTGCGGTCTTGGTCGCCACCGATATGCCCTGGCCCCACCGGGCAGGATCGACGAGCGTCGATATCGACATCACCGGGCTCGGGACCTCTACCTGCGGTGTGGCCGGACGGAAATCCTCGGGCTCGGCCCATGCAGCAATGACATCGGCACCGAGGTACGCCACCGGCTCATCAGCCCGGTAGGCGATCCAGTTGTGGACCGACAGGAGGCGGCGACCACCCGCCGTGGTCGGGCCTGGGCAGCGGAAAACCATCGCGGCCACCATTGCCCGCGACGCATGCGCTGGCACCGCCGGGTGCTCACCCCACCCGAAAACCACCCGATGGACCTCGGAATCACAGGCGTCCCACGGGCGCAGCTCCAGCGCCGACGCAACGTCCATGGGCCCTGGTATCCCCGGCGAACAAATGCCGGGAGGCAATCGGTGCGCGAACACCGACGGAGCCGGCCGCGCGGGTCGCGCAGAGGGTGCGCGACGCCCATGCCAATGAGGGGCATATCGTGCGGCCGGGCGCCGCGCACCGACACGGACGCCCTCGGCGCGCTGCATCGCTGGACACAACACCCGTTCCTGGCCCCGGTACTCAGCTACCGCAACGCCTCACCCATCACCGTGTCGGAAGTATCGAGCGGAGCAAGTCGGCAGGCCACAGTGCCACGTGGCAGCTAGGACAGGTCCAGATGCTGGTTCATGGCCATGGCGGCCTCAGCGAGTTCCGGCAGCTCGACGACCTTGACCCCTTGCTGTTGTAGTTTTTCGACGCCGACACAGTCCTCGACGAAGGTGGAGGGCTCGCGCCAGGCGATGACGACCTCAGGGATGCGCGCGGCCAGGATTCGATCGGTGCACGGCAGCCGGGACTTGGTCGCGCGTTCCGAGCACGGCTCCAGGGTGCTGTAGATCGTGGCGCGGGACAGCCGGGGATCGGCGGGGTCGAGTTTGTCGAGGGCGGCTTCCTCGGCGTGGATCTTGGGGTCTGTTTCGCGGGAGTAGCCGGTGGCGATCTCTTCACCGTCGGCGACGATCACCGCTCCGACCGAGAACGCGCCCTCGACGACGGGGCACAGGCCGGCGAGCGTGATCGCGCGGTTCATCCAGTGGTGGTGGTCGAGCTCGGTCACCGGTTCTCCTTCGATGGTGTGTAGCGCAGTAGCGCGACGTCACATCTCCTCGACGGTGCTGCGGGTCGGCGTGGCCCGGCACGCGCTGACCTCCGCGCCGCCGGACGTCCTGGAAGTTCTCGACGATATCCATCGCAGCGGCAAGGAAACTCTCCACGATCTGCGCACTCTGGTGACAGTGCTGCGGGATCCGGGCGCCGGCGCGGTGTCGTTCGTCGATCCGGCCGGACTCCCGGTCGCCATCACCGCGGTCGTGGAGCGGACGCGGCTCGTGGTGCCGCGAATCGATCTGGAGTTGGACCCTGATATCTCGGCGGTGGACGCGTTGACGGGGCTCACTCTGTTGCGCCTGGCGCAGGAAGGTACCGCCAATGTGGTGAAGCACGCCGGTCCGGAGACCACTGCCCGGCTCTCGATCACCGCCGGACCGGGTCCGGTGGAATTCCGGCTGTCCGACAGCGGCCCGGCGGCGGGCACGGCGCCATCCGTCACATCCGGGCCGGGTGTGGGCCTGATCGGGCTACGCGAGCGGGTCGGACTGCTCGGCGGTACCCTCGTCGCGGCGCCGGCGGGATCGGGCTGGCTGCTCGCCGCAAGCCTCCCGGGCGAGCCGGACGGTGCCGCGTGACCATCAGGGTGATGCTCGTGGACGATCAGCACCTCGTGCGGGCCGGACTGCGCATGCTGTGCGAGACCGCGGCCGACCTCGAGGTGGTCGCCGAGGCGCCGGGTGGTGCGGAGGCGGTGCGCCTGGCCGAACGGACCGCACCGGATGTGATCCTGATGGATCTGCGGATGCCGGGGATGGACGGTATCCGCGCCACCACCGCGATCCTGGCCGCCCGGCCCGGGGCCCGGGTCCTCGCACTCACCACGTTCGACGACGACGATCACCTGTATCCCGCACTGGCAGCCGGTATGTGCGGTTTCCTGGTCAAGGACGCGTCGCCCGGCGACCTGCTCGACGGTATCCGGCGTGCCGCGGCCGGGGACCGGCCGTTCTCACCGGAGGTGCTGCGCCGGTTGGTGGACACCGCCGTCGCCGCCCGCGCGCAACCGTCGCGGTCCGCCGCACCGGAGGTGACGCTGACCGGACGGGAGGCCGAAGTGCTGCGATTGGTGGCCGACGGACTGTCGAATACCGAGATCGCCCAGCGCCTGCACATCGGCGTCACCACGGTGAAAACTCATATCGCCAACTTGCTGTCCAAGACCGGCGCCGACAATCGGGTCAAACTCGCGGTGTACGGGCTCGGCCCGGCGGTGCACAGGTCCGATGACCGTGGCCTGTCGCCGTGATCGGCGTACCCGCCTCCTGTGCGAAGTCCCCGACAGCGGGCGGATATTCAGCCGACGATCAACGGCGCGATATAGGTCCGCGCGAATTCCGCGAGCTGGTCCTCGGTTTCGAGGTTCAGCGCGCTGACGGGTTGCAGGATCAGCGAGTGGACCACCCGGCTCGCGATCTCGACCCGGGTCGTGAGATCGGGGATCTCGGGGAGCCCCCGCCGGCGTATCGCCTCGGCGAGGAGAGTGGTGGCCACACCGACGGCCATGGTGAAGAAGGGCCCACCCTCGGTGGTCACCTGGGGCAGTAACCGGCCGGGTTCGAGCGCCAACACCCGCTTGATCATGCCGTGGGTTCGCCAGCGCGTGATCACCGTGACGAACACGTCGGCGACGATGGCCTCCGGACCGGCGTGTCGCGCGGGAATGTCCTCGAGTTCGGCGAGCAGGGTGCCCACCTCGCGCGCGCTCACCGCGCGGACGAGATCGTCGCGCGAACCGATCCGCCGATAGATGGTGCCGCGGTCGACCGCCGCCTGCCGGGCGATATCGCCGATGGTCGTCTTCTTCACCCCGAACGTCTCGAACTGCACGAGCGCGGCATCGAGGATGCGGGTTTCGATGCCGTCGGCGGAGGACCGGTCTTGCGAGGTAGGGGTGGGGGCGGACACGGGACCACGCTAGCAGCGATCAGCATTTCTGCAACAATCAGAAAGAATTTGTTGCGACAACATTGCAAGGCAATCTGTTGCATTGTACGGTCGACGTATGGCTGACGACAGTGCCACCACGAGCACCTACCGGGAAGAAGCCCACGCGATCCACGCCCGCGATGTGAGCTTCGACTTCTCGACGGTTCCCATGCACTACATCCCCGGAGAAGTGCTGGCGACCCACGTGACCAATGTGATGCACCTGGTACTGCCGGAAGGCGAGCGGGCGATGGCCGCGTGCCTGGCCGAAGCGCTCCCCGCGATCGACGACGAACGCCTGCGCGAAGAGGTGACGGGGTTCATCGGCCAGGAGTCGATGCACGCGAGCAGCCACGAGGGCGCCCGCAAACACCTGCAGTCCATCGGGCTCGACGTCGACTCCTACGTCGAGAAGATCGCCTGGCTGGTCGACCGGGTACTGGGCGAGCACGGACTGAGCGGCCGCGCCAAGGAGGAATGGCTCAAGGAACGCCTGGGGCTGTTCGCGGGAATGGAACACTTCACCGCGGTGATCGGCGAGTGGCTGCTCGAATCGGAGATGCTCGAGGAACTCGGCATGCATCCGACGATGCTCGATCTGGTGCGATGGCACGGCGCGGAAGAGGTCGAGCACCGCAGCGTGGTCTTCGACGCCTATATGCACGTCGACGGCGGGTACGCCCGGCGCGTACGCACGGGTCTGCTCGCCAGCGGGCTGCTGCTGCCGCTGTTCGTGATCTCCACCGCCTACCTGTACCGCAAGGATCCGAGCCCGGCCAAGGGCCGGTTCTGGGGTCAGCAGTTCGTCAGCGCCACGATGCGCGGTGTGATCCCCAGCTTCACCACGTTCTTCACCGAGATGCCGCGCTACCTGCGGCCGAGCTTCCATCCCTCCCAGCTCGGCTCCATGGACAACGCCCTGCGCTATCTGGCGCACTCCCCCGCCGCGCGCTCATGACCACCACGCACCCCGCGCCCCCGAGCCTGCGGATGCTCGCCCTGGCGGTGGATGTGTACAAGAAGGTGTTCACCAATCCCGCGCTCTCGCCCCCGAACCCGGTGCGCCGCAGCGGCTTCGACCTCGACGTCGTCGTGGGCGCGGTACGGGAGGAGGCCCGCGACGTGGTCTCGCTGACCCTGCTCCGGGCAGACGGCGAGCAGCTGCCGGCGTGGCGGCCCGGCTCCCATATCGACGTCTTCCTGCCGTCGGGGCGGCAACGCCAGTACTCGCTGTGCGGCGACCCCGCCGACCGCCACCGCTACCGGATCGCGGTCCGCCGGATACCGGACGGCGGCGGGGGCTCGCTCGAGGTCCACGACCTGCGCCCCGGTGACGCATTGCGGATCCGCGGCCCGCGCAACGCGTTCACCTTCGTCGATTCCGCGCCGTCCTACCTCTTCGTCGCCGCCGGCATCGGCATCACCCCCATCCTGCCGATGGCGCATGCGGCCGGGGATCGCGGGCGACTGATCTATCTCGGCCGCTCCCGGGAAACCATGCCGTTTCTCGGCGAACTGCCGGCCGGCAGCGATATCCGTCCCGACGACGAGGCCGGTGCACCCGATATCCCGGCGCTCCTGGCGACCACCCGGCCCGGCGCCGCGGTGTACGTCTGCGGACCGCCACCGGTCCTCGAGGCCGCCCAGCGTTCCCTGTTCGCACTGAACCCGGCCGGATCGCTGCATACCGAACGGTTCTCGGCGCCACCGGTGCGCGACGGCCACGAATTCGACCTCACCCTCGCCAGATCCGGGCGCCAGGTCCGGGTCGGCGCCACCGAGACGACACTCGACGCCATCCGCCGAGTCGAGCCCGATGTCGTCTACTCCTGCCGCCAGGGTTTCTGCGGCACCTGCAAGATCGGCGTCGCGGCCGGTTCGGTCGACCACCGCGACCGTCTGCTGAGCGACAGCGAACGCGCCGGCCACATGCTCACCTGTGTCTCCCGGTCGGCCGGCGGACCGCTGGTACTCGATCTCTGATCCGAAAGGCCCTCAGCCCTATGAGCGCTCGATTCGCCCTGTCCCCCTCCGACGACGCCTTCCTGGACACCGCCGCCCACCGCTACACCCATATCGTCGATATCCCGGCCCCACCGCCGCAGGTGTGGGACACGCTGATCGCCGACGACGCGCTGGTGTCGTGGTCGGCAGTCGTCACGGCGGCGAAGTGGACCTCACCGCGGCCTTTCGGTGTCGGCACCACCCGGGATGTCACCCTCGGTGGCCTGATCCGGCTGGCGGAACGTTTCTACCGGTGGGACGAGGGTTCCCGGATGACCTTCACCGTGGACGCCGCCTCGGTGCCCGGGCTGCACCGGTTCGCCGAGGACATCACCCTGCTCCCGCTGGCCACGGGGACCCGGATCATCTGGACCTTCGCCCTCGAGGGCAGCGCGGTACTGCGTCCGCTGCTGGCCGCGGCGAGCCCGGTGAACCGTTTCGTCACCAAGACCATCGCCGCCGGCACCGGCCGCCGGGTCCGCACCGAGACGGTGGGGGCATGATGAACGACCGCGCACCGGAACACCACAGCATCGTCGTACTCGGCGCCGGATTCGGCGGAATCGGGCTGGCGATCAAATTACGCGAGGCCGGTTTCGACGACCTGGTGCTGCTCGAACGCGCCGACGATCTCGGCGGCACCTGGCAGGCCAACACCTATCCCGGCTGCGCCTGCGATGTCCCGTCCCAGCTCTACAGCTACTCGTTCGCGCCCAACCCGGATTGGTCCCGCACCTACGGCCAACAGCGCGAGATCCTGGAGTACCTACGCCGGGTCGCCACCGACCACGATGTGGTGCGCCATATCCGGCTGGGCACCGAACTGACCGAGGCCCGCTGGGACGAGGCGGCCCACCTGTGGCGGATCCAGACCTCGCGCGGTCCGCTCACGGCCGACTTCTTCATCTCCGCCGCCGGTGTCTTCGCCGAGGCCAAATACCCCGAACTCCCCGGTATCGACACCTTCGAGGGCACCGCGTTCCATTCGCTGCACTGGGACCACGACCACGACCTCACCGATGAGCGGGTGGCGGTGATCGGGACCGGCGCCTCCGCGGTCCAGTTCGTTCCCGAGATCGCGCCACGGGTGGCCGCGCTGACGGTGTTCCAGCGGTCCGCGCCGTGGATCGTGCCGCGGATGGACCGCCCGACACTGGGTGTCGAGCGCTCCCTGCTGCGCCGTCTCCCGCTCGCGCAGAAGGCGATCCGCGGTACCTGGTACACCCTGATCGAAGGGTTCGGCCTGGTCGGGTTCGTCGACAATCGCTTCCGTCACCCGTACGAGATGCTCGGCCGGCTCCAATTGCTGCGCCAGATCCGCGATCCGGAGCTGCGCCGCAAGGCCACCCCCGATTACATCATCGGCTGTAAACGCGCGATCTTCTCCGACGCCTACCTGCCGGCGCTGGACCGGGAGAACGTCGAGGTGGTCACCGACGGTATCGCCGAGGTGCGCCCGCACTCCGTCCTCACCCGCGCCGGTGTGGAGATCCCGGTCGACACCATCATCTACGGCACCGGGTTCACTTCCATTCCGACCGCTTTCGAGCGGATCGTCGGCCGCGACGATATCTCGATCGCCGACCTGTACCACAGGCGGCCGCAGACCTATCTGGGTGCGGCGATGGCCGGTTTCCCGAACTTCTTCTGCACGCTCGGCCCCTTCGGCGCCGCCGGCAACCAATCCGCCATCTTCATGCTCGAATCGCAGATCGCCTACATCGTCGACGCGCTACAGACCCTGCGCGCCCGCGGCGCCCGCCGGGTGGAGGTGCGGCAGGAGACCCAGGATGCGTTCGTCGAGGAGATGGCCCGGCGCAGCGCGGACACGGTCTGGCTGACCGGCGGCTGCCAGAGCTACTACACCACTCCCGACGGCGGCAATGCGGGTCTCTACCCGAACTGGAGTTTCGAATACCGGCGGCGCACCAAGCAGTTCGACGCCGAATCCTACGAGGTGACCCGATGAGACCCACGCTCCCCGACCCGCTGGGCTGGCTCTCGCCTTCCGCGACCTTCGACGTGAAGGGTAAGACGGTGCTGGTCACCGGCGCGGGCCAGGGCATCGGACGCGAACTCGTCACCCTCCTGCACCGGCGCGGCGCGGTGGTGGTCGTGGTCGATATCGACGAGGCGGCCGCCCGGCGCACGGCGCGCGACCTGGGTTCGCGCGCGGTCGGTCTGGCCGGGGATGTCGCCGACCGCGGCCGGATGGAAGAGGTGATCGCCGAGGTCGCCGAGCAGTTCGGTGGTCTCGATGTGGTGGTCGCCAATGCCGGGGTCACCCCAATACCCGCGACCATCCGGAGCATGGATCCGGCCGATTTCGACCGGGTCATGAGCATCAACCTCACCGGGGTGTTCAACACCGTGCATCCGGCGCTCGACCATATCGTGCGGTCCCGGGGCCACGTGGTCGTCGTCTCCTCCTGCGCCGCTTTCGCACCGGGTATGGGCGGCTCACCCTATATGGTCAGCAAGGCCGCGGTGGAGCAGCTGGGACGGGCACTGCGGGTGGAGCTCGGCGCCTCCGGCGCCACCGCCGGGATCGCCTACTTCGGGGTCGTGGAGACCGCGATGACCCATGACATGCTCGACGCCGACGATCTGGGCCGCCGCATCAACGATCTGCTGCCGTGGCCGCTCAACGTACGCATCACCGCCGCAGAGGCCGCCCGGACCATCGCCGACGGGATCGCGCGCCGCGCCGCGCGGACCATCGCCCCCAGTGGCTGGCAGCCCTACGCCCTGCTGCGCGGGGCGATCAATACCGTGCTGGACCGGCGGCTCGCCGCCGATTCGACAGTGCACGAACTGGTCCGCGCGATCGAGCGGCGCCGATGAGCGAACCGGCGCGCGGATCACTGCGGGCCCGGTACGTCCGGCGACTGTCCGCGCTCACCGCGCGCCGTCTGGCGCAGTTCACGCCGGTCAACACCTACACCTTGCCCGCTTCCCGGGCCCTGATCGACCAGGCCCTGCGCGCGGCCGCACCCACGCTGCGCGGCACAACGGCCGATCGGGTGCGTCACGGCACGATCACGGGTGAATGGGTTCGTGGACCGCGGGCGACCCGGACCGATGCCGTGATCCTCTACCTCCACGGCGGCGGATTCGTCGCCGGATCCGCCGCCGGGTACCGCGGGGTGGCCGCGCGGCTGTCCACCGCGACGCGGTTGCCGGTGTTCACGCTCGACTACCGGCTCGCACCAGAACATCCGTATCCGGCGGCGCCCCAGGATGTCGCCGCCGCCTTCGCGTGGCTGATGTCACGAGGGCACCGCCCCGGCCGGATCGTGATCGCGGGCGATTCGGCGGGCGGCTTCCTCGCCGCCGATTTCGCCATCTCCCACGCGCGCGACGGGTCCGCCCCGCCCGCGGGCCTCGTTCTCTTCTCGCCGATGACGGATCTGAGTCTCGCGCTCGCCGCCGGATTCCCGGGGGCGGCGGACGAGGGACTGCTGTCGCCGGGGCTGTCGCGACGTGCGGTCGCGCATTTCACCCCGGCTCCCTACGATCTGCGCCCCGTGCGCGGAATGCCGCTGCCCCCGGCCCTGATCCACACCAGCGATACCGAATTCTTCGGCGGCGACGGCGTCACCCTCGCCGAACGCTGGACCGGCGCCGGCGCCGGCTGCGAATTGCGGGTGTGGCGCGACCAGATGCACGCCTTCCAGGTGCTGCCCGCCCTCGTGCCCGAATCACGCCTCGCCTACCGGGAGGCGGCCCGCTTCGTCTCCTCGGTCCTCGACACCACCGCCGCCGCGGTCTGATCCGGAAAGGCCCAGCTGTGAGCACAGCTCGCTTCCCCACCCTCCCTGCCGCGTTCCAGCACATCGCCACTGTGGACCCCGCCGCGGTCGCGCTGCGGACCCCGGGTGACGCGCAGACCCTGACCTGGTCCGAGTACGCCACCCAGGTCCGCGAGTTCGCCGCAGGCCTCGACGGGCTCGGTGTGCGCCGAGGCGACACCGTCGCCCTGATGATGGGCAACCGGATCGAGTTCTACCCGCTCGAGGTGGCCGCACAGCATCTCGGCGCGACGTCCTTCTCGGTCTACAACACCCTGCCCACCGATCAGCTGAACCATGTGCTCGATAATGCCGGGGCACGGGTGGTGATCTGCGAACCGCAGTACGTCACGCGGTTACGGTCCTGCGGGGTGGAACTCGACCACATCATCTGTCTGGACGAGGCCCCCTCGGGAACTCTTTCGGTATCCGGCGTGATCGCCGCGGCACGTGCCGATTTCGACTTCGACGCTGCCTGGCGTGGGGTGCGCGGCGACGATGTGGCCACGCTCATCTACACCTCCGGCACCACCGGCAGCCCCAAAGGTGTGGAGACGACCCACGCCAACCTGCTGTTCCAGGTCTACGGGATCGCCGAGGTGCTCGGGATCGAATTCGGCGACACCATCACCTCGTTCATGCCCAGCGCCCATATCGCCGACCGGCTGACCGCCCTGTACGTGCAGGAGGTACTCGGCATCCAGGTCACCTGTGTCGCCGACCCCAAGCTCATCGCGCCGGCGCTGGCGGATCTGCGCCCGACCCTGTGGGGCGCGGTTCCCCGGGTCTGGGAGAAACTCCGTGCCGCCATCGAGTACAAGGCCGCCGCGGAACCCGATGCCGAGCGGCGGGCGGCGCTGCGGTGGGCGCTGTCGGTCGCCACCGCCCGGGGCGAGCACACACTGGCCGGTACTCCGCTGCCCGACGCCCTCGCCGCCGAGTGGCGGCGCGCCGACGAACTGGTGCTGCGCGGTCTGCGCGCGGCGCTGGGGTTCGACCGGATGCGCTGGGCGCTCTCGGGCGCCGCGCCCATACCTCCCGCGACCCTGGGGTTCTTCGCCGGACTCGGTGTCCCGATCACCGAGATCTGGGGTATGTCGGAACTGTCGTGCATCTGCAGCGTCAGCCCGCCGGCCGAGGTGCGACTGGGCACCGTCGGGAAGTTGCTGCCGGGAATGGAGTACCGCACCGCGCCCGACGGGGAGTTTCTCGTCCGGGGTCCGCTGGTGATGAAAAGTTACCGGGGACAGCCGGACAAGACCGGCGAGGCGATCGACGCCGAGGGCTGGCTGCACACCGGCGATATCGTGACGGTCGACGAGGACGGATACCTCAGGGTCGTCGACCGCAAGAAAGAGATCATCATCAATGCCTCCGGCAAGAACATGTCGCCGACGCATATCGAGAACACCATCAAGGCGGCGACCCCGCTCATCGGTGCCATGTCGGTGATCGGGGACGGCCGCCCGTACAACACCGCGCTCATCGTGCTCGACGCCGAAACCGCCGGCCCGTACGCGAAACAGCACGGGCTGGCCGACGATTCGGCCGCCGCCCTGGCCGCCGACCCGTCGGTCATCGAAGCGATCCGGGCCGGCGTGGCCGCCGGCAACGCGCACCTGTCCCGGGTGGAACAGGTGAAACGCTTCCTCGTACTGCCGGTCTTCTGGGAGGCGGGCGGCGACGAGGTCACGCTCACCATGAAACTCAAGCGCAAGGTCGTCGCGGAGAAGTACGCGGCGCGGATCGCCGATCTCTACCGGGAGCCGCCGGCCGGCGATATCCGCGAACCCGCCGACGGACCGCAGTCCGCCTCGACGACCTGACGCCGGCGCCCGGCCCGGCTCAGACCTCGAGCTCCTCCTCGATCCCGCGCAGCCGGTGCCGGGCCAGCGCGAGGTTGGCCCGGCCGCGGTCGAGGGCCAGATACAGGAACAGACCCCTCGACTTACGGCCGGTCATGGGCCGGATGAGGTGGTACTGGCTGCTGAGCGAGATGAGGATGTCCTCGATATCCTCCTGCAGGCCCAGCTGTTCGATCGTGCGCAGCTTCGCACGCACCACCTCGGTGTTGCCGGCCGCGGCCACGTTCAGGTCCAGCGCCTTCGAGCTCCCGAGCATGCCCAGCGCCATACCGCTGTTGTAGTCCACGACGGCCGCGCCGAGGGCGCCGTCGATCGACATCATGTCCTTGAGTGCCAAATCCATATCGGACACAGGTCGTTCCTCTCGATAATTTTCGTTTACTGCGTTCTTCCGTTACCGCCGGCGTCCTTCGCCACGGCGGAGAGATGTTCGGCGATCCGGCGTGCCACCGGCCGGGACTCCAGGTGCAACCGGCCGATGTTCACCTCGGGGGCGGCGAGCACGGTCAACGACGCCCAGCCGGCCGCGTAGATCACCACGTGCCCCCCGGTGCCGTCCACCACGACCTCCTGGAACCCACCGCCCTGCGCCGTCTGGGCGAGCCGATCCGACAGCGACAGCTGAGCCGCCGCCAGCGCGGCCATCCCGGTCGGTTCGATATGCGCGGGCAGATCATGGGTCACCAGCAGGCCGTCGCTGGACGCCACGAGCGCCCCGGTCAGCCGGGGGACGCGTTCGCGCAGCGCCCGGAGTTCCGCCGTCACCGCGGCGTGGGGATCGGAAACGGTCATCGGCACCTTGGTAAGCCTTCCCATCAGTTCACCGAGCAGATTTTTGCGCGCCGTCACGCGAGGTCCTCCAGAGCCGCTCGAAGCCGGGTGAGCAGTTCGTGATCCACCGGTTCCCACTCGTCGCCGTCGGGAACCGGGGTGGCGTTTCGGACCCGGCGCCGCAGCGGCGGCTCCGCTGCGGCGGCCGGATCGGCGGCAGGCGGGCCGGCGTCGGAAGCCGGTGCGCCCACCGGGGGTTCGATCAACCCGGCCACGGTCAGATCCCGTACCGCCTCCAGACAGCCGTAGGCGGTGCGGCCCAGGTCCCGGGCGATTCCGGTGACACTGCGGCGGTTGTCGGCGGCGGCCAGTACCTCGGCCTGGCTGCCGGTGAGCAGTACCCGGCGCCGCCGGATCCGGCGCACCGGGACCACCGCGGCACGGTCGACCAGTTGCGCCGGCCACGGCCCCGAGTCCGGGTCACCGCGGCGCGCACATTCGCGGACCAGCGCCCGCGGCCGGATGGTGCAGACGGCCGACAGCCAGTGCGCCGGGGCCGGCCGGAACTCCGGCACCACCGGCGTGGGCAGCAGAAAGTAGGCCGCGTCGAAAACGGCGAGCAGCGCCAGGGTTTCCAGCAGCGGCCGGCCCAGCAGCGGGCCCGGATCGCCGGTACCCGCCCGCTCCCAGTCCTCGGCACTGGCCACCCCGGCCTCGACCACCAACCGGTCCAGCCCGGTGGTGCGCGAGCAGGTGGCGGAGGCGATGGCGCCGTCGGCGAGATGGAACTCCCCGTCGCCTACGCGCAGGACACCGGTCCGGCCTTCGTCTTCCAATCGCTGCAACTCGTCCGCGAGCTCAACGCGCATGACCGTCCTCGGCCAGTTCGGCGAGAATGCCGCGTAGCCGGAACCGGGCCATCGCCAGATTGCCGGACTCCTCGTCGAACAGGACATGGACGAAGAGGCGGCCGCCGAAATCCCCGTCCACCAGATTGAGCAGGTGGTATCCCCCGGTCCCGCAGACGATGATCTCGTCGACGTCGTCCCCGGTCGGGCCCGTGGTCAGCGCCGGACAGTCGAGCACCGCGCGCACCACATCGGTGGTGGTCGCCGCGTCCTCGTGCTGATCGACCACATCGTGCCGGCCGGCCGCGGCCACCGCCAGCCCACTCGCCCCGTCCACCAATGTCACACTGCGCGCACCGGGGATGTCCATGATCCGTTCCAGACATCCATCGATTCCGCTCATGCGCCCCTGCCCGTTCATGCGTGTTTCAGATCTCTGGAGACACTACACATACCAGGCGTTCGCCGCCGACTGAACGCAAGACCTGATCGGATACCCGGGTCGTCCGGATCCGAAACGGTGCCGCACCTGCATATGAGATGCCCAGCACGGCAGCACGGTTGGCAGCCTACGCCCGGACCCCGGACCGGCTATCGATGTTTTCTCAAACTTGCGCTCGCATACGAGAAATTGTCTGGATCGAGCGGCGGCGGGCGAACTACGTTCGACATATGACCGAGTTGTCGCCCGGACGGGGGCGCGCACTGCTCGCCGCGGCCGTCACCGTCGTACTGTGGGCCTCGGCGTTCGTCGTCATCCGCACCGCCGGAGCGGACTTCTCGCCGGGAGCGCTGGCGCTGGGCCGATTGGCCTCGGGTTCGGTGGTTTTGGTGACGCTGCTGCTACTGACCGGCACCGGCCTGCCCCCGCGTTCGGCACTGCGCGGGATCATCGTATCCGGAGTGCTGTGGTTCGGGATCTATATGGTGGCCCTGAACTGGGCCGAACAATACGTCGACGCCGGCACCGCCGCGCTGGTGATCAATACCGGGCCGGTCATGATCGCTCTGCTCGGCGGACTGTTTCTCGGCGAGGGTTTTCCGAAACGGCTCATGACCGGTATCGCGGTGGCGTTCGCCGGAGCGGCCGTGGTGGGGTTGTCCAGTTCCGAGGGCGCGGCAACCGCGCTCGGCGTCGTGCTGTGTGTGGTGGCGGCCGCCGCCTGGGCGGTGGCGGTGCTCGTCCAGAAACCCGCGCTGGCGCACGCCTCGGCCCTGCAGGTGACCACCGGCGGATGTGTAGTGGGCACGGTCGCGTGCCTGCCGTTCACGGGGCAGCTGATCGGAGAGGTGGCCACCGCACCGCTGTCCGCCACCCTCGGCCTGGTCTATCTCGGCGTCTTCCCGACCGCCGTCGCCTTCACCACCTGGGCATACGCCCTGGCCCGGATGAGCGCGGGGCAGGTGGGCGCCACCACCTACGCGGTACCGGCGCTCGTTGTCGTGATGTCCTGGCTCCTCCTCGGCGAGGTGCCCGGCACGGTGGCATCGGCCGGCGGAGCTCTGTGCCTGGTGGGAGTCGCGATCACCCGGTGGCGACCGCGTGCACGCCGTGGTCCGGCCGCACGACCCGACCGCGACCTCGACGCGGGATCCGGTATGACGGCCGAAAGGCGGTAAGCGGACCGTCCCGGTGGCGCTCACGCGCCGACCCGCCGCGCGGTAGCGGGGTGGTTCGCACAGTCCTGCGTACGGTGAAGAGATCAGCGCAGTCATCCTCCACGACGACCAAGGAGAGTGCCCTATGCTTGCCGCCTTCTCGATCACCCCCATCGGCGCCGGCGAGAGCGTCGGGGATCAGGTCGCCACCGCGGTCCGGGTCATCCGGGACAGCGGACTCGCGCATCGGACCACCGCGAGTTTCACCGAGATCGAGGGCGAATGGGACCAGGTCATGGGTGTCATCAAGACCGCGACCGATGCGGTACTGGCCGAATCCGATCGGTGCAGCATCGTCATCAAGGCCGATATCCGGCCCGGCCGGACGGATACGCTGCACACCGAGGTCGAGTCGGTCGAACGCCGCCTCGCCGAGTGATCCCGCCAGCGACTCCGGGTCTACCGGGTGAGCGGCGCCGATACCCGGCCCCGCTTCGCGTAGCCGAGGACGGCGAACAGCGGTTTGAGAAAGGTCCACTCGCCGAAGCGGTATTCCGCGCCGCGCACCAGCCGGTTCGCGAGATCGGGGCGCATAACCGCCAGGTAGCGCCGGGCCTGCTCCGCGTGCAGCGGATTCGAGACGATTTTGATCCGGTCGGCCGCTTCGATCAGCGCTAGGGCGTTCTCGATGTTCTCCCAGGTGCTCCGCGAGGCGGTATCCAGCGCGACCGGACCGGACCAGCCGCGTTCCCGCGCATAGGCGGCCATCAGTTCGGCTTCCGACCGCGCGCCCCCGACCGCGCCGCCACAGAAGACCATCCGGGTATCGAGCCGGGGATCGCAGGAGCGCAGTGCGGCGCGCACCCGCCATCTGTTCAGCGCGTTGGCCGTCGCCGCCGCGTTGCGGAACCCGAGTACGACGACCGCTTCGCTCGCGCCGGTCGCGGACCCGACGAGCCGCCGCGACGACCGCCAGTTCACCCACTCTCCCCAGGCCAGTACGGCGACACCGGCGACGAGCAGTATCCGTGACGTCCTCACGGGCATCGGAGCGTACCCGTACGCGCGGCTGTTCCGCGATACACCAGAGCTACGATCCCGGCACGGTCGGTTACGCTGCGCGGCCGCTTACACCCCCTGCTCGCCGTATTCGCGTACCGCGCCGAGGTATTCGGTGATGGCGTCCCGGTTCCGTTCCAGACAGCGGATCCGTTCGGTCATCCGGTCCCGTTCACCTTCGAGGGTCGCGAGCATCTCGGGCGTCGCGTCCGGGAAGTAGATGGAACGCGGTTTGTCCAGGCACGGGAGAATCTGTTTGATGATCCGGGTCGGCAGCCCGGCATCGAGGAGTCCCCGGATCTGCAGTACGCGATCGACGAACCGCTCGTCGTAGCTGCGGTAGCCGTTTGCGCACCGCTGGGCGGCGATCAGGCCTTGTTCCTCGTAGTAGCGCAGCAACCGGCGTGAGGTGCCGGTGCGCCGTGACAGTTCCCCGATCCGCATTCCATCGACCTCGTCCGAACGATTTGACCTTCACATCTGTGTGAAGCTTCGACCATAGCCGAATGGACAACGAACTGTTCGACTACAGCGCCATCGTCGACCGCGAGCCGATCCGGTGGCCGGGCGGGGCACGCGTGGCGTTCTACGTGGGACTCAATATCGAGCACTACCAGGTGGATCGCCCCTCCACCAGTATCTTCGCCGGTACCGCCGGGCAGGTGCCGGACCCGCTCAACTACGGCTGGCGCGATTACGGCCCCCGGGTGGGGTTCTGGCGGATCCTGGAATCGCTGGACCGGCACGGCATCCGGGCCAGCGCACTGCTCAACTCCGAGGTGGTCGAGCATTACCCACGCCTCATCGAAGCCGGCCGGGAACGCGACTGGGCCTGGCTGGCACACGGCCGGAACAACTCCGTCCTGCAGGCCGAGATCGCCGCCGCGGACGAGCGCGCCTACCTCGCGGACGTGCTCGGCACCATCGAACGCGGCACCGGGAAGCGACCGCGCGGCTGGATGGGCCCCGCCCTCTCCGAGAGTTTCCGCACTCCGGAGTTGTTGCGCGAACTGGGCGTCGACTACGTCCTGGACTGGACCAACGACGACCAGCCCTACCCGTTGCGCGTCCCCGGGCTGTTCAGCGTGCCGTACTCGGTGGAGTTGAACGACAACACCCTGTTCCTCGGCACCGGGCTCACCGGCCCCGATTTCGTCCGGATCGTGCGGGACCAGCTCGACCGGCTGTGGGCGGACTCCGAAACGAGCGGACGCGTCCTCGCCCTGGCCCTGCACCCCTTCGTCACCGGGCAGGCGTTCCGGGCCCGGTACCTCGACGAGGCACTGGCCTCTATCGTCGAGCATCCCGGCGTATGGGTCACCACCAGCGACGAGATCGCGGCGCACTACGCGGCCACCCGGACCGGGGCGGCGGTCAGAAGTACGTCCCGCTGAACGGATGCTCGTCCACCTCGAACAGCGCGTCCGCGGTCGCCGCGGCGCCGGGCCGGTGCTCGGTGACGCGGCCCGCGAGCGCCAGGTGACGCCAGCGGGTACCGCCGAGGTAGGCGGCCGCCAGGGCCGCCACGTCGGCGCCTAGGTCCGCGGGCTCGTCCACCCGGGTGACCCCGCCGTCCTCGATCCGGTAATTGCCGGTGTTGGCGGACAGCATCGGATCGGTGACGGCGAGGACCAGCGGCCGGCCGGGACGATAGGCGCGGCGGGCCAGCGCGGCCGGGACATCGACCAGCCGCAACCAGGTCTCGTCGTGGATATCGGTGACCCGGACCGCCCGCTCGTCGGTCAGCAGATGCCGCAGCGGGGAGTCGGGCGAGATCGCGGACAGCACGACCACGTCGACGATATCGGCGCTGAGCAGATGACGGATGAGACCGACGAAGGCGGCGGGAGTCGTGGCGACGAGATCGTCGACGACCACGGTCCGGCGCGGGCCGCGCACCCATTCCACGGATTCGGCGGCACGATAGCGCACGAACCCGTCCTCCGAGCCGGGCTCCCCGTGCACGGCGACATGGCCCTGGGGCCGCAACAGCCCCTGTAACCGCCACCAGTACGAGGGGCGATCGATCGCCGCGGTCCACGTCACATCCGCTGTCGCGTAGATCTTGGCCGGTATCTCCCAACCGTCCGCGGGCGCGAGCAACCGGACCGGGCCGGCGGCCGGTACGGTTTCGCGGAAGCGGGCCCGGTGCACATCGATTTCACAGCGCGCCGACGAACCGGCGACGCCGTACCCGAAACGCTCATAGATTCCGCCCTGGGTCGCGCGCAGCGAGGCGACGACCTCCCCGCGTGCGGCGATCTCGGTGAGCTGCCGGTGCAGCAGCGCGGCCGCGATCCCCTGCCGCGCGTGGGTGGGCAGGACACCGACGTGCGTCACCGCGGCGTGCGGCAGACGCGCGCCACCCGGCGCGATCAGCCAGCTGGTGTAGGAATTCACCGTCCCGACCAGTTCACCGCCGACCCGGGCGCCGAGGGTGCGGCCGGGTTCGTTCAATCCGTCCGCGGCCTCGGCCGAGATCGGTGGACCCCCGACCATCGCGGTACGGAATACCTGTTGCGCGGCACGCGCATCTGCCGCGTCGGTCACTATATCGATGTCGACGGTCATCTCGGCTCACTCCGGAGGTTCGGGATCGGTGCGGGAATCCGGCGAAGCCGCAGGGCGCCACGGGATACCGTTAGTTTCTCTCACATGACGCGCGGTACGTCACACCGAGCACGGCGCGGAGCCGGTGTCCGGCCCCGTGGTCAGGCCGGGACGGGTCTCCGGAACCGGGTCCCAGCGGCCGTTTGAACAGGCGTAATCCCACTGCGGTCCGGCCGCGACCAGAATACGCACGGCGTCGAGTAGCCGATCCACGTCATCGGCGGTGGTGCCGAGGCCGATACTGGCGCGCAGGGCGGCGTCGAGCCCGAACCGGGCCAGCAGCGGGTGGGCGCAGAAGCGGCCGTCACGCACGCCGATCGCATGTTCGGCGGACAGATAGGCCGCGACCCGGCCCGGTTCGAAACCGTCCACGGTGAAGGCGACGATTCCCACGCAGTCGGTGCTGTCGCCGAAGATCCGGAGGCATCGGACACCGGCGATGTCCGCCAGCCCGGTGCGCAGCCGGTCGGTGAGCGCCCGTTCGTGCACCTCGGCGGGAGCGGCGAGTTCGGTGAGCGCCTCGCAGGCGGCCGCCAGCGCCGCGGCGCCCAGCACATTGGGTGAACCGGCCTCGTGCCGATGCGGGGCGGCCGCCCAGGCCGCGGTGTCCGAGGTCACCTCGGTGACCGCGCCCCCACCGGCCAGGTACGGCGGTGCGGCGTCGAGCCAGTCGCGGCGACCGGCCAGCACCCCGGCGCCGTACGGTGCGTACAGCTTGTGCCCGGAGCAGACCACATAGTCGATATCGGTGGCGCACAGGTCGATACGCCGATGGGGAGCCAGTTGGGCCGCGTCCACCAGGATCCGCGCACCGTGGCGATGGGCGAGCGCGGCCAGCTCGGTCAGCGGCAGGACCTCCCCGGTGACATTGGACGCGCCGGTGATCGCAAGCAGGGCAGCGGGTTTCGCGGCGAGTTCGGCGGCCAGACGGTCGACGGTCCCGGTGAGCGTGCCGGCGGCGGGCACCACCCGGCGTCCGCGTCCGGCCCAGGGCAGGAAGTTGGCGTGGTGTTCGATATCGAGAACCACGGTATCGCCGGGAACGCAGGTGGCGAGCAGGTTGAGCGCGTCGGTGGTGTTCCGGGTGAACACGACCTCCTGGTCGGCGGCGCAGCCCAGGAACTCGCGGACCGTTTCGCGGGCCACCTCGTAGCACCGGGTGGAGATCCGCGAGGCATACCCGGCGCCGCGGTGCACGCTCGCGTAGTAGGGCAGCAGATCGGCCACCCGTGCGGTGACCTGCGCGAGGGCCGGTGCGCTGGCCGCGTAGTCGAAGTTGGCGTAGGTACAGGTACCGCCCTGCACCAGCGGAACCCGCAGGTCGTCGCCGGAGACGCGGGCCGGGGCACGGGTGGGGTCGAGTACAGCGGTCATCACGCAATCCCGTCGATCGAGGGACTCCGGGTTCCGATTCGGCGGAGTCCGCGCTTGCCACGCTCGGTCGAGCAGCGGCCAGGTCGTCACCCGGGGCACCCCACCGCGGAGGAGGGTTGCCGGCCAGCAAGCCGGGGCTTCACGCTGGCACTCATGACCTGGTGTGAGGTTGGCAGACGGCCACCGGCTTGTCAACTCGACCCATCCGGGTCCACGCCCGCCGGTTCGGCGCGCGTCCTCGGAAACCACCTGTCCGTCGCGGTCCGCGGAGTCGCTGGTCTCGAATCGAAGACTACTCGCGTCGGTCATTTCGAATCACCATGATCCGGTCCGTAGCCCGGAAACGGATAGCGGCGCACTGTGTTTGTCCGGGTGATCACCCCCGACCCATCCGGTGCGCGCCTGTCCCGATCCACCCGGCCCCGAACGGAGATTCGCGATGCCAGACCGAACAGGAGTCGCCGCCCCGACGGCCGAATACCTCTGGTACATCCCCAACCAGGTGATTCCCGGGCATCGCGGTGACGCCGTCACCGCCGACCACAACAGCCTCGAGACGCTGACCGCGCAGGCGCGCGCACTCGAAGAATACGGGTGGCAGGGGGCGCTGATCGGCACCGGCTGGGGGCGCCCGGATACGTTCACCGTCGCCACCGCGCTCGCGGCCCGGACCACGACCTTCGAGCCGCTCGTCGCGGTCCGGCCCGGTTATTGGCGGCCGGCCCATTTCGCCTCCGCCGCCGCGAGTCTGGATCATCTCACCGGCGGTCGGCTGCGAATCAACATCGTCTCCGGCAAGGACGATCTCGCGGCCTACGGCGAGGCCGAGGAGGACCAAGCCGATCGGTACGCCCGCACCCGGGAGTTCCTCCGGCTGGTCCGGCGGCTGTGGACCGAGGAGAACGTCACCTACCGGGGTGAGCACTACCGGGTGACCGATTCCACCGTCACGCCGCGAATCACGGTGCGAGGGCCGCCCGCACCCGCTGCTCTACTTCGGTGGCGCGTCGGCGGCGGCCGAACGAGTCGCCGCGACCGAAGCCGATGTCCAGCTCTTCTGGGGTGAGCCGCTGGCCGGCGTCCGGGAACGCATCGAACGATTGCGCACGCTCGGTGACGAGCTCGGCCGTGCCCTGCCGCCGCTGCAGTTCGGGCTGCGGATCACCACCTTCGTGCGCGATACCACCGAACAGGCGTGGGCCGATGCCGAGGCCAAAGTTGCCGAGATGGCGAAAACGCACGATCGGAGCGCACCCCGGCGTGCGGCGGTCGGACAGCAGCGTCTGCTCGACCTGGCGGCGCGCGGCGAAGTGCTCGACGACAATCTCTACACCACCCCGGGCACCGTCGGTGGCGGAGGCGCGGGCACCACCTGGCTGGTCGGCTCCGCCGAGGACGTCGCGAAATCACTGCGCCGCTACCAGGATCTCGGCATCACCCATTTCGTGCTCTCCGATACTCCCTACCTGCCCGAGATCCGGCGCCAGGGCGCCCAGCTCCTGCCGCTGCTGCGCGACTGAGCCGGGCACACCGGAATCAGGGATTCAGCCCGGTTCCGTGGATGCCGTGCTCGTCGATGAGGGCGAGCTCGGCATCCGTGAGTTCCGGGAACTCGAGCGCGGCGAGGTTGTGGTCGAGCTGCGCCGTGCTGCTCGCCCCGATCAGCGCCGAGGTGACCTCGGGCCGCCGCAGCACCCACTGGAGCGCGAGC
The DNA here is from genome assembly GCF_001618425.1 of Nocardia fusca NBRC 14340. Classification (GTDB taxonomy): domain Bacteria; phylum Actinomycetota; class Actinomycetes; order Mycobacteriales; family Mycobacteriaceae; genus Nocardia; species Nocardia fusca. The sequence goes on from NZ_BDCU01000030.1 coordinate 51,711, forward strand.
TGGGCCAACGACTGGCCCCGGGACGCGGCGATCTTGTTCAGTTCGGCGGTGCGCCGCCGATAGGTTTCGTCGATGGCCTCCGGTGACAGGAAGGTGCTGTCGGCCGCCCGGGCACCCTCGGGGATGCGCTCGAGGTACTTGTCGGTCAGCAACCCCTGTGCCAGCGGGGAATAGACGATGGCACCGAACCCGTCGCGCCGCGCGGTATCCAGCAGACCGTTCTGTTCGGGACGGCGGTCGTAGATGGAGTACCGGGCCTGATGAATGAGCAACGGCACGCCCGCGGCCCGGAGCAGTTCGGCGGCCTCGTGGGCGCGGTCGGGCAGATAGTTGGAGATGCCGATATAGAGCGCCTTGCCCTGCTGTACCGCGCTGACCAGTGCACCCACCGTTTCTTCCAGCGGGGTCCCGGGGTCGGGGCTGTGGTGGTAGAAGATATCGACGTAGTCGGTGCCGAGATCACGCAGACTGTGGTCGAGCGAGGTGAGCAGCGATTTGCGGGAGCCACCCTGCAGATAGGGGCTCGGCCCGATCGGATTCCCGGCCTTGGTCGACAGGATGAGTTCGTCCCGGTAGGGCGCGAGATCCTTGGCGAGCACTCGGCCGAAGTTCTGCTGCGCGGACCGATGCGGCGGTCCGTAGCGATCGGCATTGTCGAAATGGGTGATACCCAGGTCGAAGGCGTGCAGGATGATCTCACGCTGGGTCGCGAACGGGTAGTCGGTACCGAACTTCTGCCACAGTCCGAACGAGAACGCGGGCAGGTCGAGGCCGGAGTTGCCGCTGCGCCGGTAGGGAACTTTCTCGTAACGCTGCTCGGCGGCGGTATAGGTCAGGTCGTAGGGGCCGTAGCTCATCCGGACAGTTGATCACCCACGCCGCCCCGGGTGCGACGGGTCGGCTCACCCTGATCGAAATCTCCGCTCGAGGTGGCCGACCACTCGCGGGCAGCACGGCAGTGGCTCAGGCCACGCCGCCGTTGACGTAGAGAACCTGTCCGTCGACCCAGCGGGCCGGACCCGCCAGGAAGGCCACCGTCTCGGCGATATCGGCCGGTTCACCGAGGCGTTCCAGGGGTGACATCTGCGCGAGTCGTTCGATGGCGGCATCGTCCTTGCCGTCGAGGAACAGCGGAGTCGCGGTGGGGCCCGGGGCGACCACATTGACCGTCACATCGCGACCGCGCAATTCCCGCGCCAGGACCAGGGTCATCGCCTCCACCGCCCCCTTGCTGGCCGCGTAGGCGGCGTAGCCGGGCTGCTGGAGCCGGATCACCGAACTGGAGAAATTGATCAGCGCGCCGCCGGGGTTCAGTGTGCGGGCGGCCAGTTGCGAGACGACGAAGGTGCCACGGACATTGGTGCGGTGCATCCGGTCGAATGCGTCGAGATCGAATTCGGCCACCGGTCCGAGCAGCATGATGCCCGCGGTGTTGACCACCACGTCGATCCCGCCGAAGCGGTCGGTGATCTCGGTGAACAGCTGCTGCATCCGGGCGGGGTCGGCCACATCCCCGCCCATCGCGACGGCGGTCCCGCCGCCACCGGTGATGGCGGAGACGACCTCCCGGGCCCGGCCGGCGTTTCCGGCGTAGTGGACCACCACCGTCGTCCCGTCTGCGGCGAGACGCTCGGCCACCGCCCGTCCGATACCACCGGAACCGCCGGTGACCAGGGCGATGCGATCGGACGACGTGGGCACGAGGACCTCCTGGGACGACAGCGGGGTGCGGCACCGGGGCGGCGGCGCGCACGAGTTCCGCGTCGATCCTCGCACCGGCCACCGTGATCGACCTCCGACACGCGGACAGAACGCCCGGCGATCACCGCACTGTTCGATCCGGCCGCACGGACGGGGTGCCGGCCGGCCCACCATCAGACCGACCACCGGGAATGCTGCCATCGTCCCCCGCCGCGGCGGCCGCGGTCCCCCGGTTGGCCGCAGCTCGGGCCGAAACCCCGCCGCGCCCCGGTACCGTCGTTCAGGCCCCGGAAAGATCCGCCGACAGATCCCTGGCCTCGACACCCTCCGGCAGTTGAACCTCCTCGATCGGCTCCGGCCGATCGTCGTACTCGAGCCGCAGGGCCCGGCAGATCGTCGCGTGCATGTCGTACAGCGTGGTGATGTAGGTGAGTTCGAGGATCTCCTGATCGCTCAGCGCACCGCGCAGCACCTCGAAAACCTCGTCGGGGACTCGGCCGCCGTCGTAGACGAGCCCGTCGGTGTAGGCCAGCACAGCCCGCTCGAGCGGGGAGAAGACATCGCTGACCTGCCAGTGCGGGATGGCCGTGATCTTCGCCTCGGGCACCCCCAGCGAACGCATCTGCTTGCAGTGCTGGGAGAAGACGAACTGACTGCCGCGGGCGAAACCGGCCCGGCTCTGACCGAGTTCGCGCAGGGCCGGGTCCAGGGTTGCGTTGCGGTAGACGGCGAAACCCCGTACCGCGTGCCGGAACACCTCGGGTGACTGGGCGAAGACCGTCCACCAGTCGCCGGGGGTGGCATGGACGGTGCCGTGGTCGACGGCCGGATCTTTGTCCGGGCCGAAGAGCCGGTCGTAATAGAACAGGATTCGCTCGTCGGTGACTTCGGCACGGGGTACTTCACGCAACCTGGGCACGGTGGCGCTCCTTTCGGCTCAGTGCGCCGCGGGGACGCGGCGGTCGGCGGCGGTCTTCGGTTCGTGCGAGATATCGGCTTCGGTGAAGGTCCTGGTCCAGCAGGCGAATTCGAGCAGTACGCCGTCGGGGTCCTGGAAGTAGAACGAGCGCACGAAGGTGCCCGGGTGCACCTCCCGGGAGACTCCGGCGCGGCTGTCGTCGTGATTGAGCACGCGACTGACCTCGATCCCCTCGGCCCGCAACCGCTCGTAGTACTCGTCGAACTTCTCCGGTGGTACGGCGAAGGCGACGTGGTTCATCGAACCCACCGCGCTCACGAGTTCGCCGGCGTCGGGCAGACCCTTGGGTGCCGCCACGCCCGGCGCCGCGTCGGGTGCGTCGGCGAGCCAGAAGAAGGCGAGCGTATTGCCGTTACCGCAGTCGAAGAAGAAGTGCTGCCCCAGATCTCCGGGCAGTTCGATGGTTTTGATCAGTGGCATACCGAGTACACCCGTATAGAAATCGATGGTCCGGCGCATATCGGAGCAGACCAGCGCCAGATGGTTGATCCCGCGTAGCTCGTACCTCGGGTTGGGGGCGTTCATCGCAATCCTTCCTATGGGCGACAATGTCGCGTGAGCGGCCGTTCCGGCGGTCGCCGCAGGAGCAAAACATGACTTGACAGTCATGTCAGCTTCGGGAATAGTCTGTCCCGTGGCGAAGTCATCTGTCAACAGTTCCCCCGCCTCGGTCGACACCCTGACCCCGCGGGGACGCAAGACGCGTGACGCTCTGCTGGACGCGGCCCGCCGCGTCTTCGAGACGGTGGGATTCCTGGATGCGCGGGTGGAACTGATCGCCCAGGAGGCCGGGGTCTCCTACGGCACCTTCTACCGGTACTTCGAATCGAAGGACGATGTCTTCGGGGAACTGAGCAACCGGCTCTTCGAGGATATGCACCGGCGCGAGCCCGCGGCGGCCGATCTCTCCCCCGCCGAGCGGCTGATCGCCTCGAACCGGTCCTACTACCAGGCCTACCGGCGTAACGCGCCCCTGATGGCGATCATCGAACAGGTCGCGACCTTCAACGAGGAGTTCCGGCTGCTCCGGCACGAGCACCGCCGCCAGCTGATCGATCGCACGGCCCGCGCGATCTCCCGCTGGCAGTCCGAAGGCCTGGTCCCCACCGGCCTCGACCCCGAGCTGGCCGCCCGCGCCATGTCCGCCATGGTGGACCACACCCTGTACCTGTGGCTGATCCAGGGCGAGGACGCCGACGAGGAGGCACTGCTCGCGACCCTCGATCAGATGTGCGTCGGCGCACTCCATCTCGACCGAGCGCCCTGACCGGCACAGACGCGTCGTACCGCACGAACCCGGCCTCCTGGTGGGATCTCCCCGTCCGACCCGACGCCTCGTTCGCTACGACAGCTCCCACCCCCTGCCGTTTCGAGGAGGCAAGTAATGACAACGGATTCGCGACCCGGCGCGGACGCGCCGCCGCGCGGCCCGCTCGAGGGCTATCGCGTCCTGGAACTGGGGACGCTCATCGCGGGGCCCTACTGCGGCCGGCTACTCGGTGACCTCGGCGCGGATGTCATCAAGATCGAAGCGCCGGACCGGCCCGACCCGTTACGCGAATGGGGTCAGGCCGAAGGCGGCCACCAGTATTTCTGGACGGTCCACGCCCGCAACAAGCGTTGCGTCGGCATCGACCTGCGGACCGATACGGGCCGCGAGATCTTCCTCGAACTGGCCCGCACCGCCGATGTGGTGGTGGAAAGCTTCCGGCCGGGGACGCTGGAGCGCTGGGGAATCGGCTACGACGTGCTGACCGCGGTCTCGCCCGGGCTCGTACTCGCCCGGGTCTCGGGCTACGGCCAGACCGGGCCCTATTCTTCCCGGCCGGGCTACGCCTCGGTCGCCGAGGGCGTCAGCGGTCTCCGGTACCTCAACGGCTTTCCGGGCCAGGCCCCACCCCGTATCGCCCTGTCGCTGGGCGACAGCCTCGCCGGGATGTTCGCCTTCCAGGGCGTCCTGGCCGCCCTCCTGGTGCGGGAACGCACCGGCCGCGGGCAGATCGTCGACGCGGCGCTCACCGAGGCATCCCTCGCGATCCAGGAATCCACGGTGCCCGACTACCACAAGACCGGGCATATCAGGCAGCCGTCGGGAACCCGGCTGGACCGGATCGCGCCCTCGAATCTGTACCGCGCCAAAGACGGTCTGTGGGTCATCATCGCGGCCAACCAGGACACCGTGTTCGGGCGGCTGGCAGCAGCCATGGGCCGCCCCGAACTCGCGACCGACCCCCGCTATATCGACCACACCGCGCGCGGCCGCAACCAGGACGAACTCGACGAGATCATCGCGGCATGGGCGGTGGAGTTCACCGCGGCCGAACTCATCGACCTGCTGGCCGCGGCCGGTGTCGTGGCCGGACCGGTCAACACGGTCGCCGAGGTGATGGCCGACCCACAGTTCCTCGCCCGCGATCTTTTCGTCGATCACCGCGATCCCTCGGCCGAGCCCGCCGACCCCGGATACGACCCGATACCGGTGAAAGGCGTCGGCGTGGTACCAAAATTGAGCGAGACACCGGGCGGTGTCCGCTGGGGCGGACCCGGTCGCCCGGGTACCCATACCGATGAGGTCCTCGGCGAAATCCTCGGCTACACCCCCGACCGACTCGGCGAACTGCACGCGCAGGGAACCATCGCATGACCGCCCCGGCACAGGTCGATATCCGCGAGGTCGGGCCGCGTGACGGGCTGCAGATCGAGGCGCCCGTCACCACCGAGGCCAAACTCGAACTGATCGCGGCACTGGCGGCCACGGGAGTCGGCCGGATCGAGGTCACCTCGTTCGTGTCCCCGCGCGCCATACCGGCGCTCGCCGATGCCGAACTGGTCGCCGCCCGGCTACACCGCTGGCCGGACGTGACGTTCTCGGCTCTGGTCGCCGGACCGGGCGGGGTCCGCCGGGCGCTCGCCGCGGGCGTGACCCGGCTCGAGTACGTGGTGTCGGCTTCCGATGCGCACAGTGTCGCCAATGTCGACCGGACCAGCGAAGAGTCGATCGCCCTGATCGACCCCGTCGCCGAGATGGTCCACCGCGCGGGCGGCGAGCTGGAGGTGATCATCGCGATCGCCTTCGACTGCCCCTTCGACGGCCCTACCCCGCCGCACCGGGTCGCCGAGATCGCGGCGCGCGCCCGGGCGGCCGGCGCCGACAGTCTCTCGGTCGCCGACACCGTCGGCACGGCCACCCCGCGCCGGACCGCCGAGGTCGTCGACCTGGTCCACGCCGCGGTCCCCGGAGTGGAGATCGGGCTGCATCTGCACAACACCCGGGGACAGGGCCTGGCCAACGCGTGGTCGGGTTATCTGCACGGGGTCCGCCGATTCGACGCGGCTGCGGGCGGTTTCGGCGGCTGCCCCTTCGCGCCCGGTGCCGGCGGCAATATCGCGACCGAGGAACTGGTCTACCTGTTCGAGGACAGCGGTATCGCCACCGGCATCGATCTGCCGGCGACCCTCGCCGCAGCGAGCCTGGCCGCCGATCTGCTCGGCAAGACCGCCGACAGCAATCTGCTCCGCGCCGGTGGGCGCCTGCACCCCTCGTCCGCGCCCGGGCGCTGAACACCGCCGGGGCCATGCCACCGGTCATGCCGAAAGAAGAGGACATCGATGAACGATCTGGCCGATCGTTTCTTCGCCGCCGTCAGCGCGGGCGATGAAGCGACCCTGACCGAGCTGTACGCGCCCGACGCCCGGATCTGGCACAACGACAAGGGCACCGAGGAAACCGTCACCGAGAATCTGCGGGTCCTGCGCTGGCTCTCGCGCACCCTCGTGGACATGCGCTACGAGGACATCCGCCGGTACCCGCTGCCCGCCGGCTTCGCCCAGCAGCACGTCCTGCGCGGCGAACTCCCCGGATACGGGCTGCTCGAGGTGGCGGCGTGTCTGTTCGTCGAGGTCCGGGACGGACGCATCGCCCGCATCGCCGAATACGTCGACTCGGCGGCGACCCGGCCGCTGCGCGAGTTCACCACCGGCCGGAAGGGATGACGACGATGGATACCCGGCTCACCGAACTCACCGCGCGGATGCGCGGGTTCATCGACGACGAGGTCATCCCCCGGGAACCGGTGCTCGCCCGGGACGACGACACCGCGCGGGAGGCGCTCGCCGGTCTGCGCGCACGAGCGAAGGAACTCGGTCTCTGGGCACTCGGCCATCCCGCCGAGGTGGGCGGCGGCGGCCTGCCGTTCCTCGATTTCGTCTACCTCAACGAGATCATCGGCCGCTCGGAGTTCGGGCAGCTGGCGGTCGGTTCGGTCACCATGCAGGACACGATCATGCTGCATCTGCACGGCACCGAGGAACAGCGCCGGCGCTGGATCCCCGGGTTGGTGTCCGGGGATATCCTGCCGTCGGTCGGGCTCACCGAACCCGAGGTCGCGGGCTCGGACCCGACGCTGATCGAGACCCGCGCCGTACCCGACGGCGACAGCTGGGTGATCAACGGGCACAAATGGTTCACCACCGGAGCGGAGCAGGCGGCGTTGTGCACCGTGTTCGCCCGCACCGAACCCGACAGCGCGCCCCGGCACGCCCGGATCAGCGCGATCATCGTGCCGAGCGATACGCCGGGTTTCGAGATCGTGCGCTCGATCCCGACGATGGGACACGACCCCAGTGATCATTACGAGGTCCGTCTCACCGACGTCCGCGTCCCCCTGGACAGTCTGCTCGGCGAACGCGGCAAGGGCTTCGCGGTGGCCCAGGACCGGCTCGGTGCCGGTCGGATCTTCCACGGTATGCGCTGGCTCGGCCAGGCCCAGCGCGCCTACGAACTGATGTGCGCCCGTGCCAACACCCGCTTCGCGCACGGGTCGCTGCTCGCGGAGAAGGGCGAGATCCACCGCTATATCGCCGAATCCGCCGCCCAGATCCACGCGGCGCGGCTCATGACCCTCGACGCCGCGCGGGCGATGGACGCCGGAGCGGACTATCGCGTACGTGTCGGCCTGGTGAAGTTCTGGGGCGCCCGGATGCTGCACGATGTCATCGATCGCGCCATCCAGGTACACGGCGCGCTCGGCCTCACCGCCGATACTCCGCTGGAGCGGATGTACCGGCAGGCACGCTACGCGCGCGTCTACGACGGCCCCGACGAGGTGCACCGGATGTCCACCGCGCGGCGCCTGTTGCGCGACCCCGGGGCCGCACCGTGGCTGTGACGACGCCGTCGGCCACACTCGCCGAAGGAGTACGTGCCGTCCTCGCCGCCGCCACCGGCACCGAACTCACGGGCGCCGAGGTGCGCCGGCTCACGGGCGGCGCCAGCCGCGAGATCTACGCGGTGCGCGCTACCGATCACACCGGCCGCGAGAGCACCGCGGTGCTGCGCCGGGACCCGCCGGGCCGGGGCGAGATCGACCGGATGCGGGCCGAAGTGGCGTGTCTGCGCGCCGCGGCCGGGGCCGGGGTGCCGGTTCCCGAGGTACTCGCCTCCGGGGACACCGCGCCCGGTATCGATGCCCCGTACCTGCTGATGAACACCGTCCCCGGCGAGTCGATCCCGCGCAAGCTGCAGCGTGATCCCGGCTTCGCCGCCGTCCGTGCGCATCTCGCCGAGGATTTCGGCTACGTGCTGGGGCTGGTCCATCGCACACCGGTGACGACGCTCACCGCGCTCGACGACCGTGATCCCCTGGACGCCATCGAAAGAACCTATCGGGACCTGGCCGAACCCCGGCCCACGGTGGAACTCGGCCTGCGCTGGCTGCGCGACAACCCGCCACCCGATCGAGCGGCCTGCCTCGTGCACGGCGATTTCCGGCTCGGTAACCTGCTGATCGACGCCGACGGCATCCGGGGCGTACTCGACTGGGAACTGGCCCATCTCGGCAACCCGATCGAGGACCTGGGCTGGCTCTGTGTTCGTGCCTGGCGCTTCGGCGCGGCGGCACCGGTGGGCGGGCTCGGCTCCAGAGACCAGCTCCTGGACGGCTACCAGCGGGCCACCGGCGACCGGCCGTCGCCGGCCGAACTGCACTGGTGGGAAGTCTTCGGCACACTGAAATGGCTGGTGTTGAGCCGATTCCAGGCCGAACGCCATCTCGGCGGCGCCGAACATTCGCTCGAACTGGCCGCCATCGGGCGCCGGGTCTGCGAATCCGAGTACGACCTGCTCGACGTTCTCGGCCTGCTCGAAGCCTTTCCCGGCGACAGCGCACCGCAGGCCCCGGCGCCGACGGTCCACGATCGCCCGGACCTCACCGAGATCCTGGAGCTCGTGACGGAGACACTCACCGGGGAGATCGGCCCGGCTCTGCCGGAGGACGCTACCGCGCAACGCTATCTGCTGCGTATCTGTGCGTCCCTGCTGCAGATCGGCGGCCGGGAACTGCGAGCCGGTGCCGGGCCCTCGGACCGGGTGCGCGATCTGCTGCGCGCCCTGGACTGTCCCTCCGAGGCGGCCCTGGCCGAACGACTGCATGCGGGCACTCTCGCCGGCCGGGACGCGCGGGTCCGCGTCGCGGTGACCGCCGCTGTCGAGGCGAGGCTGCGGGTTTCGAATCCGCGCCGGCTCGGCTGACCCGGACCACACACGCTGCCGGACGATCCCCGCCCCGGGACCGTCCGGCAGCGCGTCGTCGGATCGGGCCTCCCGCGCACCTCACGACGAAGGACCCGGTTCCGGCTGTACAGCCGGAACCGGGTCCTTCGCCTTTTGCGCACCGGGTCGCCCCTGCTGCGGGGCCGGTCGGGTGGTCTGCCCACCCGACCGGCCCCGTTCCCTCATCTCGCAGGTGAGAACCGCTCGCGCAGCTCTCGTTTGAGGATCTTCCCGGTCACATTCTTGGGAAGCGCGTCCACGAACTCGACGCGCCGCGGCACCTGGAAACCGGCGAGATGCTCCCGGCAGCCGGCGATGATATCGGCGGCCGCCACGGTCGCTCCGGCTCGCGGCACCACGACCGCGCAGACCACCTCGCCCCAGGTCTCATCGGGTACGCCGATGGCGGCGGCCTCGGCGACCGCGGAATGCCGGTACAGCGCCTGCTCCACGGTGAGCGAGGCGACGTTCTCGCCACCGCTGATGATGAGATCCTTCTTCCGGTCGACGATGTAGACGAAGCCTTCGTCGTCCTGCCGGACCAGATCCCCGGTGCGGAACCATCCGTCGGTGAACGCGGCCTCCGTCGCCTGCGGATCGTTCCAGTAACCGGCCGTCACCTGATCGGCGCGTACGACCATCTCGCCGATCTCACCGACCGCGACATCGGCGAATTCGTCGTCGACGACCCGGATATCGGCCAAGCGCATCGGTTTACCCGCCGACATCAGCAGGCCCGTTTCGCCGGCTGCCGCCCGACGATGCGCCGCGGCATCCAGATGCAGCACATTGCCGGCGAGTTCGGTCATGCCCATGCCCTGGTAGAAGTCGCAGCCGAACCGCTGCAACCCCTCCCGCAGCACCGCGGCCGGAATCGCCGCCGACCCGTAACCGACCGCCTGCAACGTGGTCAGCCCGCTGGTCTCCAGCGCGGGGTCCCGGAGCAGGAAGCTGATCATCGTCGGCGCCAAACCGGTCTGGGTGACCTGCCATTCGTCCACCAACCGGAGGAACGTGGTGTTGTCGTAGGTCCGGAGGAACCCGACGGTGGCGCCCAGCAGATGGTTGACCAGCGTGACATATCCGCCGACATGGCACAGCGGGAAGCAGAACAGGAACACCGTGTCCTCGGGCAGGTCCCACTGCAACGCCGACGAGGTGACCCCGGCGAGGAGGTTGCGATGACTGAGCATCACTCCCTTCGGGGTACCGGTCGTCCCGCTGGTGTACACCAGCCAGGCGGTATCGTCGGCCGCCGGGCGTACCGGCGGCTCCACGGCCTCCGCCCCACCCACGAATTCCTCCCACGCCGTGGCCGATTCGACGGGACCGCCGATCGATACCACGGTGTGCACGCCGGGGATCTCCGCCCGGATCCGGGCCACCAGATCGGCGAATTCCGCGGCGACGATCAGCACCCCGGCGCCCGAGTGCCGCAGCAGCGCGGCCACCTGATCCGGATGGGACCGGAAGTTCAGGATGGTCAGCGCCATACCGGCCATCGGCACGCCGTAGTAGCAGTCGAAGTACTCCGTGCAGTTGGCGGAGAGGACGGCGACCCGGTCCCCGGGCGCGGCCACGCCCAGCAGGGCGTTGGCCAGCCTCCGGCTGCGATCGCGCAGCTCTCGGTAGCCGATCCGTTGGTCTTCGAACCGCAACGCGATACGGTCCGGATGTTTACGTGCGCCGTATTCGACGATGTCACCGACCAGCACGGGTCCTGCTTCCTTCCCACCGCGGCATCGCGATCGCGTTCATGGCCGTCCTCATCTGATCGCCAGCGGATTGATCGGCGAGCCGATGCCGCGGGTGAACTGCAGGGGCGGACCTGCGTAGAAGAAGTCGTAGCGGCCGTCGGCGGCACACGCCTCGGACAGATCCTCGAAGTCGAGCATCTCGGCGAGGGTCAGGCCCATATCCCGGATGAGCACCATATGGAGTTCGAACGCGGCGCCCGGGTTCTCGCCGGGCATCACCTCGACGGCCCAGTTGTCCGAGCCGACCACTGCCACATCGCGTTCCCGCAGCCAGGTCGCACAGTTCAGGCTCAGTCCCGGCTCTCCCGCCATGAACCCGGCGGCATCGCCGTCGGACAGGAACTTCTTGCGCCAGCCCGTCCGGATCAGCAGGATATCGCCCGCGCCGACCGTGACACCTTGGGCCGCGGCGACCTCGTCGAGTTCCTCGGGGCCGATCGCGGTACCGGCCTCGAGCCAGTCCACGCCGCGTGCCTTCGCGATATCGAGCAGGACACCGCGCCCGGCGATGCCGCCCGCCTGGGTGTGGATACCGCATTTGTCGGCGCCCTTGACCGAGACACCGTCCCCGGCGAAGCCGTTGTAGAGCTGGTCGTCGTAGTGCACGTGGGCGAGCGAATCGTATTGCGAGCCCGCCTGCAGCGGCATGAAGACGTAGTCGTCGGCCCATTTGAAACCACCGGGAAGCACCTGCTCCTGACCGTTCTCGGACATGAGCCGGATGGGGTTGATACGCGGGCCGCCGGGCTGCGGACCGTCCCCGTCGAGAGGGATCCCCAGATGGAAGACCTCGCCGGTCCGGATCAGGCCGGCCGCGGCGGCAACCCGCTCCGGGGTGATGAGATTCGTGGTCCCCCGCTCGTCGTCACTCCCCCAGCGACCCCAGTTGCTCACTTCTCGCCCGAGCGCGCGCATATCGGGAACTGCAGGCACCGATGCCTCCTGACTCACTGAGACTGACGTGACAGTCATGTCAACTTCCGTGGCAAGTGTGATCGCTGACACGCCACCTGTCAAGAGTCCGATGTTCGCCCGGCTCGGCGTCGGACGCCCCTGCTCCCGGCGGTATGCCCACCGCGCCGTTCGCCTCTACGTAGAACGCCCGCCGGGAGGCAATGCGGTCAACCTCCCGGTGGGCGTGCGGATATGCGGCACCGCAGCCGGATCGGCCGGCGAGGCCGGGCCCGCCCGCCGGTAGCGGAGCACCTACCCCGGCCGGACCCGGGCGAGGTCGCGAGAGGCCGGCCTACCAGCCTCCGATGTGCACGATCCGGTCCAGATCCGCGCGGGCGGCCGGCTTGAAATCGGTCCCCTTCGTATAGGCGACCGGGAGCAGCGCGCCCTGGGACACCGTGTCGTACGGGATTCCCAGGATGTCGGCGGCCTCGCGCTCGTAGCTCAGATGCAGGGTGGTCCAGGCCGTACCGAGCCCGCGGGAACGCGCGGCCAGGCAGAAGCTCCACACCGCCGGGAACAGGGACGACCAGTGGGAGGCGCTCTGCGCACCCGAGGCCCCGTCCACCCGCCCCTCGATGCACGGCACGAGCAGAGTGGGCACCTCGCCCATCTTCTCCGCCAGATACGTCGCCGAACTCGCGATACGCTGCCGGGCGGCGTCCTCCGGGGAGCCCGAACCGGCCTGGTTTCCGGGAAAGTACTTCGACGCCGCGTAGCGTTCGAAGGATTTCCGGTACAACTCCCCCAGCCCACGCTTGCGTTCGGCATCGGTGACCACGACCCAGTGCCAGCCCTGCCGGTTCGAACCGCTGGGCGCCTGGACCGCCAGTTCGATACACTCCCGCACGACCTCGAGCGGGACCTCGCGCTCGAGGTCGAGGCGCTTGCGCACCGCCCGGGTGGTGGACAGCAGTTCATCGGTCGACAGGTCCAGCTCTATCGGCACAATTACCCTTTCGATCGGACCGGATACAGCACCCGGTTCGGATATTCGGTTCCACCCGAGGCTAACCGAGCGGGCTTCCGGGGAGTCGGGCTCGAGCCGAGGCGCCGGTGTCCGTTTTGCGATAGTTGATTACCGCAAGCAACTGATCTATTTTTAGTTAGCGTAGTGAACTAATCATCGTTTGGAGCCACCGTGCCAGTCTCAGCGGATACCACACAGAACCTCCTCGGCGAGATGTTCCTCATCGGCCGTGCCCTCCGGAGCACGCTGGCCCATTCCGACGCGGGCCGGCTGCTCCCCGGCGGGCTCGGCGTCCTGTCCACCCTCGAGACGGCGGGTCCCTGCCGGCAGGTGGGCCTCGCGGCCGATCTCCGTATCACCCCCTCGGCGATGAGCCGGCACATCACCGAACTGGCCGCCGCCGGATACATCAGCCGCGAGGCCGATCCCAGTGACGGCCGCGCCAGCCTGGTCCGGCTGACCCCGGACGGCCAGGATCTGCTGCACCGCGTCCGGGCGTTGCACACCAGGCACCTCCAGGAAACCCTCGGCGATTGGACCGAGGACGACGTGGAACAGGCCTATCAGGTGATGCGCCGCCTCCGGAATTCCCTCAACTCCAGGGACCGCTGTGGCACGGCGGACGAGAACCCGCAGGTTTCGAAAGAGAGAGCCGATGTCTGACACCGAGGCGCCAGCCTCTCGCGATCCGCTCGCCATGAGCCATCGCGAAATCCTCGAAGCGATGACCGGTCTGCTGGCGGCGCTGTTCACCGCGCTGCTCAGCACGACCATCGTCGCCAATGCCCTGCCGACCATCATCGGTGATCTACAGGCTTCGCAGACCGCCTATGCCTGGGTCATCACCGCCGCCCTGCTCACCAACGCGGCCTCGACACCGATCTGGGGCAAGCTGGCCGACCTGTTCAACAAGAAGACGCTGGTGCAGCTGGGCATCATCATCTTCGTGGTCGGCTCGGTGATCGCCGGTTTCGCCCACGATGTCGGACTGCTCCTGGCCGCCCGCGCGTTGCAGGGCGTCGGAATGGGCGGGCTGACCGCACTGGTAGTCGCGATCATCGGCAGCATCATTCCGCCGCGTGAACGCGGGCGGTACTCCGGCTACATGGGCGCGGTCATGGCGGTCTCCATGACGGGCGGGCCGATCCTGGGCGGCGTCATCGTGGACAGCCCCCTCGGCTGGCGTTGGTGCTTCTTCATCTGCATTCCGCTCGCCGTGATCGCTCTGCTGCTCCTGCAGCGCACACTGCGGCTGCCGACGACCCGCAAAGAGGGCGTCAGCATCGACTGGCTCGGCGCCACCCTGCTCACCGCGGGTGTCTCGGTCCTGCTGATCTGGGTCTCGTTCGCCGGCAAGGCCGGGTACTACGAGTGGTGGTCCACCGAATCGGCACTCTACGTGGGCGGCGGTGTACTGCTGCTGGCGTTGACGGTGCTCGTCGAATCGCGGGTGAAGGATCCGATCATCCCGCTGAAGATCGTCACCGAACGCACTACCGCGCTGGCCATCCTCGCCTCGATCGCCGTGGGTGTCGGCATGTTCGGCGCCACCACGTTCCTCGGTCAGTATCTGCAGACCGCCCGCGGCTACTCCCCCACCGCGGCGGGTCTGCTGTCCTCGCCGATGGTGGCCGGGATGCTCGTCACCTCGGTGATCTCCGGTCAGCTCATCACCCGGTTCGGCAAGTGGAAGCCCTTCGTCGTCGGCGGCGCGGCCCTGCTGGTGGTCGGGTTCGCCCTGCTGGCCACCGTCGACCATGCCACGAACATCTGGCTGATCGGCTGCTTCATCACCGTCACCGGCGCGGGCGTCGGCATGATGATGCAGAACCTGGTGCTGGCGGTTCAGAACACCGTGAGCGTGCAGAACATCGGCGCCGCGTCCAGCAGCGTCGCCTTCTTCCGTACCTTCGGTGGCGCCATCGGCGTCTCGGTCCTGGGCTCGGTGCTGGCGACCCGGGTGAGCGAACTGTCCACCGCCCGTTTCGCCGAACTCGGCATCCACACCACCTCCTCGGGCAGCGGCAATCTGGACCTGAAGGCGCTGCCCGCCCCGATCGCCGAGATCGTGCGCTTTGCCTACGGTGACGCCACCGGCCGGATCTTCCTGATCGCCGCGGTGACCTGTGTGGTGGCGCTCATCGCCGCGACACTGCTGCCGAACCGCCCGCTGCGGCGCACGATCGATATCGAGCCGACGGCCGATCCCGCGGCCGCCACCGATATGGGGACCGAGGCCCAGGTGCCCGATGATCTGGCCGACCTCGACCGCACCCCCGCGGTGGCCGAGCCGGTGGGCCGGCACCACGCCCCGGTACCCGAGACCGCCGACGATCCGCGGACCGAACCGGCACCCGTACCCGTCGGCGCGCTCACCTCGCAGGCGCCGGCCGGACAGAACGGTCACGGCGTGTACGGCCCGGCCGTCACCGCACAGACCTCGCTGCCGACCACCCGGTACTCCGGGGCCGGTGACGAGAGCGGCTCGTTCCACGGGCACATCACCCGCGAGGACGGGCGCCCGGTCCCCGGGGCGGCGCTCACCCTGATCGACCAGCGCGGACACCAGGTCGCGCGGGCGAGCGGGTCCGGCGACGGCGGCTACACCGTCAACGCCCCCGGCCCGGGTAGTTATGTGCTGATCGTCTCGGCGCCGGGTCACCGGCCGACCGCGGTCAATGTCGCGCACGCCGCGCAGCCACAGCGCATGGACCTGACCCTTTCCGGGCTCGGCGAGTTGTCGGGCACCGTCCGCTCGACCCGCGGCGGTGCGCCGCTGGCCGGCGCGACGGTCACGGTGACCGACCAGTACGGCGAGGTCGTCGCCACGGCCGCGTCCGGCAAGGACGGCGCCTACCTCTGCCACGGCGTGGTTCCCGGCACCTACACACTGGTGGCGGTCGCCGAGCACATGCGCCCGAGCGCGACCGCGCTCACCGTGCCCGACAGCGGCCGGCTGCGGCACGATATCGAACTCGCGCCGATGGCCGTGCTGACCGGGTCGGCCCGGGCCGACGGCGGGCGGCCGGTGACCGATATCCAGATCACCGTCCTCGACGCCACCGGCGATGTGGCCGCCACCGCGCGCACCGACGAGCAGGGCCGCTACATCGTGCCCGATCTCCCCGAAGGCCGGTACACGGTCGTGGCCCGCGGCTATCCGCCGGTCACCGGGCAGATCGATATTTCCGGCGAAGAGGTCGGCTACGACGTCGAACTCGGGTACGGAACCGACGGGCAGGAGTAACCCGCCGCGCAACCCCGAAGGGCTTGTCGCTCCCTTTCCGACAAGCCCTTCGGTCACGGCTTGCGTTCCGGGCCACGGCGTTTCAGCGAGTTGCCGCGGGCGATTCCCGGCCTGTCCCAGCGCATGCCCACCGTCGGCATCCGAAATCTCCTGCGCGACGGGCTGATCGGCCGCCGGGCGCACCCGACCGCACCGCCTCGGGTCGAATACTCCCTGTCGCCGCGGCGTGAAAGCCGCGCGGTGGTGGTGAACGCCGTGGCCGACCGGGCACGCGCGAACCACGCGGATATCGTGCGCGGCCGAGAGGAATTCGACGCCGGGCGGCTCTGATCGATCCCTCGGTCACCGCGATCTCGCGCGACCCGTCGCGCTTATCGGTAACCCTACCGTGACTCCGTCCAGGGAAAATTGATGCTTTCTTGTCTGGTGTCGGCATTGCGAGCAGCGAAAACTGATGATGCTGCGCGAATTGATGTCCATGGTTCACCCCGACCGAAGGATGTGCAATGTCGACCAGAATCAGCAAGATCTTCGCCGCGAGTGCGATGGCCCTGTCTCTCGGTATCTTCGCGGCCCCGCTCGCCTCCGCCGCCACCCCGTCCGCCACCCCGGTCGAGGGCTCCGTCGTTATCGGGATCTGCCTCAATCTCGGCAGCGCCTACCTCTGCATCTGAGAATTCGCTAGTGCACATCCCTGACCGGCCGGTGCCGCCGGCATGTCGTGCCGCAATAAGGACAGTCCGGCACAGTCCCGTTGAAACCCCGTTGTACTGATCATCGAGCCAACCGGAAGAGCGCGCGTTGCTCGGCGAGGAGCGTGCGCCGGGATGAGCAGGTCGCCGCCCCGGGTGACCTGCTCATCCGTTTCACCGGGCGGTCTCGCCGACCGTTGAGCCGATGTGGCCCGAGAGCAAAAGCTCTCGGGCGACCCGGCCGAGCGATCGGCGTCGAGCCCGGTCGGCCACGCGAGGAACTCAGAACATCATCATCATGATCATCATCATCATGAAGGTCATAAAGAAGTTGTTGGACATCTCGAACCTGCTTCCGTCGAACCGAACCGCCCGGACACGACGCCGGACGCAGCAGCGGCAACTATGCCGTTGTTGAACGGTACGATATTCAACGGCTTGGATTTCCGGCCGATGGCTTCCCGTTGTGGGGAACACGAAGCCGGCTGCGCGGTATCGGTTCCGCCGTCGACCGCGGCAGCGGCAGTCAGTGCGGCGAAGGGCTTTTCAGGTGTGCGTCGAAAAAGGCGAAAACGCGTCGCCAGGCGTCTTCGGTGGCCTTCTCGTCGTAACCGAGACCGGCGACTCGCAGGACGGGCTCGGTGGGAAGCCGGTTGGCGAACGCGTGGGTGACCCCGGAATAGGTCTTGACGTCGTGGGCGACGCCGTAGTCGTCGAGTACCCGTTCCAGCCGGTGCGCTCGGCCGATATTGATCGGATCCAACCGGCCGTAGCTGGCGACGATAGGGCAGCTGCCCCGCAACATCTCCGCGTAGTCGCCCCGGCTGGTCGGATAGAAGGGAGCGGCGGCGTCGAAACCGCGGGGCGCGGTGAGCAGGGCGAAACCACCGCCCATACAGAAACCGGCCACCGCGACCCGGCCGGTGCACGAGGAATCGTCGCGTATCCGCCGCAGCGCGGCGAGGATATCGCGCACCGCCCTGCCCGCGCCGGTGAACAGCAGATCGCGGAATACGCCGGGGATACAGCGCGGCCCGCGGGAGAACAGGTCCGGCGCGATCACCAGATAGCCGTGGTCGGCCAGCATGCGGGCATTGCGACGCAGATCGGCGGTCAGCCCCACCGCGTCGTGCAGCAGCACCACCGCGGGCCACGGTCCCGGACCCTCGGGCGTCTCCCATACGGCCTTGATTTCGCCGTCGGGCGCGGGCACCTCGATCATCGTCATCGGCGGTCACCTTCTGTTCGATCCGGAACTCTCGCAGACAACAGCGACAGCGAATCCAGTGTCGCATCGCCGCGCCGCCCGCTCCCGCACCTCGCCTGCGCGGCGGGGCCGGCTGCCGCACCGGGGCGGCAGCCGGCCCGTACCCGGCGCCCGGACACGCACGGGGCGGATCAATCGTGTTCGGCCGCACCGATGATCTCACCGGTGTTCGCGTCCACCGTCACCTCGTATTCGACGCCCGCCGAGGTCACGACTTCCACCTCCCACACCGGCCCGCGGTGCTCGGTCTCGAACTCGGCCGCGACCGCCCTGCTATCCGGTACCGCGGCCACGGCGGCGTCCATGGCCTGGATGCGATCGATCCCGGGATCGGCGACGAGAGACCACTCCGCGATCGGGCGATCGAGGGCGACGGTGCCGTGCGGTGGGGTGTGCCCGAGGGCAACGGTGGCGACGCCGACGGCGGCACCGGCGACCACGGCCACGACCGCGGTGCCGATCAGAATCCAGCGCAGACCGGCGACCGCGTGACGAATAACGCTTGCCATGGTGAAACCTCCTGGGGTGTACGTCCCGAATACGGTCATCACTGTGGCAAGCCGATACTGAAGGTGACCTGAAGTCACCTGAAGAACCTTTCAGGAAGCGTCTGACACTCTGGGTGGATGCGTCTGCTGATCGTGGAGGATGAGAAACGGCTCGCCCTCGCACTGGCGAAAGGGTTGTCGGCCGAAGGTTTTGCGGTCGACGTCGTACACGATGGGGCCGAGGGACTGCACCGCGCCACCATCACCGAGTACGACCTGATCATCCTGGACATCATGCTGCCCGGTATGAACGGCTACCGCGTGTGCGCGACCCTGCGCGCCGCGGGTCACGAAACACCGGTGCTGATGCTCACCGCCAAGGACGGTGAGTACGACGAGGCCGAGGGCCTGGACACCGGCGCCGACGACTACCTCAGCAAACCGTTCTCCTATGTGGTGTTGGTGGCCCGGATCCGGGCGCTGCTGCGCCGCCGCACCCGCGGCGGGGTGCGCGTCCTGCGGGTCGGCGATCTGGTGGTCGACCCCGCCACCCACGGCTGCCGGCGCGGAGACCGCGAGATCGTCCTGACCGCCAAAGAATTCGCGGTACTGGAGCATCTGGCCGTGCGCGCCGGGCAGGTCGTCTCCAAAGCCGATATCCTGCACCATGTCTGGGATTTCGCCTACGACGGCGACCCGAATATCGTCGAGGTCTACATCAGCACCCTGCGCCGCAAGATCGATACCCCCTTCGGCTGCCGGACCATTCTGACGGTACGCGGCGCGGGATACCGCATGGCGGCCGAGCGTGGGTGAGCGGGCGCGCCGCCGCGGCGCCTGGTGGAACTCGGTCCGGGCGCGGACCACGGTCGCGGCCACCGTGGTGGTGGCGATCGCCCTGACCGCCACCGGGCTCATCCTGCTCGCGGCCCTACGCGGCAATCTGGTCGAGAGCGCGGATCTGCAGGCCGCGAACACCGCGCGCGATATCGCCGGGCAGTTGGAGGCGGGAACACCACTCGCACACCTTCGGCTGCCGGATCCCGACGACGAACCGGTGCAGGTCGTTTCGGCGGACGGGCGGGTACTCGCCGCCGACGAGGAACTGCGGGGCCGGGCCCCGATGGCCGGCTTCGGGCCGGATACGGAGGCACGGTCCGGCGACGGCGAGGATTCCGCGGACGACGAATCCGATGAGGCAGCGGATGAGGACGACGACTCGGAATCGGAATCCGAGGACGGAGACGAGGACGAAAACGAGTCGCCCCGCCCCGGGGATACCGGGTCCGGCTTCGGCACCGGCAGCGCGGCCGGTTCCGGCGGGGCGGGAGCCACGCGGGGCGGCGGCGCTTCCGCCGCCACCGAACCGGTGTTCGGGCAGACCGAACTGGCAGTGGGTGATTCCGGGCCCGACAGTTATCGCGTCGCCGCGCTCGGTGGCACCACCCCCGACGGGCAACCGGTCACCGTCTACGCGGGCGCGTCGCTGGATACCGCCGACAGCGCGGTCGCCGATGTGCGGCGGGCGATGCTGATCGGCCTGCCTGCGCTGCTCGCCGTGGTCGCCGCGGTGACCTGGCTGGTCACGCGGTGGGCGTTGCGGCCGGTGGAGTCCATCCGGTCCGAGCTCGCCGAGATCATGCACGGCGACCTGTCGCGCCGGGTTCCCGAACCCGCCGCCCGTGACGAGATCGCCCGGTTGGCGGTCACCACCAACGACACGCTGGCGGCACTGGAGCAGTCCGCGGAACGTCAGCGCCGGTTCATCGCCGACGCCGCACACGAACTGCGCAGCCCGATCGCCAGTCTGCGCACCCAGCTCGAAGTGGCGCAGGCGCATCCGGGGTTGCTCGAACTCGACGGCCTGCTCGGCGACACCGTGCGGCTGGAACACCTCGCGGCCGATCTGCTGCTGCTGGCCCGGCTCGACGCGGGCGAACAGCCCCGGGCCGACCGGGTCGAGCTCCCGGCGCTGGTCCGGGAGGAACTGGCCCACCGGGTCGGCGATCGCCTACCGGTCGGCGCCGGTCTCGGTGTGGACGAGCTCGCCGTCACCGGTAGCCGGACCCAACTGGCCCGGGTCCTGGGCAATCTCGTGGACAACGCGCAACGGCATGCCGCGACGGCGGTGCGGGTGACGCTGGAGCGGCGGGGTGACCGGGCCGTGCTCGTGGTGACCGACGACGGCCCGGGTGTGCCCGAGGCCGATCGGGAGCGGATATTCCAGCGTTTCGTGCGCCTCGATGACGCCCGCAGCCGAGACGAAGGAGGTGCGGGCCTGGGCCTGGCGATCGTGCGCGATGTGGTCGGACGGCACGAGGGGACGATCCGGGTCGAGCCCGCGGACTCCGGCGGCGCGCGATTCGTGGTGGAACTCCCGATGACCCGCTGAGGGCCCGGGTGCCCGCCGCAGCGGCGGGCGAGCGGACCGCTCGGCGGGTACGGGCCGCCGGGTTGTGGCCGGCGGTTCCCGGTGGCGCGGGCGCACTAGCATCGGCGACCATGGCACAGCAGGCAGTACATCCGGCGGAACCGGATTTCCCGATACTGGTAATCGGGGCCGGGCAGTCCGGTCTGTCGGCCGGATACCACCTGCGGCGGCGCGGGCTCGTGCCGGGACAGGATTTCCTCATCGTCGACCATGCGCCCGGCCCCGGCGGCGCCTGGCAGTTCCGCTGGCCGTCACTGACCCTCAGCACCGTGAACCGGGTGCACGACCTGCCCGGTATGCCCTTCGCCGAGAACGCCGATCCGGGTGGCGCCGGGGCCGAGGTCCCGGCGGCGACCGCGGTGCCGCGCTACTACCAGCGCTACGAGGAGCATTTCGAGCTCCGAGTGCGCCGGCCGGTGAGCGTGCGGGTGGTGTGCGATCGATCCGGAGACGACGGCCTCCTGCACGCCGAGACCGACCGCGCGGGCACGCTTCGGGTGCGCGGCCTGATCAACGGCACCGGAACCTGGGAGCATCCTTTCGTACCGCACTATCGCGGCGCGGAGACCTTCGCCGGCCGGCAGCTGCACACCCGCGATTACCGTGATCCGGCGGAGTTCGCGGGGCAGCACGTGGTGGTCGTCGGTGGTGGAATCTCCGCGGTCCAGTTGCTCGACGAGATCTCCCGGGTCACCGGCACCACGTGGGTGACGCGTTCGGAACCCGCCTTCCGGGAGGCGCCGTTCGACGTGGAAGCGGGCCGCCGGGCCGTGGCGATCGTGGAGGATCGGGTACGCCGAGGGCTTCCGCCCGGCTCGGTGGTCTCGGTGACCGGTCTCCCGCTGGACGACCGGCTCCGCGCCGCCCGGGAACGCGGCGTCCTGCGGCGGCGGCCGATGTTCGACCATATCGAGCCCGAGGGTGTGCGCTGGGCCGACGGTAGTTTCCAGGCCGCGCAGGTCATCCTGTGGGCCACGGGCTTTCGCAGTGCGCTGGACCATCTGGCCCCACTGCGACTCCGCGGTCCGGGCGGCGGAATCACCATGAGCGGCGCGCTCGCCACCCGAGTCGCGGTGGATCCGCGGATCCACCTGATCGGCTACGGGCCGTCGGCCAGTACGATCGGCGCGAACAGGGCCGGGCGGGCCGCCGCGGCGGAACTCACCGGCTATCTGGGCCTCGAACGGGGCGCTCTCCGCGAGTAGAAGACATTCGCCACGACACCGCCACCGGCCCTTCGCGAGCGGTCAGTGCAGCAGATCCGCCACGATCCGGCGCGCGATCAGGACTCGCTCGTCGTCGCCGAGCTGGCGGGCGACGTTGGCGGCGCCGACGATCGCGTCGAGCTCGAAGGCCAGCGCCGCCGCGTTCCGCCCGGTCAGCTCACCCAGTTCCTGAGCCTTACGGATCTCCCCGGCCAGGAACGTCATCCACTCCTCGTGGTCCGCGGCGACGGCGTCGCGAACCGGCCCCGGCCGGCTGTCGAATTCGGCGAGCACCGCGGCCCGGAAGCAGCCGCCGGGGAACACCGGGTCGGTGATGTAACCGAGCCAGCGTTCGACCAGCGTGCGCACCCTGGGTAGACCGCGCGGTACCCGCAGGGCGGGCGTGATGATCTGTTCCACGAAGACGTCGCGACCGGCCCGGATCGCGGCCAACTGGAGCGCCTCTTTCGTTTTGAACAGGGTGGCGATCCCGCTCTTACTGATGCCCAGATCAGTCGCCAGTCTGCCCAGGCTGACGCCCGCGAGCCCTTCGACCGACGCCACATCGGCGGCGCGCCGGGCGATCGCCGCCCGGGATCGGGCCCCCTTGACCAGCCGTTGATCCGTGATCGCCTCCGTCATACGTCCCATTCTGACACCGCCCTCTTGTCAATACGAACGATCGGTCGTATTTTCTTTACGAACGTTCGTACGTTTTGTTTCCCTCGGCTTCCAGGATTCCCATGACCGCATCGTCCGTGCGGGCCCCCGGCCCGCAGTCCACCCCCGAACGCGGCTCCGGCGCGCTTCTCGTCGCCAGTGGCGCGGCCTTCCTCGCGTTCCTCGACCTGTCGGTCGTCAATATCGCCTTTCCCTCCCTCGCCCGCGACCATCCGGCCACCTCGTTGACCACCCTCACCTGGGTTGTCAGCGGTTATGCGGTCGCGTTCGCCGCGCTGCTCACCCCGGGCGGCCGGATCGCCGACGCGGTGGGACGACGCACGGTCTTCCTCACCGCCCTGGTGGGTTTCGCGCTCACCTCCCTGCTGTGCGGGCTGGCGCCGACCGCGGGCCTGCTCATCGCCGCCCGCGTGGCCCAAGGGGCGACGGCCGCGCTGATGGTGCCCTCCGCCCTCGGCGCGCTGCTCGCCGGCACCCCGCGCGCACGGATCGGCGGCGCCATCGCGGCCTGGTCGGCGGCCGGGGGTTTCGCCGCGGTTGTGGGTCCCGCGCTCGGCGGCGCGCTGGTCGAACTGTTCGGCTGGCGCTCCATTTTCGTGATCAATGTGCCGATCGCGCTCGCTCTGGCCGGTCTGGCCTTCCGCATCCTGGCACCGGATACCGAGCGGACGCGCGGTGCACTGCCGGACCCGGTGGGCACGGTCATGGTCGCCTCCGGTCTGGGCGGGCTCGTCGCGGGACTCACCGAGGGGCAGCGCTGGGGCTGGACCGCACCCGGCACGCTCGGCGCCCTCGGCCTGGGCGCCCTGCTCACGCTCGCCGCGCTGCGCCGATCCCTCCGGCATCCGAATCCCGCGCTCGCCGTGGACCTCTGGCGGAACCGGTCATTCGCGCTGGCCAATGCCGCTTCGTTCGCGTTCGGCGCCGCCATGTTCGCATGGCTGCTGGCGGGGCCGATGTTCCTCGACGAGATGTGGGGATATTCCGTCCTGGGTTCGGCCGCGGCGCTGAGCGTGGGCGCGGTGGCCTCGATGGTGACCGCGGCGCTCACCGGCCGCATCACCGCGCCCGGCCCCCGGCGCTGGACAGGGGTCCTCGGGGTACTGATGTTCCTCGCGACGCTCGCCTGGATGAGCACCGGGATGTTCGGGCCCACTCCGGCGCTGTGGTCGGCGTGGATCCCGGCCGGAATACTCGGCGGCGGCGGTGTGGGAATCGTGGTGACCGTCCTGGGCGCCACCGCGGCGAACGCGCTACCGCCACATCGCTTCGCGGCCGGTACCGGGATGAACCTGACGGCGCGCCAGCTCGGCGGCGCGCTCGGTATCGCTGTCCTGGCGGCGGTGCTCGCCGCCCACCCCGGTGACCCGCTCGCCGGGTTCCACACCCTGTTCCTGCTGTGCGCGGGCTTCGCCGCCATATCGGCCTGCCTGATCGCCGTTCCGTCCCGACAGGAGTCGATATGACAGACCACCACGGCCGCACCGAATCCGACGACCCGATGCTGATCTCCCCCGGCAGTGCCCGCGCCCTCTTACGCGATGCGCCCTGGCGGCGCTACGCCGTGCTCGGCGATTCCATCGCCCAGGGAGTGGGTGAGGCGTCCGCGGGCTACCGCGACATCGGCTGGGCCGACCGCGTCGCGGAGGCCCTCACCGCGGTGCACCCCGAGACGGCATACCTGAACACCGGGCGGATCGGCGCCACCTCGGATCAGCTGCTCGCCGAACAGCTCGCGCCGGTACTGGAGTTCCGGCCCGACCTCGTGCACATATCGTGCGGCGGCAACGACCTGTTCCATCCCGGCGGCGATACCGACCGGCTGCACGCGAATCTCGAAACCGCTTTCTCCGCGCTGGCCGCTACCGGCGCCCAGCTGTGCGCGTTCACCGTGGCCGATGTCTGGGAGACCGAACGGATGGCGCCGATGCGGCCGATGCGGCCGCGGATGGCCGAGCTCAACGCGATCGTCCGTGACGTGGCCGGCCGGTACGACGCGGTGCTGGTCGACTTCTGGGACCATCCGCTGCGATTGCGCCCGGACCTCATGAGCGCAGATCTCATCCATTTCAGAACCGGCGGGCACGCGGTCGTCGCAACCGAGATGATCCGCGCCCTGGCGGCGCGGATCTCGGCCGCCGCCGGATCGATCTGACGATCGGCGACCTCTCCTCGATCCCTCGGACAAGCGAACCTGTCCGAGGGATCCACTTTGTCGGCGCGAGCGGTTAAGATCTGCGCCGGGCACCAGCGAGGAGGAGTAGGTACCGACGTGGGAAGCTACGGCCGTAGGTCACGGGCGCGGCGGGGAGCCGGGGCACGGGTGACCGTCCCCGAGATCACCGCGGGTCGGGGGGTCGACCGGTAAGCTCACGCGAGCATTCGCCTGTGGCCGGTCCACCGGGACAACGGCATACCGCCACAGTCGATCTCGTCGCCGCCGCGTTCGGCCACGCCGGCCGGGCATCACTCGCACTGCCGTCGTCCGGCGGTGTGTCACCGAAGTAATCGGCCCTCCGTGCGACCGTCACCGGCCACCGGGGGCAGGTCGTGATGTCCGGGCAACCCTGCACGGCCGGTACTCCCGGCGGCGGTCGCGGGGCCGGGGGCCTGCCCGGCTCCGTTCCCCGCAGACACCACATTCCGGCGTACCCGTTCCGAATCATGTACTGCCCGAACACTGTTCACCTCACGTATTTCCATGAAGGAGTTCGCATGTCCAGACGTTCGCCCGTGTTCCGGATTCCCGGTGTGCTGGCAGGCCTCGTTGTACTCGGCTGTGCGGTGCTGACCCTGTCGGCGTGTACCGGCGGGAACGACTCGGCGCAGAGTTCGTCGGCGAGCGCGGTATCCACCGTGCCCGGACAGAACGGAGCCGACGAGGGCGGGGATGTCGATTTCGACGCCGCCATCGGCGACTGTGTCACGCTGTCGGGGACGATGATGGACGCGGAGATCGACCACGCCGAGTGTGGTTCGGAGAATTCGAACTACAAGGTGGTCGCCAAGGCCCCCACCCAGGACGGCTGCGCGTCCGACGTCGACCAGACCTACTATGTGACCCTGGCCGGCCAGGAGCAGGGCGCGCTGTGCCTGGACATCGACTGGGTCGAAGGTCAGTGCATGACGATTCCGTCGGGTAGCGACAGCCCCACGCACAGCCCGTGCACGCCGGGTAAGCCCGATACCGTGCACGTGCTGAAGATCCTGACCGGTACCACCGACGAAGCCGGGTGCCCCGCGGAGGCCACCAGCTACTACACCTATGACGAGCGTCAGCTCGTCACCTGCGTCGCCGAGGTGTAGCGGCACCGCGTCCGGCTACCGGCATGCGTGGCCTCACCTCGGGGTGTGAGGCCACGCGCGCCCTGCCCGGCCACCGGATTTCCCGGCCCTGTTCGGTGCCGACCAGCGGAGATACACTGGGATCCGCTGCTCGAAGACGCGTTCTGTCAGGTACTCGGCGGGGGGTTTGGCGCTACCAGGACTGCTGTGATGGATATCCGAACAGACGAGATCGCCGACGGTGTCTACCGCTTCTCCACCTTCGTCCCCGAGGTGGGCCCTACCGGTTTCACGTTCAATCAGTTCTTCGTCGACGCC
Source organism: Nocardia fusca NBRC 14340 (assembly GCF_001618425.1). GTDB lineage: Bacteria > Actinomycetota > Actinomycetes > Mycobacteriales > Mycobacteriaceae > Nocardia > Nocardia fusca. The sequence continues at coordinate 78,236 of NZ_BDCU01000030.1, forward strand.
GCGGAACCCCTGCTGTTCCACACCGGTATGCGCGCGCTGTTCCCTTCGGTTTCGGCGGCGATCGCGCGGATACGACCCGTGGCAGACCTCCGCTGGATCACTTTCGGCCATCTGGAGGCCGACGAGAGCGGGGCGATGAATCTGTTCCTGGCCGCGGCGCCGTACGCCCAGGTCGCCCACGGCGCCGTGGGCTGCCAGGTCTCGCTGGACGATCTCGCCGATCGGCGGCCACGGCGCCTGGCCGACGGCGAGATCATCGATCTCGGTGACCGCCGGATCCAGCACTTCGATACACCACACGCACCGCACAACTGGGAGGCGCGGGTGCTCTACGAGGAGTCGACCGGCGTCTTGTTCTGTGGCGATCTGATGACTCAGCTCGGCGACGGGCCGGCCCTCACCGGCGCCGATCTGGTGGGACCGGCCGAGGTGGCCGAGGACGTTTTCCACGCCACGTCGCTGGGTCCGGCCGTACCCGCGACACTGCACCGGCTGGCCGGGTTGCAGCCGACCACACTGGCCGTGATGCACGGCTCCAGCTTCACCGGTGACGGGTCGGCCGCCCTGCGCAACCTCGCAACGGTCTACGAGAACCGGCTGGCGGGCTGACGGCACGTATGGTTCGATCCGGTGCCACCGCCCCGGGTGAGCCGACGCGAGAGGAACCGGATGAGCGCGAATACCCCGTCGGACCGCATACGGAGCCGCTGGGAGGAACTCACCGCGGCCGACCCCGCGCATTCCGAATGGTATGTGCAGCGGTTCCGGACGCTGGCGGCGGAAGGCCACGACATATTCGGGGAGGCCCGGCTGATCGACGCCATGCTGGGCCGGCGTGGCCGGGTCCTCGATGCGGGTTGCGGCCCCGGCCGCCTGGGTGGCCACCTGCACAATGCCGGTCACACGGTGGTCGGTGTCGATATCGACCCGGTGCTGATCGCCGCCGCCGAGGCCGACTATCCCGGTCCCACCTGGCTGGTCGGCGATCTCGCCGAACTGGATCTGCCGGCCCGGGGTGTGACCGCCGATTTCGATGTGATCGTCTGCGCGGGCAATGTGATGACATTCCTGGCGCCGCCGACCCGGGCGGCGGCGCTGTCCGGTTTTGCCCGGCATCTGGCACCGCACGGCCGCGTGGTCACCGGTTTCGGCGCCGACCGCGGCTACGATTTCGCGGAGTTCCGCGCCGACGCCGCCGAGCAGGGTCTCACCGCCGATCTGTTGCTGTCGACCTGGGATCTGCGGCCGTTCACCGACTCCTCGGAGTTCCTGGTCGCGGTGTTCTCCCGCGCGGACTGAGCGCGGCCCGGCGGCCGGCCTGCTCGGCAGCATCATCGCCTGCAACGGCCGCTACGTTCACCGATGTGCTCGTCGTGGACCGTGCAGACGGCGGTCTGCTGCGGGTTCTCGACGGCGCCCGAGCCTCCTTCCCGCTCACCATGCCGCTGATGGGGCTCATCGCCATATCCGGGATCCGTAGCCGCCCGGCCCGCACGGTAGCGCGGGGGCATCGGGCCCTTGTGCCGTGCGGGCCGGGGTTCTACGGTGGATGGCACAAAGTCACGGATCTGTGCCAATGCTCCGTGACCGAAGCGCCACGGAGGTGCCCGATGACCACCGAATCCGACGCGGGAATCCGCGAGGGCCTGCCGATGCCGGTCCACGAGATCGCCGAACCGGCGCTCCGGCTCGGGCCCGATTCGCTGGTGTGGAAGTTCCACGGCGACGTCCGCAACCTGCTCGGCTTCCAGCGGCTCGCGGGTACCGAGAACTGCATCGAGCAACTCGCGCAGGGCGTCGAGGACCATTCGGTGATCTTCGGTGATTTCCTCGGCCGCGCCCGGCGCAGCGCCCCACCCATCATGCAGACCGTCTACAGCGAAGACCCGCACGACTGGGGCCGGCGGGTGCGGGACTTCCACGGGTCCATCAGGGGCACCATCAGCGACGGCTCGCGCTATCACGCGCTCAACCCGGAGCTGTTCTACTGGGCCCACGCCACGTTCGTCGACCAGGTCCTCTACATCACCGATACGTTCATCCGGCGGCTGTCCCACGAGGAGAAGGTCCAGATCTTCGAGGAGAGCAAGCTCTGGTATCAGCTCTACGGCGTGAGCGCCCGTAACCAACCGCAGACCTATGAGGAGTTCCAGGCGTATTGGGAGCGGATGCTCGGCCGGTTCGTCCGGACCCGCACCATCTGGTATGCGACCGGTTATCTCCGCAAGGGGATCCCAGGCCCCGGATGGCTCCCCCGGCCGCTGTGGCGGATAGTCGCCGCACCGATCGATGCCGTCCTGCGGACGATCCTGATCGGAACCCTGCCCCAGGAGATGCGCGAGGTCTGCGAACTGCCCTGGAACGAGCGGTCGGAGCGACGGTTCCAGCGTTTCGCGGCGGTCATGCGGACGGCGAATCCACTGTTCAACCGGCTCCCGGTCCGGGTGCTGTACACGCCGTGGGCAGCACGGGCGTGGGAACGCGCCCGAGTCGATCCACGCCGGATCCACAACGGAAAGCCGAGGCGGTGAAGCCGGGCCACGGACCCGGTACCCGCCGGCCGGTCGCCGGTTCTTCCGGTGGGATCCGATGACCCCCGATACGGCTACCGGGCGCCGGACCGATCCACAGGTCCAGCGGATCCTGGCCGCCGCCCGATCGGAGTTCGAACAGTACGGCGTCCGGCGCGCCACCATGGACGATATCGCCCTCCGCGCCGGTATCAGCCGCCGGACACTCTACCGGCGGTTCCCCACCAAGGACGCGTTGTTCGAGCTTCTCGTCCTCCGCGAGACCGATACCCTGCTCGAGCAATTGGCCCGGGCGGCCGCGGGCCGCGAACCCGGCGAGGCGGTGGCCGCATGTTTCACCCTCTTCTTCGAACTCCTGGAAAGGTCACCGCTGGCCCGGCGCATCGTGACCAGCGAACCGGAACTGCTCATGGGGCCCGCCGGACGGCCGCGGGGTCTGCCCATCGCGGAGGCGGGTGATCGGGTCGCGAGGACGCTGCGCCGCAGCGGTGTGACGATGCCGGAGGCGGACCTACGGGCCGTCTCCGAACTGCTGGTCCGGCTCACTGTGTCGCTGCTGCTCGATCCCGAAGGGCAGCTGGATATCTCGGATCCGGCCGCGGTACGCGAGTACTCCCGCCGCTATCTCGCGCGGCTCGTGTGGTGAACCGGACACGGCACCGCACGACCGTCCCGGAGCCCGGTCGCACCGACCGGAACCGCCCGCTCGGTACCGATCCGAGTACTGATACAAATGCCGGTGGCCGTGGTGCATCCTAGGGCCGCCGAGCGGGTCACGGCCCGCCGATCGAAAGGTTGATCCAGTGGACAACAACTCCTTTCAGAAGTTGTTCGACCTGAGCGGGCGGACCGCGATCGTCACCGGAGGCACCCGGGGGATCGGGCTCGCCATCGCCGAGGGATTCGCCTGCGCGGGCGCGCGACTCGTGGTGGCGAGCCGTAAACCGGACGCGTGCGAGCAGGCGGCGGCCCGGCTGCGGGAACTCGGCGCGGAAGCGATCGGTGTACCGACCCACCTGGGTGACGTCGAAGCACTGCGCACACTGGTGCAGACCGCCGCCGACACCTTCGGCGGTATCGATATCGTCGTCAACAATGCGGCCAACGCCCTCGCCCAGCCGTTGGCGACCATGGAACCCGCGGCGGTCGAGAAATCCTTCGGCGTCAATGTGCAGGGACCGCTGTTCCTGGTCCAGGCGGCCCTGCCGTATCTGCGGGCCAGCGAACACGCGGCAGTATTGAATCTCGGCTCGGTCGCGGCCCTGCAGTTCGCACCCGCGCTGTCGATGTACGCGGCGGGCAAGGCGGCCCTGCTGTCGTTCACCCGCTCCATGGCCGCCGAATTCGCCGCCGACGGCATCCGGGTGAACGCCATGGCCCCCGGCGCCGTCGACACCGATATGGTCCGCAAGAATCCACCGGAATTCGTCGCGGCCATGGCCGGAGCCACGCTGCTGGGCCGGATCGCCGAACCCGACGAGATGGTCGGCACCGCGCTACTGCTGTGTTCGGACGCCGGCAGTTTCGTCACCGGTCAGACCTTCCTGGTCGACGGCGGTACCGTCGCCCGCTGAATTTCGATCCGGAACCCACACCACCACGGGCCGCTCCGATCACGATCCCCCGCGTCACAGACATCGCACGGAAGATGAACGACGGATCACATCCGATTGCCACATCGCGCAGAATCCGCTTGTACTGTGGACCTTTTCGATATCCCCTGGCCCGCGCCGCCCAGACCTGGCGTGTCACATCCGACGGTGTGTTAGAAAGTCCGCGAGCGGCGGCAAGGAGACGGTGGTGACTGGTCCATATCGGCTGATCATCCGGGGCGCTGGCGATATGGGCGAGCGGGCCCTGCGCAGCGCCCTCGAATCACCCGACTTCGAGGGCGTCGGAGTCTCGGGCAAGAACGTGGTGTCGGCGGCCACCTGGCACAATCCGTCCATGCCGACCTGGTTGTCCGCCTTGCGGTCCCCGCTCTCGGTGCGGCGGACGGTGGCGGATATGAAGGTCACCGGTAACGCGTTCGGTCAGGATCATCCGAGCAGCCCGGCCGGCGGCCATGTGATCACTCTCGACGGCAACCCCGGTGTCATCGAGCTGCGTAACAGTGTGGTCATTCCGGACCTGCTTCCTCACTACCTTCTGGAGTCGTCATGAGTTCACCCACGCTCGCGGTCGCGGTGCTCGGCGCCGGCCCCTTCGCCGACCGGATCGCCGACCGGATCCGCGCGCGAGCACATCTCGAGGTATCCGCGCGGATCGAAACCCTGCGGTCCCCGCCGGCGGGCACGGCGTGCGTCGTCTACGTGCCGACGTTCGCCGAGATCGCCGCGGATACACCGGGTCGCGTGCTACCGGAGCTCCTGAGCGACGGCTACGACGTGATATCCACCGCGCCGCTGGACGGCCGGATTCCGCCGCCCGCACTGCTGGATGCCTGCCGCACCGGACGATCCACCTTCCACGCCACCGGGGCCTTCCAGGCCACGATTCCCGCCCGGCTCATCCGATCACTGACGGAGGTGACCCGGGGGATCCGGCGGGTGGAACTGGTCGAGGAGCTCGATTTTCCCGAGGCCGGGGTGTATCCGTGGGGCGATCGGCACGATATCGGTATCGGGGCCACCGGGTCCGAGGCCGCCGTCGCCGGCGCCGCCGCGGTCGACGGCTACTACACGGCGGGACTGCGCGTCCTCGACGACGCCGTGTTCCACAGCGCCGCCGGTGCCGCCGACACCCCGAGCAGCACCGTGGAGGTGATCACCGACGGTTCCGGGGCCGTCCAGAAGGTGATCGTCGATCGGGGGCTGGGGCCCGGGCTGAGTTATCGCTCCATCTGGACCACCACCACCGAGGATCGGGCGCCGCTGCGCTATCAGCTGGTCACCACGACCGATACGGCGCGGGGCATCGCCAACGTCCGCTTCCGCTTCACCGAAGGGCTCCATCCGGCCGACCATCTGACCTGCGTCAACGTCATCGAGGCGCTGCGTCCGGTGCACGAGCACGGTCCCGGGATAGCCCATCGAGATCTGTCGATCACGCGCCTGATGCCGGAGGCACGGCTCACCACCTGATCTCGGCCGGGCCGCGCAGGTCTCGAAATAATCTATTCCGGTGGCCGGGCCGCGGCCGCCGGAATCACTGATGCGATCCTGGATACAGCAGCACAGTGATCACCCGGTTCGCGCGGCCGGTTACTCTCCGGCCGCCTCTCGACATTTCAGTGCACATCGGACTCTCTGAACCCCGGCCTGCCCGGCGGCAGGCGGTGAAAGGTGAGCAACATGAAGCTGACAGTCATCGGCGGTACCGGTCGGATCGGCTCCCAGGTCGTCCGGAAACTGCGGGCGGCCGGCCACGACGCCGTACCCGCCGCGCCGTCCACCGGCGTGGACCTGATCAGCGGCGAGGGTCTGGACCAGGCGGTGGCGGGCGCCGACGTGGTGGTCGGGCTGGCCAACTCCCCGACCTTCGACGAGGGCGCACTGGATTTCTTCCGCACCGCGATGGACAACCTCCTCGGCGCCGGCGACCGCGCCGGGGTGAAACACCAGGTCGTGCTGTCGATCGTCGGCGTGGACCGGGTACCTCGACTGGACTACTACCGGGCCAAAACCCTGCAGGAGGAGTTGCTCCGGAAAGGCCCCACACCGTATTCGATCGTGCGCGCCACCCAGTTCTTCGAGTTCATGGACGCGGTGATGTCCTGGTCCGCCGATGACACCGTCGTCCGGCTGCCCGCGACCCGGCTGCAGCCGATGGCGGCCGCGGATGTCGTCGACGCGGTGGTGGGCGTCGCGCTGGGCTCCCCGCTGCAGGGTATTCGCAATGTCGCCGGACCCGATGTGCTCCCGCTCGACGAAATCGGCCGGATGACCCTGCTCGCCCGGCACGACGACCGGATCGTCGTCACCGACGACACCGCCGGCATGTTCGCCGCGATCACCGGCGACGAACTCCTCGCCGGACCGGACGCGCATCTGGCGCCTACGCACTACCGGGACTGGCTGGACGCACACCGCTGACCTCGACAGCGCTTCCGACCGACATCTTCCCTGCTTCCTGAAGCGGCCTTCAGGCCGCTTCAGCCTGGCTTCAGCACCTCCCTGCCACAGTGGCCGCCGATGACCGACAACGGCGAAAGGGGAGAACAGATCATGAACCCGACAGTGCACATCGACGGATATCCCTACCGAGTGGTGGGAAGGACTCGTCTGACGACGGCCTCGCGGGCGTGCTACGGCAAGTACCGGTTCGTCCTGCGGCGGTTGACGGACGGGTCGCTGTGGACAGTGTTCGACTCCCGGGTCACCTCCGCGTCGGAACTGATGAAATGCGAGGGCTCGCCGCAGCGGTGACGACTGCGCCGAGACCGTCGGAGCCGGCTCCCGGTCGCCGTGCCCGGCGGCCGGAGCCGATCGAAACGTTTCACCGATTACGGAACCGACGCCGAGAAGTTATGTACCAGTTATAGAGCAGTTATCAGCGATGGAGAAGGGCGTAGTCACGCGAGCCCGAAATCCGAACCACACGCTTTCCAAAAAAGGTGTTTCGCCAGGAGCGGCAGCGGGGATCTTCCAACAGTGTGGCAACATCGGCCTTTCCGGCGCCCCGGTGCTCACCTCGCCGCAAATCTGCCCCGAAAATGCACCCTCAAGATAGCCAATGCAATATTGCGGAATCACACACCGCAAAACTTGAATGTGATTGATGCCACACCAATTCAAGCAAATGATCAGCACACCATCCAGGCGGGCGTCGTACTGTTTAGCCTTACACAGAAACTCCGGGCTTCCCGGCGGAACGTTGGATGGACATGCTTCACCTCGAACACTTCGCGTTCGGCTGGCTGACACCCGCCCTCGCGTATTTCCTCTCGGCCACCGGATGCGCCATCGGATTGCAGTGCACCAGGCAGGCCCGCCACGGACGGCGCCGGCTGCTCTGGCTCGCGCTCGCCGCGATCACTATCGGCGGCACCGGTATCTGGGTCATGCATTTCGTTGCGATGCTGGGCTTTTCCATAGACGGCGCACAGATACGCTTCGATGTCCCGCTCACCCTGCTGAGCGCGGGGACCTCGATCGGCGTGGTCGCCATCGGCCTGTATCTGGTGACCACACCGGGCTCGGGCCTTCCGGCACTGCTGACCGGCGGTGCCGTCACCGGCCTCGGCATCGCGGCCATGCACTACACCGGCATGGCCGCGATGCGCACGGACGCGCATATCGAATACGACCCTGCCCGCATAGCGCTGTCCCTGGTCATCGCCACGGTCGCGGCTACCGCGACGCTGTGGTTCAGCATGCGCTCGTGGGGAATAGCGTCCACCCTGGGCGCGGCGCTGATCATGGCCGCGGCGGTGGCAACGATGCACTACACCGGTATGTCCGCGATGCACGCGCACCAGGTCCCCGATGCCGCGGCGCCCGAAGGCGCCGAGCCACTGGAGATTCTGGGACCGCTGCTCGGCGCCATCAGCGTGGTCACCGTCGTGCTCCTCATCGGCGTGAGCATGGCGCTGACCAATCCCCACGGACCCGGAGCCCCGGCTGCGACGAACCCCCGGCCACGCGAGCGGCGGCCGGTGCGCTGAACGGGTGAACGCGCCGATCCCACCGGGTTCCGGTCTCGACCCCGAGAACGGCCGCGGCGGTGCGGGCGATCCACGTGGATCGCCCGCACCGCCGCGGCCGCTGGATGGAGTCGCCGGTGGACGGCGTCAGTAATAGTGCCGGCGGCCGCCGACGGGCCGGCCCACCGAGCCCGCGATGGCCAGAACCGCGCCGACCACGAGCAGAACGAGGCCGATGGTGGTGAGCACGCCGATACCGAGCAGGTAACCGACGATGAGCAGAACAAGTCCGAGAACGATCATGACACTGACTTTCTGATTCGATATTCGATATCCGGGCGAGGGACAGGGATCACTTGGCGGTGGCCGCGCCCTTGCCCGGCTTGCGCAGCAGTTTGCTCATCGACCAGACCGGAGCCGCCGGAGCAGGCTTCGTCGCCGGTTCCTTGGTCCTGGCGAGATCCGCCTGGGCGGCGGCGATCTCCTTACGTGACTGCCGCAGTTCACGACGGGTCTCCAGACCCCGGCGGGTGGATCGCCACGCACCGGCGGAGACGAGACCCACCCCTAGCCCGCCGACCACACCGACGATGATGCCGATGAGGAACAGTTCACCGGTGGTACCGGCGAAGTGGTAATCGAAGACCGAGAATTCGCTGGTCAGCCGATTGACATCACTGGTATTGGCCGCGACGCCGGCGACACCGGCGGCAACCGCCGCGACGGCGATCACGAGCCCGAGAACAATGATCATGGCAATTCCCAAGGGTCGAGGAACATTATGCTCCCGCTATTCCCGGCGACGACGATGTCAAACGGGGGGAAGGCCATGTCCGCCAGTCCGGTTCACCGGGGAGTGGCCCCGGGGGACTCGGACGGCCGGAACTCAGGCGAACAGGTCGCGGACGAACGGCGCCGAGTCGGGTAGCGAATCGTTCACGGCACCATCGTGATCGGTGGGGTACACCTTCAGCGTCACCGGCTGCCGGTTCGCCCCGAGCACCGCCGCGAACCGCAGCGTCTCCGGGGTGATCACATCGGTGTCGAGCAGTCCCTGCCCGAGGAAGAGTGGTCTGTCGTAGCCGGATTCCGGCAGGCCGAGATAACGGGTGAGCAGCCCGCGCAGATCCGGGATATCGGCCAACGGCCGGGTGAAGAGGTCTCCGATCACCACACCGTGGGTCACCAGTTCGTCACCGAACGGGGACAGGCATTCGGTGCGCGCGCGTTCCAGACAGTACCGGCCGGAATCGGTGAGCAAGGATTCGATGTCCAGCTCGGGGTAGGTGGTGCGCAGGCCGTTGAGCAGGTACAGCGCGTAGCCGTGACGCCACCGCGTGCCCGCCGGGCAGCCCGGCGATCGCCGTCGCCAGCAGCGCGGTGACCGCGGCCGTACCGAATATCCGCATGATCTTCCTTTCGCCGGATCACCCACCGGTGCCGTGCCGCGTCGGGCGGTACCCGCCCAGTCTTTCACCTGGACGAACGACCAGTCATATCGGCATGCCGTCCGGCCCGCGAAGACCGGAAGAACGGGTAAGGCAGGTCCGGCCGTATCAATCCCGCCCCCGAGCAGGGTATTGGCGACGACCGATCGATTCTCGGCGGCGGGATGACGAGTTCGAGGTGACCGTGCCGCTCAGCTCGCGGGGTCCAGGGCGGCGGCGGGCCGGTTGGCCGCCACCGCCGATCCGCCCGGCGGCCGACGGAGACCGGCGGGCGGCTCAGGGGGTCAGGCGCCGATGGCCCGCGCCAGATGCGGCCACGAATCGTGCAGGTCGTATTCGAACTGACCCCAGGTGTGCGCGCCGGCCGGGCGGTCGATGTGCACCGCGCCGATGCCGAGTTCCTCCAGACGGCCGGCGAAGGCCGAGGTGCAGGCGGCGGCAACGGCTTCGACCGGCGGGAACCCCCAGCCCCGGTCGATCTCGCCGGGCATACCCGACGCGGCGGAGAGGTACACGGTCTTTCCGGCCAGCCGGGCGGCGTGCGCGAACGCGTCGTGGGCCTGCCAGCCCGCGGACCCCGGCGGACCCCACATCTTGCCCGGATCGGCGCCGCCCCGCACCACCTGCGCGCTGACCATCGCGATTCCCGCGGCGTCGGCGGACCACGGACATCCGCTGTAGGACGCGACCGCCTCGTAGCGGTCCGGCGCCTGGATGGCGAGGTCCACGGCCGACCCGCCACTCATCGACACCCCGGCGATCGCATTGCGTCCGGTGGTGCCGAACCGGGCGTCCACGACCGACGGCAGCTCCCGGGTCAGGTAGGTCTGCCAGCGGGCGCGGCCGACCACCGGATCGTCGGTGTGCCAGTCGGTGTACATCGAGTAGGCACCGCCGATCGGCATCACCACGTTCACGTTCTTGTCCCCGAAGAACTGGCGGACATCGGTATCGTCCCACCAGGAGATACCGTCGGCACCGCCACCGATCCCGGTCAGCAGGTACACCGTGGGCGCCGGTCCCCCATCCGGCGCGGGGATGACCCGGTTGGTCACCACGGTGTCCATGGCAGGTGAGTACACCTCGAGCAGTATCGCGCGACCGTCGATCGGTTTCTCCGCGTCGACCCGCGGCCCCGGGGCGGCCGCGGCGGGTTGGACGGTGAACAGGGACGCCGCGACAGTCAGTACCGCGGTCGACATCGTGAGCAAGAATTTGTACCGCACCCCTCCGGTGTACCCATTCGCGCACCGGATCGTCGCCGGACTTCTACGGTTCATCCATTGCGCGCCAGTATGTCTCGCGGTCGTTCACGAAAAGCCGCTGCTCGGTCCGGGTACCTCCGGAGCCACTCGGCAGGAGAACGCCGGGCCACGCGGCCGGGATGCTCCGGTACGGCGACCCCACCGCCGGCGGGCCCGGCCCGGCCGTGCGGATCGGTTGTCGGCGGGTCTGCGCACGGCCCGGCGGGGCCACCCGGTAGAAAGAACACAGGGCACACGCCGGACGCGCGGCCGGTCTCCACGATCATCGCGGCCCGGTGGACCCGCCGAAATGTTGGAACAGTCGAACGAAAGAGCTGGTTCATGACTTCCTCCGCAGCGCGTGCACAGATCGGGGTCACCGGCCTGGCGGTGATGGGCAGCAATATCGCCCGCAACTTCGCCAAGCACGGCTACACGGTGGCACTGCACAATCGCAGTGTCGCCAAAACCGACGCGCTGCTCGCTGCGCACGGCGACGACGGCGATTTCGTTCGCACCGAGACCATCGCCGAGTTCGTCGCCGCGCTGGAGAAGCCGCGCCGGGTGCTCATCATGGTGAAGGCCGGCGACGCCACCGACGCGGTGATCGAAGAACTCGCGGGCGCGATGGAAACCGGCGACATCATCATCGACGGCGGGAACGCCCTCTACACCGACACCATCCGGCGCGAGGCCGCGCTCCGGGCCCGCGGCCTCAACTTCGTCGGCGCCGGCATCTCCGGCGGCGAGGAGGGGGCCCTCAACGGACCGTCGATCATGCCGGGCGGACCCGCGGAATCCTACGAATCGCTGGGACCGCTGCTGGAGTCCATCGCCGCCCAGGTGGACGGCACCCCGTGCTGCACGCATATCGGCCCGGACGGGTCCGGTCATTTCGTGAAGATGGTGCACAACGGTATCGAATACGCCGATATGCAGCTCATCGGTGAGGCGTACCACCTGTTCCGGGCCGCACTGGACCTGGATCCGAAGCAGATCGCCGATATCTTCACCCAGTGGAACTCCGGCGAGCTGGAGAGCTACCTGGTGGAGATCACCGCCGAGGTGCTGAACCAGGTCGACGCGTTGACCGGGAAGCCGCTGGTCGATGTGATCGTGGACGCGGCCGAGCAGAAGGGCACCGGACGCTGGACCGTGAAATCCGCGCTCGATCTGGGTGTTCCGGTGACCGGTATCGCCGAGGCCGTGTTCGCCCGGGCACTGTCGGGGTCTCGGGGGCAGCGCGCCGCGGCCGTGGGACTCGCCGCCGGCGAACTCGCCGCCAAGCCCACCGATATCGCGCAGTTCACCGAGGACATCCGGCAGGCCCTCTACGCCTCCAAGGTCGTGGCCTACGCCCAGGGGTTCGATCAGATCGCCGCCGGCAGTGCCGAATACGGCTGGGATCTCACTCCCGGCGATCTGGCCACCATCTGGCGCGGCGGCTGCATCATCCGGGCCCGCTTCCTGAATCGCATCAAAGAGGCCTACGAAACCGATCCGACGCTGCCGAGCCTGATCCTCGCGCCGTACTTCCGGGACGCGATCGAGACGGCGATCGACAGCTGGCGGCGGGTGGTCTCGACCGCCACGCTGCTCGGTATCCCGGTGCCGGCATTCGGCTCCTCGCTGTCCTACTACGACGCGTTGCGCGCCGAACGGCTGCCCGCCGCACTCACCCAGGCCCAGCGCGATTTCTTCGGCGCGCACACCTACGAGCGGGTCGACGCCGAGGGCAAGTTCCATACGCTGTGGAGCGAGGACCGTTCCGAGGTCCCGGCGGGCTGAACACCGGGTCGCCGGGCGGGGCGGTCCGCCCGGCGACGCACACGTCCTCTTGACTCCGGTCATCCGACCAGTTGCAATGAGGTGTGAGCTACGACACGATCATCAAGGGTGGCCGCTGGTTCGACGGTACCGGCGCGGCGTCCGCGATTCGCCATCTCGGACTGCGCGGCGACCGGGTCGTCACCGTATCCGCGGAACCGCTCGACGAGACCGGCTGTCCGGATGTGGTGGACGCGGCGGGCAAATGGGTCCTGCCGGGAATGATCGATATCCACACCCACTACGACATCGAGGTACTGAAGTCCCCGGCGCTGTCGGAATCGGTCCGGCATGGCATCACCACGGTGCTGCTGGGCTCGTGCTCACTGTCCACCGTGCATATCGACCCCACCGGCGCGGGCGATATCTTCGGTCGCGTAGAGGCCATTCCGCGCCGCCATGTGATCGATACGCTCGACGAGACCAAGACCTGGTCCTGCGCCCGCGAGTACGTGGCCGCCCTCGAGCAGCTGCCACTGGGCCCGAATATCGCGGCCATGCTGGGCCATTCGGATATCCGGACCGCCCGCCTCGGCCTGGACCGCGCCACGCGCAAAAAGGTCCGCCCCACCCGCGCGGAGCTGGCGGATATGGAGGCGGCGCTGCACGAGGCACTCGACGCCGGATTCCTCGGTATGTCGGCGCAGCAACTGCTGTTCGACAAGGTCGACGGCGAGACCTGCCGTTCACGTACGCTGCCGTCCACCTATGCGCGGGCGAAGGAGCGCCGCCGCCTCAATGCGATCCTGCGCCGGCGCGGCCGGGTTCTGCAGGGCGGGCCGGATATCACGTCACCGCGCAGCCTCGGGGCGATGATCTTCAGCAGCCTGGGTATCGGGCGCCGCAAGCTCAAGACCAGCCTGCTGTCCGCCGCCGATATCAAGGCCAACCCGTTCGCCGTCGTCCTGATCGGCACACTGGCGCGGCTGGTGAATGCGCTCGGCGGGGATTTCCGCTGGCAGCATCTGCCCGTGCCGTTCGAGGTGTACGCCGACGGTATCGATCTGGTGATCTTCGAGGAGTTCGGGTCCGGCGCGGCGGCCCTGCACCTGGCCGACCGGGTGGAGCGTGACGCGCTGCTCGCCGACGAGGCCTACCGCCGCCGCTTCCGCAAGGACTACGACGCGAAATTCGGGCTGCGGGTCTGGCACCGCGACTTCTTCGACGCCGAGATCGTGAGCTGCCCGGACGAGGAGGTCGTGGGTAAGACCTTCGGACAGGTCGGGGTGGACCGAGGCGGGCTGCACCCGGTGGACGCCTTCCTCGACCTGGTACTCGAACACGGCACCAAACTGCGCTGGCGCACCACCATATCGAACCACCGGCCCGAGATCCTGGACCGCTTCGCCGCCCATCCCGGAATCCAGCTCGGCTTCTCCGACGCGGGCGCCCATCTGCGGAATATGGCCTTCTACAATTTCGGGCTCCGCTTCCTGCGCCGGATGTACCGGGCCGAACAGGCGGGCACTCCGGTGATCCCACTTGAGCGGGCGGTGCACCGGCTCACCGGCGAACTCGCCGACTGGTACGACATCGACGCCGGTCGCCTGCGCGAAGGCGATCGCGCCGATCTGGTCGTGATCGATCCGGCGGGGCTCGACGATTCGCTCGACGCCTACGCCGAGAGCCCGGTGGCCCAGTACGGCGGACTGGAGCGGATGGTCAACCGCAACGACGCCGCCGTCTCGGCGGTGTACATCGGCGGGCGGTACGTCTTCGGTGACGGTACCGCCGATCCGGCCCTGGGCAGCACTCGTACCGGACGCTTCCTGCGGGCCGGGCAGCGTTGAGATAGTTCCGGGGAGTTCTCGATCGTTGTCACGGTGTCCCCTCGGCGATGGTCGGCGCCGGAAGTGCTCAGCGCCGGTCGGCGGGTACCGCGAAGGATTCGAGACCGTAGCGGCGGCAGGCGGCTACGAGTTTCTCGTACTGGAAGCGGTTGTAGGCCAGGGGTTGCATCAGCAACCGGTCGGGCAGCGTCCGCCAGGCGAGCCGCAACAGCCACACGTAGAGCGCGAATTCCATGTCGTGGCGTGGTGTGAGCTCGAATCCGGTGAGCTGCTGCACGGCCGGATGCATGGCTTTGGACGAGCACACCTGGATCACGTGCCCGGCCACCGGTCGCAGCACCAGCCACATCGGGGTCAGTGCCCGGCGAGCCGGCGGCGGCAGCCCGAGGGTCGGCAGCGGCAGTTTCGTCAAGTCGGCGAACTTCTGGACCAGGAACGGATTCTCGGCCAGTTCCTGGGTCGCCATCTGGTCGTAGTAGGTGCGCGCCGCGGCGAGATCGGCCGGCAGTTTCCCGGCGGCGCCGGGCAGTTCGAGATCGGCGAATGCGGCCCGCAACTGCTGATAGGCCGCTTCCTCCTCTTCCGGGCGCAGTTCGGTCCCGGTGCAGTAGGTGAAGGTGTTCAGCACGACGAAGATGCCGCTCACCGCGATCCATTTCCAGGTGAAGGGATTCAGCGCGCTGTACTTGACCTCGCCGAACGCCGCGCTGCCGGACCCACGGACATCGCGGTGCCTGAGTTTGAGCCATTCGGCTTCGGCGCGGCGGTCGTCGGAGTCACCCCACAGCGCGATCATCGCCGAGACGCCGCTGCGGACCCCGCGATCGGCGAAGTTCTCCTCGAACCGGCCGGTCCGGTCCACGGCGGCGGCCACCGGGACCAGCGCTACCTGGTCGAAGGCGGCGCCGGCGAAGGCGCCGGCCAGGACGCTACCGGAATGTTTGCGAAATTCACGCAGTACCTCGGGCCGGACTCGGGGGTCGGTCGACTCTTCGGCGGTGCGCTCCGTTGCGTGGGTCGCCATCTCGTCACCTCGGGGCGGGGAAGAAAAAGGGAAATGATAGATTTAACGCCTGCATTCTATCATTCGGTCGCCGTGGAAACCATGGTCGGCGCGCGGATCCGGTGCCCACGCCGGGTGCGGCGGCAAGGCGGTAGGCTGATCCGAAT
Organism: Nocardia fusca NBRC 14340; assembly: GCF_001618425.1. Classification (GTDB taxonomy): domain Bacteria; phylum Actinomycetota; class Actinomycetes; order Mycobacteriales; family Mycobacteriaceae; genus Nocardia; species Nocardia fusca. The sequence continues at coordinate 93,830 of NZ_BDCU01000030.1, forward strand.
GGAATCAACGGCTGCGCAGTGGACCGAACTGCAGCAGTTGGACACCAGATCCCGCATGATCGTCGACGCCGCGCGCGAATGTTTCGCCGTGCACGGGTTCGAGGAGACGACCATGGTGCGGATCGCCGAGGTCGCGGGCGTCGGCGTGGCCACCGTCTATCGTCGTTTCGGCACGAAATCCGCGATCGTCCGGTACGCGCTCATGGCCGAATCGCAGCGGCTGGCAACGATCGTCGCCGATGCGATGCACCGGTCCGCGGGCCCGGTCGGGGCGCTGGCGGATATGTTCGCCGCGTTCGTCGGCGAGGCCACCGCACCCAAGCTGCTGACCCGCAGCCTGCGCGTTTCCGGCGCGGCCGGCCAGCTCACCGATTTCCTCGCCGACGACGACGTCATCCAGCAGGGCCGCGGGCTGGTCGCGCGGTTCCTGACCTATTGGCAGGAGCGCGGCGAACTCGGCAGTTTCGACCCGGAGGTGGTGGCCGAACTCTTCGTCCGGCTCACTGTCTCGTTCATCTCCAACCCGCGCGGCGTGCTGCCGCTCGGAGATACCGACGCGGCCCGCGCCTTCGCCCGCCGCTACCTCGCCCCGCTGATGTATCCCCATCCCGGTAGCAACTGAACGCCCTTCGGGGCGGGGCCGATCGGCGGCGGCACCGGCCGGTCCTACCGAAGATGCGGGTACCGGATCCGAGCCGATCCGCCAGGGCCGCAACCGGTCCACCGGCCGGTGCACCGCGGGCCCGGGACATGGCGACTCCTGGCGCGGCGGCCCGCGTCATCTAGGAGGACCGCATCGGCGAACTTCCACAGTGATAGTTAATCCAGCGCTAGGCTATCAATTGTTCGGGTGACCGGCGCGGACCAGCCATATCCGATCGATGAAACAGGGTCGGAGAATCTCGGCCGCCGTCCTCTCGATCCGCAACCGCGGAGGAGCCGGATCAGGCGGGCGTCACCGACACCGGGACGCCGTTGAACACGGCGTTACCGGAAGGGACGTCCAGCACCGAATCGTCGGTCAGCGCATTGGCGTTGACACCGGCGTGCTGCCGCGCCACCTGCTGAGAGCTGGTCGCATGCCCCCAGCCGTGCGGCAGGCTCACCACCCCCGGCATGATCGAATCGGTGGGCTCGATCGGCACCGTGACCGACCCGGCCGCGGATTTCACCAGCGCCTGCTCCCCCAGTCCGAGCCGGGCGATATCGTCGGGATGGATCTGCAGGGTGCAGCGATTCGTCCCGCCCACCAACCGAGGCGCATTGTGCATCCAGCTGTTGTTGGAGCGTAGGTGGCGGCGCCCGATCAGCACCATCTCCGCCGGCGCGGTCGCGAATCGGGCACGCAGGCGGTCGAGATCGGCCAGCAGCGCCGCCGGCGCCAGCTCCACCGTCCCCGAGGCGGTCCGCAGCACTTCGGACAGGCGCGAACGCAGCGGACCGAGGTCGAGACCGTGCGGATTGTCCAGCAGAGTACGCAGATTCAGGTGGCCACCGTTCCATTCGCCGTAGGGTCCCAGCCGCAACATCAGGTCCAGACGCTGTTCGGTACTCGTACCACCGGTGAGCTCGTGCCGTCGCTGTTCGAGACCGGCCTGCTGCAGCGTGGTGCCGATGACGAGCTCGTCGAACGCGGTCAGCGGATCGTAATCCGCGGTAGGGGTGTGCGGCCGGCCGCTCACCGCCGCCGCCAGCCGGACATAGACCGCGGCCTCCGACGGCCGGTCCCTCAGCGGCACCAGCGGCGGCGAGAACCGGGCGTAGTTGCGGACCGCGAACTGCAGCAGCGCGAAATCGTAGTGCGGGGACTGCACCGGACGCGGCGGCGGCAGGATCACATCGGCGTGCCTGGTGGTCTCGTTGAGATAGCAGTCCAGGCTCACCATGAAGTCCAGTCCCGCGAACGCGGCGTCCAGCCGGGCGCCGCCCGGCGCCGACAGCACCGGGTTGCCCGCCGCCGTGATCAGCGCCCGCACCTGCCCGTCGCCGGGGGTGGTGATCTCGTCGATCAGGGTGGCCACCGGCAGTTCACCCATCGACTCGGGCAGGTCGCGTACGCGGCTGCGCCAGCGGCCCGGCCGGAACGGTTTGGTGCGCACGATCCCGCGGACCGCGGCCGTCGCGAACATGGCGCCGCCGGGAGTGTCGAGATTGCCGGTGAGCACGTTGATCACGTCCACCAGCCACTGGGTCACCGTGCCGAATTCGGCGGTGCAGGTACCGATCCGGGCGTACACCACCGCGGTCGGAGCGGCCGCGAGTTCGCGCGCGAGCCGGCGGACGGTCTCGGCGGGCACCCCGGTGCGCGCGGCCACGGTCTCCGGATCGAATTCCGCGGCCGCGGCCCGCACCTCGTCCAGGCCCGTGACCGCGACACCGACGTCGGTCAGCCCCTCGGCGAAAAGGGTGTGCACGATCCCGAACAGCAGATACGCGTCGGTACCCGGCCGCACGAAGAGGTGCTCGTCGGCGCGGGCGGCCGTGCGGGTCCGGCGGGGATCCACCACGACCAGGCGGCCGCCCCGCGTCCGAAGTGCCTGTAACCGGCCCGGGAAGTCCGGCGCGGTGCACAGGGAACCGTTCGACTCCAAGGGGTTGGCGCCCAGCATCAGCACGTAATCGGAGCGGTCCAGATCCGGGACCGGCACGGCGAGCGGATCCCCGAACATCAGCCCGCAGGCCACCTGTTTGGGCATCTGGTCGGCGGTGCTGGCGGAGAACACGTTCTTCGTCCCCAATGCCCGGATCAGCGCCGGTGCGTACAGGGTTCCGGCGATGGTATGCGCATTGGGGTTGCCCAGATACAGCGCGATCGCCTGAGCGCCGTACTCGGCCCGGATCGCCGGGATGCGCGCGGCGATCAGATCGAATGCCTCCGCCCAGCCCACGGTCCGCCACGAGCCGGTGGCACGGTCCCGGACCATGGGTTCGGTGAGGCGATCGGGGTCGCCGTCGAGTTGCCCGAAACTGGCCCCTTTGGGGCACAGGAAGCCCTTGCTGAACGGATCCAGCTTGTCACCCCGCGCCCCGGTCACCCGATCCTGCGAGTCGACGGTCAGCTCCAGGCCGCAGACCGCCTCGCACAACGGGCAGGTGCGCAGCAGGTTCCGGACGGTGGTATCGGGTGCGGCGGGGTTCGGTGCGACCATGCCACCATCATCACTCTTTGAGACACCGGACAGAAGGTGTATTGAGAGAATTCGGATAGATCTGCCGCATGGACGGCCTCGGTCACCAGAGCCCCGGACCCGCCGATCCGGAGGCGCCACCGAGGGACACAATGACACCTTTCGCCGCCGATTCGCGGGCGGCCTCGAGAACCCGCAGGCCCGCCAGGGCGTCGGCGGGGTCGACCGGTACCGGCGCACCATCCAGGACGGCGGCGGCCGTGGCCGCGTAGAAGGCGGGATAATCACCGGGCAGGGTAGGGTACGGCGCCGGGTCGTCACCGGCGCCGAGCACACCGTAATCCGCTTCGTCGGCCTCTCCCCACGGTGTCCCGTCGCCCGGGCGGTGCCCGGCGCGCAAGGCCGCCTCCTGGGGGTCCAGTCCGTGCACCTCGTAGCCTGCGCGGTCTCCGAGGACCCGGAAGCGGGGACCCAGCAGCGGGGCCACCGCACTCGCCCACAGGTGGGAGTGCACACCGCCGGTATGGGTCAGGGCGAGGAACATATCGTCGTCGGTGCTGACCCCCGGGCGGCGATGGGCCAGCTCGCAGTAGACGCTCGCGGCCGGGCCGAACAGGGTGAGCGCCTGGTCGACCAGGTGACTGCCCAGGTCGTACAGGATCCCGGCGGCATCGGCCGGGCCGCCCAGTTCGCGCCAGCCGCCCTTGGGCACCGGACGCCAGCGCTGGAACCGCGATTCGAAGCGGCGCACCGGGCCCAGCGCGTCCTCGGCCACCAGCCGGCGCACCGTCCGGAAATCGCCGTCCCAGCGCCGGTTCTGGAAAACGGTCAGCACTCCCCCGGCGCCCCGGGCGTAGCGCAGCAGATCCTCGGCTTCCGCGACGGTCACCGCGAAGGGTTTGTCGACCACCACCGCCGCCCCGGCCGCGAGCGCCCGCCGGGCCAGTTCGGCGTGCACGCGGTTGGGTGCGGCGACCACGACCAGATCGATCCCGGACATATCGGCGAAAAGACTGTCGGCATCGGGCAGTACGCGCACCCCGGGGTGCTCCTGTCGCGCCTGCTCCGCCCGCTGCGCGGAGCCGGTCACCACCGCGGCCAGCCGGAGCCGGGGTTCGGCGGCCACGAGTGGGGCGTGGAACACCGCACCGGCCAGCCCGTATCCGATGATGGCGACTCCGAGACTGCTCATACCCGCCGACGTTACCCGGCGGGCGCGTTCATCCCACGGAGGTCAGGAACGACAACCGCACCTCACGCTCCGGATTGTCGATATTGATATCGACCAGCGCGATGGACTGCCAGGTGCCCAGTGCCGGTTCGCCGTCCAGGACCGGAACGGTCGCGTACGGGGCGATGAGCGCGGGCATCACGTGGGAGCGGCCGTGTCCGGGCGACCCGTGCGCGTGCCGCCACCGGTCGTCGGCCGGGAGCAGGTCCCGCAGGGCGGCCAGCAGATCGTCGTCACTGTGGGCGCCCAGTTCCAGGATCGCGATCCCGGCGGTGGCGTGCGGTACGAAGATGTGCAGGAGCCCGTCGCCGCCGGCGTCGTTCACGAACGCCCGGCACTGCGGGGTGATGTCATGGACCACTTCGCTGCGGCCGGTGTGCACCGCGATGACTGTGCTGCGCATATCCGGGCAGCCTACGCGGGCCCGGCCGGACCGGCCGTGGGACGCGCGCCCCGGATCCGGTAGCGCTCGGCGAGTCCGGACAGTACCGGTGAGCAGCCGGCGTCCAGCCGCCGGTCGGCGAGGCCGTCGCTGCGGGTGGCGCCGCGATTCACGATCACCACTGTGCCGCCGTTGCGGGCGACCCGGTGCACGAAACGACGGCCCGACAGCACGGTCAGGCTGGACCCGGCCACCACGATCACGTCCGCCGCGTCCACCAGTTCGTAGGCGGCCGCGACCCGTTCCGGCGGCACGCTCTCCCCGAAGTAGACGATATCGGGCTTCCACATCCCGCCGCACCGCGCGCAATCCACCATCCGGAATCCGCTGGTGTCCTCGACCACGGCGTCGGCGTCGGGCGCCACTTCGAGGCCGGTCACCGAAGCGGTCGCAAAACCCGGATTGGCCTGTTCCAGCCGATCGGCCAGCACCATCCGGGAAATGCGGGCTCCGCAACCCAGACAGCGCACCTGGGCATAGCTGCCGTGCAGATCGATCACCCGGCGGCTACCCGCCTTAGTGTGCAGCAGATCGACGTTCTGGGTGATCACGCCGGTGACCGTGCCCCGGCGCTCCAATTCGGCCAGGGCCCGGTGGCCGGCATTGGGACGGGCGGCGTCCATGTACCGCCAGCCCACATGATTACGCGCCCAATAGCGCTGCCGGAATACCGGATCACCGACGAACTGCTGGTAGGTCATCGGTGTCCGTGGTGGGGAGTCCGGTCCGCGGTAGTCGGGGATACCACTGTCGGTGGAGATCCCCGCGCCGGTGAGTACGACCGTGGGCCGGTCGCCGATCAGCTCGACGAGATCGTCGAGGGCATCGGGCCAGGAGTCCGGGTGCGGCGGGGTGAGCAGTGCCGTTTCGGGCATACCCCGAGCGTACGTGCCGATCCGGCCCCGCCCACCCGGGGCCGGAGAGCACCGCTCAGGTCTGGACGCCGGCGAGTTTGCCCGCTTCCGCGTCGAGACCGAGCATGGCCAGCAGATTGCGGCAGTCGGCGGCATCGGTGGCGTGGCCGGCCACGATCCGGGCCGCGACGGCGCTGCGGCGGGCGGCCTCGGCGCGTTCGGCACTGCGGATTTCGGCGAATTCGGCCAGATCGGCCTCGGGAAGAGCGTGTTCGACGGCGGTGGGACGGCTGGATGTGCCAGGCATGGGTCTCCTTCGAGTTGTCCGAAGCCTACGCCGAGGGCCGATGACGCACAGCACAACCGAAAACTCGAGCCGGCCGCGGGAGCACACCCGCCCGAACCGCATCACCTGCGCCGATCAGGACACGGACCGGTGTCACGGCCGCACCGCCGGCCATCGGGACCCAGAAGAGTTGGGCGGCATGGGCACCGGAAACGACATGCCGGACGATTGCCGGGATCGATAGCAGGAAATCGGGTAATGTGCTCCACGTCATAGCGCGACCGCGGGGACATCGTCGCGCCGATTTCATGTCACAAGTGCGCCGATGTCATTTTCACGGCGCTTGTTTTTTACGACATAAGTCCTCTAAATTCACCTCCTGCACGTTCACCAATTTGGAATGCTCGTGTTCCGCTGTTGCGGGGGCGGGATTCCACCCCAGCGAGGAGGTTCACCGGTGGAGATCGACCACTTCAGCCATGGCTGGCTCACTCCCGTGGTCGCGTACATCATGTCGTTCACCGGATCGTTGCTCGCGCTACGGTGTATGAGCCGCGTACGCAGCGGATCACCGTTCGACGGCTGGCTCATCGCGGCATCGGTCGCCCTCGGCGGCACGGGCATCTGGGTCATGCACTTCATCGCCATGCTGGGTTTCCGGATCGACGGCGCCGCCATCCGTTACGACGTACCCGTCACCCTGGTCAGCGCCGTGATCGCCATGGTCGTGGTCTGGCTCGGACTGTGCCTGGCCCAGCAGCGGCGGCTGGGCGGTCAGAGCCTGCTGGTCGGCGGCGTGGTCACCGGGCTCGGCGTGGGCGCGATGCACTACGCCGGTATGTACGCCATGAAGACCGATGTCGAGATCGGTTACGAATGGTCGACCGTGGCGTTGTCCATGGTGATCGCCGTGATCGCCGCGACCGCCGCGCTCTGGTTCACCCTCAATGTGCGCGGCGCGCTGGCCACCGTGGGCGCCGCCCTGGTGATGGGCGTCGCCGTGGCCGGTATGCACTACACCGGTATGTACGCCATGCACCTGGGCGAACAGCACCATATGGCGCCCTCCGGCGCCGGCGCCGCCCAGCTGCTGACCCCGCTGATCGTCGGTGTCAGCCTGCTGACCGTGGGCATGCTGTTCCACCTGGGCCTGACCGAGGTGAGCGGTGGCGCCTCTCTTACGCGCCGCCCTGCCACCGACAACTACTGGCCCACCCGGGACTGACCGGAGGTCGTCCATATCGCGACATTTCGGCGAATTGACCGAAATGCGTCACTGTGACACGACCCGTGCCGGATCCGCTGCCGTGTCCCCCGATAGTGTCATGGGGTGCGGCAGCGGATCATCCTGGACGTGGACACCGGCGTGGACGATTCCCTCGCCCTGCTCTATCTGCTCGCCAGCCCGGACGCCGAGATCATGGGGATCGCCTCCACCGCCGGGAATGTGCCCGCGGCCCAGGTCGCGATCAACAATCTCGCCTGGCTCGAGCTGGCCCGGGCCCCGGAGATCGAGGTGGCCCTCGGGGCGGCCGAACCGCTCGAGATCCCGTTGCGCACCACCGAGGACACCCACGGACCGCACGGCGTCGGCTACGCCGAACTCCCCGCCCCGACACGGCGCATCTCCGATCGCAGCGCGGCGCGGATGTGGGTTAATCTGGCACGCCGCCATCCCGGGGAGCTCCTCGGGCTGTGCACCGGGCCGCTCACCAATCTCGCCCTCGCACTCCGCGAGGAACCCGAGCTGCCCCGGTTGCTGCGCCGGCTCGTGATCATGGGCGGGGCGTTCGACCACCCCGGCAACACCACACCCACCAACGAGTGGAACATCCACGTCGACCCCGAGGCCGCGAAAGTCGTCTTCGACGCCTTCTCCGCCGCCCCGCCGGACCGCCGTCCGCTGATCTGCGCCCTCGATATCACCGAAACCATCGAGATGCGGCCCGCCCATCTGATCAGGCTGGCCGAGCGGGCGGGCAGCCACCCGATCGAGACGGTATCGCCCACCGACCCGCCCACGGCGCGTTCGGCGGCGAGCAACCCGATCATCCGGTACCTGACCGACGCGGTCCGCTTCTACTTCGATTTCCACCACGGGTACGACCTCGGCTATCTGGCCCATATGCACGACCCGTTCGCGGCCGCGGTGGCCCTGGACCCGGCGCTGGCGCGCACCCGGCCCGCCACCGTGGACGTCGAGCTCACGGGCACACTCACGCGGGGCGCGACCATCGCCGACCGGGCCGGGATGTGGGGGCGGCCGCCCAACGCCGATATCGTCGTCGGCACCGACCCCGTGCGCTTCTTCGACCGCATGATCGCCCGGATCGGCGATCACGCACGCACCGTATATCCCGGCGAGCCGGTCGGCGAGCCCGTCGGCCGACGGCGATGAGATACCGGCCGCACTCTGCTCGATCCGATCGAGAGGTACGAACGTGAACTCTTCCGGAGCACACGAGATTCCGGCCGACGAGGCGTATCTGGCGGAGTTCCGGCAGCGGCTGGGTCTGCCGGGAATGATCGATGTGCACACCCATTTCATGCCGCACCGGGTGCTGCGCAAGGTCTGGGCGTATTTCGACGATGCCGGGCCGCTCACCGGGCGCCCCTGGCCGATCACCTATCGCGCCGACGAACCGGTCCGGCTGGAGACGCTGCGCCGCTTCGGGATCCGCGCGTTCACCGCACTGGTGTACCCGCATCGACCGGAGATGGCGGCATGGCTGAACGAGTGGACCGCGGAATTCGCCGCCGAGGTGCCGGAATGCCTGCACACCGCCACGTTCTACCCCGAGCCGAGTGCGGCGGGATACGTGGCTGCGGCGGTGGACCAGGGTGCGCGGGTGTTCAAGTCGCATATCCAGGTCGGCGCCTACGACCCCCGTGACCCCCTGCTCGACCCGGTCTGGGGCCTCCTCGAGGACGCCGGCGTACCCACCGTCATCCACTGCGGTTCCGGCCCGGCGCCCGGCGCGTTCACCGGGCCCGAGCCGGTCGCCGAGGTGCTGCGGCGGTTTCCGCGCCTGCCCCTGATCGTGGCGCATATGGGTATGCCCGAATACCGCGATTTCCTCGACCTCGCCGACCGGTATTCCGGTGTTTCGCTGGACACCACGATGGCGTTCACCGATTTCGCCGAGGCCGATGTCCCGTTCCCGGTGGCCGACCGGCACCGTTTGCTCGACCACGGCCACCGGATCATGTTCGGTAGCGATTTCCCGAATATCCCGTACCCGTACCGGCACGCCGTCCAGGCCCTGGAACGACTCGAGCTGGGCGACGACTGGTTGCGCCGGGTCTGCTACCGCAATGCCGCCGACCGGTTCGGCCTACCCTGACGGGGATCTCGGCAGCCCCGGCGTCGATGCGGTCCGGTGTCGGGCCGGTCGTTCCGTCCCGGCTCCCACCGGCACGGCCGGATCATCCGGCGTACCGGCCCGGCCCAGTGGGACCGGAAACTTTTCAGCTGTCGAAGGCGTCCAGCAGTTTCTGCGCGGCCAGCGCCGCGGTCAGGGTCCCGTCCCGGACCTCGCGCTCCACTTCGCCGCGCAGCGCCTTCACCTTCGGGTTGTCGGCCAGCCGGCGGAGCAACTGGTCGTGCACCATGGTCCAGGTCCAGTCGACCTGCTGACGGCGGCGCTTCTCGGCGAACTCACCCGCGTCGGTGAGCACCCGGCGGTGTTCCAGCACGGTCTGCCAGAACTTCTCCAGGCCGACCCCTTCCAGACCGCTCATGGTCAGCGCCGGCGGCCGCCACAGCGCATCGTGCGGATGGATCAGCCGCAGCGCCCCGGACAGTTCCCGGGCCGCCGATTTCGCCTCGATCTCGTGCTTACCGTCGGCCTTGTTCACCGCGACCAGATCGGCCAGTTCCAGGACACCCTTCTTGATGCCCTGCAACTGGTCACCGGTACGCGCCAGGGTGAGGAAGCAGAAGACATCGACCATGTTCGCCACGGTCACCTCGGACTGCCCCACCCCGACGGTCTCGACCAGGATGACGTCGTACCCGGCCGCCTCGAGCAGCACGATCGTCTCGCGGGTCGCCTTCGCCACCCCGCCGAGCGTGCCCGCTGTCGGGGACGGGCGGATGAAGGCGTTCTCCTCCATCGACAGCCGCGCCATCCGGGTCTTGTCACCGAGGATCGAACCGCCGGTCCGTGTGGACGACGGGTCCACCGCCAGCACGGCGACCCGGTGCCCCTGCCCGATCAGCTGCATACCGAGGGAGTCGATGAAGGTCGACTTCCCCACCCCGGGCACCCCGGTGATCCCCACCCGGTTCGACAGTGCCGCACCGGTTTCCGGAGTCAATCGGAGCAGCAGCTGCTGCGCCTGATCCCGATGGTCGGCCCGGGTGGACTCCACCAGGGTGATCGCCCGCGCGAGGGCGGCCCGCTCACCGGAGCGGACCGCCTGCGCGAGCGCTTCCACGTCGACGACACGTGTGCTCATCCCTGGCTTTCGACCCCGGATCCACTGTCGCCGGAACCGAGTTCGTGCCCGAGCGCGGCACCGAGCTTGCGCAGCAGATCGATCGCCGCGTCGGCGATCACGGTGCCCGGCGGGAAGATCGCCGCCGCACCCGCCTCGTACAGCTCGTCGAAGTCACCGGGCGGGATGACCCCGCCGACGATGACCATGATGTCGGGCCGGCCGACATCGGCCAGTGCCTGCCGCAGGGCGGGCACCAGCGTGAGGTGACCGGCGGCCAGCGAGGACACACCGACGACGTGCACGTCGTTGTCCGCCGCCTGGCGGGCCACCTCTTCGGGGGTCTGGAACAGCGGGCCCACGTCGACGTCGAACCCGAGATCGGCGAAGGCCGTGGCGATCACCTTCTGGCCGCGGTCGTGCCCGTCCTGGCCCATCTTCGCGACCAGGATGCGCGGACGCCGCCCTTCGGCTTCGGCGAACTCGTCCACCAGATCCCCGGCGGCCGTGATGTTGGTGACCTTGCCGGCTTCGTCGCGATACACACCGGACAGGGTACGGATCTCGGCCTGATGCCGGCCGTAGACCTTCTCCAGCGCGTCGGAGATCTCGCCGACCGTGGCCTTCGCGCGCGCGGCGTCGATGGCCAGGGCCAGCAGGTTGTTCTCCATCCCGCCCTCGGACGAGGCGGCGGCCCGGCTGAGCTCACCCAGCGCCCGGTCCACCGCGTCCTGATCACGGTCGGCCCGCAACTGCCGCAGCTTCTCGATCTGCTCGGCGCGCACCCGGGAGTTCTCGACCTTGAGGACCTCGACCTCATGATCCTCGGCGACCTGGTATTTGTTGACGCCGATCACCGGCTGCTGGCCGGTATCGATCCGCGCCTGGGTCCGGGCCGCGGCTTCCTCGATGCGCAGCTTCGGGATGCCCTCGCCGATGGCCTGAGCCATTCCGCCGTGCGCTTCGACCTCGGCGATATGCGCGCGGGCCCGTTCGGCGAGCTGATGGGTCAGCCATTCGACGTAGTAGGAACCGCCCCACGGGTCGATCGGCCGCGTGGTGTTGGACTCCTGCTGGATCAGCAGCTGGGTGTTGCGCGCGATCCGGGCCGAGAAATCGGTCGGCAGCGCGAGCGCCTCGTCGAGCGCGTTGGTGTGCAGCGACTGGGTGTGCCCCTGGGTCGCGGCCATCGCCTCGATGCAGGTGCGGGCCACATTGTTGTAGGCGTCCTGCGCGGTCAGCGACCAGCCCGAGGTCTGCGAATGGGTCCGCAGCGACAGCGATTTCGGGTTCTTCGGATCGAACTTCGCGACCAGTTCGCTCCACAGCAACCGGCCCGCCCGGAGTTTGGCGACCTCCATGAAGAAGTTCATCCCGATGGCCCAGAAGAACGACAGCCGCGGCGCGAACTTGTCGATCTCCATCCCGGCGTCGATCCCGGCCCGCAGATATTCCACGCCGTCGGCGAGGGTGTAGGCGAGTTCGAGATCGGCGGTCGCCCCGGCTTCCTGGATGTGGTAGCCGGAAATCGAGATGGAGTTGAACTTCGGCATCTTCGCGCTGGTGTAGGCGAAGATATCGGAGATGATCCGCATCGAGGGCTTCGGCGGATAGATGTAGGTGTTGCGGACCATGAACTCTTTCAGAATGTCGTTCTGAATGGTTCCGGCCAGCTGTTCGGGCGCCACGCCCTGCTCTTCGGCGGCGACCACGTACAGCGCCAGGATCGGCAGCACCGCGCCGTTCATGGTCATCGACACGCTGACCTGATCGAGCGGGATCTGGTCGAACAGCTGGCGCATGTCCAGGATGGAGTCGATGGCCACCCCGGCCATTCCGACATCACCCTGCACCCGGGGATGGTCGGAATCGTAGCCACGGTGGGTGGCCAGGTCGAACGCCACCGACAGGCCCTTCTGTCCGGCCTGCAGATTACGGCGGTAGAAGGCGTTGGAATCCGCGGCCGTGGAGAAACCCGCGTACTGGCGGATCGTCCACGGCTGGTTCACGTACATCGTCGGGTACGGCCCGCGCACGAAGGGTGCGACACCGGGCACGCTGTCGAGCGGGAAACCGGCTTCGGCGACGGCATCACGATCGGCCTTGGTGAACACCGGCGGGACATCGATCCCCTCCGGAGTCGACCACACCAGCTGCTCGGGAGCGTAGTTGTTCGCCGCGGCCGCCTCCTGCACGAAGGAGTCACGCGCGCTCCGGTCGGCCTTGTCGGGCGTGAAACCCGGCTCGGTGAGCGGTACGTCGGCGAAACTGCCGACCTCCTGCTCGATTCGCTGTGTCGTCATCAGGCTCCCACCTTCTCCAGCAGGGCGGTCAGGGCGGCGACCGCGTCGATCCGGGCCGCCAGGAACCCGTCCGGACGCCGGGCCTCCTCGATACCGGTCAGGACCTTCTCCGGACCGGCCAGCAGCACGGTCCCGACTCCGGCGTCGCGCAGTTGGTCCACCGCACCGGCCGCGTCGGTGCCGTAGCGCGCGTCGGTACCGCAGACGACCGCGATCGAGGCTCCGGATTCCCGTGCCGCCGCGGCGATATCGCTCTCGGCGAGCGGCCCCGGGTTGATGGATTCGATCCCGCCGGACGCCAGCAGATTGGCGATGAAGGTGACCCGCACATTGTGCTCGGCCACCGTGCCCAACGGCACCAGCAGCGCCCGCGGACGGCTACCGTGCGCCGCGAGGTAGGCATCCGAGCGATCCCGTAGCGCGTCGAAGGCGGCGCCGTAGCGCCGGCCGGGACCGGCGGTGCGGGCGGCTTCCGACAACGGCGCCTCGGCGAGGTTGGGGAATTCGTTCACCCCGGTCACGGCGGTGCGGCGATGGGCGATATCGCTTTCCCGGCGGGTGTTCGTCTCGGCGATCCGGGTGGCCGGCAGACCCGCCTCCAGCGCGGCCCGGTAGCCCCCGGCGGCTTCGAGCTCCTGCATGAACGCCCAGGCGGCGGTGGCGAGTTCGTCGGTGTGGCTCTCGACGTACCAGGAACCCGCCCCGGGGTCCTGGACGTGTCCGAGATGGGACTCCTCGAGCAGCAGCAGCTGGGTGTTGCGGGCCATCCGTTCGGAGAACGATGCCGAGACCCCGAGCTCACCGGGAGGCAGCGCGGAATCGAACGGCAGCACGGTGACGGTATCGGCGCCGCCCACCCCGGCACCGAAGGCGGCGAGGGTGGTACGTAGCAGGTTCACCCAAGGGTCGCGCCGGCTCATCATGGCCGCCGAGGTCACCGCGTGCTGCGGGGCCGCGCCCTCCGACGGCGCGCCCAGCGCGTGGGCGACCCGCGCCCACAGGCGCCGCGCGGCCCGGAACTTGGCGATGGTGGCGAACTGGTCGTCGGTGGCGGCGAACCGGAACTCCAGCCGACGCAGCGCTTCGGGGACCGGCATCTCCCCGGACAGCACGCGCAGGTATTCGAGTCCGGCGGCGACGGCCGCACCCAGTTCCTGGGCGTCGGAGGCGCCGGCATCGTGGAAGACGGTGCCGTCCACGGTGATCGCCCGGATGGTTTCGGACCGCTGTCCGGCGGCGACGGCCAGGGCCGCGGTCTCGGCGAGGCCGATATCCTCGATGCCGGCGAACGCGCTGGTGAGGGGTGCCGCACCGAGAGAGACCCGGATGGCGGCGCGATCGGGCGCCGAATACCGGTCGAGCACCTCGTAGACCGCCGCGGCCGCCGCCGCGGTCTCGGTCCCGGCACGCAGGGCCAGCGGCGCCAGCTCGAAGAGCAGACCGTCGAGCGCGGCGGCGATATCGGCCACCGGCAGACCGTGCGCACCGACTCCGAGTTCCACGGCGCTCAAGCCGTTCTCCAGCCCGCCGGTGATCTCCCGGTTGGCGGACGCGGCATCGGCGGCGCCGATCCGGGCACTGACGAACCAGCCGCGGTGGACATCGCGGGTGGCGTCGCCGCCGCGGACGAACGGATAGGCGCCGGGCAGCGGCTGCTCGGGCAGTTCGTCTCGGCGCGTGTACAGCGGCGCGATACTCAGCCCGTCGTAGGTGGACTGGTTCAGTAGCTTTTCGGGTTCCGCACCGAGTTCGGCCGCGTCGACCTTGCGGGTTTTGGCCAGCACTCCCGCCACACCCTTGCGCCAGGCGGGATATTCGGGCACCGCGGACGAGGACGGATCAGCTCCGGCCGCGGGCTCTGCAGCAATCGGCATACCCTGTTCCCTCATTGTCGTTCCAGTACAAGCGCACCAGTGGCGTGCGCGGGTACCTTGGCATCCGCCCAGCTCAGCGAATACTTTGGTTAACGAGCATTCAGCCCGCTCCTCCGATGCTAGCGGGATGCCCGTACGGCATCGTCCGTGGCCACCAGTACCGGCGAGTAACCTCGCCGCACGCGAACCGCGTAGCGCCTATCGACCGCGGCCCCGGGCCGCGGCCCTCGGGAGAGGCGCCCGGCGCGGTGACCGCGTTCCGATCTCGGCCGTCCTCCGACGGCCGAGCCGGCCCCGGCCGATCGGCTCCACACCGGTCGGCGAGTATCCGGCGGCCGACCGGTAACCTCGGCCGGTGTCCCGAATGCTCCGCGACCGGCGGCTGGTCCTGCTGCTGTGCTGCGCCGCCCTCATCTGCGCGGCGGCACTGCTGACCCCCCTGCCGAGCCCCGGGCAGATCCAGCAGTGGGCCGGGGAAGCCGGTCCCTATTTCCCGGTGCTGTTCTTCGTGGCGCACACCCTGATCACCATCGCCCCCGTCCCGCGCACTGTGTTCACGGTGGCCTCGGGCCTGCTGTTCGGGCCCGCGGTCGGGCTCGCGGTGGCGGTGGGCGCCACCGTGCTCAGTGCCGCCGCCGCATTCCTCCTGGCCCGCGCCTACGGACGCGACCGGGTGGGCGTGTACCTGGACCATCCCACCGTACGGATCGTGGACGAGCGCCTGCACCGGCGGGGCTGGCTCGCCGTGGGCGCGCTCCGGTTGATCGCCTTCGCACCGTTCTCGGTGGTCAACTATTGCTGCGCTCTGTCCTCGATCCGTTTCTGGCCGTACCTGGGCGCGACGGTCATCGGGATCCTGCCCGGCACCGCCGCCACCGTCATCCTGGCCGACGCGCTGACCGGGGGCACCCATCCGGTGATGGTGGCGGTCTCGATCGCCTGTATCGCCGCCGGACTGCTGGGCCTGGTGATCGATCAACGGTGGAAACCGGTGGTGACGGATCCGGTCACCGCCCGCGACCTACCGGCCCGGGAACACGACACCGCGTCATGATCGTTGGGGGCTGTCCGACGCGCTACAGGATCGGCGTGGAACTCGCCTCCTCCCGCACCTCCAGCGGCCAGTGCTCGAAATCCGGCGGTTCGGCCGTGCCACGGAGCGTCGCGGCGTGGTCGGTGTAGTAGCCGACATGGGCCGCGTCGGGATTATGCCGGCCGGCCTCGGCCAGCCAGCTGTGCGCGCAGCGGCGGACCTCGGCGACGTCGTGCGCCGGCGCGCCGTCCAGGACCAGATCGCCGTGTTCGGGCGCGACCAGCACCGCGGCGCCGAGGTGTTGCAGACACCGCCCGATACCGTTGTCGTCGGCCAGCTCCCGGTAGACGGTCAGGGCGCGCTGCCAGCAGCGCAGGGCGCCGCGCGGTTCACCGCGCGCCCAGGCGACCGCGCCCGCGATCTCGTGCACCCGGGCCCAGCCGTCGGCGTTCTCGTCGGCGCGGGCGCGTATCGCCGCCAGCTCCAGCCGATCCTGGGCGGCGTCGAGGCGGCCCTGATGGATATGCGCGACGGCGAGGTCGGTCAGCACCCGCACCTGGTTCGCCAGATCTTCACGCGGCAGCCGCCACCAGGCCGCCCGTAACCGGTCCGCGGCGGCGGCCAGCGCCTCGGGGGTTTCGGCCGTTTGGAGCAGCGCCAGACCGGCGGCGTGTTCGGCACGGGCACCGATCCCGGTGGCCCGTCGCCACCACGGACGCCACCGCCGCGGTGGCGGCCCCGCGGCCGTCCCCGCCCGCAACTGGATCGCCCGGTGGTGACCACCCAGCACGCCCGGGCCCAGCGCCTCCAGATCCGCTGCTACCAAGCGCATTTCGCTGTTGTCGGCTGGGCCGACGGCATACCAGGTGGCGAGCGCGTCGCCGATACGCACCAGCTGGGCGGCGGTGGCCGGTGGGATCGC
This sequence comes from Nocardia fusca NBRC 14340, assembly GCF_001618425.1. GTDB lineage: Bacteria > Actinomycetota > Actinomycetes > Mycobacteriales > Mycobacteriaceae > Nocardia > Nocardia fusca. Next base: position 110,343 of record NZ_BDCU01000030.1, read on the forward strand.
GGCGGCGAAATCACCGCGGCAGCACTGGTGCACCAGCGCGCGCAGGCGCGGCTCCTCCACGGCGAACCAGCGGCGGGCCCGCGGCCCGAACGGCACCGTGGTGGCCCCGATGGCCCAGCTGGTGGCCCGGTCGGCGCTGTGGCGCAGCAGTGCGAAAAGGGCCGCCTGCCAGATCGGCCCGGCGATCACGGCGCTGCGGTCCGGTACCTGTGGCTCCCGGCCGAGCCGGTATCGCTGGGGTGCGTGGCAGACCAGCACCCGATCCGAGATCAGCTGTTCCAGCAGACCGGTCGCGGTCCATCGTTCCCCCAGCGCGATCGGCTGCTCCCCGGCCGAGGGGCTCCCGGTACCCGGGACGAGCGCCAGTTCCATTCCGACCGCCGTCAGGATCGCCTGCACGGTGGCGGCGTCGTACTCGGTCACCGGCAGGGCGTGCAGAGCGGCCGCGACCGGATGGTCACCGAGATCGTTGCCGGCGTCGTTGTCCGCACCGGCGCTGTCGCCGCCGTCGTCGGCGTCGGCGAGCACGGAGGACGACGGCGGTGGATGCGGGGCCGGCAGACCGGTGAGTGGCGGCCCGTCCAGGTCCCCGAGTAGATCGCGGCGGCGCCGCAACCGGCGCCGGTCCCGCCGTTCGTCGGTCAGCCGGAAACCGGTGTAGAACAGGGCCAGGACGACCAAGAGCACCGCCAGCCAGCGCAGCCCGGAAGCCACCAGCTGCACCTCGGCGCTCTCGCCGAACGAGTTCATGACCAGGTTGCGGCCCAGTTCCAGCAGCAGGGCCGAGGCAAGCACCGACAGACCGCTCAATACCCCCGACACGACCGAGGTCCGCGGTAGCGGTTCTCTCATCGCAACACCCCGCCGGTCAGTCCGGGCACGATCCAGCGCCGCCAGGTCGCCAGCACCAGCGCCACCGGCAGCAGTGCCGCGATCAGCGAACCGGCGGCCAGCTGGGCGGCGTTCTCACCGAACTGCCGCGCCTCCCCCCACAGCAGCAGCGACCAGGGTGAGGCCCCGGCGCCGCTGATCAGCAGACCGACGATGAAATCGTTCCAGACCTGAACGAATTCGAGGACGGCCACCGCGCCCAGCGCCGGGCCCGCCGAATCGAGCAGCCGGCGGCTGATCGTGCCCGGGGCCGCCAGCCCGCGTAACGCGTCCGCCGCCGGGCTACCGGGCGGTGCCGCGACCGCGCCGCGCAGGATCAGCACCGCGATCGGCAGCCCGGCCGCGGCGTGCACGAGCACGAGCGGCACCCGGGTCCCGGAGAGGCCGTGGTCGTCGATGAAGATGTCCAGCGGACCCAGATACGCCTGGACCGGCAGCACTGCCAGCACCACGAGTCCGCTGACGATAGTGCGGGTCACCCACCCGGCGGGAGCCACCGCGAGACGGTAGGCCAGCGGCGCGGCGGCCGCCACCACGATGATCGTCGCGAGCAGCGCCACCCAGAAGGTCGCCTCGACCGAATGCAGCAGCCACCGGTCCCGCCAGACATCGGTGAACGCGGCCACCGACCAGCCGTCCGGCCCACGTAAGGCCACCACCGCGAGTATTACCAGCGGTACCACCGCGGCCACCGATACCGCGCCGATCACCACGCCCCGGACCCGGTCGGCGACAGTACCGTCGCCGGGCGCGGCGGGTATCTCGCCGGTGGGATGGGCGGCGGGCGGGAAACCGGCGCGACGGTCCCGGAGATCGGTCTGCAGCGCCCAGGCCGCCACCCCGAGCAACGCGGCGAGGGGCAGGGCGTAGGCGGCGGCCTCGCCCGCGGTGGCGGGATCGGTGGCCAGTCGCCACCACGACACCGTGGCACTGTCCACCTGGTACTGGACCGAGCCCGGTACGCCGATGAGCACCACATCGAACACGCGCGCCGCGGCGACCCCCACCACGAGTCCGGCCACCAGGACTATCGGCCGCTGCAGGGTGAACAGCCGCCATACCAGCGCGAGCCCGGTCTTCTCCTGCAGCCGGGTCCATCGCACGGGGTCGCGCTCCAGAGCCCGGATACCCGCCCGGAACACTCCGATCAGGAACCCGAGCCAGGTCCACAGAAAAGCCGAGCCCAGCATCACCACGAACCAGGCGCGGTATCCCGGGAACCCGTCGAAACCCAGCCGTGCGCCGGTGTATTGGAAGATCAGGCGGAACGCGACCCCGGACACGATCGCCGAGATACCGAACGGCACGATGAGCGGCAGCCACAGCCCCCGGCTACGCCGGCTCCACCAGGCCAGCAACATCGCCGTGACCAGCAGCGCGGCCGCGAACGCCATCCAGTACAGACTGCGCGCGTACGATTCGTCCGACCAATACAGCACGGCGGCGGACACCGCTCCCACCAGCGCCGGGATCGCCCACAGACGCCGATTCACACCGCGGCGGGCCACCTCCACGGCGGCCACGAACGCGAGGGCCGCCACCACGCAACCCACCACCGGCCACAGCCGGGTGCGCACGGCCAGCACGGCGGTTCCGGCGGCCGGCACCAGCAGCAGCGCCAGGAGCAGTACGGCGGGCAGGCACGCGACCAGGGTGATACCGCGTTGCGGCGGCCGCCCGGGTTCCAACGGCCCGTGCATCGGCCCCAGGGGCAGTTCCAGCCGCAGGCCGTGTGCTTCGAATCGCGGTGCCGCGGTCATCGCCAACCTCTTTCGAAACGCCCCAGGGTCGCGACGGCGGTCTGGGCGGCGGCACCGACATCACCGCCGGTATCACCGACGGTGATCAGGAATTCGGTGAGCACCCGCCACAAACCGTCGCGACCGCCGACCACGCCGATACGGTCGGACAGATCGAAATCCGGCCAGTCGGCCAGTGCCGCCGCGATGGGCGCCGACCAGCGCGAATATCGTGCCCGGGTGTGCAGGTTGGGCCCGAGGAATCCGCCGACCTGTTCGATCCACGGCACCGGCGCCTGCGCGGCCGCCAGCGCGGCCACCACCGCGTCCGCACGGGGATCCGCCGACCGGGTCAGCACCATCACATCCCCGCCCACGATCCGCGGATTCTCCTCGCCCGGGCGCACGCTCGGAAACGGCACGACCGTGGCCGCTTCTCCGGTCCGGCCCGACCGGCGCAGCGCGTCCCGCACCACCGGCTCGGCGAAATCCGGCGCCGCCACCGCCAGCGCCCGGCGGTGTTCGAAAACATCGCGCACCGCGTCGGCGAACTGTTCGGTCAGCGCGGTGCCCACCCCGCCCGGTAACCCGTCCCGGATGCCCCACAGCCCGCCCAGCCGGATGAAGGTTTTGTGCACGGCCGCCGCGTCCCAGGTCCGCACCCCGGTACCCAGCTCGCGATATACCGCCGGCGATTCGGCCAGCAGCAGGTTCTCGAAGAGATCGGTGAGCACCCAGCCGTCGGCGGCACCCAGAGCGAGCAGTCGCCGGGACGTGCCGGCGGTTTCGCGCACCCCCGCGAGCCAGTCGTCGACCGTCCAACCGGCCGGATCGCCCAGCCCGGACGCCGCGAAGGCGTCCCGGTCGTACCAGATCAGCGATTTACCGCTCGCCTTGAACGGCACCCCGTAGAGCCGGTCCTCGTGGTGGCACAACTGCCGCCACTGTTCGGCGTAACGCGGCCCGTCCGGGCCGGACCACAGCTCCGCCGGCGCCTCCCGCAGCCGTCCGGCGGTGACCAGATCCCGGAGCTGCCCGGCCTGGGGCAGCATGACGATATCCGGGGCCGACCGGCCGCGCGCGGTGAGCGCGGTGCCGATCTCGTCGCCCAGCGGCACCACCTCGACCGGTGCCGGTAAGGCGGCGGCGTCGAGCACCGACCGGAAGGCCGTCAATTCCAGCCCACTCCAGGCGACCGCGATCCGCACCACCGCACGGTCGCCGAGCAGCACATCCGGTGAACAGGCCACCAGCAGCGGCGCGAGCGCGGCCGTCCGGAGCACGGCACGACGTGTTCTCACGATCCCCCGATGCGCTTGTCCGGCAGTGGGTTCCGATTATGACCCAGCTGCCGGTCCGGCGCGTGCTGTTCGGCGAACCTACGGGATGGTCACCGAGTGATCGGCCCCGGCGCCGCGGCTACCGGTCGGGCTGCTGCTGCGGCGGCACGCCGGGTTGCTGCGGCGCGATCCCGGGTTGCTGTGCGGGCTGCTGCGGCGGCAGGGCCGCCGGGACGGCGGGCTGACCCGGTTTTGTGGTCGTCACCGGTGCGGCGGTATCGACCGGGGTCCGCGCGACCGATTCCGCGGCGCGGACCGCCCGCTCCACCGCCGGATCGGTGCTGGTATCGAACCAATCGGCCACCTCGTCGGAATCGTCCTCGGGTTTTCCGGGGACCTCCGCGTCGGCGGGCGGTTCGTACCGGAACACTCCGTCCTCACCCTGCGTCGCGAAGTTCTTCGCGAAACCTTCCAGCGCCTTGCCGAAATCGCTGGGAACAAGCCAGACCTTGTTCGCGTCACCGCGCGCCACCATGGGCAGGGTCTGCATGTACTGGTACGCCAGCAGTTCGGGTGTCGGTTTACCGGACTTGATCGCCGCGAAGACCTTCTCGATGGCCTTGGCCTGACCCTGGGCCTGCAGATACGAGGCGGCCCGTTCGCCCTGGGCGCGCAGGATCCGGCTCTGCCGCTCACCCTCGGCCGACAGGATCGCCGACTGCTTCGCGCCCTCGGCCGACAGGATCTGTGCCTGTTTGGCACCCTCTGCGGTCTTGATCTGCGATTCCCGGGTGCCCTCGGCGGTGAGGATCATGGCCCGCTTCTCCCGGTCCGCCTTCATCTGCTTCTCCATCGATTCCTGGATCGACGGCGGCGGGTCGATGGATTTGAGCTCGACCCGCGCCACCCGCAGGCCCCAGCGTCCGGTGGCTTCGTCCAGCACTCCGCGCAGCTGGTTGTTGATCTGGTCGCGGGAGGTCAGCGTCTCCTCCAGCGTCATCCCGCCAACCACATTGCGCAGGGTGGTGACGGTGAGCTGTTCGACGGCGGCGATGTAGTTGGAGATCTCGTAGACCGCGGCCTGCGGCTGCGTGACCTGGAAATACACCACCGAGTCGATCTGCAGGGTCAGATTGTCCTGAGTGATCACCGGTTGCGGTGGGAAGGACACCACCCGTTCGCGCAGATCGACCTTGGCGCGGATCCGGTCGACGAACGGGATCAGGAAGGTCAACTGCCCGGAGACCGTCCGGGAGTACCGGCCGAGCCGTTCGATCACCGCCGCCTCGGCCTGGGGCACCAGCGCGATGGATTTGAACACGACCACCGCCACCAGCAATACCAGCGCCAGGACGATTATCAGTGCAGCCATTACGGCCCTTTCCAGACAACGGCGGTCGCGCCGTCGATCTTCATCACGTACACGGTCGCGCCCTCCGGGTACTGCTCCCCCGGGTCCAGAGAACGCGCGGTCCACACCTCGCCGCCCAGTTTCACCAGACCGGCGTACTCACCCACCGGTTCCAGCACCAGCGCGGTCTTACCCGGCAGGGCGTCGGCATTGGTCAGCGTCGGGGGCGGAGTGCCGAAGCGCCGCAACAGAATCGGCCGGACCCCCAGCAACAGCACCACCGCCGACACGGCGAACACCACCGCGTCGACCACCGGCGCGGTGTCGCCGAGGAAACTCACGCCCGCGGTGAGCAGTGCGGCGGAACCGAGCATCAGCAGAGTCAGTTCGCCGACGAACATCTCCGCGGCCGCCAGCAATATGCCGGCGACCAACCAGACAAGTGCGGCCACACCGCCCACCTTAGTGCGATACGCGCTGTCCCGGGGCCGGACCGGCGACACCCCCCGACCGGCGACCGCCACGGCGGCGGCGAGTGCGCTACGTTCGGGCCGGTGAGCGATCGATACGGTGACATCTTCTCCGGCCACCCGCGCACCGCCCGGCGCGCCGTCCCGCGGGTCGCCGCCGACCCCGACCTGGTGGTCGAGGACGCGGCCAGCGGGTTCTGCGGCGCGGTGGTCGGATTCGACCGCAGCTACGACGGCGACTTCGTGAAGCTGGAGGACGCCCGCGGCGCGGTACGCCTGTTCGCGCTACGGGAAGCCGCGTTCCTGATCGACGGGGAACCGGTGACGCTGGTCCGGCCGAAGGCGCCCGCGCCGGCCCGGCCCGTCCGCTCGGCGTCGGGCTCCACCCGAGTCGAGGGGTTGCGGGCGAAAGTCGCCGCATCCAGCCGGATCTGGGTCGAGGGCGTGCACGACGCGGCGCTGGTGGAACGGGTCTGGGGACACGACCTGCGGGTCGAGGGTGTGGTGGTCGAACATCTGGAGGGACTGGACAATCTCGGCGCCCGGCTCACCGATTTCGGACCCGGTCCGGGGAGACGAGTCGGCGTACTGGTCGACCATCTGGTCACCGGATCCAAGGAGACCCGGCTCACCACCGGGCTCGGCGAGCACGTGCTGGTCACCGGGCACCCGTACGTGGACGTCTGGCAGGCGGTGAAACCGGCGGTGCTGGGCATCCCGGAATGGCCGCGGGTGCCGCGCGGCGAGGACTGGAAAACCGGAGTGTGCCGGCGGCTCGGCTGGGGCACACCGCAGGAGAGCTGGCGCCGGGTGTATTCGGCGGTGAATTCGTTCCGCGATCTGGAGGCTCCGCTGCTGGGCGCGGTGGAACGGCTGATCGACTTCGTGACCGAACCGGGTGAACTATTCTAACCCCCGGAAACAGCCTGCGCAGAGGCTGCCCGCCTGTTGCCGACACCCTTTATGCTCGATGATTATGTGCTCTCCCAGTGCCACCCTCACACTGTGGGCCGGATCGTGGCTCGCGGGTCGCAGCGCGCCCGACGACGTGCTCGAGGCGCTGCACGCCTGGGCGCCGCGGCATACGCTCGCGGCCGGGGACCCGGTCACCGGCGGGCGCACCGACCTGCCGTGGTCCGCGCACGGGAGCCCCAACGGCACCGGAGTCATGCCGCTGCTCAAGCTGATTCGCGAGGAGCTGGCCGTCCCCGGGGCGGAACTGCGGCTGGTGCTGCCGGTGCCCGGCGATGTCCGCGGCCTGCCGACCGGGACCGCCTTCGCCGCCGACGCCGTGGAATCCGGAGAGGGCCTCCTGCTGGGGGTCCCGGGTGCCGAGGGCACCGGGCTCATCCCCTACCCGGTGGACGAGAACACCCTGCAGTGGACCGTCTACAGCGTGTCGATGCCGCGCGCCGCGGGACCCGATATGTCGCTCGGCGAGGCCGAATACGCGATGCGCGAAGCCGTCCGGGATGCGGCGGACGCGCTGATGCGCCTGCACACCACCGGCCTCGGTGCCGGTGACGCCGACCCGCGCGAACTCATCGAGGCCGAACTCGCCGACTATTCACGGCACACCTATCCCGAATGCGTCCCGTTGCGCGCCAAGCGGATCCTGGATTCGGCCGACCACGTGGCGGCGATCCTGACCGTGGCCCAGCGCGAGCCGGCTTCCGCGCCGACCTCGGCCAGCGCCGCCACCGCGCACGAGACCCTGCTGCGGCCGCTGTGGGACGCCATCCGCGCGGCCCGCCTCATCGCGGTGCACACCGCCGCGCCGCAATCGCGCTGATCCGGACCGGGGTGCCCGCCGCGCCCGCGCGCACCGGCGAGCTCCCGTCGAGCGGTCACATGGGTGCCGGTGTTTCGAGGCGCCTGCTCGCGCACGTGCCCTGCTCGACTCCCCGGGCTGTGACCGCCGGACCGGGCGAACCGAGGTTCAGCGGGAGGCGATGATCGCCGAGCCGTGGCCGAAAAGACCCTGATTCACCGCGATACCCGCACGGGCGTTCTCGACCTGACGGTCGTCGGCTTGTCCGCGCAGCTGCCAGGTGAGCTCGCAGACCTGGGCGATCGCCTGTGCGGGGATCGCCTCACCGAAGCAGGCCAGCCCGCCACTCGGGTTCACCGGCACGCGTCCACCCAGTGTCGTGGCGCCGCTGCGCAGCAATTCCTCGGCGCCGCCCGGTTCGCAGAGCCCGATCTCCTCGTACCAGTCCAGCTCCAGCGCGGTCGAGAGGTCATAGACCTCCGCGAAGGACAGGTCGGCGGGTCCGAGGCCGGCTTCCTCGTACGCGGCCTGCGCGAGGGCGGACCGGAACGTGTGCGGCGAGGGTTCGACGGCCACAGCCGAGTCCGTCGCGAAATCCGGCAGGTCGAGGACGGTTTTCGGGAACGTGGGCGTCACCGTCGACAATGCCCGGATACGCACCGGATCGCTGATTCCGTGACGACGGGCGTACTCCACCGAAGTCAGGACCAATGCCGCGCCGCCGTCACTGGTCGCGCAGATGTCGAGCAGGCGCAGCGGGTCGGAGACGATGGCCGAGGCCGCGACCTCCTCGGCCGAGACCTCTTTGCGATAACGGGCGTACGGATTGTTCAAGCCGTGCTTGGCGTTCTTCACCTTCACCGCGGCGAAGTCGTCGAGCGTGGCGCCGTGCAGCGCCATCCGGCGGCGGGCGTAGAGCGCGAAATAGATCGGGTTGGTGGCGCCGAGCAGGTGGAAACGCAACCAGTCCGGATCGTCACGGCGTTCCCCGCCGACCGGCTGGAAGAAGCCCTTGGGGGCGGCATCCGCACCGACCACCAGCGCCACATCGGTCAGCCCGGCCAGGATCTGGGCGCGGGCGTTGGCGATGGCCTGCGCACCGGAGGCACAGGCGGCGTAGCTGCTCGAGATCCGCGCGCCCGACCAGCCCAGCGCCTGGGCGAACGTCGCCCCGGACACGAAACCGGGATAGCCGTTGCGGATCGTATCCGCGCCGGCGATGTAGCCGACGTCGCGGTGGTCGACACCGGCGTCCGCCAGTGCCGCGCGGGCCGCGACCAGCCCGTATTCGACGAAATTGCGCCCCCATTTACCCCACTGGTGCATACCGGCACCGAGGACGGCGATATCGCGATCATTCCTGTCGGTCATCGACCGGCCTCCACATCCATACCGTGTGATCGGCTTCCTCGTCCGTGTACAGCACCCCGAGGGTGAGCTCTACCGGCATTCCGACGGCCAGGTCGTCCACCGTGAGGCCGCGCACGACCTGCCCGAGTACCACCATCTGCTCGACCTCGAGCTCCACCGCCGCGACGACGTAGGGCTCGAAGGGATCGGATGAGACATACGGCGGCGGCGGCTTGTACCGGGCATCCGCGTAGGACCAGATCCGGCCCCGCGTGGAGAAGAGGTATTCGGATAGCTCCGAGCCGTCCTTCGGACTCGCGCACTGCGGGTTGCGGCAGGCCAGTGTGTTCCGGGGGAAATACGGTGTGCCGCACACATCGCAGCGACTTCCCACCAGACGTGGCGTGCCGTCGTCCGCGGTGAACCAGTCCGGTACCGCCGGGCGTTGTTCCTTCTGCACAATCCGACACTATAGGAACACGTTCTATTTTTGAACAAGAACACGTTCCATTTTCTGGGCGGAAATCGCCTCCGCCGAGGTATCGGCAGCGGTACCGTGAACCACGATGGGTACCAGAGCCGTCGACCCGCAGTCGATCCGCAACGTCACGATCGTCGGAGAGCCCGCCGAGACGACGCGGGTGGTCCGGCGCCTGCTCCGCGATCACGCGGGGACCCCCGCCGCCACCGTGGTCCATCGGGTGCCCGGCCGCGGCGAACACACGATCCGCGTCGCCGAGCTGTCGAGCCACGCGCCCCTAGCCGATCTGGAACGAACCATCCGGGTGGCCGACGGCGCGGTCGTGGTCCTGAACGCCGCGACGGCGCGCGCCTCGCGATTCGAGACGATCCTGCGGGTGGCCGACGACCATCAGGTGGCGCGGCTGTGCCTGGTGACCGGACTCGATCATCCCGCCGCCGACTTCGACCGTTGCGTCCGCGCGATCGCCGAGACGCGGGGCGCACGGCCGCTGACGCTGCATCTCCCGCTCGGCGCCGGAGCCGGGTTCGACGGTGTCATCGATCTGGTCCCGATGTGGGCGCTCGAACCGATGGCCGCCGAATTCTACGGCAGCCGTTGGCAACTGGCCGAGCAGTGGTACCGCGACCTGGTGGCAGTGGTGACGGATAAGGACGACGAGGTTCCGGACGGCGGTCGGGCACCGCGAAAGATCGCGCCCGAACAGTTGCACGACCGGATCCGCTCCGTCACGCGCATCGGTGAGGCCGTCCCGGTGCTGTGCGACGCGGCGCGGCACGGCGGCGATAACGCCGCACTCCTGGACGCCATCGTCCGCTATCTGCCCTCACCCATGCTCGTCTGCCAACCGGAGCACGTCCTCGACTATTGACGGGTGCCGACGAACCGCACGCCCCGGCGCTCGACAGCACCGGCGGGCTCACCGGCCCGGGGGGCGGCGCGGTGGCGCGCAGCAGTCGACCGCGCAGGGTGCGCCGTCGGTGGTGCACCCGTAGCCCGGCACCGTGCCCAGCCTGCGCGGGTTGACGCCGCGGACGTGTTCGCCGATCAACTCCACCACCATCTCGGCGAACCGTGGATCGATCCCGGGTGTGGCCGCCCGCGCGAAGGACAGACCGAGTTCGCCTGCTTTCTCGGCGGCCTCGTTGTCCAGATCCCAGATCACCTCGAGATGGTCGGAGACGAAACCGACCGGGCAGACGATCACGGACTCGAAACCCTTGTCCGCCAGCGTTTCCAGATGATCGACGATATCCGGCTCCAGCCACGGGATATGCGGCGGACCCGAACGCGATTGCCAGACCACGTCGTAATCGTCGAAACCCGTTGCGGCGGCGCACAACCGGGCCGCCTCGGCGACCTGGCGGCTGTAGAGGCGCCCGCCGTCGGCCGGCGGCCCGGCCGCCGCATCGGCACTCACCGGCACCGAATGCGCGGTGAAGACCAGCCGGGCGACCGCCCGATGCGCGGCGGGCAGGGTGTCCCGCGCCGCGCGTACGGCGTCGGCGAAGGCGGCCACGAGGAGCGGATGATCGAAGTACTGGCGCAGTTTCACCAGTTCCGGGGCCTCCGGGCCCACCGCGGCGCGGGCCCGGGCGAGGTCCTCGTCGTACTGCCGGCAACCGGAGTAGCCGCCCCAGGCGGAGGTGGGGAACACCAGAGCCGACCGGACGCCGTCCGCGGTCATCCGCGCCAGTGTGTCCTCCACCATCGGATGCCAGTTGCGGTTACCGAAGTACACCGGCAGCCGCGGGCCGGTGGCGGCCAGCTCCCGTTCCACCGCGGCGATGATGTCGCGATTGAGGGCATTGATCGGCGACACCCCGCCGAAGTGCAGATAGTGTTGCGCGACCTCGGCGAGCCGTTCCGGGGGGACACCGCGGCCGCGGGTCACGTTCTCCAGGAACGGCAGCACCTCGTCGGGCCCTTCCGGACCTCCGAAGGACAGCAGCAGCAGTGCGTCGGCCGCGCGGGCCACGGTGTCTCCTCTCCGGCCGGTTCGTCAGTCCTGCGGCATGTTCTCGGGGAACCAGGTGTTGTGGCTGGCGCCGCCGTCGACGTAGATGATCGATCCGGTCGTCGCGGGCAGCCAGTCCGACAGCAGCGCGACGATCGATTTGCCGACCACCTCGGCGCCGCCGTCCCAGCCGATCGGCGAGGCGCCGTCCCAGTAGGTGTCGAGCTGCTTGAGCTGCTTCGCGTCATCGGTGGCGGTCCCGGCGATCGCCTTGGCGGCCAGCGTCTTGACCGGGCCGGCCGCGATGAGGTTGGAGCGGATCTTCTTCGCGTAGCCGACCTCACGCGCCACGTACCGGTTCACCGATTCCAGCGCGGCCTTGGCCACACCCATCCAGTTGTAGTACGGCATGGCGGTGCGGGGGTCGAAATCCATCCCGACGATCGAGCCGCGCTCGTTCATCACCGGCAGGACCGCGCGGGCCAGCGCCGCGTAGCTCCAGGCCGAGATCTCGAACGATTTCGCCGCGTCCGCGCTCGGGCCGTCCAGGAACGGCAGGGCGGCGGGACCCATCAGGGTCTTGGGGGCGAAAGCGATCGAGTGCAGGACCCCGTCGATGCCCTCGGGCGCGAGGCGGCGGATCTCATCGGGCAGTTTGCGCAGGTCCTCGTCGTTGGTGACGTCGAGACCGATGGCCGGCGGCACCTCCTCCGGCAGCCGCTTGGCGATCCGGTCGATCAGCCGCAACCGCTCGGTGAGGCCGGTGATGATCACCTTGGCCCCTTCCTTCTGCGCGATGGCCGCCGCGTGGAACGCGATGGAGGCATCGGTGATGATGCCGGTGACGAGGATCGTCTTGCCTTCGAGCAATCCGCCCATGAGTTGTCGATTCTCCTGAATGTGGTGTCGTATCCTGCCGCGCTCGGTCGAGGTGCCGACCCGGTGGCCGGTGTCGGCGCGGCTTTCGATCTGTTCTGAAGGAGTGCGGGGCGTCAGTGCCCCATACCCATACCGCCGTCCACCGGGATCACCGCGCCCGAGACGTAGGCGGAGTCCTCGGAGGCGAGGAAGCTGACCACCGCCGCGACGTCCTCGGGGGCACCGAGTCGCTGGAGCGGAATGAACTTCTTCGCCATATCCCGCATGTCCTCGGGAAGGTCTTTCGTCATATCGGTCTCGATGAACCCGGGCGCGACGACATTGGCGGTGATCGACCGGGAGCCGAGCTCGCGGGTGATGGAGCGGGCCAGGCCGACGACACCGGCCTTCGAGGCCGCGTAGTTGATCTGCCCGGCCTGACCGGAGAACCCGACAACCGAGCCGAGGAAGATCATCCGGCCCCAGCGCGCCCGCAGCATCGCGCGGTTGGCCCGCTTGGCGCACCGGAAGGCACCGGCCAGGTTGGCGTCCACCACCTTGGTGAACTGCTCTTCGCTCATCCGCATGAGCAGCGTGTCATCGGTGATCCCGGCATTGGCGACCAGCACCTCCACCGGCCCCTGCGCGGCCTCCACCTCGGCGAACGCCCGGTCCACCGAATCACTGTCGGTGACATCGCATTTCACCCCGAGCAGGCCCTCGGGGGCGCCCGAACCGCGATGGGTGACGGCCACCTTGTGACCGTCGGCGTGCAGACGCTGCGCCACCGCGAGCCCGATTCCGCGGTTACCGCCGGTCACCAGGACCGAGCGTGCTGTGAAGTTCGACATGGGGACAAACCTACCTGGCTGCGTCGGTGATGCTCTCATGGGACGTCCACCGAGATTTCCCCCTGGAACTTGTGCAGGTCGTACAACGCGGACAGAGCACTGCGGGCCGGATTCCATCCGGCCCGCAGTGCGATATCGACTCATTCCCGTCGGCGTCGGCGACGAGGCGCCGGCCGGGCGGATCTCGGCGGGATCCGCCCGGCACCAGCCCATCTCACCGATCTGTCAGGGCAGCCGCTGGCGCAGCACCAGCGCCGCCACCACGCCGGCCACCGTGGCCAGCAGGCCGAGCAGCCACCACGGACGGCTGGCGTCGCCCCGGGTGACCTCGTAGCCGATCTGCTCCTCCAGGGTGTCGTAGACACTGGACAGTTCCTGCAGGCTGGAGGCGGTATAGAACTCACCGCCGGACAATCGCGCGATCTCCTGCATCGCCTCGTCGTCCACCGGCACATCGACCTGGTCCGTGCCGCCGTCCTCACGCGGGATCTCGACCACACCCCATTTGGTGCCGAACGAGATCGTCGAGACCGGGATCTTCTTGGTCTTCGCGAGCCGCGCGGCGACGAATTCGTGCCGCGGATTGTCCACGTCCTCGAAATCGGGCACGGTCTGTTTACCGTCGGACATCAGCACGATACGGGCCGGCGGTGGCGTCTCGGAGCCACCCAGGACCGAGGCCAGGGTCTCGATGGACTGCAGGGCGGTGTGGATTCCCTCACCGGTGGCGGTCCGCTCGGCGAGTTTGATGTTGTCGATGGCGGCCTTCACCGAACCCCGGTCCGTGGTCGGTGAGACGAGCACCGACGCGGTGCCGGCGTAGGTCACCAGTCCCAGGTTGATCCCCGGGGTGAGACCTTCGGCGAAGTTCTTGGCCGCCTCCTGCGCGACCTGCAGCCGGTTCGGCGAGACGTCGGTGGCCTCCATGGACAGCGAAACGTCCATGACCAGCACCACGGTCGCCCGGTTGCGGGGCACCTTCTTCTCGGCGGTCGGTCCGGCCGCGCCGATCGTGGCGAACACCATGCCGACGATCACGAGCACCATCGGCAGGTGGCGCCAGAAACTGGGCCGGTTGGGAGCGACTTTTTCGAGCTGCTCCATATTGCTGAACCGCAGCATCCGGCGATGCTTGCTGCGCTGCACCAGCAGATAGCCGAGCGCGAGCAGGAGAACGACAGCAAGAAATCCGAGCCAGATCGGTGCGGCGAAATTCGAAATACTCACTGGCGTGGCACCCGCGGGGTCGAGGCGCCGAGGCTGTGGCGCCGGGTGGAGACGAACCGGACCACATCGGCGATCCAGTCCCGGTCGGTCTGCAGGGTGAGCACCGGGGCGCCGCAACTGCGCAGGGTCTGCTCGACCTCGTCCCGGTGCCGCTGGGCGGCGGCCGCGTAATCGGCGCGCAGTTGCGGAGTGACGGTGAACTCGCGGGTCCGCCCGGTCTCCGGATCGTGCAACACCACGTCACCCATATCCGGTAGCTCGGTATCGCGCGGATCGAGGACCTCGACAGCCAGCAGATCGTGGCGCGCGGAGATGGCACGCAGCGATCGCTGCCAGTCGATATCCCCGAGGAAATCACTGATCACGACCGCCAGGCCGCGTTTGCGCTGCGGCCGGCGCAACGATTCGATGGCGCCGCGCAGATCACCGCGCACTCCGTCGCGCGGATGCGGGGTGGTGGCGATACTGCGCAGCAGCGACTGCGCGTGGACCCGGCCGCTGCGGGCGGGGATCCGCTGCATCTGCTCACCGGTCGCGACCACGGCGCCGACCCGGTTTCCGCCGCCCATCGTCAGATGGGTCACCGCGGCCGCGGCGGCCACCGCCAGATCGCGTTTCTGGCAGGCGCCGGTGCCGAAATCCAGGCTGGCGGACAGATCCACCACCATCCAGGTCTCCAGCTCCCGGTCCGCGATCATCTGCCGGACGTGCGGGTGGGTGGTCCGCGCGGTCACCGACCAGTCCATCTGCCGGACGTCGTCACCGGGCTGATAGGCCCGCGCCTCTCCCGGTTCCGAACCGGGGCCGGGGATGAGGCCGAGGTGATCACCGTGCAGCACGCCGTCCAAGCGGCGGCGCACGGTGAGCTCCAGGGTTTTCAGGGCGGCCGTCAGATGCGGATCGGTCAGCTCGCCCGAACGGAACGACGGCGGGGCATGGGGGTCGGGCACGGTCTCTCGGGCGCGGGGGTCCGGCGGCCGGGTCACTGGTGCTGGTTCGTGCCGGCGGTCTGCGGCACCTGCGGCGCCGGCGGCTGCTGCGGCGGCGCGGGCGGCCGGTTACCGTTCTCGGCGATGGGCGCGACGCCGCCCGTCGCCACGGCCTGCGGCGCGACCTGCGGGAGCCCGACGGTCTGCAGAACCCGCTGGATCACGTCCTCCGGGCTGATCTCGTCGGCGAGCGCGTCGTAGGACAGCACCAGCCGGTGCCGCAGCACGTCGGGTACGACCTCGATGACGTCCTGCGGGACCACGTAGTCGCGGCCGCGGATGAGCGCCACGGCGCGCGCGGCGGCGATGATGCCGAGGCTGGCACGCGGCGAGGCGCCGTAGGCCACCCAGTTCGCCACATCGTGCATCCCGAATTCGGCCGGCACGCGGGTCGCGGAGATCACCCGGACCACGTAGTCGACCAGCGCGTGGTGCACGAAGGTGTTCGCGGCCAGTTTCTGGAGGCGGATGAGTTCGGTCGGCTCCAGGATGCGGTTCGGTTCCGGCGGGGTCACACCCATCCGGTAGATGATCTCGCGCTCCTCCTCGACCGAGGGGTAGTCGACGACGACCTTGAACAGGAAGCGGTCGCGCTGCGCTTCCGGCAGCGGGTACACGCCCTCGCTCTCGATCGGGTTCTGGGTGGCCATCACCAGGAACGGATCGGGCATCGGGTAGGTCTTGCCGCCGATCGACACATGCCGCTCGGCCATCACCTCGAGCAGCGCCGACTGCACCTTGGCCGGGGCGCGGTTGATCTCGTCGGCGAGGACGAAATTCGCGACCACGGGGCCGAGTTCGGTATCGAACTCCTCGCGGCCCTGCCGGTAGATGCGGGTACCCACGAGGTCGGTCGGGACCAGGTCGGGGGTGAACTGGACGCGGGAGAACGAACCGCCGACCACTTTGGCGAAGGTCTCGACCGCGAGCGTCTTGGCGATACCGGGGACGCCTTCGAGCAGAACGTGTCCCTTGGCGAGCACTCCGACGAGCAACCGCTCGACCAGCCGGTCCTGCCCGACGATGACCCGCTTGACCTCGTAGATCGCCTTCTCGAGGGTCTGGACGTCACGCTCGAGGGTGCTCGAAGCAGGCGTTGGCGGTCGTTTCGCCAAATCTGCCCCGCTGACACCGTCCGTCGAAGTCACCAACATCCCCGCTTTCGCCTTGGTCCTGTGCGTGCTGTCACAACTATTCCAGGTGATGGCCGCGGATGCCGCAACCGGCTCCACTGTCGGGAAATTCGCCGTCGTTCGCGGACGGTTTCCCGGCGGGGCCGGCAGGGCTTCCGGTGCTACAGCGGGCGCCGTCACCCACTCCTGTTCGACCATACGTACCGATACGGCATGGTGCCCGCCGTAGCGGTTGTCGAAACCTGTCCGGCGCGACCCGGGGTGCGCGCCGGCCGGCGTCGCGCGGCCCACGGGCCGCGGCGGCCGACGGGGGCGCGGTAGGACAGGGGCGGCCCGGTACGCCCACCGGGCGGCCGGTAGCGGTTACCGTGCGGCCGGTGCCAGCTCCGGATCTTCGGTGCGCTGGGTGCGCGGGCCCGGCGCCGCGTCCGCGGGCTGCGGCCCGCCCGCGCGGCGGGCCTTGACCCAGTACAGACCGCCCACCGTCAGCACCAGTCCGGCCAGGAGCACGATCGTGATCTCGGTCCAACTCACCGCCGGTGTCTGTTCCAGGCGGTGCACCAGGGTTTGGGCGGCTTGTTCGGTCTTTCCGCCGGTGAACTTGGACTTGTCCTCGGCCCACTCCAACCGGACCCGGCTGATCGAATCGCTGGTGGTGCCGATCCAGTCGTCGCTGAAGACCGCGACGGTGCCGTGCTGGAATCCGGCCACCTCCGTGGCGAGATCGCGCAGTTCGGAGTCGTGTCCCGGATTGCCGTCGAGCACCACGATGCTCAGATCGATGCCGTGCGCCCGCGCATCGGCCACGATGGCGGCCAGTTCGCTCTGATCGTCGCCCTCTGGCGTGGCCACTCCGTTGTCGGCGAGATCGGTCCGAACCTCTTCGAGGGTCTTCGAATCGAACCCGTCCGGCAGTTTGGTGGCCTTGAGGGAGAAGGCCGAGGTGTGGGTGACGGTCATCTTCCATCCGGTCTGGTCGAGCCGCATCGTCCGACGACGCGACGGGGAATCCGCTACTGGCACGAACAGCCGGGGTACCCGTCGGTACCGCCCGGCTAACTCGGACCAGCTCGAGAGCAGATTACGCGACGCGTGAGCGGTTACCCGACACCCGGCACGCCCGACGACGGGGCGTGCCGCCCGACCGCCTCGACAGACCGCCCCGCGATTTTCATAGGACAAGCGTACTGTTAGGGTTGGGAACCGCGGGGAACCGGCGCCTTCCCGGGCCGGCACCTCATGCCAGAGACGTACCGCCGCCGGCACAGCCCCGCCGACGGCGTCCGCACACCCGACAAGTGGAGCTGACGTGACGAAAAGTATCGATACTTTCGGCGCCAAGGGCAACCTCGAGGTCGGAAGCAACTCCTACGAGATCTTCCGGCTCTCGGCCGTACCCGGCACCGAGAAACTCCCGTACGCACTGAAAGTTCTCGCCGAGAACCTGCTGCGCACCGAGGACGGCGCGAACATCACCGCCGACCATATCCGCGCGCTGGCGGACTGGGACCCCGAGGCCCAGCCCAGTATCGAGATCCAGTTCACCCCGGCCCGCGTGGTGATGCAGGACTTCACCGGCGTGCCCTGCGTGGTCGACCTCGCCACCATGCGCGAGGCGGTCTCGGCCCTCGGCGGCGATCCGGAGAAGGTCAATCCGCTCTCCCCCGCCGAAATGGTCATCGACCACTCGCTCATCCTCGACGTCTTCGGCCGCGCCGACGCCTTCGAGCGCAATGTCGAACTCGAATACGAACGCAACGGCGAGCGCTACCAGTTCCTGCGCTGGGGTCAGGGCGCGTTCGACGATTTCAAGGTCGTCCCCCCGGGTACCGGCATCGTGCACCAGGTGAACATCGAATACCTGGCCCGCACCGTCATGGTCCGCAACGGCCAGGCCTACCCCGACACCTGCGTCGGCACCGACTCGCACACCACCATGGTCAACGGCCTGGGTGTGCTGGGCTGGGGTGTCGGCGGTATCGAGGCCGAGGCCGCCATGCTGGGCCAGCCGGTCTCCATGCTGATCCCGCGCGTGGTCGGCTTCAAGCTCACCGGTGAGATCAAGCCGGGCGTCACCGCCACCGACGTGGTGCTCACCGTCACCGATATGCTGCGCAAGCACGGTGTGGTCGGCAAGTTCGTCGAGTTCTACGGCCAGGGCGTGGCCGAGGTCCCGCTGGCCAACCGTGCCACCCTGGGCAATATGAGCCCCGAGTTCGGCTCCACCGCGGCGATCTTCCCGATCGACGAGGAGACCATCAACTACCTGCGCCTGACCGGCCGCACCGAGGAACAGCTGGCGCTCGTCGAGGCCTACGCCAAGGAACAGGGTATGTGGCACGATCCGGCCGCCGAACCCGTCTACTCGGAGTACCTCGAGCTCGACCTGAGCACCGTGGTGCCCTCCATCGCCGGTCCGAAGCGCCCGCAGGACCGTATCGCGCTGGACGAGTCGAAGATCGCGTTCCGCAAGGACATCTACAACTACGTGCGGGATCAGCACCCGACGCCGCATTCCCAGCTGGACGAAGCGGTCGAGGAGTCGTTCCCGGCATCCGATCCGGCGTCGCTGTCCTTCGCCGACGACGGCGCTGTCGACGTGCAGTCGGCGGCGCACGGCTCTGTCGGCGTGCAGTCTGCGGCGCTCAACTCCGAGGGCCGGCCGTCCAATCCGGTGCGGGTCGTCTCCGAGGAGCGCGGCGAGTTCATCCTGGATCACGGCGCGGTCGCCGTCGCGGGTATCACCTCCTGCACCAACACCTCGAACCCCTCGGTCATGATCGGTGCGGCGCTGCTCGCCCGTAACGCGGTCGAGAAGGGCCTGTCCACCAAGCCGTGGGTCAAGACAAATATGGCCCCCGGCTCGCAGGTCGTCACCGACTACTACGAGAAGGCCGGCCTGTGGCCCTACCTGGAGAAGCTCGGCTTCTACCTGGGTGGTTACGGCTGCACCACCTGCATCGGCAACACCGGTCCGCTGCCGGAGGAGATCTCCAAGGCGGTCAACGAGAACGACCTCACCGTGACCGCGGTACTGTCCGGTAACCGCAACTTCGAGGGCCGCATCTCCCCCGACGTGAAGATGAACTACCTGGCCTCCCCGCCGCTGGTCATCGCCTACGCGCTCGCGGGCACCATGGACTTCGATTTCGGGAACGACCCGCTGGGCCAGGACCCCCAGGGCAACCCGGTGTTCCTGAAGGACATCTGGCCCTCGGCCCAGGAGATCGACGACACCATCAAGTCGGCGATCAGCCAGGAGATGTTCACCAAGTCCTACGCCGACGTCTTCAAGGGCGACGAGCGGTGGCGCAGCCTGCCCACCCCGGAGGGCAACACCTTCGAGTGGAGCGACGACTCCACCTACGTCCGCAAAGCGCCCTACTTCGACGGTATGGGTATGGAGCCGGAGCCGGTCACCGATATCAAGGGCGCGCGCGTGCTGGCCCTGCTGGGCGATTCGGTCACCACCGACCACATCTCCCCGGCCGGCGCCATCAAGCCGGGCACCCCGGCGGCCGATTACCTCGACTCGCACGGCGTGGCGCGCAAGGACTACAACTCCCTGGGCTCGCGGCGCGGTAACCACGAGGTCATGATCCGCGGCACCTTCGCCAACATCCGGCTGCGCAACCAGCTCCTCGACGACGTCTCGGGCGGTTACACCCGCGACTTCACCCAGGAGGGCGCTCCGCAGGCGTTCATCTACGACGCCTCGCAGAACTACCAGAAGGCCGGTATCCCGCTGGTCGTCCTGGGCGGTAAGGAGTACGGTTCCGGCTCCTCCCGCGACTGGGCCGCCAAGGGCACCCGCCTGCTGGGTGTGCGCGCCGTGATCGTGGAGTCGTTCGAGCGCATCCACCGCTCGAACCTGATCGGTATGGGCGTCATCCCGCTGCAGTTCCCAGAGGGCGAATCGGCGAAGTCGCTGGGTCTCACGGGTACCGAGGTCTTCGATATCGCGGGTATCGAGGAGCTCAACGCGGGCACCACACCGTCCACCGTGCACGTCACCGCGACCAAGGACGACGGCTCGAAGATCGAGTTCGACGCGGTGGTCCGGATCGACACCCCCGGTGAAGCCGATTACTACCGCAACGGTGGCATCCTGCAGTATGTCCTGCGGAACATGATCAGGCCCTGATCACGCTGTGTTGCACGGCGCCGCCTCCGGCGGCGCGTGGTCGCGCCCCCGAAGTCTCGTCGGTGCGCACCCGGGACTCGCGCCTACGGCGCATCCGCCACGGGTCCGCACCGACGAGACGGGCACAGCTCGTAGAACCCGCTCCCGACCGGGGCGGGGCGTCGGCACGTCACTTGTTCGTTCGCTCGTAATCTGAGGGCCCCGCGCGGTGAATCCGCCGCGCGGGGTTCGTATATCCGTTGAAGGAGCACGATGCCCAAGGTCAGCGACGATCATCTGGCTGCCCGGCGTTCACAGATACTCGACGGCGCCCGCCGCTGCTTCGCCGAGTTCGGGTACGACGGCGCCACCGTCCGGCGCCTGGAAGATGCCATCGGCCTGTCCCGCGGTGCGATCTTCCATCATTTCCGGGACAAGGACGCGCTCTTCTTCGCCCTGGCCCAGGAGGATGCCGAGCGTATGGCCGAGGTGGCGGCCAACCAGGGTCTGGTGCAGGTGATGCGGGATATGCTCGCCGACCCGCAGGAGTACAACTGGCTGGGCACTCGGCTCGAGATCGCCCGGCGGCTGCGGACCGATCCGGAGTTCCGCGCCGGCTGGACCCAGCGTTCGGCGGAGCTGACCGCGGCCACACTGGCCCGCCTGGAGCGGCGTAAGGCGGCCGGCGCCCTGCGCGACGATGTGCCCACCGATGTCCTGCTGGGCTATCTCGATCTGGTGCTGGACGGACTCATCGCCCGGATCGCCTCGGGCCACACCAACGAAAACCTCACCGCTGTACTGGATCTGGTCGAGGCCTCGGTACGCCGCCGCCCCTGAGCGTGCGGGAGCGGGACCGCGTCCCGCTCAGTCCCCGGCTTCCAGTGCGGTGAGCAGTTTGCCCGCGATCCGGTCCAGTTCGCCGCGTTCGGCCGCGGTCAGCGCCGACAGCATCCGTGTCTCGTTCGCGGTGTGCTCGGTGACCACCGTATCGACCAGTTCCCGGCCCGCGTCCGTGAGCGCGACGCGGACCGCCCGGCGGTCCTCCGCGTCCGCGATCCGCCGCACGTAACCCGCCGACTCCAGACGGTCGAGGCGGCCCGTCATGCCCGCACGCGACAGCATCAAGGTGTCGGCCAGCGCGGACGGGTTGAGTTCGAACGGCGCACCGGATCGCCGCAGTGCCGCCAGGACGTCGAATTCGCCGCGCCGCAGGCCGTGGGCGAAGAAAACCGTCTCGATCGCGCGTTCGGCGACCACGGCGAGCCGCCCGAGGCGGCCGAACACCACCATCGCCGCCAAGTCGAGGTCGGGGCGTTCCCGCCGCCACTGTCGTTCGATCGCATCGATCGCATCGGATCCGGATTCGGCCATGGACAAGATTCTATTCGCTGCCATATAGTTAGATCGTTAACTATATGGCAGCGAATCATGAGGAGCATCCATGCCCGCCACCCCCGAACCCACCGCGATCCGGCAGTCCGGTGACGCCGAGACGCTGCGCACCGGGCCGGTCACCATGCGGCTGCTCATCGACGCCGAACAGGCCCACGGCGCGGTGAGCACCCTGGAGGTCACCATGGACCGCGGCGCCGACGGCGCGGCACCGCATTTCCACACCCTGTCCGGCGAGCTCTTCTACGTCGCCGACGGCGAACTCCAGCTGATGACCGGGGACCGCATCCTCACCATCGGCGCGGGCGGCTCGGCCGTCGTACCGAAGACGACCATCCACGCCTTCGGCGCCACCCCCGACAGCGGGGCTCGCATCCTGATCGCCCTCATACCCGGCGTTCAGCGTTTCGGGTACTTCCGGCTGCTCGAGCGGATCGCGCGCGGCGAGGCCACCCTGGACGAACTCGCCGCGTCCCAGGACGAATACGACAACCACTTCGTCGACGCGCCCCGATGGTGGCAGGAACGCACCACCCAGCGGCGGCGCTGAACCGGGAACAACCGCGGCCGCCGGAGGGTTCGCACCGCTATGACCTTCTCCGTCCCCGTAACCGTCCGCGGCTACGAACTCGATGTCCAAGGCCATGTCAATCAGGCGGTCTACCTGCAGTACGCCGAACACGCCCGCTGGGAGTTCCTGCTCGCCGCGGGCCTGCAGGCCGACAAACTGGTGGCGGCACGGGTGGGGCCCGTGGTTCTGGAGAGCACCATCAAGTACCGGCGGGAGCTGCGCGGCGGGGACGAATTCCGGGTCACCTGCGCATTCGAATGGGGTAGCGGGAAGACCTACCGCATCCGGCAGGAGATGATCCGCACCGACGGCACCCTCTCGGCCGAGGTGTCGGTGGTCGGCGGCCTGCTGGATCTGGACGCTCGCCGGTTGGTCGCCGATCCACCCGGCCGGTTCCGTGAATTGGCCACGCATCCGGACATGCTCGGACTCTGACCGCCGGGCCGCCACAACGGCACACGGTCCCCGGACGGCACAGCTACCGGACAGCCTCCGCCGCAGAACAATCTGCGGACGCAAGATCAGGTATCCGAACAGGGGAAATCCGGCGATATCGGCTTCCGCAGCCGCCGCGCGGCGTTATGATCCGGACGCACTCGGGTCGTGGCACACCGCCGGCAAGATCGGAGAATCCAGATGACCGATGCCCTCCACCTCCTCGAGACCCCCGGATGCGGTGCGTTCGCCACTCTCACCGGTGTCCTGGTCGGCGAATCCGACCGGGATATCCGAGTTCGGGTGGCAGACGGGACGTGGACCTTGTGTCGCGACGATGTCCTGGCGATCCGGTTCGTCGACGAGCACGCCACCGGCCGGCGCGTGCACGTGGACATCCGGCCCGGCGTCACGGCCGATTTCACCCGCCGTCTGCGTATCGACGTGGCGGAGCGGCCGATGACCCTGGCGGCGCCGCCGTCCGAGACCTTCGGTGACCGGCAGCTGCGCCAGCTCACCGCATTTTGGGCCCGGCGACTCGACCTCGCCGACACACCCGAATTCCCCGCGACGTTCACCTGCGCCCAGACCAGGTCGCGCAACACCAGCGACGACGGCGTCCACAGCGACAGCTTCGACTGAACGGCGGGCGCGATGAGCACCGTGCCGGCCCGCGGGGTCCTCATCGTCTCCGAAGCCGACGATCTGCACGCCGCGGCCATGGTGGCGACCCTGCGCGAACAGCACGCGATGTCGCCGCTCCGATGGGACCTGCGTGATTTCCCGCGTGAGCCGGGCAGTTTCCGGCTCGGGGCGGCCGGGGTCGAACGGTCGCTGGCGGGCCTGGCCGGTCTGGACGAGGTCGGATCGGTCTGGTGGCGGCGCCCGCATCCGAGCTCGGTACCGGCCGGGGTGCGCGCCGACGACAACGCCTACCGCCAGGCCGAATGCGACGCTTTCGTCCAGGGCCTGCTGTGGTCGCTGGGCGCCCAGTGGATCAACGATCCGGGCAACGACCGGATCGCCCATCGCAAGATCGTGCAACTCGATACCGCCCGGCGGGCCGGCTGCACGGTCCCGGACACACTGGTCACCAACGA
The DNA here is from genome assembly GCF_001618425.1 of Nocardia fusca NBRC 14340. GTDB lineage: Bacteria > Actinomycetota > Actinomycetes > Mycobacteriales > Mycobacteriaceae > Nocardia > Nocardia fusca. The sequence continues at coordinate 134,315 of NZ_BDCU01000030.1, forward strand.
TCCGGACGAGGCCCGCGAATTCATCGAAACCTGCGGCAGCCGCGTGGTTTTCAAACGTACCGGCACCTCCCGCGCCGAATTCTCCGAAACCCGGCTGGTCGGTACCGCCGATCTGGACCGGCTCGGCAGTATCCGCTGGGCGCCCACCACCTTCCAGCGCTATATCGATCCGGAATGCGATCTGCGGGTGGTGTGGGTGGACGGGCAGGAGTGGGCGGTGCGCATCGATTCCCGCGCCGGGGCCGGACGCGTCGACTCCCGGCTGGACACCTCGGTCGATTTCGTTCCCACCCTGCTACCGGCCGCCGTCAGCAAATCGCTGGCGACGCTGATGGGCACGCTGGGGCTGAGTTTCGGCGTCCTGGATCTGCGGGTGGGCCTCGACGGCGAGTACTACTTCCTCGAGGTCAACCCGCAGGGCCAGTTCGCCTATCTCGAGATCAAGACCGGGCTGCCGATCTTCACCAGTCTCGCCAACCTCCTGGTGTACGGAGACGGGGCCGTATCCGGCTGGTAAGGACCGCGGCCGATCGATCCACGCACAGCCACTCGCCGCCGGGCGTAGGTCCCGGCGGCGGAGCCTGCGAATACGGTGCGGCTAGCGGGATTTACGGCGGTTGGCGCCGCCACGGCTGCGGAGCTGCACATGCGACTCCGTCAGCACATTGTGGATGAACCCGTAGGAGCGGCCGGTCGCACGTGCCAGCGACCGGATACTCGCCCCCGCCTCGTATTGCTTCTTCAACTGGGTTTGCAGGCGATCCCGTGACTTACCCGTGACCCGGGTGCCCTTGCCCAATGTGCTCTTGCTCTGTACCGGCCTGTCGCCCATGGCTTCCTCCGAGTCGCCGAGCAGCGTCACTCTCAGGCTAAGCACTCGGCGACCATCCGGCAATGAGTTCTTGTGATGAAACTCACGCGAGCTGAATCAATTCCAGGTACTCGGCCGACCAGTGGTCCTCGGTGCCGTCCGGCAGCAAGATCACCCGCTCCGGGTTCAGGGCCTCGGCAGCGCCCGGATCGTGGGTCACCAGCACCACCGCGCCCGCGTAGGTGCGCAGTGCGTCGAGGACCTGTTCGCGCGAGACGGGGTCCAGGTTGTTGGTGGGCTCGTCGAGCAGCAGCACATTGGCCGCCGAGGAGACCAGGCCGGCCAGGGCGAGCCGGGTCTTCTCACCGCCCGACAGTGTCCCGGCGGGCTGCTCCAGTTGCGGCCCGGTGAACATGAAGGCGCCGAGCAGACCACGTAACTCCTGCTCGCCCGCGTCCGGCGCCGCGTGCCGGATGTTCTCCCAGACCGTGGCCGTATCGTCCAGGGTGTCGTGTTCCTGCGCGAAATACCCCACCTTGAGGCCGTGACCGGGCACGAGTCCCCCGGCGGTGGGTTCCTCGGCGCCCGCCAGCAGCCGCAGCAGTGTGGTCTTGCCCGCGCCGTTGAGGCCGAGCACCACCACACGGCTGCCGCGGTCGATGGCCAGGTCCACGCCGGTGAAGATCTCCAGCGAGCCGTAGACCTTGGTGAGGTTCTCCGCCATCAGCGGCGTCTTTCCGCAGGCGGCCGGTTCGGGGAACTTGATCCGGGCGACCTTGTCGGCCACGCGGACCTCGTCCAGTTCCGCCATCAGCCGATCGGCGCGCTTGGCCATATTCTGCGCGGCAACGGCTTTGGTGGCCTTGGCGCCGAGTTTCGCGGCCTGGGCGCGCAGCGCCGACGCCTTCTTCTCGGCATTGGCCCGCTCGCGGCGGCGGCGCTGTTCGTCGGTGGCGCGGGCGTCGAGGTACTTCTGCCAGCCCATGTTGTAGACATCGGCCTCGCCACGCACCGCGTCCAGGAACCACACCTTGTTGACCACGTCGGCGAGCAGATCGACATCGTGGCTGATCACGATCAGGCCACCGTCGTGGTTCTGCAGGAAACCGCGCAACCAGGTGATGGAATCGGCGTCGAGATGGTTGGTGGGCTCGTCGAGCAGCAGCGTGGTGTCGGAACGGCCGCCGCTGCCGTCGGAGGCGGCGAACAGGATGCGCGCCAGTTCGATTCGCCGCCGTTGACCGCCGGACAGCGTACGCAGCGCCTGGTCCAGCACCCGGTCCGGTAGTCCGAGACTGTTGCAGATCCGCGCGGCCTCGCTCTCGGCCACATAACCGCCGAGCGCGGAGAAGCGGTCCTCCAACCGGCCGTATTTCCGGACGGCACGTTCGCGTTCGGTCTCGTCGGCCAGTTCGGCCATCAGCGCCTGCTGCTTCTCCATATCGCGGATCAGCGCGTCCAGTCCGCGCGCCGAGAGCACCCGGTCGCGGGCCAGGACATCGAGATTTCCCTCGCGCGGATCCTGCGGGAGGTAACCGATATCGCTGGACCGCGTGATCGTCCCGGCGTACGGTTCGCCCTCTCCGGCGAGGATGCGCAGCGTGGTGGTCTTACCGGCGCCGTTACGCCCGACCAGGCCGATCCGGTCGCCGGCCTGTACCCGCAGCGCCGGTCCGGGCGCGGACAGCAGGGTACGGACGCCGGCCCGGACCTCGAGGTCGGTCGCGGTGATCACAGATATCTCCTTGGAAACACGGGTTGGGGGCAGTGGCCCGGTGCGCCCGACAGTGGGCCCATCCACCGATCATCGGATGTCTCCGGACACGGAACCATCGATTTTACCCGGACCACGACACTGCTCCGCCCCCGGCGGCCGGGGCGATCCGCGCCCGCCGAGGTCACCGGCGCGCACGGTAACGTGCCCGGATATGAGCACCGATCTGTTGGGCAAGAGTGCGCTGGTCTCCGGAGCCAGCCGTGGTATCGGCTACGCGGTGGCCGCCGAACTGCTGAGCCGGGGCGCGAATGTGCTGATCACCGCGCGCAAGGCCGAACCACTGGAGAAGGCGGCCGCCGAACTGCGGGCGCTGGGACACCAGGGCGAGGTCATCGCCCTGGCCGGTAACTCCGGCGACGACGAGGCACGTGCCGCCGCGGTGCAGCGCGCGGTCGCGGAGTTCGGGTCGCTGGACATCCTGATCAACAACACCGGGATCAACCCGGTCTACGGCGCGCTGATGGAAGCCGATCTGGACGCGGTGCGCAAGATCTTCGATGTGAACGTCGTGGCCGCGCTCGGCTATATCCAGCAGGCGTACAAGGCGTGGATGGGCGAGCACGGCGGCGCCGTGGTGAACGTGGCCAGTGTGGCCGGTATCCGCTCCACCGGTGTCATCGCGGCGTACGGCGCTTCCAAGGCCGCACTGATCCGGCTCACCGACGAGCTGGCCTGGCAGCTCGGCCCGAAGATCCGGGTCAACGCGGTGGCGCCCGGTGTGGTGAAGACCAGTTTCGCCGACGCGCTGTACTCGGCGGACGAGGAAGCCGCCGCGCAGGTGTACCCGATGAAGCGGCTCGGTTCGCCGGAGGACGTGGCCCGGCTGATCGCGTTCCTGGCCTCCGATCAGGCGGCGTGGATCACGGGCGAGACGGTGCGGGTCGACGGCGGGCTGCTGTCGACCGGCGGTATCTGAATCGATCGACGAGGGCCGGGGCAGTGCTGACAGACACTGCCCCGGCCCTCGGTGTTCCACCGGCCCTCGGCCGGCCCGTGTTCAGGAGCGATGGGGCAGATTCTGCAACCGGACCTGACCGCGTGCGACCAGCCGCCCGTCCGCGTCGGTGACCACCACCTGCCACAGCTGCTGCAGACCGCCGCGGTGCAGCGGGGTGGCCTCGGCGGTCAGCTTCCCGTCGCGCACCGCACGCAGGAAATCGGTGTTGTTGTTGACCCCGACCACCACACCGCGCTCGCCGTACCAGGCGGCGCCGCCGGTGCTGGCCAGGGTTTCCACCACGGTGCACAGCACTCCGCCGTTCTGGATACCGGCCGGCTGGTGCAACTGCGGCGTGACCGTCCATTCACCGCGGACGCGGTCGGGTCCCAGCTCGGTCACGTGCAGACCCATCAGATCCGCGAAAGTCCCCTTGTTGATCTCGTTGAGTTGTTCGGCACTGAGATCGGCCATCGACATCGGGGGGCGGGTCTGCTGTTCGGTCATGGCTCCACAATCGCATGTGGATCCGAGGCCGGGAGCACGGGCCGGTGGGCGGCGGCGGAAAGAGAGCGGCGGACCCCACCTCGGAGATGGGGTCCGCCGCAGGCATTGGATCGGGGGTCACCGCAGCCCTCGGGACTCTCGCGCGATCCGTACGCCGCCTACGACTATAGGGCAGGCTTACCTAACTAGGCAACACGTTGGGCGCGCCTGATCGCCATTCCGCGCTCCTCCAGCGCCATCAGCAGCCCCTGCCCCCGGCGCGCACCTGCCACGGGATCGGTCCCGGCCAGGTCCGGAACGTAAGTGGTGGCCCCGGAAACGGATTCGGCCACCAGCGCCCAGAACCGGCGCGGACTCAGCCCCGCACACCGCGCCAGCGCACCTTGGATCAGCAGCAGCGAAGGTTCGCAGCGGTAGGCGAGCCACACCCACATCGCCCGCTCGCACGGCAGCGAGACCACTCCGGGCGACCCCTCCAGCGGGTCGCCGGCCACCACGCGGATGGTGGTGTCGGTCAGGCCCGCCCAGTCGATACCGCCGTCGTTGTCGGTGTGGATCCACACATTCTCCAACCCGGGATCCCAGGCCCGGCCGTCGGCGACCCATAACGCGGCAACCCGGCCGAGCACGGCATGGATGAACGCGGTGGCCACCACCTCCGAGGCGGCGGTCGCACTGATCATCTCCGCGGCGTGCCGTCGGTACATCAGGTCGATCCGACCCTCACGCAGGCCCGTGGACAGCGCCCACCAGCGACGTTTGCCCTGTTCGGCCATGGCCGCGGCGGCATAGACACGAGGATGCTCCGGCTGCAGGGACCGTAACCGGGAACACGCCGACCCGAATGCCGCCTCGTACGGACGGGGGATGCGCACAGTGGCGAGTTCGGACATTCGAACCTCCTCGAGATCGGCGTCGCAGCAACGACTTGATCGAAAGATAGGTTAGCCTTACCAGACCTAGCAAGTATTTCCCGCCGGGGAGGAAGTAACGGATCCGTGACGCCCCCGGCCCGTCCGGCGTGCGCCGCGACCGCCGAGCGCACTCGCCACCTCCATCACAGGACCGGCATTTCCGGTGCTCGACGCCCTATGACAATTCCCACGCCGTTACGACACCCTGTAGTACGGCACAGTGTCGTTGGCGTCGTAAAATCAAGAGATGGCTGGACTTGGTGAACTCGAGAAAGCGGTTATGGACCAACTGTGGTCGGCCGATGAACCACAAACGGTCCGGCAGGTGCACGAGGCCCTGTCGGCGCGCCGCGAACTCGCGTACACCACGGTGATGACCGTGCTGCAGCGTCTCGCGAAGAAGAATCTGGTGGTACAGCGGCGCGACGACCGCGCCCACCGGTACGCTCCGGTACACACCCGCGACGAGCTGGTGGCCGGTCTCATGATGGACGCGCTGCAACAGGCCGACGAGGCCGGTAGCCGGGCCGCGGCCCTGGTGCACTTCGTGGAGCAGGTCGGCAAGGACGAGGCCGCGGCCCTACGGGACGCACTCGCTAAGCTCGAAGCAACCGAGGACAGATAGCCGCGCCGCATCGACCTCGGACCCTGGCCCCACAACGCAGTGAGCAGAGTCGATGAACGCAGCAGCACCGGCCTTCGCCGTACTTGCCTTGCTTCTCGCCGGTCCCGTCCCGGAATCACTCAGCCGGGCGACCTGGACCTATCGCGTCCCGCGCGCCGCCCTCGTGCTCTGGCAGGCGATCGCGCTGGCCGCTGTGCTCAGCGCGTTCAGTTCCGGGCTCGCCATCGCCGCCGAGCTGCTGGTCCCCGGGCCGGACGGTCGCCCCACCACCAAACCCACCGATGAGATCGATGCGCTGGGCCTGCCCCTGTGGCTGGCCTATGTGTCGGTGTTCATGCTCACGCTGCTGATCGGCGCCCGGCTCGTCTACGCCTCGATCCGGGTGGGGGTACACACCCGGCGCCGCCGCGCCCACCACCGCATGCTGGTCGATCTGCTCGACCAGAGCGGCCCGTTCCGGCGCGCCGCCGATATCCGGGTCCTGTCGTCCACCGAACCGATCGCCTACTGCCTGCCCGGGCTGCGGCGGCGGGTGGTGGTCAGCGCGGGCACCCTCGACAACCTCACCGAGCAGGAGCTCACCGCCATCCTCAGCCATGAGCGGTCGCATCTGCGGGCCCGCCACGATCTGGTGCTGGAGGCGTTCACCGCCGCGCACGAGGCCTTCCCGCGGTTCGTCCGGAGTAAATCCGCGCTGGATTCGGTGAAACTGCTCATCGAGCTGCTCGCCGACGATTCCGCGGTCAAGGTCACCGGCCCGAAACCACTGGCCCGGGCCCTGGTGGCCTGCTCGAAATCGACCGCGCCGCAGGGCGCGCTCGCGGTGGGCGGGCCGAGCACGCTGATCCGTATCCAGCGCCTGGCCGGTCCACTCGGTGATCTCCGGATCGCCAGTGCCGCCTATCTCGCCTCGATCGCCATCCTGGTGGTACCGACCCTGGCCGTCGCGATTCCCTGGCTGGTCGAACTGAGCCGGTTGTTCCGTGCCTGATCGCCGCCCGCCGGAGACCGGAAGCTCGACCGATCCGCACCCGGGTGCCGCCCGCACTCCCCCGCCCTTCGCCGACCTGGGCCTGCCCGTACTCACCGTGCAGGCGTTGCGCCGGGAAGGCCTGACCGATCCGCTACCCATCCAGGCGGCGGCCGTCCCCGATGCGCTGGCCGGTCGCGATGTGCTCGGCCGGGCGCCCACCGGGTCCGGCAAGACGCTGGCGTTCGGGCTGCCCATGCTCGCCCGCCTCGCCGGAGTCCCGGCCATCGCCCGTGCCCCCCGCGGTCTGATCCTCGCTCCCACCCGGGAACTGGCTCTGCAGATCGAACAGGCGCTGGCACCGTTCGCACTGGGACTGCGGCTCGGCACCGCGGTGGGCGGGATACCCGTGTCCAGGCAGGCGGAGAAGCTGCAGCGGGGGGTGGACCTGCTGATCGCCACCCCGGGCCGCCTGGCCGATCTGGTCGATCAGGGCGCGGCCGTACTCGACGCGGTCCGCGTCACCGCGGTCGACGAAGCCGACCATATGGCCGATTTCGGGTTCCTGCCGCAGGTACGACGGCTGCTCGATCTGGTGCCCGGCGACGGCCAGCGACTGCTGTTCTCCGCGACCCTCGACGACGAATCCGTCCGGGATCTGGTCCGCCGCTACCTGCGTGACCCCGTCACCCACACCGTGGCCCCGGAACCGGAGACCACCCCCGCGACCCATCACATCCTCTGTGTCGAACCGGCGGACAAACCGGCCGTCCTCGCCGAGATCGCCGCCCGCGACGGCCGCACGCTGCTGTTCGCCCGTACCCAATACGGGGCGGAGAAGCTCACCCGCCGACTGCGCGACCAGGGCATCCGCGTCGCGGCCCTGCACGGCGGCAAGGCCCAGAACCGCCGCATCCGCACCCTCGCGGCCTTCGCCGACGGGGGTATCTCCGCCCTGGTCGCCACCGATATCGCCGCTCGCGGGATCCACGTGGACGCGGTCTCACTGGTGGTCCACGCCGACCCGCCCGCCGACGCCAAGGACTACGTACACCGGGCCGGCCGGACGGCCCGGGCGGGCGCGAGCGGCACGGTGATCACCGTCGTCACCCCGGACCAGCGGGCCGAGGTGGCCGCGCTGACGCGGGCGGCGGAGGTCCCTGTGGTGGAACACACGGTGCGACCGGGCGACCGGGAGGTCCGCCGGCTCACCGGCGCGCGCACCCCGCCGGGTCCCGAAGCGGCGAAAACTCCCGAGGTACCGCCCCCGGCCGCGCGCGGCCACTTCCGCGGGCCGGGGGCCCGGGGCCGGGGTGGCGCCGGGAAACCGGCACCGGGCCGCCGGCCGCACCGCCCCCGCCGAGCCAAGTGAAACCGTCGGGCCCCCACGCCGGAGAGCCGTCCCGATTACCATGGGCGCAGTGCAGTTTCTCCCCGGACAACACCCGCCGTACGACCTGACCTACAACGACGTCTTCCTGGTTCCGAACCGCACCGATATCGCGTCCCGGTTCGACGTCGATCTCGCGACGGCCGACGGCTCGGGCACCACCATCCCGCTGGTCGTCGCCAATATGACCGCGGTCGCCGGCCGCCGCATGGCCGAGACCGTGGCCCGGCGCGGCGGGATCGTGGTGCTCCCGCAGGATCTGCCCAACAGCGCCGTCGCCGAGACCATCGCCTTCGTCAAGAGTCGCTCGCTGATCGCCGACACTCCGGTCACGCTCACCGCCGATCACTCCGTCTCCGATGCGCTGGCGCTGATCCACAAGCGCGCGCACGGCGCGGTCGTGGTGGTCGACAACGGACGGCCGGTCGGGCTGGTCACCGAGGAGGCCTGTGCCGATGTCGATCGGTTCGCCCGGCTGCACGAGGTCGCCACCACCGATTTCGTCACCGTCCCGGCGACCACCGAGGCGTCCGATATCTTCGACCGCCTCGAGGCCGCGCATTCCGGCCCCGCCGTACTCCTCGCGCCGGACGGCACCCTGGCCGGCGTGCTCACCCGCACCGGCGCGGTCCGGCACGGCATCTACACCCCGGCCGTCGACGACGAGGGCCGGTTGCGGATCGCGGCCGCCGTCGGGATCAACGGCGATGTGCCCGCGAAGGCCAAGGCGCTGGTCGACGCCGGCGCCGATGTCCTGGTGGTGGACACCGCGCACGGGCACCAGGTGAAAATGCTGGAAACGCTGAGCGCGATCCGGGACCTCGGCCTCGGTGTACCGCTGGTCGCCGGGAACACGGTCTCGGCCGAGGGCACCCGGGATCTCGTCGCCGCCGGCGCCGATATCGTCAAGGTCGGCGTCGGGCCCGGCGCCATGTGCACCACCCGCATGATGACCGGAGTGGGCCGGCCACAGTTCTCCGCGGTCGCCGAATGCGCGGCGGCGGCCGCCGACCTGGGCGCCCACGTCTGGGCCGACGGCGGGGTCCGCCATCCCCGCGATGTCGCCCTGGCACTCGCGGCGGGCGCGTCGAACGTCATGATCGGCTCCTGGTTCGCCGGAACCTACGAATCGCCCGGTGACCTGCGGGTCGATCGGGACGGCCGCGCGTACAAGGAAAGCTTCGGAATGGCCTCCAAACGTGCGGTCGCCGCGCGGACCGCCGCCGATCGCGGCTACGACCGCGCCCGTAAGGCGCTGTTCGAGGAGGGCATCTCCAGTTCCCGGATGCTGCTGGATCCCGAGCGTCCCGGCGTCGAGGACCTCATCGACCACATCTGCTCCGGGGTGCGCAGCGCCTGCACCTACGCGGGCGCCCGTGATCTCGCGGAGTTCCGTGAGCGCGCGGTGGTCGGGGTGCAGTCGTCCGCCGGGTTCGCCGAAGGCCGTCCGCTGCCGGGCGGGTGGTGACCCCGGCCACACCGCCGCGCGCCGCCGCCCACGCGACCGTGCGTCCGCGCGCACGGTCGCGGTAGCATGAGAATCGCCGGCGACCGCCGGCCGTAATCATCAGGACGAAAGGATCCAGTTGTCACCCGCGTCCGAGGGCGCCACTCAGGAGGGCTCATCTATCGAGCCGGGTGACAGACCCGGCGTCCTCCGCTGCACGAGCCTCCCCGCTCCGGCCTTTTCCCCATCGCTGATATCGATGCCCGCCGGGGGGTGGTGAGATGGCCGTCGTACTCACCGTCCTCAGCCTCATCGGGTTCGTGGCGCTCACCGCCGGCACCGCGTTGTTCGTGGCTGCCGAATTCTCCCTCACCGCCCTGGAACGCAGTACCGTCGAAGCGCACGCGCGCGACGGCGATGTGCGGGCGCGGGCGGTCCGGCAGGCCCACCGCACCCTCTCCTTCCAGCTGTCCGGCGCCCAGCTCGGCATCACCATCACCACCCTGATCACCGGTTATATCGCCGAACCCGTACTGGCGCGGTTGCTCGAACCGCTGTTCACCGTGCTCGGTGTCCCGGATTCCGCCGCCACCGGTATCGCCCTGGTCCTGGCGCTGATCCTGGCGACCTCGCTGTCGATGATCTACGGCGAACTCGTCCCCAAGAACATCGCCATCGCCGCGCCCATGGCCACCGCGCGGGCCACCGCCGGACCGATGGTGGCGTTCTCGGCGGTGTTCAAACCGATGATCCAGTTCCTCAACGGCACCGCCAACTGGGCGGTCCGCCGGTTCGGGGTGGAACCCGCGGAGGAACTGCGCTCGGCGCGCTCGCCGCAGGAACTCGGTTCGCTGGTGCGCACCTCGGCCCGGCACGGCGCTCTCGATCAGCGCACCGCACAACTGCTGGACCGCTCCCTGCAGTTCGGCGAGCGCAGCGCCGAGGAGCTGATGACCCCGCGCGTGAAAATCGAAGCCCTGGACCGCACCGACACCATCGGTGATCTGCTCGCCGCCGCCGCCCGCACCGGCTACTCGCGGTTCCCGGTGATCGACGGCGACCTGGACAACACCCTGGGTGTCGTGCACGTCAAACAAGCATTCACCCATCCGGCGCGCACCCGGGCCGGTGTGGGTCTCGCGCAGATCGCGCAGCCGGTGCAGGTGCTCCCGGCCAGCCTCGACGGTGACGAGGTGCTGGAACGGGTTCGCGCCGACGGTATGCAGGTCGCGCTGGTCGTCGACGAATACGGCGGCACCGCGGGCCTGGTCACCATGGAGGACATCATCGAGGAGATCCTCGGCGATGTGCGCGACGAGCACGACGAAGAAGAACGCGAGGTGCGCCGGGTCTCCGACGGCTGGGATTGTTCGGGCCTGCTGCGCATCGACGAGGTGACCCGGGCGACCGGGTACATCGCTCCCGAGGGTGAGTACGAAACCCTCGGTGGTCTGGTGCTCACCCGGCTGGGCCGGATCCCGGTGGCCGGCGACACCGTGGTGCTGCCGGAGCGCGGCCACGAACGCCGCCACGGTGACGGCCAGGGCGGCTGGCTGGCCCGGGTGGAACGGATGGACGGACGCCGCATCGACCGGATCCGCCTGGTTCCGGCCGACGCCGAGGCGGTCGCCCAACGCGAACAGCAGCTCACCGGCCGGGAGGTCCGCCATGGGTGATCTCTTCGGAGTGGCACTGACCGTGGTCCTGCTGGCGGGGAACGCCTTCTTCGTCGCCGCCGAGTTCGCTCTCATATCCGCCCGTCGCGACCGGCTCGAAGCGCTGGCCGCGCAGGGAAAACGCAACGCCGACACTGTGATCCGGGCCGGGCAGAATCTGTCGATGATGCTGGCCGCCGCGCAGCTGGGCATCACGATCTGCTCGATCCTGCTGGGCCGGGTCGGCGAGCCGGCGGTGGCCCATCTGCTGGAGCATCCGTTCGAGCTGGCCGGGCTGCCGGAGGCACTGCTGCATCCGGTGTCGTTCGTCCTGGCCCTGACTATCGTGGTGATCCTGCACATTCTGCTGGGTGAGATGATCCCGAAGAACATCGCGCTCGCCGGCCCCGAACGCAGCGCGCTTCTGCTGGTGCCGCTGCATCTGGCCTGGCTGCGGATCGCCCGGCCGCTCATCGCGATCTACAACTTCGCCGCGAACCTGTCACTGCGGATGCTGCGCATCGAGCCCAAGGATGAACTCGAGGCCACGGTCTCGAGCGACGAACTGGCCGAGATGATCGGCGAATCCCGCTCCGAAGGCCTGCTGGACGAGGAGGAGCACCGCCGCCTCACTCAGGCACTGGGTACCGGGGAGCGGTTCGTCGCCGAGGTCATGGTGCCGCTGACGCAGGTGCGCACGATACCGCTGCGCGCCCACGGCACCACCCTCGGCGATATCGAGAACGCGGTCGCCGAAACCGGCTTCTCGCGGTACCCGGTCCGCGCCTCCGACGGTTCCCTGGTCGGATACCTGCATGTCAAGGATGTGCTGGACAAGGTCTCCGACGAAACCGCGGGCCCCGGCACCGAGATCCCGCGCACCGATATCCGGCCGCTGCCCACCGTGCTGATGGGCACCACCCTCTACGAGGCACTGGCCCGGCTGCGCCGCACCAGCAGCCATCTGGGCCGGGTGGTGGACGCGCGGGGCAATACGGTCGGCATCGTCGCGCTCGAGGATCTCGTCGAGGAGTTCGTCGGCACCGTCCGCGACACCACGCACCGGGTCGCCGAATGACGGCTGCGGCCATCGGATCGGTGCTCGGCGCGGCGGAGTGGCGGATGCGCGCCGCGGCGCACCGTGATCGCCTCGACGCCCTGGCCGGCCCGTACCTGCGGGCGCGGGCCGCCGGGGCGAAACATCCGGTGCTCGATTTCCTGTTCACCTACTACGGCCACAAGCCGGCCCGGTTGCGCCGCTGGCATCCCGGTTTCGGGGTGGCGCTGGCCGGGGCCGCCGAGTACGACGGTCTGCGCGGATATCAGCGGATCGACGAGCCCGGCGCGGACGCCGAGCCGGTGGTGACCGTCGATCCGGAGTTCCTGCGGTCCCGGGCCGGCACCCTCACCTATATCGCGGATCTGCTGCGCGCGACCGCGTCCCGGCCCGCTCAGCTGTCCTGTTTCGGTCTGCACGAATGGGCGATGGTGTACCGCACCGGGGAGGTCCGCCACGATTCGGTACCGCTGCGGCTCGGCGCGGCGGGTACCGACATGGTGGTCGAATCGATGCCGGTGCGCTGTACCCATTTCGACGCGTTCCGGTTCTTCACTCCGGCCGCGGTCCCCCGGAACAACCGGCAGCTGACCCGCGACGACCAGATACACACCGAGCAGCCGGGTTGCCTCCACGCCAATATGGATTTGTACAAGTGGGGTTTCAAAGCGACTCCGCTACTCGCCTCGGAGCTGCTCCTCGACTGTTTCGCGTTGGCGCTGGACGCCCGGACCCTCGATATGCAGGCCAGCCCGTACGACCTTCGCGAACACGGATACGAGCCGGTGCGGATCGAAACCCCGGCCGGGCGAGCCGAATATGTGCGCCGCCAAGCCGAGATCACGAACCGGGCGGGCCTACTGCGGCAGCGGTTGCTCGCGAGCCTGGATTCCCTGCTGGAACGAGTCTCCGAGTAGCGGGCCGGTCCGACCCGAAATCACCCCACCACACCGCTGGACCGGGTCGGTCGACAACAGTCCGATCCGTGCGCGGCCGGACGCTGCCCGCTATGCCCCGGTTCCTGCCCTCCGGCCGGACCCACCCCGCGTAGGGTCCCACCTCGAAAGCCGACCGGTTCCGGCCGGTCAGCTGGTCTGTTCGGGTTTCCGGGCCAGCACCCGGAACACCACTCCACCGCGACCGGTGCGGGCGAAATGTTCGAGGGTGAACCCGGCGGCGGTGAGGTAGCCGACCGGCTCCCGGGTGAGATGGTCCGCCGCGAACCGCACCGCGAGCGGTTCGGCCAGGCGCATCAGCGCCGCCACCGGTCGCGCGCGGGCCGGACCGTGCTCGACCGCGACGAACACCCCACCCGGGCGCAGCACCCGCCACGCGGCCACCGCGGCAGCGCCCGGGTCGGGAATCGTGCAGAAGGTGTAGGTGGAGACCACCGTATCCACGGATTCGGCAGGCAGATCCAGCCGCTGCGCGTCCCCGTGCCGCAACTCCACCGGCACCGATGCCGAACGGGCGCGCGCGAGGCCGAGCATCCGCTCGGACAGGTCCACTCCGATCACCCGCTCGACCCCGGCACCGTAGAGCGGCAGATTCAACCCGCTGCCCACTCCGATCTCCACCACCGCCCCGCGGGCCCGTTCGATCGCCCATCGGCGCGCATCGCCGAGCAGGACCCGCTCGGACCATCCGATCTGACGGTCGTATCCGTCGGCGAGACGGTCGAAGATATGTTCCACACGGTCCAGTTCACCGCGGGCTGTGTTGCCGGACATACACCCAGGAAACCAGCCCGGGCCGCGCCGGCACATCAGGGAAACCCCCGAATCGGCGCCTGCATCGCATATCGGGACGACCGGGGTTGCGCCCGGCCGACCCACCCTGCAACCACAGGTCCCGAGACGCCCGGCAGCCGTGCGATCCAGCGGTCGTCCGCGAGATCACCCCGACTTCCCGCAGAATCCGCGCCACACGAAACCGACAGGGAACAGAGGATCGGCAGTCGTACCGGGAAGCCATTGCGGTGCGGGGCTGTCCGGCCGGTGACGTGCTGGGCCGAGTCCAGGCAGCGAGGACCCCCATCGTGCCGCCGGCATCGGCCCAGCCCCTCCGGGTGGAGCAGCGGGCTCGGTAACCGGCGGCGGGCTCGGTAACCGGCGGCGGGCTCGGTAACCGGCGGCGGGCTCGGTAACCGGCGGTGTCCACCCGGTGTCCCACTAGGATTACCTGTGCGGGGCTTCCAGGAAGGACTGTCGTGCAACGTTCTCTCTCCCCCGGCGTCGACGCCAATCGACTCGCCATCGCACTGATGGGAGTGATAGCGATCCTGTTCGCCGCGGTCCCGATCGGTTACAACGCGCTGTTCCTGGCGAATTCACAGATCGCGACGGGCACCGCGGTCGAGTTCGGTCAGGAGCTCACCGACAACACCAAGGGCAGCCGGCCGACGGGCACCTCCACCGTCATCGAGTTCACCACCGCCGCCGGAGAGACAGTCCGCTTCGACGGCGGCCCGGCGGCCTCCTCGCTCTATACCGATCTCGGTGACCATGTTCCGGTCCGCTACGACCCCGGCGACCCGGACCACGCGATGGTCGACGAAGCGTTCCTCTTCGTCCGTCTCACCTACCTGCCGCTGATCTTCGCCGCCCTCGGCGCCGCCGCGCTCGTGACGGTCGCGTGGGGGATGCTGCGATCCCGGATCCGGCAGTCGGCCATTCGATAGCACGACAGGATTCGGTAGGGGTAGGTGTGGCCAGGATCAGGGGGCGTGACCGGTTGCGACTCTGGTTCGACCGGACGATGGATCGCGGGACTCCGGCGTTGGTCGGCCGGCTCGGTCCGGCGTCGGCGGCCCGGGAGGTCGCCGCGGGGTGCGTAGGTCAACTATGCGGCCGGGGTGTGCGCCACATGGGCCACAGGTCCGGTCCACCGCCCGGTACGGTGATGGTCGCGGTCACTTCGAAGCCGAATCGCTCGTAGTAGGCGATATTCGCCTGTTTGCTGGATTCGAGGTAGGCCGGGATGCCCTCGCGGTCGCACTGTTCCAGCCGGGACCGCAGTAGTGCCTGCCCGAGACCGTGGCCGCGCCGCTCGGGATCGGTGCCGATGGTCGCGAGATACCAGTGCGGTTCGTCCGGGTGCACCTCGGTCATGAGGTCCACCAGTTCCTTCCCCACGCGCAGCCGCCCGCCGAACGCCCGGGCGAGCTGAGGGAACATGCGGAGTTCACGCCAGGGGGACGGCTTCCATCTCCCGGGCGCATCCCACAGGGCGGCCCCGCCGATCGCACCGGAGGGGGCCGACGCGATGTCGACCGCGCCGGTGGTGATGTGCTGATGCCGCGTCTGGGCGGCGAACAGGCGGGGCAGCCCGAGGGCCCGCCGGCGCGGATCCGGCCACAGCCATTCCATCACCGGATCGTCGTGGAAGGCGGCGGCCAGGGTGCGCGCCAGCGCGCTGATCTCGTCACGGCGCGCGGGGTGTACCTCGGGCGGGGTCGACATGGCTACGGTCCTCACTCTCGTGGCACAGAGTTACCGGAACCGAACGATAGTGCGCGACTCCGACAGCCGTGCGGCGGGGAAAGCCCATTTCACCGGGATACGGCTCAGGTGGGCCGGAACAGCGCCACCGTGAGACGGCAGATCCGACGGGTAGCGTTGTCCCGAGTGACATCCAGAGATCCGATGCTGCGCATATCGAAGGAGCAGGGCCAACGGATCCGACCGGCGCGCAGTGGCTCGAGAGCGGTCCCTGCCGAGTGGGACACCTTTCCGAACGCCGCGAAAACCGGCAAGTTCGACTGACACACCCGTCGCCCACGAACGCCTCCCATCGCAGCTCGTGCTGTCCGGAAGGGCGTTATCGGCACGCGCGGCGGCGCACTCGGGCGGAACGGACCCTCCGACTGCACTGCCGGAAGCGGCCCTCCACCCGATTCCGCATTCCGGGAAAACCCGCGTCCCGCAGCGTCTCGATCGCTACCATCACTGAACACAATCCGGGTTGTGTACCGAACCCTCCCGGATGACCGGGTCGGGCGCTGTTGCCCGGGAAGCGTGAGGATGCAATGGGGCGTCCCTTCGGAAATTTCCGCCGGACCAGAGCGCTGGTCCTGGGGGCGGTGGGTGTGGTCGCCGCGGTCATGCTGCCGGGCAGCGCGTCGGCGGATCTGCAATCCGATATTCGGAGTCAGGTGCGGGAATTCCTCGATGTCGGCCGGACCTCGGTGCCTCGGGCCGAGTGCGGGCCGGGGTCGATGCCCGAGCCGGGTTTCCAGGGCGATGTGCCGGCGGCCGACCGGGACAGCGGCCGCAGCACACAGGGTTACCGGTGCAATATGGCGATGGTCGGCCGGTTCGCCGGGCGCGGCGCCGGGATCACCTCCACCAGCTTCGAACACTGCGCCTATATGGGAACGTTCTTCCCCGGCAACCTACTGCACCAGAACGGGGGGGTGCAGGTGCTCGATGTCTCCGATCCGGCGCATCCGCGACCGACGGCGACCCTGAACGAACCCGCCATGGTGGCCGGCACCTGGGAGAGCCTGAAGGTCAACCGGGAGCGGAAGCTGCTGGTGGGTACGGGCGTTCCGCTACTGGTCGGCGCCGGCTATTTGTCGGTCTACGATATCTCCGATTGCGCGCATCCGCGGTTGCTCAATCCCGGTCCCGGCACGAATCTGGGTATGCCGCTGCCGATCACCACGCACGAGGGCGGCTTCTCCCCCGACGGCCGCACCTATTGGGCCTCCGGGATCACACCCGGATTCCTCAGCGCCGTCGATCTCACCGATCCGGCGAATCCGCGGGTCGTGTGGCAAGGGCTGACCGGCCTCACCGCGCACGGGTTCGGGGTGAGCCCGGACGGTAACCGCATGTACCTCTCCGCGCTCAGCGGTATCACCGTGCTCGATATCAGCGCGGTCCAGCGGCGCGACCCGAACCCGCAGGTTCATCATC
The DNA here is from genome assembly GCF_001618425.1 of Nocardia fusca NBRC 14340. Classification (GTDB taxonomy): domain Bacteria; phylum Actinomycetota; class Actinomycetes; order Mycobacteriales; family Mycobacteriaceae; genus Nocardia; species Nocardia fusca. The sequence continues at coordinate 151,324 of NZ_BDCU01000030.1, forward strand.
TCGGGCGGATGTTCTGGTCGGACGGATGGGCCACCCAGCACAGCATTCCGGTCACCTACGGCGGCAGACCCCACGTCTACACCGTGGACGAAGGGGGTTCCGGTGGTGTGAAACTCATCGATATCTCCGACGACGCCGATCCGCGGGTCGTGGCGAAGATCAAACTCGAGATCAATCTGCCGCAGAATCTGGACAGCAATATCGCCTCGTCCATGGGCGGTTCGATCTTCGCCTACGAATCGCACTACTGCGCGGCCGATCGGCCGGTGGATCCGACCGCCCTTGCCTGCGGCTGGATCTCCTCCGGGATAAGAGTGTTCGATATCCGCGACCCCCAGGCCATCCGGGAGATCGCCTACTTCAATCCACCGGCCCGCACCGGTCGCAACCTCGAACTCGTCAATTCGCCGCACGCCTTGGCTTCACTGCTGGGCATCCCGGCGATGACCGCGCCCAGCGCGGCCCGCGCGGTGCTCGAGGGTCGGTTCGATCCCTCGCAGGCGCTGAGCTCGCGGGCCGGGAAACTCGCCTTCGGCGACGTCTCCACCGACTGGTGCCTGTCACCGCCGGAGTGGCACGGCAACGCACTGTACGTCACCTGCTCGGACAACGGTTTCATGGTGCTGCACGTGGACCAATCGGTGTATTCGCCACCCGCGGACCAGCAGTCGGTCGTGGGTTCGTGATCACGCAGTCCCGGCCGTCGCGGGATTCGGGCGGTCACCAGGAGACGACGAAGCGATACCAGGAACCGTCGTACTGCCGATAGGTGGTCTCACTGCCCCGGCGCTCGGGCGGAGGCCCCTCGGGTAGGTAGGCGAATCCGACCTGATCGAGGAAGCCGCCGTCGGTGTAGAAATGGCACCCGGTATCCGGCCGGTCCACCCACTCGATCGTGTACACGCCGATCCGGCCGGGCTCGGAGCGCGGAACACACTGCGCCGCAGCCTCTTCCAGCGCCGCCTTCGACACGCGCCAGCCCACCTGTTCGGCGGCGCCCGAGTACACCACGGCGCTCGCCACCAGCACCAGGACCGGAGCCACGGCGCTCGGCAGCCAGGCCCGGTACCTGATCAGCCCGAACACCGCACAGACCGACCACAGTACGGCCAGACCCAGCAGCGCACCGGCAAGAAGCAGCAGATATCCGAAATCGCCGGCCGAGGCAACGAACCAGACCACGGCGGCACAACAGATTCCGACGAGTACCGCCAACGCCACCGTGGTGACCGTCCACCATTTCGCCGTCGGCCGCCGCCGCAGAGTGGCGACCTCACCCCCGTAGACCATGGGCATACTCTAGGCGCCCGCATCGCCGCAGACCGTACAGCACCCGCGCGACCGCCGCGAACTGCGCGAAAAGGCATCGGTAGGGCGCGTTCCGGCCACGGCCGTCAGGAGGCCGGGCGTCTTCCCGCCAGCCGCCGGGCCGCGGGGCCCGCGTGAGTTTCCGCCTCGCGGGGACCGTTCAGATCGTGCCCGTCCCGGCAGCGGACGACCACGTCCACCGGGGCGCCGCAGTCGCGGTGCACGACGGTGAGCGACGGCCCCTCGGGATCGGCGCGGTGGTCGTCACCCCATTTCAGCAGGGCGATCAGGATGGGGTACAGATCGCGCCCCTTACCGGTGAGCCGGTATTCGCGGCGGGTCCGGCTGCCCGCCTCCCGATAGGGCACCACGTCGAGAATGCCCGCGTCGACGAGTTTGCCCAGCCGGTTGGACAGCACCGATTCCGAGATCCCGGAGTGCTGACGCATCTGCTCGAAACGATGGACGCCGTTGAACAGTTCGCGCAACACGATCATCGTCCAGCGGTCTCCGACGATATCGAGGGTGCGCTGGACCGAGCAGTTGGCGGTGCTGTATTCGAGCCACTCCATCCGGCCAGCCTATCTGACTGCGGACTTGACAGTCAGTATCCCGCCATGGCTAGCTTGTATATCGAAAGTCAGCCCACGATCATGGGAGCAACGCATGCCGGAAATCTCGGACCCGCCGGACCACCTGCCGAGCGTGGATCTCGCCGACGCCGGACGATTCGTCGCCGCGAGCGGCTTCGTGGTGGAACATGCCTCCGGGACCGGGGTTCGCGGACACGTCGAACTCGGTCCCGACCACCACACTCCCTGGGGCGTGGTGCACGGCGGCGTATACGCGACGATCGTGGAGAGCGCGGCCAGTATCGGCGCCAGCGCGGCCGTGGTCGATCGCGGCGAGTTCGCGGTCGGCGTCCACAACGCGACCGATTTCCTGCGCCCCGCCACCGCAGTGCGGGCATCGGTCGCCGCCGAGCCGCTGCACCAGGGTCGGACCCAGCAGCTGTGGCAGGTGATCATCGCCGACAGCGACAGCGGCAAGGCACTGGCCCGGGGGCAGGTCCGGCTCCAGAACGTTCCGCTCCCGGCCTGAGCCCGGCCGACCGTTCCGGCGGCCCTCCCCCACAGACCCGTACGAACGCGACGGAGCCCGGACGCGCACAGCGTCCGGGCTCCGTATCGGCAATCGCTACCGGGTCACAGCGGCGGGAAACCCGCCGAGCCGGTGGACGCCCAGGTCCAGAAATCCCCGATTCGCGTGATGATCAACGCGAAGATATCGATGACGGTACTACCCATTCGAACAATCCTCACTTCAGCTTGCAGATACGGCGGCCCACGGTAGGCCGCGCAGCCGCAGACGACAACCGGGGCCCCACCCCGATGTCGCCACTGCGACAGGCGGCAGACTAGCGGTCCACCGGCATCCGCGGCCACTCCCGACCGCTGATGACGAGGGTCGCGGGATCGGTGGTGAGGGTCGTGACCTCGCCGGATTCGTACTCCTGTTTCGCCGCGGCCGTGGACCGGACCTCGAGCTCGGCCACGCCGACCAGGACGACGAGACCCACCACCACCAGCGCGACGGTGGTGAGTAGCGGAGTGAGCAACTCCACCGGCGCGACGCCCTCCGGCACCGCGGTGTGGTCGCCGTGGTGGGCACTCATGGCGGCCATACCGGTGTAGTGCATGCCACACACCGCGACCCCCATGATCAGGCCCGCACCGATGGTGTTGCCCCAGCCCTTCACGTGCAGCATGAACCACAGCGCGGCGGTCGCGGCGACCACCGCGATCAGGATGGACAGCAGTACCAGTCCGGTGCTGTATTCCATCTCCGCACCGGAGTTCATCGCGGCCATGCCCAGGTAGTGCATCCCCACGACCCCGATGCCGGTGATCGCTCCGCCCAGTGGCAGTGCGATCACCTCACGATGACCACGCACTACGATCGCCAGCCCGATCAGGACGACCACGATCGCGATTCCGGCGCTGAGCAGCGTTATCGGCATGTCGTAGCGGATGGCCATACCGCCGATGGAGAAACCGAGCATGGCGGTGAAGTGCATGACCCAGATACCCGCGCCGCCGAGCGCGATGGCCGCCGCGATCAGCCAGCCGCCGGCCTGCTCCGACGACCGCGCGCGGACCGCGCACCGGAGACCGAGCACCGACCCGATGAACGACATGAAATAGGCGAGGACAGGTGTCACCCACCCATTGCTGAAGTGCTCGAGCTGCACGTGTAACTCCGATGTACTAGTCGATTTCCGAACTGGGGCCACCTGGACAGTAGTTCGACGCACCTCGAGGGGGCCCGCAGAGTAAAAATTTCACCCCACGGGGGTGTGCGTTCGCCACTTGATGTCACAACTGAGCTAAAGGCGGATCTCCGGATCAGCTTCGCAGATACACCGGAGTGGCAGGCGGCACGACGTTGTACACGAAGTTCCGCCGCAGTTCGTGATACGGCTCGCCCTCCTCGAAGAAATTCCGGCGCATCTGCGCCAGTTCCTCGGTCCGGTATTCCGCCAGCGGTTTGGCGGCCTCATCGGCCTCGCGGAGTTGTTTCTTGGCGGTCAGGCGGTTCTCCAGTTCGGGCGAATCGGCCAGCGCCGCCGCCTCCCGGCGCACCCAGGCGGCGTACTCGGCGGCGTCGCCGGAACCCACCCGATCCACCAGACCGAGGTCCGCGGCCGCTTTTGCGCCCACCGGCAGGGTTTCCCGGGTGAGCCGGGCGGCCTCGACCGCGCCGACGCGCCGCGGCAGTGAATAGGTCCAGTACTCCGAGCCGTACAGGCCCATCAGGCGGTAGTGCGGATTGAGCACCGCAGCCTCGCGGGCCCATACTTCGTCGGCGGCCAGCGCCAGCATCACCCCGCCCGCGGCCGCGTTCCCGGGCAGCGTCGAGATGACGAGTTTGTCCGTGGTGGTGAGGATCGCCTCCACGAGATCGTTCATGGCGTTGATGTTGTGCCAGGACTCCCGGGCCGGGTCCTCGGCCGATTCGATGACGTGCAGGTGGATGCCGTTGGAGAAGAAGTCCCGGGCCGGACCGAAGACCAGGGCCCGGGTCGGCCGCGCGCAGGCCTCTCGGTAGGCGGCGAGCAACCGGCGGCACTGCGCGGTGCTCATCGCCCCACCCGCGTAGGCGAATTCGAGGTAGCCCACCGACTCTTCCTCGCGGTAGCGCACCTCCGACCAGGTATCGCGGACGGCCGCCGCGGCCGCCGATACCGGCACCTCCGGAGTGGCGGCGGGCAGGTCGGCGCCGAGTGCCGCCACCGCGGGCCGTTTGAATGTCGCCGGCCCGCCCGGTGTCCGGCGGCGCCGCAACTGCGGCAACCACACCGCGCCGTCGACGGTGGCCCGGCAGATCGCGCCGTCACGGGTGGCGATCACCGCGCCCGGCTCGCCGCGCAACCGGTCCTCATTGTGGCCGCCGTGCACGAAATACTCACGGCCGTAGAGTTCGTCGAGCACACCGGGCTGCGAATCGGCCGCGCGTAGTTTACGCAGCACCTCGGCGGTGCTGTCGGTCGTCCAGTCGATCCGGCGGTACTGCTGGGAATGGTAGGGCCGCAACCGGCCCCGGACATCGGGCCGGTCGTAGTCCAGCGGCTCGGGCACGAAATCCCCGGCGGCGAAACGTTCCACGGCCAGCATTACCGCCGCCACGGCGGCATCCGACATCTCGTTGCGATACAGCTCGCTCTTCCCGCACGCGGGGACCGGGAAGGGCACCGAAGCCCAGATCGGCCCGGCATCCATCTCCTCGACCGCCTGGAGCACCGTGACACCCCACTCGGACGCGCCCTCGCTGATCGCCCAGTCGAGCGAGGAGGGGCCGCGATCGCCCTTGGGACCGGGATGCACGATCAGCACGGTGTGCTCGGTCCAGATGTCCTCCGGGACAGCGGTGGTCAGCATCGGCGCCACGATGAGATCGGGCCGGAACGCAGCGACCCGGGCCCGCAGCAGATCGTCGCCGAGCGCCAATTCGACCGCCACCTCGTGCCCGCGATAGCGCAGTTCGGTGTGCACACGCTGTGTGAGGCTGTTGAAAGCACTCGCGACCAGCAGGACTCGCAAAATTCTCCTCCATCGAACAGGGAACCGATCCACTCGTTCCCCGGATACGGTCTCGACTCGACCAAGCTAGTCCTGCCCCGGAACGTCCGCAGCCCGAGCCCTCCCCAACCTCTACTGCGCGAACCGATTCCCGGAGGGAGGCAGCGACGCGTCGCTGCCCGCCGCGACCTCACGAGGCGATGTGCAGCCCGAATCCGGTGGCTCCCGGCTCCTCGCGGCCCGGTTCGAGCCGGAGCGAGCGATCGTAGTCACCACCGGCCTGACGCCGATACCGGATCGGCTCGGCAGTGTCCAGCTCCGCCAGCCGCTTACGCAGGTCGATGGCGAGCTGCTCGAAACGTTCGTCGTCCACCCGGATCGCGCCGTGCACGACGAACGGCGGCAGCACATCCATGCCCGGGTAGTAGAGGATGCCGTGGTGGATGGGGAACAGCAGATCCGCTGTCGGACCGTTGATTCCGCGATCGGAGTACGCGGGTTCCCGGCCACCGACGGCCACCACCAGCATCGCCCGCCGGCCGGCGAGTACGCCGTCACCGTAGCGCGGGATGGCGGTACCACCCGCCCCGTAGGCGAACCCGCAGGTGAACACCCGATCCACCCAACCTTTGAGGATCGCGGGCATGGCGAACCACCACAGCGGGAAATGCAGCAGCACGGTATCGGCCCACAGCAGTTTCTCCTGCTCGGCCCGGATATCCTCGCTCAACGTACCGTTGGCGAAGGCCTCACCCGAGGCCAGCATGAAGTTCGTCTCCGCCACCGCGCCGAAATCGGCGGCGTCGGCGTGCGCTTTCCAGCCCATGGCGTAGAGGTCGCTCACCCGCACCTCGTGGCCGTCGGCCCGCAACTGTTCGACGGCCACATCTTTCAGTGCGCCGGTGAGCGAATCGGGTTCCGGGTGCGCGTAAACGATCAAAACCTTCATGTCCGGGGCAACACCGCGACCCGGCGTGCACATTCCTGGCGTGCCCCGCACGGGCGCGCCGGGCATACGCACACGCGGTCCCCGGCCGCTCGCGAGAGGCCGGGGACCACGTGCTGTCGTGCCGTAAGCGGTTACGCCTCGTTCTTGCCCGCCAGCGCCTTGGCCTCCCGCCGGCGGCGGTGCAGGATCGGCTCGGTGTAGCCGTTGGGCTGCGCGGTCCCCTCGAGGATGAGATCCTTCGCGGCCTGGAACGCGACACTGCCCGCGAAATCGGGCGCCATCGGACGGTAGCCGGGGTCGCCGGCGTTCTGCCGGTCCACCACGGGTGCCATCCGCTCCAGGCTCGCCACCACCTCGTCGGTGGTGACCACACCGTGACGCAGCCAGTTGGCCATCAGCTGGCTCGAGATCCGCAGGGTGGCCCGATCCTCCATCAGCGCGATATCGGAGATGTCGGGCACCTTCGAACAACCCACGCCCTGGTCGATCCAGCGCACCACATAGCCGAGGATGGACTGCGAGTTGTTGTCCAGCTCCTGCTGCTTGTCGGCCTCGGACCAGTTGGTGTCCGCGGCCAGCGGGATCTGCAGGATGTCGTCGACACTCGCGCGCGCCCCGCCCTTGGCGATCTCGGCCTGCCGCTTGAACACGTCCACCAGATGGTAGTGGGTGGCGTGCAGGGTGGCCGCCGTCGGCGAGGGCACCCACGCGGTGGTGGCGCCGGCCTTGGGGTGACCGATCTTCTGTTCGAGCATGCCGGCCATCAGATCCGGCATGGCCCACATCCCCTTGCCGATCTGCGCCTTGTGCGGCAGGCCGGCCGTGATACCGGTATCGACGTTCCAGTCCTCGTAGGCCAGGATCCAGCGCTGGGTCTTCATCTCGGCCTTGCGGATCATCGGACCCGCCTCCATGGAGGTGTGGATCTCGTCGCCGGTGCGGTCCAGGAAGCCGGTGTTGATGAACACCACCCGGTCGGCGGCGGCGTTGATACACGCCTTGAGGTTCACCGTGGTACGGCGCTCCTCGTCCATGATGCCGACCTTGAGGGTGTTACGCGGCAGGCCGAGCACATCCTCGACCGCGGCGAACAGGTCGTTGGTGAAGGCCACCTCGTCCGGGCCGTGCATCTTCGGCTTCACGATGTAGACCGACCCCGTGCGGCTGTTGGTGAGCGCCACATCGTCGCGCAGCGAATGCTTGGCGATCAGGGAGGTGATGATGCCGTCCAGGATGCCTTCGGGCACCTCGTTGCCCTCGGCGTCCAGGATCGCGTCGCTGGTCATCAAATGGCCGACATTGCGCACGAACAGCAGCGACCGGCCGTGCACTGTCAGTTCGGACCCGTCCAGGGCGGTGTAGACCCGGTCCGGGTTCATGGTCCGGGTGAAGGTCTTGCCGTTCTTGGTGACCTCCTCGGCGAGGTCGCCCTTCATCAGGCCCAGCCAGTTGCGGTAGCAGAGGGTCTTGTCCTCGGCGTCCACCGCGGCCACGGAGTCCTCGAAGTCCATGATCGTGGTGACCGCGGATTCGAGAACGACGTCCTTGATACCGGCGGTATCGGTGCTGCCGATCGGCGACTCCGGATCGATCTGGATCTCGATGTGCAGACCGTTGTTCTTCAGCAGGATCGAGCGCGGCGCGGCCGGGTCGCCGAGGTAGCCGACCAGCTGACCGGCATCGGCCAGCCCGATGGTGGTGCCGTCCTCCAGGCCCACCTCGAGCTCACCGTCGACGATGGCGTAGGAGGTCGAGCCGATATGCGAGCCGGTGATCAGGGTGACCGCGTCGTCGAGGAAGTTGCGGGCCCATTCGATGACCTTGTCCCCGCGCACCCGGTTGTAGCCGGTGCCCTTCTCGGCGCCGCCGGTCTCCGGGATGGCGTCGGTGCCGTAGAGCGCGTCGTAGAGCGATCCCCAGCGGGCGTTGGCGGCGTTGATGGCGAACCGCGCGTTGCTCACCGGGACCACAAGCTGCGGGCCGGCAGTGCTGCTGATCTCGTCGTCGACGCCGGAGGTGCCGATGGTGAAATCGGCGGGCTCGGGCTGCAGATAGCCGATCTCGACCAGGAACTGCTTATAGGCCGACTTGTCGTAGTTGGCGCCCGGGTGTTCGCTGTGCCAGGCGTCGAGCTTGCCCTGGATCTCGTCGCGTTCGACCAGCAGGGCCCGGTTGCGCGGCGCGAACTCGGTGATGATCCGCTCGGCGCCGGCCCAGAACGCGGCGGAATCGACGCCGGTACCGGGGAGCGCCTCGTTCTCTACGAAGTCGTGGAGAACGGTGGCAACCTCGAGCCCGCCGACCTTTTTCCGCTCTGTCATCTACGTGCCTCACTTCCGCGAAATACCGGGTGGAAAGTCGATGTTTATGTTACCGACCGGTAGCGGCGCTCCGATCGCCGGGTGATCAAGTGGGCGCGGGCGCAGAGGTCCCGGTCCGGACTCTACTCCGGCCCGGCGTGACACTCCGGCCTCCGCCGCCCGGCGTTCCCGGCGGTCCACGGTGGACTCCGGCCCGCCGGGCGGTGGCGCCCGACCCGGTGCCGGAAAAATGAGCCGACAACCGCTACCACCCTGTGCCACCATGTATTCCATCCGGCCCGCCACCCCGGCAGGGCTACGACACAGAGAAGGGAGGAGTGGTCTTGTATCCAGTCGCACCGGCCGGTGACACCCGGTCGAACGCCGATTCCGCAGCACGCATCAGTGCGCCGAAACGGCCGATGGGCGTCCGCGGCGAACCGTTGCGGCAGCCGGAACCCGCCGTCGGCGGTCGCACGATCGACCGGCTCCTCCCGCAGCGGCGCTGACCGCCCGCCTTCTCCCGCATTTGTTGTAGTCCCGGCTGTTCCGGGCCGTCGAAACCTGGTGATACCCATGCCGCCAACCGCTGTCGCCGAACCGGCGACGCTCACTCCGGACAACTGGATACACACCCGCGTCCTGGTGCTCAATGCCAGCTACGAGGCGCTGGCCCGGATTCCGGCCGACCGGGCGGTGGTACTGCTGACCGGTGGGATCGCCGAATCCGTCGTGATACGGCAGCCGCATTTCCCGATCCGGTCCCAGCACACCGAGATCATGCTGCCGGAGACGATCCGCCTGGTCCGCTACCGGTACCTGGCCCACCTCGCGGTCCGCCACCCCGAGGGCCGCGCCACCCATGCCGCGATCCTGCGGCGCGACGGGAACCGGTGCGGATACTGCGGGGCGGGGGCGCACACCGTCGACCACATCCGGCCGCGCAGCCGGGGCGGGCCCAATACCTGGGAAAACCTCATCGCGTGCTGCGTGACCTGCAATACCGGTAAAGCCGACCGCACTCCGGAGGAGGCCGGTATGCGGCTGCTCTGGCAGCCGCGGCCGCCGGACCCGCTCGCCCGGGCACAGCGGCGGGTCTGGCGGCAACTCGCGACGACAACCACCGAGGCGATCCACGAGAGGAGGGGATCGAGATGACCGTCGAGATTCTGGCAGACCTGCTGCCCGTGTCCGACAGCCGCGGATGGCATCGGGCCGCCTGCCGTGGCGACCCGAACCACGAGGCGTGGTTTCCCTACCCGTCCCAGGACTTCGCCTATGCGCGGGAAGTGTGCGGGCGCTGCCCGATCCGGCCCGAATGCCGGAGGTTCGCCGAGCGCACCGGACAATCCGGCGTGTGGGGTGGGCAGGAATTCGACCGGGGCACGATGATCCGGGAGTAGCCGGATCGAAGCTGGTCGGAGGCACTGTGGGGCCGTGCGGCGAGCGCGGCCCCACAGTCGTGACCGTGGTGCGTCACGGGGCGGTTCAGGACCATAGACTGACTGCCCGTGGGTACCCATCGCAGCACCGGTTCTTCCCGGAGATCGAGCAAGGGACCGGTGATCGCGGCGGTTATCGTGGTGGTCCTGGTCGCACTGGTTTTCGGATGTTCTCGACTGGGCACGGATCCCGCGGACCGATCGGCGGCCGCGGGCACGTGCGTGGAAGGCGAGGCCGTCCTCGACGTGACGGCCGACCCGGAGGTCGCCGACCCGGTCCGTACCATCGCGGCACGATACAACGAGACCCGGCCGGTGGTCCGCGACCACTGCGCGAAGGTCGTCGTCACCGAGCGGCCGTCCGCCGATATGGTGGCCGCCTTCACCTCGAACGCCACCTGGAATCCCGTCCTCGGCCCCCGACCGGGGCTGTGGATACCGGTGTCCAGCCGCGATATCGAGTCCATGCGGGTACCGGGCCTCATCGAGGGCACCCCGCAGTCCATCGCGTCCAGTCCCATCGTGCTCGCCGTACCGGAGATCCTGCGGCACGCGCTGGCCGCCACCCAGACCTCGTGGGCGGATCTGCCACGGCTGCAACAGGGTTCACTCGATCAGATCGGTCTCCCGGGCTGGGCGGGGCTGGAGTTGGCGCTCCCTCCGGGTGACAGCACGCTCGCCGTGGCCGCCGCCGTCGCGGGCGCGATCTCCGGTACCGAACCGCTCACCGAGGAGGCCGCGAAATCCGGCCAGGCCGTCTCCGCGGTGTCGGGTCTGGCCGCCGCCGCACCCGCGGCCACCGACGTCTCCGCCGCGATGGCCACCCTGTCCGCCGCCGCTCCGGCCGAGGCCGCGGTGCACGCCGTACCCCTGACCCAGCGGCAGCTCGCGGTCAACGGCAGCGCGACCGCCTACGTCCCCGTCGGGGCGGCACCGGTGGCCGACTACCCGGCCGCGATCATGTCCGGACCCTGGGTGGACGAAACCCAGAATCTCATCGCCGGTCTGTTCGCCGATTATCTGCGCAGGCCCGAACAACAGCGGGACCTGATCGCCGCCGGCTTCGCCGCTCCACCGGCCCAGCAGGTCGCCGCACCGCCACGCGCCGCGCTGGACCGGCTTCGCAAGGCGCTCACCCACCCGGTGCTCGGGGTGCAGGCCACCGCGCTGGTGGACGTCTCGTCCTCGATGAGCACCACCGAAGGCGAGCTCACCCGCCTGGCCAACACCGTCGGCGCGCTGGCCTCCACCCTGAACGTGATGCCACCCGATTTCGGCCTGGGTATCTGGACATTCGGCAAGAACGTCGACGGCGAGAACCCGTATCGGGTCATCGCCGGCACCGCCCGCCTCGACGACGAGCACCGCGGCACTCTGATGGGATCGCTCGGGAAGATCGAGGCGACCGCCGACAGCACCGACGAATGCTATCCGGCATTGCTGGCGGCCTATCGCGGCGCGATCGAGACCTACGCCGCCGAACGCACCAACTCGATCCTGCTCGTCACCGACGGGCCCGAGGACGAGTCCACGCTCAGCGGAGAAGACCTCCTGTCCGCCATCCAGGACGCGGGCGATCCCGCGACACCCGTCCGGGTGGACGTCATCGTCGTCGGGGGCGGCCAGGGCACCGATACGTTGCGCACGCTGACCCAGCGCACCGGCGGCAGCTATGCCGTACTGCCGAGCAGTAACGACCTCGAGTTCGGCACCGCCGTGGTCGGCGCGCTCACCACGCCCTGAACGGCGGTCAGCCGGACCGTCCGGTCCGGGATTCCCGCCAGCGATAGCGGGTCCGGGGCCGGCCGGTGCGGCCGTATTCGGCGCGCCGGTCCAGCACACCGTCCTCGGTGAGCCGCTCCAGATAGCGCCAGGCGGTGATCCGCGAGACGCCGATCGAGGTCGCGGCATCGGCGGCGGTGAGCCCGTCCGGCGCGGCGCGGACGGCGCGGGTGATCTCGGCGAGCGTATCCGGCGCGACGCCTTTCGGTGTGCCACCCTGCCGCGCGGGGGTGCGCAGCACCGCCAAGGCCTGATCGATATCGTCCTGGGTGGCGGCGGCTTCGCCGGTGGGCAGCGCGCCGTGGAAATCGCGGTACCGTTCCAGTTTGTCCCGGAACGCCGCGAAGGTGAACGGTTTCAACAGGTAGAGCACCACGCCGTGGGCCACGGCGGCGCGGACCATGGCCAGATCGCGGGCCGAGGTGATCGCGATGACGTCCGGTCGCGGCCGCTGCCCGACGAGAGTCGCCGCCACCTCGAGGCCGCTCATATCGGGCAGACCGATATCCAGCAACACCAGATCGATAGGTGTACCGGCGGCGGCCGCGGCCGCGACCGACCGCAGCGCCTCCCGGCCCGTGCGGGCATGCCCGACCGCGCGGAATCCGGAGAGCCGGCCGAGGTAGGCCGCGTGGGCGTCGGCGATCAGCGGTTCGTCCTCGACGATGAGCACCCGGATCATCCGCGCTCCTCCCGTGGAATGCGCACCGTGACCGCACTCTCCGGAGCGGTCTCGGTGCCGATGGTGCCACCGTGGCGGGTGACCAGCCCGAGCACCAGCGCCAGGCCCAGACCTTGGTGCCGGGCCTTGGTGGAGTATCCGCGCCGCGCGGCCCGGGTGAAACTCTCCGGCGGGATACCGGGGCCGCTGTCGGCCACCCGGACCGTCAGCGCCGTCGCGTCCGCGCGGGCGGTCACCTCGACCCAGGCGTCGGGGCTGCCGGCCGCGGCGTCGATCGCATTGTCGATCAGATTCCCCATCAGGGTGACCGCGTCCCGCGTGGACAGCGGCGCCGCCGAATCCATGGCGGTATCCGCGGTCACGGTCAGTTCGACATCGCGCTCGGCCGCCTGGTTCACCTTGCCCAGCAGCAGGGCCGCCAGCACCGGATCGCCCACCTCGGCCAGCAGCCGATCGATCAGCGCCTGGGACAACTCCAGTTCTGCGGTCGCGAATTCCACCGCTTCGCGGTAGCGGCCCAACTCGACCATGGTGACGACGGTGTGCAGCCGATTGGCCGATTCGTGCGCCTGGGCCCGCAACGATTCGGCGAAACCGCGGACGGTATCGAGTTCACCCAGAACCGTGCGCAATTCGGTGTGGTCACGGATGGTGGTCACCGTGCCCTGCGCGCGGCGGCCCAGATCGACGACATCCTGGTTGACCAGCAGCACCCGGTCGGCGGTCACATGCGTTTCGTCGCGAACGGTCCGCCGGCGCAGGTCACGCAGCGAGACGGGCAGATCGGCACGGGTCACCGGCCCCTCGGGCAGTTCGAGCAACCGGCGGGCCTCGTCGTTGACCACCTCCGCTCGCTCACCGGTGGGCCCGAAGACCAGCAGCCCCTCGCGGACCGCATGCAGTACCGCGTCGTGGTGTTCGTACATCGCCCACAGCTGCGCGGGGGCCAGGCCCCGGGTCTGCCTGCGCAAGCGGCGGTTCAGCAGCAGTGACCCGGCGGCGGCGACGAAAAGGCCCACGGCCGTCACACCCAGGATGACGGGCAACTGCGCGGTGAAGCGCTCCCCGATCACCGCCCGGGTCACCCCCGCGGAGACCAGCGCGATCACGCGCCCGTCGGCGTAGACCGGGGTCACCGCGCGAATGGAGGGGCCCAGGCTACCGGTATAGATCTCGGTGAAGGTGGCACCGGCCAGCGCGCGGTCGATGTTCCCGCTGAACGGTTGACCGATCCGCGCCGGGTCGGTGTGGGTGAACCGGGTGCGGTCAGGTGCCATCACCACGATGAAATCCACCCCGGTCGCCTGCCGGATCTGTTCGGTCACCGGTTGCAGCAGGCCGGTCGGATCCGGGGACCGCACCGCGGCCGCGGTGGACGGCGCCGCCGCCACGCTCACCGCGATATCGGTGACCTCACGGGTCACGGTCCGGTCGCCCTCGCGCCGGGCGTCCAGCACCGCGTACCCGGCCCAGAGGGCCGTGACCAGCGCCAACAGCACCAGTTGCAGGACGAAGACCTGTCCCGCCAGGGACCATCGACCGGTTCGCACAAGCTCCTCCGCTGAACGAAATGCACAAAAGCGTGACGGACGTCACGTATCGGTCCACCATTGCACAGGGCGTGGTGGCCGGGTTCACCCCGCCCGCGCACTACGACTCGGGAGGAGATCAGGTCATGGAGGACCGGACTCGAACACGGCGGGATCGCACCCACTGGCTCTATCTGGCGGTGATCGTCGCCGTCCTGGCGGGCATACTGGTCGGCTGGCTCGCGCCGGACGCCGGCCGCGCGCTGGCACCGCTGGGCACCATGTTCGTCGACCTGATCAAGATGATGATCGCGCCGGTCATCTTCTGCACCATCGTCCTCGGCATCGGTTCGGTGCGGGCGGCCACCACCGTCGGCAAGGTCGGTGGCCTGGCCCTCGGGTATTTCCTGGCCATGTCCACGGTGGCGCTGGGTATCGGACTGCTGGTCGGCAATCTGCTCGATCCGGGCACCGGGCTGAACATCACCGAGTCGGCCGGCCAGGGCGCCAAGTACGCCGAAGAGGCGCACGGAGCCGGCGGCACCGTGGAATTCCTGCACAGCATCATCCCCACGACCCTGGTCTCCTCACTGACCGCGGGCAGTGTGTTGCAGGCGTTGTTCGTCGCGCTGCTGGTCGGGTTCGCGGTGCAGGCCATGGGTTCGGCCGGTGAGCCGATCGTGCGCGGTGTGGCACTGATCCAGAAGCTGGTCTTCCGAATTCTGTCGATGATCCTCTGGCTGGCCCCGATCGGCGCGTTCGGCGCGATCGCCAATGTGGTGGGCCGGACGGGTTTGGAAGCCGTGGTCCAGCTGGCCACCCTGATGATCGCGTTCTACCTGACCTGCCTGCTGTTCGTCTTCGGGGTACTCGGTGTCCTGCTGCGGCTGGTCGCGCGGGTGTCGATCTTCAAACTGTGCCGTTACCTCGCCCGCGAATACCTGCTCATCGTGGCCACCTCCTCTTCGGAATCGGCGCTGCCGCGGCTGATCGCGAAAATGGAACATCTGGGGGTGCAGCGCACCACCGTGGGCGTGGTCGTACCGACCGGCTATTCGTTCAATCTGGATGGCACCGCCATCTACCTGACCATGGCCTCGATCTTCATCGCGGACGCGATGGGGCAGCCGTTGAATCTGGGCGAACAACTCGGTCTGCTGGTGTTCATGATCGTGGCGTCCAAGGGCGCGGCCGGTGTCACCGGTGCGGGCCTGGCCACCTTGGCCGGCGGTCTGCAGAGTCATCGGCCCGAACTCCTCGACGGCGTCGGTTTGATCGTCGGCATCGATCGCTTCATGTCCGAGGCCCGCGCGCTCACCAATTTCTCCGGGAATGCCGTCGCCACCCTGCTGGTCGGCACCTGGACCAAAACCGTGGACCCCGAGCAGATGCGCGACGTCCTGGACCGGAAGGTGCCCTTCGACGAGCAGACCATGGTGGACGACCACGAGTCGCATCCGGCCGAGGAGGACAGCGCGAACGTCCTCGTTCCGGCCTGACGCCGATCGGTGGACCGCCCGGTCCGTCGCGCCCCGGTCGAGGTGTCGTTCTCCGGAACGGGGCCCGGCCGGGGCGCAGTCCGTTCTCGAGCTCAGGGGACTTCCGATTCCGGGCCGACCGGCCCGTACCCCGGCCCGCCGGTCGTCACACGAAGGCTCCGACCGGGCGGGTGTACCGAACTGTTCCGGCGCCGTCCACGCGTCAGTCCGCGTAGGCCTCCGGCGGCGGGCAGGTGCAGACCAGATTGCGGTCACCGAACGCGCCGTCGATCCGGCGGACGGCCGGCCACACCTTGGGCCGGTCATGGGTGAGACCGAGCGGGTACACCGCGACCTCCCGGCTGTACGGGTGGTCCCATTCGCGGACCAGGCTTGCCGCGGTGTGCGGGGCATTGCGCAGCGGGTTGTCCTCGGCCGGCCACTCCCCCGTGCCCACCCGATCGATCTCGCGCCGGATGGCGATCATGGCCTCGGCGAACGCGTCGAGCTCGGCCAGGTTCTCACTCTCGGTCGGTTCCACCATCAGGGTGCCTGCCACCGGGAAACTCATGGTCGGCGCGTGGAACCCGTAGTCGGCGAGCCGTTTGGCCACATCGTCGACGGTGACCCCGGTGCGCTTGGTGATCTCGCGCAGATCCAGGATGCATTCGTGGGCGACCATATCGTTGTCGCCGGTGTAGAGGACGGGGTAGTACTCACCCAGGCGGCGCGCCAGATAGTTGGCCGACGCGATCGCGGTGAGGGTGGCCCGGCGCAGGCCCTCGGCTCCCATCATCCGGATGTAGGCCCAGGTGATCGGCAGGATAGACGCCGACCCGTACTCCGCCGCCGATACCGCGTGCGACCCGGCGACCAGCGGATCGCCGGGCAGGTAGGGCGTCAGGTGGGAGCGGACCGCGACCGGACCGACCCCCGGGCCGCCGCCACCGTGCGGGATACAGAACGTCTTGTGCAGATTGAGATGGCTGACGTCGCCGCCGAACCGGCCCGGCCGCGCCAGGCCGACCAGTGCGTTCAGATTCGCGCCGTCGACATAGACCTGGCCGCCGGCATCGTGCACCAGCGCGCACAGTTCGGCGATCTCGTTCTCGTACACGCCGTGCGTGGACGGGTAGGTGATCATGATGCAGGCCA
This sequence comes from Nocardia fusca NBRC 14340, assembly GCF_001618425.1. Lineage (GTDB taxonomy): Bacteria > Actinomycetota > Actinomycetes > Mycobacteriales > Mycobacteriaceae > Nocardia > Nocardia fusca. The sequence goes on from NZ_BDCU01000030.1 coordinate 168,028, forward strand.
GGCGTTCGGCGTGGTCGGCGATCTTGGCCCGCAGATCGTCGAGGTCCACATCGCCGTTGGCCCGGCACTTCACGACCTCGACCCGCAGGCCCGCCATGGCGGCGGACGCGGCATTGGTGCCGTGGGCGCTGGACGGGATAAGGCAGGTGTCGCGGCGGGTATCGCCCCGGTCCAGGTGATAGCGGCGGATGGCCAGCAGTCCCGCGTATTCGCCCTGGCTACCGGCGTTCGGTTGCAGACTCACCGCGTCGTACCCGGTGATCTCGGCCAGCCAGCGTTCCAGATCGTGGATCACCCGCCGCAGACCCGGCGTATCGGCGGCCGGGGCATAGGGATGCAACCGCGCGAATCCAGGCCAGGTGATCGGTTCCATTTCGGCAGTGGCGTTGAGCTTCATGGTGCACGAGCCGAGCGGGATCATGCTGCGGTCCAGGGCGATGTCGGAGTCCGAGAGCGCGCGCAGATACCGCAGCATCGCTGTTTCGGTGTGGTGCCGGGTGAACGCCGGATGGGTCAGGAATTCCGAAGTCCGGTCTTCGATCGCGGCGGCGGGCGGGTCGGCGGGGGCGATTCCGAACGCGTCCAGCACGATCGCGAGGTGGTCGGCGGTGGTGGCCTCGTCACAGGCCACCGCCACATGGTCGTCGTCCACCCAGCGCAGATTCACCCCGCGGGCGGCAGCCTTGGCGACCACTGTCTCCGCCTGGCCCGGCACCCGGGCCAGCACCGTATCGAAGTAGCGGTCGTGCACCAGGGCCGGCCCGAGCGACGCGGCCAGCCGCGCGGCGTGCCCGTGGACCCGGCGGGCGATGGCCCGCAACCCGTCCGCACCGTGGTAGCAGGCGTACATACCGGCCACGATGGCCAGCAGTACCTGGGCCGTACAGATATTGGAAGTGGCCTTCTCCCGGCGAATATGCTGTTCACGGGTCTGCAGGGCGAGCCGATAGGCGGGGGCGCCGTCCGCGTCCTTGGATACTCCGACCAGCCGGCCCGGCAGCTGGCGTGCGTAGTCGGCGCGCACCGCCAGGTACCCGGCGTGCGGGCCACCGAACCCCATCGGCACCCCGAAACGCTGGGTCGTGCCGAAACATACGTCCGCACCCTGTTCACCCGGCGGAGTGACCAGGGTGAGCGCGAGCAGATCCGCGCCGGCGGCGACCAGCGCGCCGCGGTCGTGGGCGGCGGCGATCGTCGCCGCCCAGTCCACGATCCGGCCCGAGGCGCCCGGCACCTGCACGATCACGCCGAAGAACTCCCCGTCGGGCAGGCCGTCCGCGGCCAGGTCGGCCTCCACGATCTCGATGCCCAGCGGTTCGGCCCGGGTGGCCAGCACCGTACGGGTCTGCGGGAACAGGTCGCGGTCGATCACCAACCGGCCGGGGCCCCGGCGATTGACCCGGCGCAACAGGGTCATCGCCTCCGCGGCCGCCGTGGCCTCGTCGAGCATGGACGCATTGGCCACATCGGTGCCGGTCAGATCGGTCACCATGGTTTGGAAATTGAGCAGCGCCTCGAGCCGGCCCTGGCTGATCTCCGGCTGATAGGGCGTATACGCGGTGTACCAGGCGGGATTCTCCAGCAGATTGCGCACCAGCACCGGCGGGGTCAGAGTGTCGTAGTAGCCCAGGCCGATCATGGAAGTGGCGACATGATCGGATTCGGCGAGCGCCGCGAGCTCGGCGAGCACCTCGTGTTCGGTGCCCGGCGCGGGCAGCCCGGCCAGCGGATCGTCATCGCGGATCCCGGCTGGCAGCGCGGCGGCCGCCAGCTCGTCGGCCGAGCCGAGGCCGATCGCGGCGAGAATCCGCGCGAACTCGTGGTCATCCGGTCCGATATGACGATCTGCGAAGGTCTGGCTCACCGCGGCTCCCTGGGTGGGGCGGCCGACCGGCACGGTCGGCTCGGGGCCCTCCCCCTCTGTCGCGGCGCCTGAGAGCTTCGGCGGCCGGATCTCGCTCCGGTCCACCTTTCACCTTGGGCGGGTGGCCCGCAGCCACCACTTTCCAGAGGCGCCGGTTCCCGCACGGTCCTGGGGCCTGAGAGATTGACGGGGAGGTGCTGCTCCTTCGGCGCCCGGATCCGGCGAGGATCCGGGACTCTCCCGCACGGCTACGGCGCCCGCCAAGTCTAGCCCGGTGAGCAGCGACGTCCGGGAGCCACCCGCCGGTATGTGTCGTTTCCCTCATTCGGCGGCCCCGTGGTCGCCGGCGAGCGATCAGCCGGTTTTACGGGTCAGGCGCGCCTTGCGGCGATAGGACAATTCGTCCTCGGGACGCTCGGTGGTCTCCGAGGCGCGTTCGGCGGGGAATGCGGCGATGGCACCGGTGAGTTCCCGCATGGCACTGTTCACCGCGATACCGAATACCCCTTGGCCGCCCTGCAGTAAATCGACGACTTCTTCCGGTGAGGTGCACTCGTATACCGAGGTTCCGTCGGAGAAAAGGGTGATATTCGCCAGATCCTCCACTCCGCGACTACGCAGATGGTCGACGGCGATACGGATGTTCTGCAGCGAAATACCGGCATCGAGGAGCCGCTTGACGATTTTCAGGACCAGGATGTCCTTGAACGAATACAGCCGCTGGCTGCCCGAGCCCGCCGCCCCGCGAATGGAGGGCACCACCAGCGCGGTCCGCGCCCAGTAGTCCAGTTGCCGGTAACTGATACCGGCAACCTGACAGGCTGTCGGCACCCGGTATCCGACCAGGTCGTCGGGAACCGAATCGTCGGGGAACAATCCGGGTTGTATTTCGTAGCGCCGAGGCGGGCCCACTTCCGATCGCATATCCCGCATATTCTCTGCCACTGAACTACTCCCTTGCTCCGCCGATCAGTGCCTATAGCCGACGGCCCGGCGTCGACTATGAGGCTACTCTTCCCATTCTCTCGGCCGCAGCAGTGCCGAACCAAACGCGACGCGCGGTAACAGTCTCGACCTGTAGTTGAGGTCTAGAAAATAGCGCGGATACTCAACTGTCGGTCGCTTTGAAATCGTCCGGCGAGACCGACTCCAGGAACTCCTTGAACTTTTCGACCTCGTCCTCGCGTTCGTCGGGCATCACCAGACCGGCTTCCTCGAGCACTGATTCCGCAGCGTAGATCGGGCAGCCGACGCGCAGGGCGATCGCCACCGAATCCGACGGTCGGGCCGAGATCCGCACCTCGTTCTCGAAGACGAGATCGGCGTAGAACGTCCCTTCTTTCAGGTCCACGATATGAACCTCCTCGAGGGTATGCCCGAGATCCGCGATCAAGACCTTGATCAGATCGTGGGTGAGCGGCCGGATCGGTGTGACGCCCTCCTGTTCGAGCACAATGGCCGTGGCCTCCGCCTGTCCTATCCAGATCGGCAGATACCGCTCACCCTCCGCCTCCCGCAGCAGCAGGACGGGCTGGTTCTGTGGCTGCTCGACCCGGATGCCGATCACGCGCATTTCGCTCATCGCACTGCCTCCCATACTCCCCGGCTGCCCGCCCTCGCCGATGCAGGGCTCGCCGTACCACGAGTCTAGGCGAATTCGGCGCGGCGCCGCGATCGCTGACGGGCACCGGAATCAGTGTGTTGCCACCAGCGTAGCCCCCGGCCACTCGGCCGCAGGTCAGACCGGATTCCGCCGATGACGGCGGGAATCGGACACTCGGCTCATCCGCCGAGTGAGTTGCGCACCGACGCCTTCACCAGGCTCGCGTGCAGTGTCAGCGACAGCGCGGCAAGTTCGCGGACCGTCTCCTCGGCCCGCGCCCGGGCGCCGGCGTCGCGGCTCTTGGCGATCGGTGCCGCGATCTGCGCCACCAGCGCCGCCTCCCGGTCCGCGGCGAGTTTGAACGCCCGCAGATGCCGCGCCTCCAAACCGAATTCGGCCATCGCCTTGGCGGTCGCCGCCAGTGTGACCGCATCGGCGTCGAAGAACCCGGCCGGGCCCGGGGTGATCAAATTCGCCCGGATCAGATCGTTGAGGAACGTCTCATCGATCCCGGCCCGGTCCAGCAGATCCGCCCGGGTCACCCGGATCTGATGATCGAACTCGAAATCGTCCGGCGTGACGCGACCCGGTGGTACACCCAGCCGTCGCGGCGGACGCGGCAGCACCTCGGTGCCGTCGTACGGCTCCGCACGCCCCGTATCCGGCCGGGCGGTCCGCGCCCGGGCGCGGGCTTCCCGCACCCCGAGCGTCGCGGCACCGCTGTCGATCGCCTCGAGTTGTTCCTTGATCACCTTCAACGGCAGGTACTGGTCGCGCTGCGCCGTCAGGACGAAACGCAACCGTTCGCAGTCCGCGACCGAGAACCGGCGGTAGCCGGACGGCGTCCGCTCCGGCCGGATCAGGCCCTCCGCTTCCAGGAAGCGGATCTTGGAAATGGTGATATCCGGAAAATCCGGTCGCAGCAGATCGAGCACGGAGCCGATCGACATCCCTCCGTGCGCCCACTGCTGCGCCGCGCCTGTCATGATCTCGAGTCTTTCATGCCGAGGCGCCGATCACCCGGACCGGCGCACCGATCGTCAGCTGTTCACAGACTCCCCGCACCGGCCGCAGAACCGGCCTCCTGGGTCCGCGGACCTGTGAGGAAAACCAGCCGGAACTTACCGATCTGTACCTCGTCACCGTTCTGCAGCTCCGACGAATCCACCGGCTCGCGATTGACGTAGGTGCCGTTCAGGCTGCCCACATCGACGACCTGGAAGGAATCCTCGTCCTGCCGGAACTCGGCATGACGACGACTGACGGTGACATCGTCGAGAAAGATATCGCTGTCGGGATGCCGGCCGGCCGAGGTGGTGGGCTGGTCCAGCAGAAAACGCGAACCCGCGTTCGGGCCACGTTTGACGACGAGCAGCGCCGCCCCGACCGGAAGACCCTCGACACCCTGCACCGGCTGTTCACCGGTCGGCTCGCCGGAGCGCGATGCGTCGACCTCGTTCAGGAAATCCGCGCGGAAGACCGACGTCGTCTCGGCCGCGGTCTCCCCGTAACCCGGGTCTTTGTTCTCGCTCACCGTTTCTCTCCTCCTCGAACCTCATAAACCATGCAGGCAGATGCCGCGATAAGACGTGGCTGGGCGGCCCCGACTCCGGGCGGCACATCCGTTGGCATTGACCGTACCCTGCCGGGCCGTACCCGTGCAGGTAGAACCGGGAAGGCTGGATCAGCCCCCGATAACTCCTTGATAACCCGCGGCATCGAGCAGTTCACCGAGGCTCGAGTCCAATGCGGCCGCATCGGCCACCTCGAGTTCGAACAACCACCCGTCACCGTAGGGATCGGTATTCAGCGTTTCCGGTTTCGCCTCCAGTTCCTGGTTTACCGCAACGACTTTCGCGCTCAGTGGAGCGTAGATATCGGAAACGCTCTTGGTCGATTCGACCTCGGCGATGCTGTCCCCGGCGGCAACGTCGGCGCCGGATTCGGGCAACTGCACGAACACGACGTCACCGAGTTGCGACTGGGCGTAATCGGTGATCCCCACCAGAACACGGGTGGGCTCGGTCCGACGCACCCATTCATGTTCCGCGGTGTAACGCAGATCCTCCGGAACCCGGCTCACGTGATGTCCTCTCCTCGTGTCGTCGTGCACGATGCCCGCAACTCTATGCGAGCCCGCCGCCCTCTGCCGCGCCGGTATCCCCGCCGCGTGTGGCACGGCCCCCGGCGGGCGCCGGCGGAATCCGGCGCGCCACGGCGACGGCGCGGCCCAGGTAGAGCAGACCGGTCCACACATAGACGGCCGTACCCCAGATCAGAAGTGCCCCGCCGAACGCGGCGCCGAAACCATCGCCGGCCCAGTCCATCTGCCCGGCCAGCAGCCACGGCAGCGCCGACATGAGCGCGAAGGTGGCCGCCTTGCCCAGATAGATGACCTCGGGCGGGTCCAGGTCACGCCGGCGGTAGACCGACAGGGTCAGGGTCAGCACCGCGTCGCGTCCGATCAGCAGGGCGGCCACCCACCAGGGGATCAGCCCGCGGACGACGAAGGCGACCAGTGTGGTCACCAGATAGAGCCGATCGACGAAGGGATCCAGCAGGGCGCCGAGCCGCGAGGACTGGTCCAGCAGCCGGGCGAGTTTGCCGTCGAGGAAATCGGTGAGCCCGCTCAGGATGAGCAGGACGAACGCCCAACCGTCGGCGTACTCCACCAGGAGCAGCCACAGGAACAGCGGGACACCGATCAACCGCAGCACGCTGAGCACGTTGGGGACGGTGAGCAGCCGGTCGGACAGGACCGCGGCGAGCGCACCACCGGGATCCCGGCCCGCGGTCTCTGATCCGCCGGTTCCCGAATCGCTCATCACATGGGTGTGCTTACCGTATGGCGCCCACCCGCGCCAGCACACCCCGCCGCGTCATTCGATGAAAGAATGAGTATGAAACCATCTCACCATCGAGTCGGGTGAGAGGAAGATCATGTCAGAGTTCGACTACGACGTCGTGGTCATCGGATCGGGGTTCGGCGGGAGCGTGAGCGCCCTGCGACTCACGGAGAAAGGCTACCGGGTCGGGGTCCTCGAAGCCGGGCGGCGCTGGGACGCCGAGACGCTGCCGCGCAGCAACTGGAACCTCCGCAAATCCATCTGGGCACCGAAACTCGGGTTCACCGGACCCCAGCGGATCAGCCTGCTCGGCAAATGCGCCGTGTTCTCCGGCGCCGGAGTGGGCGGCGGCTCCCTCATTTACGGCAACACACTCTACGAACCGCTCACCGATTTCTTCACCGATCGGCAGTGGGCGCACATCACCGACTGGCAGGCCGAACTCGCGCCCTACTACGACCAGGCGCGCCGCATGCTCGGCGTGACGACCAACCCGCGGACGACCCCGGCCGACGAGGTCATCCGCGAGGTCGCCGCGGATATGGGTGTGGGCGAGACCTTCCACCCCACCGACGTCGGGGTGTTCTTCAACGAGGACGACCCCGGCACCGAGGTCGACGATCCCTATTTCGGCGGTGCCGGCCCGCGCCGCCGCGGCTGTGTGCACTGCGCCCGCTGCCTGACCGGCTGCCCGCACAACGCCAAGAACACGACCACCACCAACTACCTGTTCCTGGCCGAGCAGGCCGGTGCCACCGTGCACCCGCTCACCGCCGCCACCGCGGTGCGACCGCTGCCCGGCGGCGGCTACGCCGTCGATACCTCCCGGCCCGACCGGTGGATCCGCAAGCGCACACGGACCTTCACCGCCGAGCAGGTGGTGTTCGCGGGCGCGGCGCTGGGCACCCAGCGGCTGCTGCACCGGATGCGGGATCGGGGCGTACTGCCGCGGCTCTCCCCGCGCCTGGGTGAACTCACCCGCAGCAATTCCGAGGCGATCCTGGCGGTGGTGAGCCGGTCACGCCGCGACTTCGCCGCCGGTGTCGCCATCACCTCCTCGATACATCCCGAGGCGAACACCCATATCGAGGTGTGCCACTACGGCAAAGGCCAGAACGCGCTGTTCCCCCTCTCGGCCCCGGTGATCGACGGCGGGGCGTTCCGGTTCCTGCGCTTCCTGCTCGCCGCGGTCGCCCACCCGGTGGTGTTCCTGCGCAGTTTCAACGCCCGGCACGCCTCGGAGCGATCGGTCATCCTGCTGGTCATGCAGTCGCTGGACAATTCGCTCACCTCGTTCCTGCGGCGCGGCGGATTGACGACGAAACAGGGCACGGGTAAGCCGAACCCGACCTGGATCCCGCTGGCGCACGAGGTCGGCCGGCGGTTCGCGGCCAAGATCGACGGGGACACCCACGGGCTCTACACCGACGTCCTCGATATCCCGGCGACCGCGCACTACATCGGCGGCTGTGTGATCGGCAACCGGCCCGAGACGGGCGTGGTGGACCCCTATCAGCGGGTCTACGGGCATCCCGGCCTACATATCGCCGATGGGTCCGCGGTCACCGCCAACCTCGGGGTGAACCCGTCGCTGACCATCACCGCGCAGGCCGAACGCGCGATGGCCTTCTGGCCGAACAAGGATCAGGAGGACACCCGGCCGGGGCTGGGCACCCCGTATCAGCGGATCGCTCCCGTGGCACCGGTGCGGCCGGCGGTTCCCGCGGCGGCACCCGGGGCACTGCGCCTGCCCCTCACACCACTGCGGGCCGGCTGAGCCGAACCGGCTCCGGCCCCTCGCGTCCACGCGAGCACCCGGAGCCGGGACGAACCGCCGGGTCGGTACCGTTACCGCGTGTCCACCGGTCGTATCCCGCTACGCTCCTACACCCCCGCCGAGGACGTACTCGCTCGCGGCCGGGCCGTCCGCGACCGGGTGCCGCCCACGGCCCGGGACCGTGCCGTGCCCACCGGCGGGCGGCCGTCGGTGGTGGAATTCGTCGAGGCGAGCAACTCCGGTCGTATCGAGGAGCTGATCCCGCTGCGCATCGGCCGGATGATCGCCTCTCCCTTCGCGTTCTACCGGGGCTCGGCCGGGCTGATGGCCACCGATCTGGCGGGCAGCCCCGATACCGGCTTCACCGCCCAGCTCTGCGGGGACGCCCACGCCGGCAACTTCGGCCTCTACGGCACCTCCCGCGGCGAGATCGTCATGGATATCAACGATTTCGACGACACCGTGCCGGGTCCGTGGGAATGGGACCTGGAGCGGCTCGCGGCCAGCCTGGTCCTGGCGGGGCGGGTCGGCGGCGCCGGCGAGGAGGAATGCCGTACCGCTGCCGCGGACGCCGCACGCAGCTATCGGCGCGTCGCGGCCGTCCTCGCCGAACGACCGTTCCTCACCACCTGGTCCGCGCTCGCCGACGAATCGGTCCTCGACCGCGTCGAGGCCCAGGATCTGCTGGACAACTTCAAGAAGGCCGCCAAGAAGGCCCGGAAGAACAACAGCGACAAGGTCGTGCGGAAGTGGACCCATATCGACGACCACGAAACCGGTATCGACAGGCACCGTTTCGTCGCCGACCCCCCGCTCCTCACCACCGTCCCCCAGGAGGTCGAGGACGCGGCCATCGATGCCCTCGAACGCTACGGTACGTCGCTGCGGGAATCACGGCAGGAGCTGCTGGGCCGGTTCGCGGTGGCCGATATCGCGTTCCGCATCGTCGGTACGGGTAGCGTCGGGTTGCACAGCTACGTCGCACTGCTGCACGGCAATTCGGGCGAGGTACTGGTCCTGCAACTCAAACAGGCGGCGCCCTCGGCGCTGGCACCCGTACTCGGCAGCGCCGCACCGAAACACGAGGGCAAGCGAATCGTGCAGGGCGCCAGGCTGGTTCAGACCGAGACCGATATCCTCCTCGGCTGGACCACCATGTCCGTACCCACCGCCGACGGCACCCGCGAGCTGCCGTTCATCGTCCGCCAGTTCCGCAATCTCAAGGGCGGGATCGCTCCCGAGGAACTCGAACCGCACGACCTCGACGACTACGGCAGGCTGGCCGGAGCGCTGCTCGCCCGCGCCCACGCCCGCTCGCTGGATCCACGTATGATCAGCGGTTATCTGGGCGACGACGAGGATTTCGACACCGCGATCGCCGAGTTCGCGGTGCGTTACGCCGACCGCGCCGAGGCCGATCACGCCGAACTCGTCGCGGCGGTTCGCGCCGGTAAACTTCCCGCGCAGGAGCCGGACCGGTAGTTTCGAAGAGGGCGCCGCACAGCCGGCGCCACCACAGCCTCGGCTCGGACACCATTGCCTCGGCTCGGACGCGAAGGGCGGTCACCATGCTCGTGCAGGTACAGAACAGCACCGACAGCGTTGCCGAACGGGCTCTGGTGGATTGGCTCAGCGGCTGGGACGGCGCGGGGAGCCCGCAGGGGGTCGCGACGGTGAACTGCGGCCTCGTCCATCAGGGCGAGTCCTACCATTTCGACGCCGTGGTGTGGACGCCCACCAGCTGTGTGGTCATCGATGTCGCGGGATTGCACTCGCCGCACGGTGGCACCCTGCAGGCCCCGCTGACCGGCGACTGGACCCTCAACGGCGTCCGCGCCGAACTCGAGACCAGCGACAACCGTTCCCCGCTGGACCGTTCCCGCGAACACACCTTCGCCCTGCAGACCTGGCTGGCCGCCCGCGGGCTGGGACAGCGCGCGGTACACGGTGTCGCGCTGGTCGTGCCCCTGCAGAACGTGCCCGTGCAGATCGAGCAGAAGGTGCACGACCCGAGCTTCGATGTGATCGTCGGTGACGACGGGAACGGGCTGCGGCACTATTTCGGCGTGCTCGCCCAACGTGAATCGCACCGCTGGACCGCCAACGATGTGGCCCTGTCGTTCCGCGGGATGGGGATGCTGCCGTACCTCCCGGCACCGCAGCGCCTGCTCGAAGAGGGATTCCTCGGCCCCATCGATGTCACCCTGTGGCACGGCGGCCCGGCCCAGGCGGAGGCCGAACAGTACGCCGAGGATCTCGCCGAGTACGAACGCGCGGCCGGGGCCCGACGATTCCGCTCCCCCTGGTACAGCCCGTGGCGGCTGTATCCGCGCGAGGTCGGTGATATCGATTTCGGCCGCGCCGCCATGCGCGCGGGCTTCGCGCTCGGAATGTTCATCGCGATCGCCTGGATGCTGTGGTTCCTGATCACCGCGTTCCTCACCTACGGCCCCGGGTGAGGCAGCAGAAGAACATCACGGGCCGGACGGTGGCGCTCCCAGGCGTGTCCACGCCTTCGCTCCGGCCCTGCGTGCCCTGGGCATACCTCCGCCTTCGCTCCAGCCCTGCGCGCCTTGCCTGACCGTGCCCGCTCCGGCCGTGGGCGCCATACGTACCCCCGTCTCCGCTGCGGCAATGTGCGTCCGTGCCCCGGGCGCTCGCTCCGGCCGTGCGCGTCCTGCGTACCTCCGTGCTGCGACCGTACGCGAATCGCGGATGGGCTTCGACCGGCTGCGCCCACTAGGGTCGGACCGTGAGCACAGCATCCGCGGCGCCGGATCCGTTCGGCGCGGACCGGCCCACCGGCCGTATCCGGCGCACGGGCGCAGACCGTCCGGGAACACCGGACGCCGCCGACGCGCACCCGTCCCACGTCGGCACCGACGAAGCGGCAGATACCGCCGAACCCCGCCGGGTCCGCGGTCCCGGCAGTACCGCGAACCCGCTCGCCACCGCGGCGACCGCGGCCGCCGGAGCAACCGTCGCGGCCGCCCTCCCGTGGTCGTTCCCCCCGGGCGGCGGAGAGACCACGTTCGATCTCGCGGTGAACGAGCGGGTCGATCCCCGACTGGATCCGCGGCCCTGGATCGCCGAGGTACTCACCCTCGCGACCAATACCGGGGTGGTCCTCGCCGTCCTGTGCGGTGGTGCCGCATGGTTCGCCTGGCAGCGCAAATGGTGGGAGACCGCGACCATGGTGCTGGTGCCGGAGACTGCTGTCGCGATCAACGCCTGGGCGTTGAAACCGTTCTGGTCACGCCCCCTGCACGACTATCTCGCCTATCCCAGTGGCCATACCGTGCACCTGGTCGCGGTGGTTACCACCCTGGTCCTGCTGCTGCGCTCGGTGCGCGCCCGCGCGGTGATCGTCGCGCTCACGGCCGCCGCCTGGTTCGGGGCGGGCATCGGGATGGTGGCGCTGGACTACCATCTCGCCACCGATGTCCTCGGCGGCGCCGCGGCCGGTATCGCGCTGGCCATCGGCCTCTACTGGGTGGCTGTATACCTTGCCCGCCCGGCGGGGGCCCGGTCCGGTTAGACCGGGGCCCGCCCCCGGCTGCCCGCTACTGCCGCTGGTGCACGCTCGCGTCGTCCAGCATCGCGGCACCCAGCATGGACTCCGGCACACCCAGCGCCTCGACGAGCGTGAGCGCGTCCGGGCGGAGCCGGTCGACGAGTTCGTTCACCCCGCGCCGGATCGCCTTGGCCCGTTCCACCGAGATGAAACGGTGCATGATGTACCAGGCCGAGTGCTCCTCGAGGATCGAGTACACGTACAGATCGCAGACGGTTTCGGCCAGCCGGCGAGGCTCCTCCTCCTCGATATCGGCGATGCCCTCGATGAAGGCCTCGAGGATCAACCGGTCGATATGGGCGGCGCCCGCGGCCAGAATATGGTCCTGGGCGTTGTTGAAGGCCTCGAAGGGCTCGGTCTCCTCGGCGCGCGCCCGCAGCCGGTGCGCGGCCGTGCGGGTCAGATAGTCCTCACGGTCGGCGAACAACGCCAGTTGCGTATCGCGGCGCCCCAGATCGCCCTCGTCGACCGTCTCGCCGCCGCGGTCGCGCAGGGTCTGGATGAGCTGACGCACCCCGGACCGTTTCCGCACCACATCGCCGGCCATGGTCGCGGCGAACCGGACCCAGCCCAGCGCGTCCAGATCGCGGATCTCGTCGGCGTAGGCGGTCAGGATCTCCTTGGCGACCAGCTGGGTGAGCACCACATTGTCACCCTCGAAGGTGGTGAACACATCGGTATCGGCCTTCAGGGTGACCAGCCGGTTCTCCGTCAGGTAGCCGGCGCCGCCGCATGCCTCGCGGCATTCCTGGATGGCGCGGGTGGCGTGGCGGGTCTGCGCCACCTTCAGGCCGGCGGCCCGCTTCTCCAGTGCCCGCTGCGCCCCGGGCGCCAGATCCTGACCGGTCTGCACCAGGTGCATCCGGCGGACGAGATCGTTCTGCGCGAACGCCAGCGCGTAGGAACGCGCGAGCAGCGGCAGCAACCGGCGCTGATGCATCCGGTAGTCCAGCAGCAGGGTCTCGTTGCCGTTGTCCGGATCGCCGAACTGGCGGCGCTTCAGCGCGTACCGCAACGCGATGCTCAGCGCGACCCGGGCACCGGCCGCCGCGGCGCCACCGACGCTGACCCGCCCGCGGACCAAAGTGCCGAGGGTGGTGAAAAAGCGCCGGCTGGGGTTGTCGATCTCGGAGCGGTAGGTACCGTCCGGTTCCACATCCGCATAGCGGTTGAGCAGGTTCTCCCGCGGGATCCGCACCTGGTCGAAGACGATGCGGCCGTTGTCCACACCGGGCAGCCCGCCCTTGCGCCCGCAGTCGGAAGTGGTGACACCGGGCAGATCGTTACCCTGCTCGTCCCGGATCGGGACCAGCAGACAGTGCACCCCGTGCTCGCCCGCCGGGGTCCGCAGCTGCGCGAAAACGGCGGCCATCCGCGCGTGTTCGGCGGCGCCGCCGATGTAGTCCTTACGCGCCGAGGGGGTGGGCGTGTGGATGACGAATTCCTCGGTGGCCGGGTCGTAGGTCGCGGTGGTCTCCAGATTCGCGACATCGCTCCCGTGCCCGGATTCGGTCATCGCGAAACAGCCGAGCAGATCCAGCGAGATCAGCCGCCGGATGTGTTCGCGATGCCGTTCGGTGCCCAGGTTCTCCACCGCGCCCCCGAACAGCCCCCACTGCACACCCGACTTCACCCACAGCGACAGATCGGCGTAGGCGAGCATCTCGAGGCCGACGACGGCCGCGCCGGGCTCCCCGGTGCCGCCGTTCTCCCGCCGGAAACCTCGTTCGGCGTAATCGAGTTTCGCCAGCGACCGCATCTGCTCCAGCACCCGGGCCCGTGCCTCGGGCAGATCCAGGTCGGGATCGCCGGTGTACTCGGGGCCCGCGAGCTGAGTGCGGGCCTGTTCCCGGACCTCGCCCCACGGCCCGTCCAGTGCCTGACGTAAACGTTGCGCTGTCGAAGTGCTGCCGGTGCTCATATTTCCGACCCTAGCGGGCCCGGCCGGCGCGGCTCGTCACAAACCGCGCATGGCCGGAGCGAAGGCGGAGGTACGCACACGCGGCGGTGTAACGCAGAACACGCAGGGTGTAACGCCCTCGGAAGCGGGTATGGCGCGGGTGAGAACGGCCCAGGTCAGCAGGGTGATCGGACCGTTTTCTCCATTCGTCATGTCAAATAAACCGGTACGTAACAAACGTCACATTTTCGAGAGCCGGTTTGTGGTGGGCAAGAGGGGGCTTCGGCCACTACCTTCGCGGCTATGGCTGCGCAAGGAATCTTGGAAGGAGCGACCTCCCAACCACCGATCTCCCCGGACCCCACCGGTTACGCCGACCCTCGGCGTAACCCGTTGCGCCTGCCCGTTCTCACCGGCGCGATCGGCAAGCTGGTCGCCGATCGTCCCGCCACCGCCGACACGATCGTGTCCGCGCCGGCGCCGTTGCAGCCCATCGATCTCTCCGATGACGCCGCGGTCGCCGAGGTGCTGGATCTGGCGGTGCGCATGGGTGAGGTCGTGCTGGCTTCGGGTTCGGCCGTCACCGATACCGAGACCACCGTGCGGTTCATCGCCGCCACGTACGGTCTGTCGGCCTGTGACGTCGAGGTCACCTACAACTCCATCCGCATCTACGCGCATCGCGGCGCGCGGCTGCCCTCGGCGAGCTCCATGCGCGTCGTGCAGTACCGCTCGCTCGACTTCACCCGGCTCGCCGCGGTGGACCGGCTCACCCGCCGGATCCGCCGCGATGTCGTGCCGCCCGACGAAGCGCGCCGGGCCTTGGACGCCATCACCACCGCACCCCACCCGTACAAGCGGTGGACGGCCACCTTCGGCTGGTCGCTCATGGCCGCCGCGATCTCGCTGCTGCTCGGCGGCGGGTTCCTGGTCGCGGCGCTGAGCTTCGCCACCACGGCGGTGATCGACCGGACCAACCGCGCGCTCAACCGGCACGGTCTGCCGTTCTTCTTCCAGCATCTGGTGGGTGGCGCGATCGCGGCAGTCCCCGCGGTCGTCCTGGCCGCCTTCGCCGGGCCACTGGGTATCTCGGTGAGCCCCACGCTGATCATCGCGGCCGGGATCACGGTATTGCTCAGCGGTTTGAGCCTGGTGGGTTCGGTGCAGGACGCGATCACCGGCGCGCCGATCACCGCGGCCGCCCGCATGCTCGAACTGCTGATGATGACCGGTGGCATCATCGCCGGTATCGCACTGACCCTGCGCATCGGCGAAATGTTCGACGCGACGGTGCCGTTGGACCTCAGCCCCGGGCACGGACTGTCGAACCTGCCCGTGCAGGTCGTGGCCGGTGCCGCCGCGGCGCTGGCGTTCGCGCTGGCCTGCTACGCGGAGCGACGGGCGTTGGCCGCGGCCGCGGGCAGCGGAGCTATGGGCACCATCTGCTACCTGATGGTGATCACCGCCGGATTCGGCCCGGTCGTCGCCGCGGGTGCGGCCGCCATCGTGATCGGCCTCGTCGGTGGTCTGTTCGCCCGGCGCGCGCTGACTCCGCCACTGGTCGTGGCGCTCGCGGGGATCACCCCGCTGCTGCCGGGCCTGAGCATCTACCGGGGACTGTACGGCCTGCTCAACGATGAACTCGCGCGCGGCGCGAACCAACTGCTGGCGGCGTTCGGTATCGGCTGCGCCCTGGCCGGCGGTGTGACGCTCGGTGAATGGTTCGACCGGACGGTGCGCCGCCCGCCGATCCTGCGCAAGTTCGGCAACCTGCGCCGCCCGGTGGTCAAGCGCAGGAAGCGGCCCACCGTGAACCTGGGCAAACGGCGTCCGACAGTGAACCTCGGCAAGCGGCGGGCCACGCCGCCGGGCCGCCACCCCGTCCGCGTTCCGGTGCAGCATTCGACCCACGCGGAGACCTCGGTGGATCTGCCTGCCGGTTTCCCCGCGGCAGGGCAGCTACCGCAGGTGCCGAAACTCGCGGTACCGCAGGCGTCCACGCCCGCCGCAGCACCGGTCCCCCGGACCCCTGCTCCGCAGGTTCCGGAACCGACGGGGCGCGGGACGGCGCCGGTACCGGAGTTCGATCGTGGGGCTTGGACGCACGATCTGGACCCGGCGCCGGGGGTACGGCCCGATGTGGCACCGTCGGCACTGCCCACCGAGATGCTGGAAATGCCGGCACTGCCGGCGGCTCTGGTGGGCCTGCCGGGCGGACCACTGGGTGCCACCGAGGACATCCTGCCCACCGAAGCGATGCCGATCCTCGTGCCCGCCGAACCGGCCGGTCTCGCGGAACCGGTGGGAGTGGGCGTGGGCGAGCCGGTGGGTGTCGGCGCGGCGGACGCGCGGCTCGCACCGACCGAACCGCTCCCCGCCGCGCTGCGCCCCGACGGCCGCTGACGGAGGAACCCTGACCGGGCGCCGGAGCCGGTATCGTCGGGGTGTCGACCGCCCGGTCGCGCGGTGTGCCCGGCACACCGCGCGACCGGCGCAATCGGTGCGGGCGAGGTGCCCGCACCGCATTCGCAGGAAGGTGCACTCGATGCCGGACGCCCCCGAGACCGCCGAACCGGCCGTGTCCTCGTTCTCCACCCGGATCCGGGAGGCCACCGCCCGCGAACACGAGGAGGCGGAGAACTCGACCTTCATCACCGAGATGCTGGACGGGTCACTGGGGATCGAGTCGTATCGCCGCTACACCGGTCAGCTCTGGTTCATCTACCGGGCCCTGGAGTCGCATGCCGACGCGCTCGCCACCGACCCGGTGGCCGGCCCGTTCATCAAACCGGAACTGGCCCGCACCGCCGAGCTGGAACGGGACCTGACCCATCTCGCCGGCCCGGATTGGCGTGAAGAGCTCACGCCGCTGCCCGCCACGGCAACCTATGCCGCGCGGATCGAGGAATGCGCCCGGACGTGGCCGGGTGGCTATATCGCCCACCATTACACCCGCTACCTCGGTGATCTCTCCGGCGGCCAGGTGATCCGCGGCAATGCGGAGAAACTGTGGGACCTACCCCGCCGGGGCGACGGGGTGCGGTTCTACGTCTTCGAGCAGATCGGGAATCCCGCGGCCTTCAAACGCGAGTATCGGGCACTGCTCGACCGGATCGGCGTGGACGAGCTCGAGCAGCGCCGCATCCTCGACGAGGGCAAACGCGCCTTCGTACTCAACCGCGCGGTGTTCACCGAACTGGCCGCCGAATTCCCGGCCCGGCGCCCTTCCTGATCGCCGACCGGCCGACCTGGTCATCTGATACATTCCGGCCCGTAGCCACCGTGAGCGAAGGGTGAACCGTGTCCGAAACCTCTGCCGCCGACCCGGTACCGGCCGACGAGTACCCCGTGATCGTCGTCGGGGCCGGGCTGGCCGGTCTCGTCGCCACCTATGAACTGACCAAGGCCGGACACCGGGTGCTCGTACTCGATCAGGAGAACCGCAACAACCTGGGCGGTCAGGCGTTCTGGTCGCTGGGCGGCCTGTTCTTCGTGGACAGCCCGGAGCAGCGGCGACTCGGTATCAAGGACTCCTACGAGCTGGCGCTGCAGGACTGGCTGGGTTCGGCCGGGTTCGACCGCGACGACGAGGACCATTGGGCCCGGCAGTGGGCCGAGGCCTACGTCCGGTTCGCCGCCACCGAGAAGCGCGGCTATCTCTACGACCTCGGCCTGCGGGTGACCCCGCTGGTCGGCTGGGCCGAACGCGGCGGCGCCCTCGCCGACGGGCACGGGAACTCGGTTCCGCGATTCCATATCTCCTGGGGCACCGGGCCGGGCGTGCTCGAGGTGTTCCTGAATCCCGTGCTGGAAGCCGAGCGCAAGGGCCTGGTGCGCTTCGCGTTCCGCCACCGGGTCGACGAACTGCTCGTCCACGACGGCGCGGTCACCGGGGTGCGCGGCAGCGTGCTCGAACCGACCGAACTCGCCCGCGGTGTCGCGTCCTCGCGCACGGTGGTGGGCGATTTCGAATTCCACGCCCGGGCCGTGCTGGTCACCTCCGGCGGTATCGGCCACAATCACGACCTCATCCGGCAGAACTGGCCGGCGGACCGGCTGGGCCCCGCACCGCGCACCATGATCTCGGGTGTGCCCGCCCATGTGGACGGGCGGATGCTCGGTATCTCCGAATCGGCCGGCGCCGCCCTGGTGAACCGGGACCGGATGTGGCACTACACCGAGGGCATCAACAACTGGGACCCGATCTGGCCCGATCACGCCATCCGGATCATTCCCGGCCCGTCGTCGCTGTGGTTCGACGCGAACGGCAAACGGCTGCCGGCGCCGTGCTTCCCTGGTTTCGATACCAATTCGACCATGAAGGCGATTCTGGCGACCGGCTACGACTATTCGTGGTTCGTGCTGACCCAGTCGATCATCGAGAAAGAGTTCGCGCTCTCCGGGTCCGAGCAGAACCCGGATATCACCAGCAAGGACCGGCTCACCACGGTCCGCAGCCGCTTCACCAAGGGTGCCCCGCAACCGGTGGAGGCGTTCAAGGAACACGGGGTCGATTTCGTGGTGGCCGATACGCTGCGCGAACTCGTCGACGGTATGAACGGCCTCGCCCGCGGCCCGCAACTGGACTACGCCGCAATGGAACGGCAGATCGTGGCCCGCGATCGCGAGATCACCAACAAGTTCAGCAAGGACGCCCAGGTGACGGCGATCCACAACGCGCGCACGTTCTTCGGGGACCGCACCGCCCGGGTGGCCAAACCGCATCGGATCCTCGATCCGGCCGCCGGCCCGCTCATCGCGGTCCGGCTCAACATCCTGACCCGCAAAACCCTCGGCGGACTGCAGACCGATCTCCATTCCCGGGTGATGCGACCCGACGGCACTCCGCTGCCCGGCCTCTACGCCGCCGGTGAGGTCGCCGGCTTCGGCGGCGGCGGCGTGCACGGATACAACGCCCTGGAAGGTACGTTCCTGGGCGGCTGCATCTTCTCCGGCCGGACCGCCGGACGCGCACTCGCCACCGCACTGAACCGCGCCTGAACGGACGGCCCGGTCTGCCACGGCCGGGCCCGTCTAGTCCTGCGAGAGCAGCCGTCCCGCCTCGGCGGCCAGTGCCGACAGCTGCCGGGCCTGCCGTCCGGTATCGATCGCCGGGCGACCGGAACCGATCCGGGTGGCCAGCGACAATGCCGCCACCGTGACCCCGCGGCGGCGTACCGGTACCGCCACACAGCCGATACCGGTGACCGCTTCCTCGTTGTCGACGGCGATACCCTGCCTGCTGCGAATCCGCGCCAGCTCCCGGTGCAGTTCCAGCCGATCGCCGATGGTGCGCGGGGTCAGCCGGGGAAGCTGTTCGCGCAGTGAGGTTTCCACCACACCGGGATCCAGGCTCGCCAGCAGCGCCTTGCCCAGCGCGGTGCTGTGCGCCGGTAATCTACCGCCGACCCGGGTCGGGACGGCCGCGCTCTGCCGGCCGCCGGTCTTGTCCAGATAGACGACATCGCGGCCGTCGAGCACCCCCAGATGCCCGACCGACAGGGTGCGCTGGCACAGCTCGTGCAGCAGGGGGCCGATCACGGCCCGTAATTCGTTGTGGCCCGCGGCCAGCCCACCCAGTTCCAGGGTGCGCAGGCCCAGCCGGTAACCACCCGGATAGTGCGCCAGCCAGCGCAACCGGATCATCTGGTCCAGGATGCGGTGGACCGTGGACCGCGGTAACCCGGTGCGTTCCACCAGATCCTGCAGCGTGAGCACGGGCGTCGCCGGCTCGAAAGCGTCCAGGATCGATGTCATCCGCTCGATCATCGACACCGGGGGCGCGGGCCGGGCCGGGGATTGCGCACCCCGCCACGACCCGCCCGGCTCCGGGTCGGCCAGCACCTCGACCGTCATGACTTACCTCCATCGTGCAGCCCGGCCAGCATATGCGCAGCGAACCGCACGGTACCGACGATGTCCCTTTCGGTACCTGTGCGAACCATCACAGGCCGCTCAGCTCGGCAGGAAGGGCGCGTTGAAAACACTGCACAGCCACCGTCCGTCCACCAGCTCCATCACCGTGGACACCGACAGCTCCCGCGTCGTCTCCGCCTCGCCGGCAACCTGATTGACAGTGGTGATCTGCACCTGGACGTCGGCACGGGTGTCGCCGTCGGTCATGGTCGCCGTACAGCTGGTGTTCCCCGCCCGGGAACGCTCCGGGTCCGCGGAGACCAGTACCCGGGCCATCGGCAGCACGGTCGCGGCCTGGCTCTTCCACTGGCCGGTGGCGCCGGCCTGTACCTTCTGCTCCCAGCCCGCCGGGTCGTCGTAGTCGTAGCTCGCGACGAGCGCGGTGTACGCGCAGGCCGCCTGTTCGGCGGCGGTTTTCGCATCGGCGGGAGGTGGCGCGGCCGGATGATCCCCACCGCGCACGAGGCCGGTGAACCAGGCGGTCGCACCGAACACCGCAACCACGACGAGCACCGCGAGCACCGTGAGCAGGCGGCGCCGCGGCGACCGCGGCCCGGCCGGCCCGCCCGCGGCGGGCGACGGAACCGGCACGGTGAGTACGGCCGGCACGGTCACCGCCGGTTCGGTGAGTGCGCGACGCGCGGCCAGCGCCAATTCACCGCAGCCGGAGAACCGTTCGTCCCGGTTCTTGGCCATGGCACGGGCGATGACACCGTCGAATCCGGACGGCAGCCGCGGATCCACCGCCGAGGGCCGCGGCACCGGAGCATTGAGATGAGCGTTGACCAGTGCCCCGGTGGTCGCGGCCGGATACGGCAGGCGCCCGGTCAACAGGTAGTAGAGGGTGCAGCCGAGCGAGTACACATCGGCACGGCGGTCGATATCGGGGCGCATCTCGAACTGTTCGGGCGCCGCGTAGTGGAAACTCGCGTACAACTCGCCGGTGCGCGTGAGGCCGTCGGTACGGTCCAGCGCTTTGGCGATGCCGAAATCGGAGAGGTACACCTGCTGCTGTTCACCCCAGGCCAGCAGAATGTTCGCGGGTTTCACGTCCCGGTGCAGTACACCCGCCGCGTGGGCGTGATCGAGGGCGCGCGCGGTCTCCTCGGTGATCCGCACCGCGTGCTCGGGCCGCACGGGCCCGCGCCGCAGTACCGCCGCCACATCGGTGCCCTCGATGTACTGGATCGCCATCCACAGCCGGCCCTGTTCCTCGCCGCGGGCGTACACGGCGACGATATTGGGATGGGACAGCCGCGCCGCGATATCGGCCTCCCGCAGGAAGCGGGCCCGGACGTCGCGGTCGTCACCGGCGATGGGGGTCAGCAACTTCAGGGCCACGGGCCGCGGCAGGTCACGGTCGCGGGCGAGATAGACCTCGCCCATTCCCCCGGCGCCCAGCAGGCGGTCGATCCGGTAACCGGCGAAGATCTGGCCCGGTTCGAGACCGCTCTTCACGCGGTGCGCAGACCGGGCCAGCCGTACGCCTGCGGTCCGGGCGCGGGACCCGCCCGGCCGGCCGTGGCCGGCGCCTGCGCCGGCGCCGAGGGCGCGGCGGCCGAGGGCTGCGGGATGTTGTTCTCGCGGCGGAACTCGTCGATGTCCATCCAGCGCACCTGCTGGACGAGTTCCTCGAGCTGGTCACCGGGCAGGAATCCGGCCTTCGAGTACACCAGCGTGCCCTCACGGAAGGCCATGAGCCACGGGTACCGATCCACCTGTCCGGCGGCCGCGAGCGCGGGTTCGGCCTCGGCTTCCACAGTGGCGTGCACGATATCGCGGTGTAACTCCGAGGACTCCTCGAAAACCGGTGCGAACCGGGTACACCAACCACACCACGTCGCCCAGAAGTCCACCAGCACTATGTGATTGGTGGACACCACCGTCTGGAAACTCTGCTGCGTCAATGGCGTCGTCGGCATGGTCGTCCTCCTGCGGCCCGACCCCGGACCGCCCCGCGTGCGTACTGGCCCCGTCCGGAATCCGCATACGAACGGGCCCCGGCAGCCGGGAGGAAAGGCGCACTCCCCGACCGCCGATATCCGGCAGCCTACGCGGCCGGGGCGGTGCCGCGCGGCCCGGTCGCGCACCTCATGCGGCGGCCCCGGGCGCCACCCGGCCGCACCTGTGACGATAACGTGTTCTCATGAGCGAAAACGAGGCCGGGAACGTCCTGCCCGATGCCGAGCATCACGAGGGCGGATTCCGGCCGATGTCGGAGTTGATGGAGGCGGTCCGCACTGTCGACACCAGCCGCGGCGGCCCGCACTACGGCGACTTCGTGGAACAGGTGCGCACGCTCATGGACCGTGCCCGGCTGGCGGTGCCGCCGGACGATCTGGTGCAGGAAGCGGCCGGCATCCTGGAGAAGCTGAACGACCGGCTGGGCGCCTATGTCGGCGAGGAATGGGACGCGCCGGGCTGGACCCGGTTCGATCTGCCCTCCCGCGGAAACGTGACCCTGCCGCCGTACCAGGTGGATCGGGTGAACCGCGACGGTGTCCAGGCCCGGATCACCTATCGCACCTTCCACCTCGGCGGTAATGCCGCCGCCCATGGCGGGTACATCTCGCTGGGCTTCGACGATCTGATGGGGTTGGCCGGATCCGCGCATTCCGGGTCGGTGACCCGGACGGCATCGCTCACGGTGGACTACCGGTCGATCACACCGTTGAACAAGGAACTGGCACTGCACGCCTGGGCCGAACGCCAAGAGGGCCGCAAGGTCTGGATCAAGGCCACCCTGCACGACGGTGACCGGCTCTGTGCCGAGGCCCACGGCCTGTTCATCGTATTGAAGCCCGGCCAGCCCTGACCCCGGACGGCCACCACCGCGGAAAACCGGTGGTGGCCGTCCGGATGCCGCGCCGAGCACGGTGAACCGGGCGGGCGGCGCCGGCGATTCCCCGGTCCACCGCCCGCCGGGTGCCGCTCAGACCCGATGGCCACCCGGATAGTGCACGTCGAGGTAGGGCGCGAACGCGGCGTCCACTTCCTCCGGTGTCAGTCCGAAATCGTCCAGCGAGTACTTGTGGACGGGCCGGGCCGCCCCCGAGGTGGATTCACCGTGCAGAGCAGTCATCTGCTCCCGGGCGGCGTCGGTGAACTCGATCCCGAACCGCGTGTAGATCTTCTCGACGGTGCCGATCGGATCGGTCACGAAATCCTCGTAGTACACATCGCAGAACTGCGCCGCCGGATGCTTCTTCCGGTCCTCGAGGAAGGTTTTCGCACCCCGCGACCACAGTTCCAACTGCGCGGCGCCCACCACGGGTCCGCGGAACTTCTCCGACCAGCCCGCCGTCGCCTGTTCGTTCAGGCTGCACACCGAGGCGACGATGGTGCGCGGCACCCGGTGCATCTGGATCACCAGCGCGTCCGGATAGACGGCGAGCAGCGCGTCGAGGGCGAACAGATGGCTCGGATTCTTCAGCACCCACCGCCGGCCGGGGTCGTTGAGGCCGATCAGTTGCAGATTCCGCCGATGCCGGGCGTAGGCCGGTGTCCAGTCCTGTTCGCGCAGCCATTCCGAGTAGCGGGGTAGATAGCCCAGACACTCGTAGGAGACCGACATCGCCGACTGCCGCAGCAACTGCCAGCATTCCTCCACCTGGTCGGCGGAGATATGGTGCACACCCATGAATTCGGGATGCTCCACATGATGCTTCTCGTAACCGGCCTGCAGACGCGCGAACACCGGGTTCTGTTCCCAGGTCTCTCGCGGCGGGCGGGGCTGCGGCATCTCGGTCAGCCACATCTCCAGGCCCTGGTGGCCGGGGTCGGCGGTGAGCAGTCGGTGCACCGCCGTGGTACCCGAGCGCGGTAGCCCGGTCACGAAGATCGGCCGTTCGATCGCGATCTCGGCATGCTGCGGGTATTGCTTCCAACCGGCTTCGCTCAGGGCCCGGGCGATCAGGGCGCCGCGCAGCAGCGCGCGATTGACCTTGTTGCCGAACGGGGTGAGTTCGGCGTCGTGCTCATAGGATTCCAGCAGCACCGACAGGCCGGTGCGGTAGTCGTCGTCGCCGAAATCGTCGAGTCCGACCACCTTGGTGGCGGAGGCGTGCAGATCGTCGATGGTCCCGACGTCGTCCCTGCCGATCATTTCTACTTACTCCTCAGTGGTGGAATTCGCCGCAGTTCACGTCGAGACAGGTTCCGGTGATCGCCCGCGACATCGCGGAGGCGAAGAAGACGACCGCGTCGGCGATCTCATCGGGTTCGGGCAGCCGCCGCAGGTCGATATCGGCGGCGGTCTCGGTGTAGATATCGTCCGCGCCGACCCCGCGTTCCTGGGCCAGGTAGTCGAAATACCATTTCAGCGTGTCGGCCCAGATCCAGCCCGGTGCCACGGAATTGACCCGGATACCGCGCGGTCCCAGTTCGGTGGCCAGGCTCTGCGCGAGCGCCAGCAGCGTGGTCTTGGCCATCTTGTAGGGGCCGTAGGGCTGCCGGGAGTGCCGCAGCACCGCCGAATTGATCATCACCACCGAGCCCTTGCTCTCGGCGAGGGCGGGGGCGAACAGGCGGGTCAACCGCAGCGCGGCGAAGACGTTGGTTTCCAGGTTGGTCCGCAGATCGTCGAAGGCCACCTCGGCGAGGTCGACCATCGGCGGCATGGCGAAGGCATTGTTCACCAGCGCGTCGACCCGGCCGAACTCCGCGTGGACGGCACCGACCAGATTCTGTGCGGCGGCGTCGTCGGTGATATCGGTGGGCACCACCAGCGCGCGCCGGCCGAGTTCCTCGACCTGGGCCGCGACCTTGCGCAGCCGCTTCTCGGTGCGCGATACCAGCACCACATCGGCACCTGCCTTCGCGCTCTGCAGCGCGATCGCCTGCCCCAGCCCCGGGCCGATCCCGGAGACGACGACGACCTTGTCCTGCAACAGCATCAGCCGAGCATCCTCTCCGCCACCGCGGCCTGCCGACCGGCGATCCGGATCTTCCAGTCCTGCGGGGTGATGCGCGATTCCTTGTAATAGGGCAGCCGGTCGGGCAGTTCGTCGAAGGACACCAGTTCCACGGTCGGCCCGTCCTCGGGTGTCATGTCCCGGGACAGCCGCTGCCAGCGGAACTGCAGATAGGCGCGATCGTGGCCGGTGCGTTCGATCCAGTTGATCAGGCCCGGATCGCGTTCACTGATCACCAGCCGGATCATCCCGTCCGGGTCGACATTGGCCTGGTCGGCGTTGAGGCTGGTCTGGTGGTTGATGTAGTCCAGCGACAGGTACCACATACTGCCGA
This sequence comes from Nocardia fusca NBRC 14340, assembly GCF_001618425.1. Classification (GTDB taxonomy): domain Bacteria; phylum Actinomycetota; class Actinomycetes; order Mycobacteriales; family Mycobacteriaceae; genus Nocardia; species Nocardia fusca. The sequence goes on from NZ_BDCU01000030.1 coordinate 192,755, forward strand.
GCTGGAAGCCCTGGTAGGGCGCGTCGGATTTCGGCACGGTCAGGATCATCACCTGGTCGTCGGTGAGGTCGTAGTGACCGACCGAGGAGAACTGGGTGGACAGCCCGCCCGGGGTGCGCCGCGGTTCGGTCATGGTGTTGACCGGCAGGTTCAGATAGAACCATTCGGGGAAGGCCAGGAAGGTCTTCAGCCGTGACACCAGCATCTTGCCCGCGACCTCGTAGCGTTTGGCCATCAGGTCGGAGGTGAGGGCCGGCGGGGCGGAACCGACGGTGTCGACCCGGCTGATGCGGACGGTGCCTGCCTTCTCGCTCGCCCAGTCGCCATAGACCTCGCGGACCGCGAGCATGGTCGAATCCGCGGCCAGCCGGATGTGGTTGCGGCCGCCCGCGCCGGGGCCCAGGGTCAGTTCGTAGCTGCCGTCGGCGGCGATATCGATGGAGCGGTCGTCGAAGGCGGTCTCCCCACCGGGGACCTCGGTCGGTGAGTAGTTGCCGTTGAGTACCTGGAAGCTCAGGTCACGGGTGGTACCGCGGGTGCCGGTGACCACGTACTCGGCGTCGGGCCGCAGGTTGGCGTGCCAGTAGAGGGTATCGGGGTTGTCCAGGCCCATCTTGGTGTAGGGCCCGGTGGATTGGACGAAGAAGGGAAAGTCCCGTTCGAAGGCCCACGACATCTGGATCGCGGCGCGGATACTGCCCGCGAGGTAGTCGTAGCCCTCGGCGAGATCCTGTGCGGTGCGGATATGCGGGGCATTCTTGATGATTTCCTCGGCGGCGGCGATCGATTCCGCGAACGGCTGGGTCAGCACGATACTCCCGGTGTTCCATATATGTACCGCCCTGGTACATTGCGATACCGAGAAGATTAGAACCTGTTCTAGGAGCGGTCAATGTCAGCAGGAATATCGGAGGTTCGCGAAGTCGGCAGGCGCTCCGCCCCCACTCAGCGCGTGGTCCAGGTGATCGACTATGTCGTCGCCCGGCGCGGTCGCCGGACCGGACTCTCCGAAATGGCACGCGACCTGGGCCTGGCCAAACCCACCTGCCTGGGCATCCTCACCGAGCTCACCGCGGCCGGCTACCTCATCCGCGATCCACGCACCCGCGAATACGGCCCGGGCCCGGCCCTGATCGCCGCGGGGCGGGTGGCCCAGCAGAGTTTCTCCATCGCCGCGCTCGCCCACCCCGAACTGGAACGACTGAGCGCGGCCTACGGCACCACCTGCACCGCCTCCGCGGTCGTGGGCGAGCGGATCAGCGTCCTGGACAGCGCCGGCCCGGCAATGGTGCAGGTGGGGGCCACCTACCGGTTCGCCCCGCCGGTCGGGCTCATGTATGTGCTCTGGGACACCGAGGCCGCTTTCGACGCCTGGCGCAGCACCGCGCCGACCGTCCCGCTGCACCAGGACGAGACCCTGCTGCGCCATATCGTGGCCGAATGCCGCAAGCGCGGCTACCTGGTGGAGAGCATGACCGGCGCGGGCCGCCGCCTGTACTCGCTGCTCGCGGGGGTGGCCGGGCACGATCTGCCCGAGGAACTGCGCACCGCGGTCGCCGAGCTGGTCAGCACCCTCGGCGAGCGGGTCTACCTGGGCTCCGACCTACGGCCGCGCAAAGAACATCCGGTGAGTCTGCTCGCCGCGCCGACCTACGACGCGGACGGCCGCCAGCAACTGGTGCTCACCATGTACGTCGGAAAACCGATCACCGGGGCGGAGATCGCCCGCCGGGGCGCCGCTCTCGTGGCCGCCGCCGACGCGGTCACCGCCGCGGCGGGTGGGCGACATCCGGCAAACCGTTGACCGCGCATAGAAACGTGTTCTAGTTTTTAGGCGTGAGCCAGCACACGAAGTCGGCGGCGAGTACGTACGAGCTCTCGCATCAGGCCGCACTCGAGGCCGAATCGGTCCATATCCTCCGGGAGGTGGCCGCCACCTTCGAACGTCCCGTCCTGCTGTTCTCCGGCGGCAAGGATTCGGTGGTGATGCTGCATCTGGCCACCAAGGCGTTCTGGCCGGCCCCGGTCCCGTTCCCGATCCTGCATATCGACACCGGGCACAATTTCGACGAGGTGATCGCCTACCGCGACGCGGCCGTCACGAAATACGGGTTACGCCTGCTCGTCGGCCGGGTCCAGGACGATATCGACGCCGGACGGGTCACCGAGGACACCGGGCCCCGGTCCAGTCGCAACCGGTTGCAGACCGCCACCCTGCTGCGCACCCTGCGCGAAGGCAGGTTCGACGCGGTCTTCGGCGGCGCGCGGCGCGACGAGGAGAAGGCGCGCGCCAAGGAACGGGTCTTCAGTTTCCGCGACGAGTACGGCCAGTGGGACCCACGCCGGCAGCGCCCCGAACTGTGGAACCTCTACAACGGCAAACACCGCCCCGGCGAACACATCCGGGTGTTCCCGCTGTCCAACTGGACCGAACTCGATATCTGGACCTATATCGCGAGCGAAGATATCGAACTGCCGTCGCTGTATTACGCGCACCGCCGCCCGGTGGTGCAGCGCGACGGCATGCTGCTGGCGCACACCAGGTTCCTGACCCTGCTCGACGGCGAGGAACCCCAGGAGGCGCTGGTGCGCTTCCGCACCGTGGGCGATGCCACCTGCACCGGCTGCGTGGAATCGACCGCCGCCACCCCCGCCGAGGTCGTCGAGGAAGTGGCGACCGCGCGGGTCACCGAACGCGGCGCGACCCGCGCCGATGACCGGATCTCCGAGGCCGGGATGGAAGACCGTAAACGAGAGGGCTACTTCTGATGAGCACCCTGCTGCGCCTGGCCACCGCGGGCAGCGTCGACGACGGTAAGTCCACGCTGATCGGACGGCTCCTCTTCGATTCCAAGACCCTGTTCACCGACCAGCTCGACGCGGTGGAACGCACCAGCCGGGAACGCGGCCAGGACTACCCCGACCTCGCGCTGCTCACCGACGGACTGCGCGCCGAACGCGAACAGGGCATCACCATCGATGTCGCGCACCGATATTTCGCGACCCCGCGGCGCAAATTCATCATCGCCGACACCCCCGGGCATGTGCAGTACACCCGCAACATGGTCACCGGCGCCTCCACCGCCGACCTCGCGCTCATCCTGGTCGACGCCCGGCACGGGGTGGTCGAACAGACCCGGCGGCACGCGTTCCTGGCCTCGCTGCTGGGCGTCCCGCACCTGGTGCTGTGCGTGAACAAGATGGACCTGGTGGACTACTCGGCGCAGCGATTCGCCGAGATCCGCGAGGAATTCGCCGGTTTCGCCTCCCGGCTGCAGATCGCGGACCTGACCTTCATCCCGATGTCGGCGCTGCACGGCGACAATATCGTGCACCGCAGCGCCACCATGGACTGGTACGAGGGCACCCCGCTGCTGCACCACCTCGAAGAGGTGCATATCGCCTCGGACCGCAATCTCATCGACGCGCGGCTACCGGTGCAGTATGTGATCCGCAGCCACACTCCGGATTTCCGCGGGTACGCGGGCACCGTCGCCAGCGGCGTCTGGTCGGCCGGCGACGAGATCACCGTGCTGCCCTCGGGTCTCACGACCACGGTTACCGGGATTTGGGGTCCGGGCGGGGTACCGCTCGAGCAGGCGTTCCCCCCGCAGGCGGTCACGGTCGCCCTCGCCGACCAGCTCGATATCGGCCGCGGCGATATGCTCTGCCGTCCCGCCAACCGCCCGCAGGTCGGCCGTGATCTGGACACCATGGTGTGCTGGTTCAGCGACGAGGCCCAGTTGCGCCCCGGCTCCTCCTATACCGTCCGCCACACCACCCGCAGCGTGCCCGTGCAGATCCGCTCGCTGGACTACCGCCTCGATGTGAACACGCTGCACCGGGACGAGGACGCCACCGCGCTGTCGCTCAACGAGATCGGCCGGGTCCAGTTGCGCACCCGGCAGCCGCTGCAGTTCGACCCGTACCGCCGCAACCGCACCACGGGAAGTTTCCTGCTGGTCGACGACACCACCGGCGATACCGTGGGCGCCGGGATGATCACCGGGCCGAGCCTGCCCTCGTCCCGGGTGGTGTGGCATGCGAGCGCGGTGGAGCGGTCCGAGCGCGCGACCCGGGGACTGACCGTCTGGCTCACCGGACTGTCCGGGTCCGGGAAATCGTCGGTGGCGGTGGAGCTCGAGCGCCGCCTGGTGGCCGCGGGGCGTCCGGCGTTCCTTCTCGACGGCGACAATCTCCGCCACGGCCTGAACTCCGATCTGGGTTTCGGCGCGGCCGATCGCACCGAGAACATCCGCCGGGTGGGCGAGGTCGCCCGGCTGTTCGCCGAATCCGGGACCATCGCCATCGTCTCGCTCATCAGCCCCTACCGGGCCGATCGCGACCGTGCCCACGCGACCCACGACACGGCCGGTATCCCCTTCGTCGAGGTCTTCGTGGACACCCCGCTGGAGGTGTGCGAGGCCCGCGACCCCAAGGGCCTCTACGCGAAGGCCCGGGCCGGAGAGGTTCGTGGTTTCACCGGTATCGACGATCCCTACGAGGCGCCGACCACGCCGGCACTGGTGCTGCGCCCGGAGGACGGCGATCCGGCCGCGATGGCCGCCGCGATCCTGGCGCTGCTCGCCCGGGAGGAGAGCGCCTGACGTATACCGCCGGCGGCCGCAGCCGGATCAGGTCCGCCGGCCGACGGCACCCGCGGCCGTCAGGCCCGATCATTCGACCGGCACGGCTACCAGCAGCGTCGGGCCCGCGATATCGACGATCTCCCGGAGCCGTTCCACGGGAGTACCCAACCGGCTGAGCTGGATCAGCCCCTGGGCCATCACCACCACACCGGCGCAGTGCGCGGACAGGGCCGCCGCGTCGATTTCGGCCCCCGGACGAGTAGCGAGCCCTTCGGCGACGCCGGCCTCCATGGCCGCGGTCGTGCGAGTGCCGATGGCGACGACCTCCGGCATCCGCCGGCCCAATTGCGCGATGCTGTTGAGCATCAGGCAACCGCGCCGGTCCGGCTGCCCGGCGCAGTCGTCGATCACCGCGCGCAGCAGCGCGCGGACCGCGTCGCGGGCGGAACCGGGGGCGGCGACGATCGAGTCGCGGACGAATCGGGCCCGCCGGTCGCAGTACTGCTCGAACGCCGCGAGGAACAGCCCGCGTTTGCTGCCGTAGGCCGCGTAGATGCTCCCGTTGCCGACGCCGGTCGCCGCCGAGACGTCGCCCACCGAGGTGTCGTCGAACCCCCGCGACCAGAACAGTTCCGTGGCCGCTTCCAGGAGGCGCGGCTCGTCGAACTGTCGCGGCCGTCCCATGCGCTCACCGTACCAATCGTGCTGCGATATCGCCCACATCCCTTGTTCTGGAGGCGTGGCTCCAGAACACTCACGTCCATGGTTTCTGACGCGGCGGACTCCTCTCGGAGGCGTATGTGCATCCTGGTCTTCGACGGGGTGAAAGCCCTCGACTTCGTGGGTCCGGCGGAGGTGTTCGTCGAAGCCAACCAGGCCGTGCCCGGGTACGAGGTGGTGCTGGTCTCCCCGGACGGCAAGAGCGTGCAGACCTCGCTGGGCGCGCGGATCGAGGTGAGCGCCGCGGCCGCCGACGCCGGCCGCTTCGACACCGTGGTCATCCCCGGTAGCGAACTGCCGCCGTCGAGATTCGTCACGCCCGAGGTGCTCGCGGCGGCCCGCCGGCTGTCCTGGCACACCCGGCGCCTCGCCTCCATCTGCAGCGGCGCCTTCGTGCTGGCCGAACTCGGGGTCCTCGACGGCCGCCGGGCCACCACCCACTGGAAGTACGCGGCCGATCTGGCCCGGCGTTATCCCGCGGCCACGGTGGAACCGGACGCGATCTTCGTCCGTGACGGAAATATGTACAGCTCGGCCGGTGTCGCGGCGGGTATCGATCTGGCGCTGGCGATCGTGGAGGAGGACCACGGCGCCGATATCGCCCGCCGGATCGCGCAACTCATGGTGGTACCGATGCAGCGCGCGGGCGGGCAATCGCAGTTCTCGGCCTCACTCAGCGGGCCGCTGCCCCGGAGTCCGCTGGTGCGCACCGTCGTCGACCTGATCTGCGCGGACCCCGCCTTCCCGCACACCGTCCGCACCCTGGCCGACCACGCCCGGGTCAGCGTCCGCCACCTGACCCGGCTCTTCCGTGCCGAACTCGCGCACTCCCCCGCCGAATACGTGGCCTTCATCCGGTTCGGGGTGGCGCGCGATATGTTGCACGCCGGTCACACGGTCACCGAGGCCGCCATGGCGGCGGGCTACGGCAGCAGCGAGGCCCTGCGCCGCGCGTTCATCGCCCGCCTCGGCATCTCGCCGCGCAAATACCAGCAGCAGTTCCGGTCCACGGGCGCGATCGCGCCCGCCGCGCCCGAACTCACCGCGGCCGCGTCCTGATCGGGGGGTTTCCCGGCCGGTAGCGAGGGGCACGAACCGGGTCGTCCGGTCGAAGCTCGATACGGCGCACACCCGGCGCCCTCACCGCGACAGAGAGAACCCCCGATGACCCTCGCACCGACCATCGTCCTCGTGCACGGCGCCTTCGCCGACGCGTCCAGCTGGCACCCGGTCATCGAGCGATTACTCGCCGACGGTCACCGGGTCGCCGCCCCTCCGGTGGCCGGACGCAGCCTGACCGCCGACGCCGACGCGGTTCGCGGCTTCGTCGAACGGATCGACGGACCGGTCCTGCTGGCCGGGCATTCCTACGGAGGCGCCGTCATCACGGTCGCGGGGACGGCCGACAACGTCATCGGCCTGGTCTATGTGTCCGGGTACGCCCTCGAGGAAGGGGAGAGCCTCGGGCAGTTGCAGGGCGGCTTCCCGGATTCCGCGCTGGCCGCCCATCTCCTCTACACCCCCGCCCCCGCCGAGCCCGGCACCGAACCGGGCACCGATGTGTGGGTCGATCCCGCCACCTTCCCGGAGATCTTCGCGGCAGGTGTGGACCCACGCACCGCGCAGGCGCTGGCGGTTTCCCAGCGTCCGCTGTCGGCGGCCGCGTTCGGCGAGCCGGCCACCGTCGCGGCCTGGAAGACCAGACCGGGCTGGGGCATCGTCTCCGCGGCCGACCACACCATCAATCCCGAGGTCGAACGATTCGGTTACCGCCGCGCCGCGCTGCGCTCGGTCGTGGAGATCGACGCACCGCATCTGGTGATGCACACCCATCCCGCCGAGGTGGCCGCCGTCCTCACCGGCGCGCTCGCCGAACTGTCCTGATTCCCGCACCGCTCCATCGATCGAAAGATATGCCCACCATGGCCGGAAACCCGCTGAACATCTCCCTCGAACAGGCCGCACAGGAGTTCGTCGATGCGACCTCGGAGCCGCCGTTCCTCTACCAGTTGCCGCCGGAGGAGGGACGTAAGGCCGTCGATTCGGTACAGGATTCACCGATCGACAAACCCGAGGTCGACGAGGAGTGGATCACCGTCGAGGGCGGGCCGACCGGTTCGGTGCGCGCCCGGATCGTCACCCCGCCCGGTTCGACCGGCCCGCTGCCCGTGATCGTCTACACGCACGGCGCCGGGTGGGTCTTCGGCGACGCCCACACCCACGACCGTCTCGTCCGCGATCTCGCCGTCGGGGTGGGCGCGGCCGTCGTCTTCCCCGAATACGACCGCTCCCCCGATGTGCGCTATCCGGTCGCCAACGAGCAGTCCTACCGAGTCGCCCAGTGGGTGAGCACACAGGGCGCGGAGAAGGGCCTCGACCCCGCGCGGATCGCGATCGCGGGCGATTCGGTCGGCGGCAACATGGCCATCGCACTGACCCTGATGGCCAAGGAACGCGGGGATATCTCCTTCGTCCAGCAGGTGCTGTTCTATCCCGTCACCGATGCCGCGTTCGATACCGGTTCCTACCGGCAGTTCGCCGAGGGCTACTTCCTCACCCGCGAGGGTATGAAGTGGTTCTGGGACCAGTACACCACCAGCGAGGCCGACCGGGACCGGATCACCGCCTCCCCGTTGCGCGCCACCCGCGAGCAGCTCACCGGATTGCCGCCCGCCCTGGTGATCACCGCCGAGGCCGATGTCCTGCGCGACGAGGGCGAGGCCTTCGCGGGCAAGCTCCGGGACGCGGGGGTTCCGGTGATCCAGACCCGCTACGGCGGCATCGTGCACGACTTCGTCATGGTCAACTCTATGCACGGGACCCAGGCCGCCCGGGCCGCGGTCGCCCAGGCCGTCTCGGTCCTGCGCGACGCGCTGAGCACCGCCTGAGCGCACCGCCGCGTCACGTCGCCATGTAGGAACACCCGGCCGTCGGGCCGCTGGATCCGTTACCGGAACACAGCGGAACCCGAGCGCTCCCGGCTCTCGAATCCGGTCGAGCAGACTCGGTGGTCCCGGTGCGGGGTGACCTCGTCACCCCGCACCGGCCGGGCCGGCGGCTCGGCCGGTCGTTTTCCGGCCGGGGTCAGTACCCTCGACCCATCCGGCGGCACTGCCGAGGCGCGGATCCGCCGACGGTGACTTCCATCGGCATTTGATACTCTGACGAGAATCTGTACCGAAAGGGTGGTTATGCGGTCTACTCTGCTGTCCCGGCGCGACCTCGAGTTCCTGCTCTACGAATGGCTCGCGGTCGAGGACCTGACCCGGCGGCCGCGCTTCTCCGACCATTCGCGCCAGACCTTCGACGCCGTCCTCGAGCTGAGCGAGCAGCTGGCCACCCGATACTTCGCCACCCACAACAAGCTCAACGACGCCCACGAACCCACCTTCGACGGCGAGACGGTCACCATCATCCCGGAGGTGCGCACCGCGCTGAGCGCGTTCGCCGACGCGGGGATGGTCGGCGCCACCATGGACGCGGACCTGGGCGGCGCGCAACTTCCGGCCGCAGTGGCCCAGGCGGCGTTCGCCTGGTTCCACGCCGCCAACCCCGGTACCAGCGCCTACCCGCTGCTCACCATCGGCAACGCCAATCTGCTCATCGCGCACGCCGACGAAGAACTGGTGCGGCGGTTCGTCCCGCCGATGCTGGAAGGCCGCTACTTCGGCACCATGTGCCTGTCCGAACCCCAGGCCGGGTCCTCGCTCGCCGATATCGTCACCCGGGCCGAACCGCGCGACGACGGCACCTACCGGGTCTTCGGCACCAAGATGTGGATCTCCGGTGGCGATCACGAACTCGGGGACAACATCGTGCACCTCGTGCTCGCCAAGATCCCCGGCGGGCCGGTGGGCACGAAGGGCATCTCACTGTTCGTGGTGCCCCGGTATCTGGTGAACGAGGACGGTTCCCGCGGCGAACGCAACGATGTGGCGCTGGCCGGGCTCAACCACAAGATGGGTTTCCGCGGCACCGTCAACACGGTGCTCAACTTCGGCGAGGGCCGCTGGACGCCCGACGGATCCCCTGGCGCGATCGGCTATCTGGTCGGTGCCCCGCACCAGGGGCTGAAGTACATGTTCCACATGATGAACGAGGCCCGCAGCGGAGTCGGGCTGGTCGCCGCGGCGCTCGGCTACACCGGCTACCTCGAATCGCTCGAGTACGCCCGCGGCCGCCCCCAGGGCCGCACCAAGGGCACCGCCGACCCGGCCTCCGCACAGCGCCCGATCATCGAACACGCCGATGTGAAACGGATGCTGCTGGCGCAGAAGAGTTACGTCGAGGGCGGTCTGGCGCTGGTGCTGTACTGCGCACGGCTCATCGACGAACAGCGGACCGCCGATTCCGACGACGAACGCCGCGCGCTCACCCTGCTGCTGGACATCCTCACCCCCATCGCCAAGAGCTGGCCCTCCCAGTGGTGCCTGACCGCCAACGACCTCGCCATCCAGGTCCTCGGTGGTTACGGCTACACCCGCGAGTACAACGTCGAACAGCACTACCGCGACAACCGGCTCAACCCGATCCACGAGGGCACCCACGGCATCCAGGGCCTGGACCTGCTGGGCCGCAAGGTGACCCAGCAGTCGGGCGCGAGCCTGCGCGAACTCGACACCAGGATCCGGGAAACCCTCGCGGCCGCCCGGGCACACGGCGGCGAGACCGCCGACCTCGCCGACCGGCTCGACAAATCCTGGAGCCGGCTGGTCACGGTCACCGGCGGTCTGTTCGTGTCCGGCGATGTCGAGGTCGCGCTGGCCAACAGCTCGGTCTATCTGGAGGCGTTCGGCCATCACGTGGTGGCCTGGATCTGGCTGGCGCAGACGGTCGCCGCGCACGGCCGCGACGGCGACTTCTACGACGGTAAACGGCACGCCGCCCGCTACTTCTTCCGCCACGAACTGCCCCGCACCGGCCCGCAACTGGACCTCCTCGCCGACCTCGACACCACCACCCTCGAGATGCGCGAGAACTGGTTCTGACGGGCCGCCGTGTACCGGCGCGAGATACGGCTGGCGGACGCGGCGGTGGCCGAGCTCGGGCTCGACCACCGCTGTCCCATCCAGGCGGCACCGAATACAGCCTGTGCTGGGTGTATCTGCATCTCATCGAGGAATTTGCCCGCCACAACGGACGCGCGGACCTGCTCCGCGAACGGATCGACGGGCGTACCGGGGACTGAGCCGCGCCGGTATCAGGCGGGGCTTCCGGCCGCGCGCAGCACCGCCGCCACCCCGGCCGATTCCACCGAATCGCCGTGCGCACAGGACCATCCGGTCTGCCCGCCGCGCCGGTACTCGAGGTAGGCGATCGCATGACCGGCGACGGGGTGCCCGGTCAGGCTCAATACTTCGACCTCCCGCCCGGCCGCCGCGAGGGCCGCGACCACCGCGGCCAACCGGTCGGCACCCACGTGCTCGCTGTCGTGGGCCCGCCCGCCGACCACCAGACCGACCGCGACGGTCTGCGCACCGTCCGCACCCGCCACGCGCAGATCCTTCAGTTGCACATCCGGAGGCTCGGCGGCATCGATATAAGCCTGGTCGAACAGGGCGCGCAGCTCGGCGGCGCTCACCTCGCCCCCGGTGCCGTCGGCATGGCCCTGTACCCGGCCGGCGAAATCGATCTGCAGCCGGCGCGGCAGGTCCAGCCCGTGTTCGGTGGCGAGCAGATAGGCGATACCGCCTTTACCGGACTGCGAGTTGACCCGGACCACGGCGTCGTAATTGCGACCGATATCGGCCGGATCGATGGGCAGATACGGTACCCGCCATTCGATCTCGCGTTCGGGGCGTCCGGTAGCGGCCGCCCGGGCCCGGTGCTCGGCGAAACCCTTCTTGATGGCGTCCTGGTGCGTACCGGAGAACGCGGTGTGCACCAGATCGCCCACATAGGGGTGGCGCGGGTGGACCGGCAGCCGGGTGCAGTACTCGACCGTCCGGCGGATCTCGTCGATATCGGAGAAATCGATCATGGGGTCCACGCCCTGGGCATGCAGATTCAACGCGAGCGTGGCGATATCGACATTGCCGGTGCGCTCACCGTTGCCGAACACACACCCTTCCACCCGCTGCGCGCCGGCCAGCACCGCCAGTTCGGCACAGGCGACGCCGGTACCGCGATCGTTGTGCGGGTGCACCGACAGGATCACGCTGTCGCGGCGGGCGAGCGAGCGGTGCATGTACTCGATCTGGTCGGCGTACACATTGGGTGTCGCGATCTCCACGGTGGCCGGCAGATTCAGGGTCACCGGCCGCTGCGGGGTGGCCTGCCACAGGTCGGTGACGCTGTCGCAGATCTCGAGCACATATCCGGGTTCGGTCTGGTTGAACACCTCCGGGGAGAACTGGAATCGCGCGCGGGGCAGGTCGGCGGCGAATTCGAGCACGTCCCGGGCCCCGGCCAGGATCAGCTCGCGGACGGCACGAGCGTCCTTGCCGAGCACGGTGTCGCGCCACATCGGCGCGGTGGCGGTGTACAGGTGGATCACCACCTCGTTGTCCATCCCGCGTACCGAGTCGACGGTGCGCGCGATGAGATCGCGCCGGGCGGGAGTGAACACCACCGGGGTCACATCCGGCGGGACCGCGCCGGTATCGGCGAGCATCCGAACGAAATCGAAATCGGCCTTGGAGGCCGATGGATAGCCGACCTCGATCTCCTTGTAGCCCATGGCGACGAGCATCGTGAAGAACCGCATCTTGCGTTCCGGGTCCATCGGCTCGGCCAAGGCCTGATTACCGTCGCGCAGGTCCACCGGGACCCACAGCGGCGCGCGCTCGATCCGGGCCTGCGGCCAGCGGCGTTCGGTGACGGGTACGTCCACCCGGTCGTAGATGTCGCGGTACCGATACGAGGGCAGCTGGGAGTGCCGCTGCCGGTACCACTCCGGCGCGTCGCCGGGAACCGGTCCGGCGGGGGTGTCGATGGTGGGGTGGGTCTGTGTGGTCATGGGGGTTCCCCGGTCTTCCTGTGCGTACGGCCGTTCCGTGACGGTGACCGGCCGACGACAACCCCACGGCGGGGTGGCCGATCGTTCAGGCCCCGCAGTGGCGGTCGAGGAGAAGCTCCGGGTGCGACATGTGGCAGACTGTACACGACTCCTCAGACAAGTAGCGAGGTTCGATATGGTTTCCCAGGTACGACGGCACCCGCTGGCCGAACAGACGGCCGATCTGCTGCTGGCGCGCATCCGGGCCGGCGAGTGGCCGCTCGGCCACCGGCTGCCCGGCGAGACCACCCTCGCGGCCCAGCTCGGAGTGGGACGTTCGACGCTGCGCGAGGCGATTCGCGAACTCGCCGGACGCGGGGTGCTCGCCAGCCGGCAGGGCGCCGGTGTTTTCGTCACCGCCCTGGATATCGCCGAGGACTGGGATATCGTCGTGCGGCGCGCGACCATCGCCGCGGTGGTGGAAGCCCGGATGGCCATCGAGACCGAGGCCGCCGCCCTGGCCGCCCACCGGCGCACCCCCGCCGATCTGCGGACGATCCGCCGCACCCTGACCGGCCGCGCGGCACCGGGCCTCTCGGTCCCCGAGTACGTCGATGCCGATACGGCCTTCCACCGCGCCGTGATCGTGGCCGCGCACAACGACATACTGATCCAGCTGTTCGATACCTTCCTGCCCCGGCTGCGGATCGCGATGATCGATATGCTGCACATCCGCCCGCTGCCCTCCCCACCCGCCGACCACGCGGCGCACGAGCAGCTCGCCGCAGCCATCGCCGCCCGCGACCCGGACGCCGCGGCCGCACTCAGCCGGGATCATCTGCGCGCCATCAAGGAGGCCTTCTCGTGACCACACCCGTTCTGGAGCTGACCGACGTCACCTTCCGGCGCGACGGCAACCAGATCATCGACGGCATCTCGCTGACGGTGCGCGCCGGTGAGCACTGGGCCCTGCTGGGCCCCAACGGTGCGGGCAAGAGCACGCTGCTGGGTTTCTGCGGCGCCGTGACCCACCCGACCACCGGCGCCGTCCGGGTGCTCGGCGAGCAGCTCGGCCGGGTAGAACTGCAGCGGCTGCGGCGCTCGATCGGACATGTCGACCCACGGCATCCGCTGCGCTCACCGCTGCCGGTGCGCGATGTGGTGCTGACCGGACTCACCGGGACGGTGGACACCCCGCTGCGCTGGACACCGACCGCCACCCAGATCGCGGCGGCGACGGAGGCACTCGACGCGGTGGGAATGGCCGCGAAAGCCGAACGTTCCTGGTTCACCCTCTCCCAAGGAGAACGTGGACGGACCCTCATCGCTCGCGCGCTGATCACCGCACCGCGCCTGCTGCTGCTCGACGAACCGACCACCGGACTGGATGTGGCCGCCCGGGAACAGTTGCTGCACACGATCGACGCACTGGACCGGACCTACCCCGAACTCGCCTCCGTCCTGGTGACCCACCATCTCGAGGAATTGCCGACGACGACCGGCCATGCGCTGCTGATCGCGGACGGGCGGACGGTCGCGGCGGGCCCGGCGGCCGAAACCATCACCACCGCAAACATTTCCGTGGCGTTCGATCATCCGGTGCAGGTCACCCGGGAGGGCGGCCGGTGGTCGGCGCGGTCCCCGCTGGCCCGGCCGGCCCGACCCGCTCTACACTCGAAACCCCACGACCAGGTCGTCCACCGTTTTTAGATACACGAACCAATGTGTGTACCATAACGTGGTGACCACCGCGAGCCGCACTTCCAGACCGCCCGGCCGCCCGGCCTCGGCCACCCGCGAAGAAGTAGTAGCACTGGCCCGGCAGGCTTTCCTCGCCGGGGAACGGGTCGATATCCAGTCGATCGCCGCCCAGCTCAAACTGAGCCGCGCCTCCATCTACCGCTGGTTCGGTTCCCGCGACGGCGTGCTCGGCGCCGTGCTGGCCGGGGAATTCGAATCCCTCATCGAACGCGCGGACGCCCGCCGGCGCGAATCGGGCGCCCGGCGCATCCTCAGCGTGCTCGACCGGGTCAACCGCTGGATGGCCGGCAACGAACCGTTCCGCCAGTACTTCGAGAACGAGCCGCTGGCGGGCCTGCGCATCCTCACCTCGAGCGACGGCCCGGTCCAGCCGCGCATCCTCGTCGCGGTGGAACAACTCATCACCCGGGCCGAGGAGCAGGACGGCTACACACCCCAGCTGGAACGGTCGCTGCTCGCCTACTCGCTGGTGCGCCTGGGCGAGGCATTCCTCTACCAGGACAACGTGACCGGGCTGCGCGGTGATGTGGACCGGTTGCACCAGGTACAGACGGCCCTGCTGGGTATCGATCCCCCCGGCAACTGATCATCGGCGAGGATCACGGCATGGATCACGCAGCCGCTCGAATCGACGCCGCGGGACTGGTACTCGCCGCGGGCGCCGGCCGGCGTTTCGGAAAGCCCAAGGCCGAGGTGCTCTTCGAGGGCGAACGGCTGGTCGACCGGGCCGTGCGCCTGTTGCGCGACGGGGGTTGCGCCCGGGTGATCGTGGTGTCCGGCGCGGTGGAGTTGCGGGTGCGCGAAGCCACGGTGGTGCATAATCCGCGGTGGGCGAGCGGGATGGGCTCCTCGCTGACCACCGGCCTGGCGGCAGTCCACGACACGGCGGCCGTGGTCGTCCCCGTCGATATGCCGTGGCTCGGCGCCGAAGCGGTCCGCCGGTTGCTCGCCTGCGGCGCCCGCCTGGCGACCGCCACCTACGACGGTCGTCCCGGACATCCGGTGCTGCTCGGTGCCGAATATTTCGCGGCGGTGGCGGCCGAAGCGGTCGGTGATACCGGCGCGCGAAGATTCCTGGCCGCCAATTCCGAACTGGTTCAGCGGGTGCCGTGCGACGGAACCGGCTCGCCCGACGACGTCGACACACCGCAGGATCTGGCGCGGTGATCGTCGGTGGGCACCGAGTCGGATTCCCGCGGTCCCGGTGGGACGGTGTGGATCGGCCGCTGGGTGCCCGACAGCGAGCGCGCCGACCCGCCGTGGCGTAGCGCGACGATCTCCGCGCCGATGGCCACGGCGGTCTCCTCCGGGGTCCGGCCGCCCAAGTGCAGCCCGATCGGGGACCGCAACCGTGCGAGCCGATCCTCGGTGACGCCGGCCGCGCGCAGATGGGCGCGCCGTTCGGCGTCGGCGCGGCGCGAGCCCATGGCGCCGATATAGGCGACCGGGTTCCCCAGCGCCTCGACCAGCACCGGAATATCGAACTTCGGGTCGTGGGTGAGCACGCACAGGACGGTCCGGGAATCCACCGCGGTGGCACGAAGATAGCGGTGTGGCCAGTCGGTGACCACCTCGTCGGCCTCCGGTAGCCGGGCGCGATCAGCGAAGGCGGGCCGCCCCTCGCAGACCGTGACGTGATAGCCCAGCAGTTTCCCGACCCGGCAGAGCGCGGCCGCGAAGATATTCGCGCCGAAGATGATCATCCGCGGGGGCGTGGTGAACACGGCGACGAAGATTTCCCGGTCGGCCGGGCCGCAACCGATCGTCCGCAGGTCGCTCGTGCCCCTGCGGAGTAGCGCGCGGGCCTGCTCCACCACCGGATCGGGCCAGACCCCGCCATCGGTGATCACCGCCTCGGCGGTCACCGCCGCCAGTGCCGCGGTGGTCAGGTCGCGGACAAGCGCCACCGGCCGGGACGGGTCGAGCGCGGCCTCGACGACCGGATACTGCGGGGGCGTGATCCGCTGCACGAAGACATCGAGTTCGCCCCCGCAGGTCAGACCGACCGCGAACGCGTCGGAGTCGCTGTAGCCGAAGGTCTGCCGCGCCGGCTCTCCCGTGGCCAGGACCTGCGTGCACAATTCGTACACCGCGCCTTCGACACAGCCTCCCGACAGACTGCCGCGCACCGCGCCCGCCCCGTCGACCGCCATCGCCGACCCCAGTGGCAGCGGCGCGCTCCCCCGGACCGCCACCACGGTCGCCACCGCGTAGGCGACCCCCTCGGCGTGCCATCGGACCAGGTCCGCGGCCAGGTCGCGCATCGCTCCACCTCCGCACCGCAACGTTGCCGTAAACCAGGGACAACATGCGAGAATACCACTTCCGCAAATAGACATTGCAATTCTTGAAGACGGCATATCCTGTATTGACACTGCCGGCGCGCCGATGCTAAACAAGTGCTCAGCATCGGCGTGCCGAAACCCGGGCGCCCCTGTTGCCGGTGCCCGTGACATCCCGCGAACGGAGGAACGGCCGGATGGGTCGAATCAGGCTGTCTCGCAGCGCCCCACACCACATCCCGACGCGACGGAGCCGACGATGAGCACCACCGAGAAAACGACGGCCGTCGGCGCCCGGGTACCCCGGATCGAAGACCTGCGGCTGCTGACCGGCGCCGGAACATTCGTCGACGACATCACCCGTCCCGGCATGGTGCACGCCTGCTTCGTCCGCAGCCCACTGCCCCGGGCCCGGATCACCGCGATCGACACCGCCGCAGCCGCCGCGCTCGAAGGGGTCGTCGCCGTCTACACCGCGGCGGATCTCAACCCGCGGGTCAGCGAGATCTCCTACGCCCTGGACACTCCCGGCTTCCCGGAGGTGCCCCGCCCGCCGCTGGCCGAGGGCGAGGTGCGCTTCGTCGGCGACCCGGTGGTGCTGGTCCTGGCGACCGACCGGTACATCGCCGAGGACGCCGCCGAACTGGTGATCGTCGACTACGACCCGCTCGAACCCGTGGTCGACTACGAAACCGCCGCCACCGCAGGCGAACTCGTGCACGCCGAACATGCCGGTAATTCGGCCGGGGGCCTGGCCGGGCGCGCCCCCGCCGATCTGGCCGCCGTCATGGACGCCGCCCCGCACGTGGTCCGCCAGACCATCCATCAGCAGGCCTACGCGCCGGTCCCGCTGGAAACCCGCGGCGTGGTGGCGGAATGGACCGCCCCCACCGGGGAGATGACGATCTGGATCTCCACCCAGTCACCGCACGAGGTGCGCGGCTTCTGCTCCCGGCTACTCGGGATCGACGAGCACCGGGTCCGGGTCATCGTGCGTGATACCGGTGGCGGTTTCGGCCAGAAGGTGGCGCCGCAGCGCGAGGAGACCTGCGTGATGCTGGCCGCCCGCACCGTCCGGCACGCGGTGAAATGGATCGAGGACCGGCAGGAGAGCCTGATGGCGGCCGGTATGGCCCGCCACGAACACGGCGAGGTCGCCATGGCCTTCGACGAGGAGGGCCATATCCTCGCCGCCACCATCGAACACGTCCAGAACGTGGGGGCCTATCCGATTCCGTCGCCGCTCACCTCCTCGATCGCGGTCGGCATGCTCTTCCCCGGGCCCTACCGGGTACCGGAAGCCGGTTTCAGCACCGCCTCCTACTACTCGAACACGGTGGGCCGGGTGGCCTATCGCGGTCCGTGGCAGTTCGAATCGGTCTCCCGGGAACTCCTGCTGGACACCGCCGCCCGCCGCCTCGGCCTGGATCCGGTCGAGTTGCGGCGCCGGAACATGCTCGGCCACAGCGAGATGCCGGTGGCCAACCCGAACGGGATGCCCTACTCCGACGCCTCACCGCGCGAGACCTTCGAGCAGGCGCTGCAGATCCTCGACTACGACGCCTTCCGGGCCGAACAGGCCGCCGCCCGCGCCGAAGGCCGCTACCTCGGTGTCGGTACCTGCACCTATGTGGAACCCACCACGGGTGCCCCGCCGTTCCTGAGCACCGAGGGCGCCACCATCCGGATCGCGCCGACCGGCAAGGTGAACGTCTACCTGTCGGGCGGATCGGCCGGCAACAGCCTGGAGACCACCGCGATCCAGCTCACCGCGGACGCGCTCGGTATCGATATCGCCGAGGTGCAGACCATCCAGGGCGATACCGCCGTCGCCCCGCAGGGCGGCGGAACCAACGGCAGCCGCTCGGGTTCGATGGCGGCGGGCGCCATCCGGCAGACCGCGCAGGTACTGCGTGAACGGATCGTCGCGATCGCGGCGAAACAGCTCGGCGTCGCCGTCGAGGAGGTGGAGTTCGCCCACGGCCGGGCCGGTGTGCCGGATACGGAGAAGTCCCTGTCGCTGGCCGAAATCGCGCAGATCGCCTACTACCAGACCGAATTGCTGCCGCCCGGCGTACCGCCGGGGCTGGAGGCCACCGGCCGCCACCGCGCCGACCAGCTGATGATCTGGGCCAACGCCACCCATGTGTGCACCTGCGAGGTCGATATCGAGACCGGGCACGTCACCCTGCTGCGCTTTGTGGTCAGCGAGGACGTCGGGCCGATGATCAACCCGAATGTCGTGGAGGGCCAGATCTACGGCGGTACCGTCCAGGGCATCGGCGGCGCACTCTACGAGCACCTCGCCTACGACGACGACGGCAATCCCGTGGCCACCACATTCCTGGACTACCTACTGCCCACCGCCACCGATGTGCCCGAGATCGAACTCGGGCACATCGAGACCCCGAGCAGCGGGCCGGGCGGGTTCAAGGGGGTCGGTGAGGGTGGCGCCATCGGCTCGACGCCCGCGGTACTCAACGCCGTTGCCGACGCGCTGGCACCGTTCGGTGTCGAGATCGACCGGCTTCCCCTCTCCCCCGCCCGTATCGTCTCGATGATCGAGGCGAGCGGCACATCGGAGGTCACCGCATGAAACCCGCCGCCTTCGAATACCACGCGCCCGCCACCGCGGACGAGGCCGTGGCCCTGCTGGCCGATCTCGGTGACGAAGCCAAGATCATCGCGGGCGGCCAGAGCCTGGTGCCGATGCTGGCGCTGCGGCTCGCCGTCTTCGACCATCTGGTCGACCTGCGGAAACTGGACCAGTTACGGGGTGTCGAAACCCGCGGTGACACGGTGTGGATCGGGGCGGGTACCACCCACGCCGCGGTCGGCCGCGACGCCGGGATCCGCCGCGACGTGCCACTGCTGCACCGGGCGACTCCGCTCATCGGCCACTTCCAGATCCGCAATCGCGGCACTATCGGCGGGGCGATCGCGCACGCCGACGCCGCCGGCGAGTACCCGGCCGTGGCGCTCACTCTCGACGCGCGGATGCACACCCTGTCCCCGCGCGGGCAGCGCACGATTCCGGCCGCGGAGTACTTCACCGGTATGTGGAGCACGGCCATGGAAGCCGACGAACTGCTCACCGGGGTCACCTTCCCGGTGTGGCGGGGACGTACCGGTTTCGCGATCGAGGAGTTCACGCGCCGCGCGGGGGATTTCGCCATGGCGGGGGCGGTGGTCGCGGTGCGGCTCGACGCCGATTCCCGGATCGAACAGGTCGCCCTGGGACTCATCGGCCTGGCACCCACCCCGCTGCGGGCCACCGCGGCCGAGGCCGAGCTGATCGGCCGCCTCGCCGCCGCGGTCGACGCCGCCGAACTCGGGCGCGCGGTGACCGCGGCCCTGAATTCGGTACCGGCCGATATCCACGGCTGCGCCGACTATCGGCGCCGGATCGGGGCGGTCATGGTCGCGCGGGCCTGGCACCGCGCGGTAGAGGAGGCGAGCAATGACTGATATCGAGATCTCGGTGGCCGTGAACGGGGTGAAGCGCCGCGACCGGATACCCCCGCGCCGCACCCTGGCCGACTATCTCCGCGAGACCTGCGGCCTCACCGGCACCCACCTGGGTTGCGAACACGGTGTCTGCGGCGCCTGTTCGGTACTGCTCGACGGGGCGGCGGTGCGCGCGTGCCTGGTCTTCGCGGTCCAGGCCGACGGGGCCGAGGTGACCACGGTGGAGGGCCTGGCCGATCCCGACGGCACTCTCTCCCCCGTCCAGCAGGCCTTCCGCGATCATCACGGCCTCCAGTGCGGTTTCTGCACACCGGGTTTCGTCGTCTCCGCGACCGCATTCCTGCGGGAGACACCCGATCCCGGCGACGACGAGATCCGGGAAGCACTGTCCGGCAACATCTGTCGCTGCACCGGCTACCAGGGCATCATCCGCGCCGTACGCGACGCCGCCACCACCCTCGGTACCGAAGCGCCCGCGACCCCGCAGACCAGAACCGGCACCGACGCCAAGGACCCCGTATGAAACTAGAGAACACCTTCCAGATCCCCGTCCCCGCCGCGGACGCCTGGCCCGTACTGCTGGATCTGGAGCGGATCGCACCCTGTGTACCCGGCGCCGTACTCACCTCCCGCGACGGCGACGATTTCCACGGCAAGATCAAGGTCAAGCTGGGTCCGGTGGGGCTCACCTACAACGGCATCATCAAGGTGGTCTCCCAGGACGAGTCCGCCAAGGTCGCGGTGCTCGAGGGCGGTGGCCGCGAGACCCGCGGCAACGGCACCGCCAAGGCCGTGATCACCTGCCGGTTGGTCGAATCGGACGGGACCACCGACGTATTCGTCGATACCGATCTGGCGATCACCGGTAAACCGGCCCAGTTCGGTCGCGGCGCCCTCGCCGATGTGGCGGGCAGCCTCATCGGTACCTTCGCCGACAATCTCGCCGCCGAGATCACCGCCACGGCGCCGGGCAACGGGCGGGCCGCAGCATCCGGTCCGGCGGCATCCGAAGAAGCCGCACCGGAGCCGCGGCCCGCACCGGTCACCCGCATCGGTCCCCGCCCGTCCGCCGAACCCATCGATCTGATGGCCGCCGCCGGGGTCACCGCCGAGCGGCAACTGCTGCTGGGCCTGGGCGCGGCGGTGGTGGTCCTCCTCCTGCTGCTCGTCCGGCGCCGCCGCCCCGCATGAGGTCGCGGGGCCGATAGGTGTGGTCCGGCCGGCTCCGGTCCGGACAGGGCGAGGGCGTGAACTCCCCACCGGCGACACCCGGCCGCCTGGCCCGGGCTGGCCAACCGCTACTGGCGCGGGTCTGGTTCGACGGCCTCGTCGATATCCTCACCCCGCATACCGGCCCCGTCGCCGCCCGTGCGGTCGCGATCTACCTCGACGGTGCTCTGCTGCACGCGCTGACGGCCGAGGCGGCCCTGGATGCCGCCGCACTCACCGCGCCGATCGCCGTGCTCACCGGACTCGCTCCGAAATCCTGCCGCTGATCCGCGGGCAGCCTCTGTCCCGGAACAACCACCCGACCAACCCCGCGGGTCACCTGCCCAGCGTGCTCGCCGTGGGTCTCCTCGGGGCCGAGGGTCCGGCGCGCGTGGACACACCCGCCGGACCCGCCCGGGGTCAGCCGTTCAGCAGTGCCTGCATCTGCTGGATCTCGGCCTGCTGGGCATCGATGATCTGCTGCGCCAGCGCCTTGGCGTCGGAGTCGGCACCCTCGGCCAGTTCGGTACCGGCCATCTGCACCGCGCCCTCGTGGTGGGCGATCATCATGGTGAGCCACATCCGGTCGAATTCCGGACCCCGGGCCGCCTCGAGCTGCACCATCTGCTCATGGGTCATCATGCCCGGCATATTTCCGTGGTCCATTCCGCCGTGCCCACTGCCCTCGGGTACCGCGACGCCCCAGTCCCGCAGCCACCCGGTCATGGTGGTGATCTCCGGGTCCTGCGCCTGCTGGATACGTGCGGCCAGATCGATCACCGCCGGATCGCTCGAACGGGACGGCACCAGCGCGGCCATCTCCACGGCCTGGCGATGATGCGGGATCATCTCCTCGGCGAAACGGATATCGGCCTGGTTGTGGTCACCGGCCACCCGCTCGGTCGTCGTACCGGTGACGGCCGGCGACGAGGTCGCCGGGGCGGTGTTGTCGTCACCGTTGCCGCATCCGGTCAGGAGGACCGCGGTGGTGAGGAGGGCGAGCGCGATTCCGGTGCGTGGTTTTCCGATCATTGTTGCTCCTGAGAGTTCGGTGTGTTGCGTGCGACGAAGCAGCGCCGCGACCCGGAGAAACCGGGTCCGGCGGGCGTCGATCACAGCCGCAGCACGCCCAGGACTGCCAGGCGCCGCGAGATCGGAACAGGCGGCGGCCGGGCCACCGCCCGCGGCCGGAGCGCGGCCGCGCGCATCGGTCCCCTCACGAACAGGTACCTCCGCAGCGCGGCGACGATCAGTACCGAGGCCAGCGCCGCCACCAGGACGGCCAGGCACAGGTGCAGCAGATCGTGGCCCGTGCCGTGACCGGCCGGGGCGTTGTCGCGCGGCGCCGGCGCGAGCACGGCGGACGGATCCGGACAGCAGGACCGCGCCGGCTCCACGTGCGCCTGTCCCGGATCCGGGACAGGCGATGCCGAGACGAACGCATGGGAGCCCATCGGATGGTGCGTCGCACCGCCGGCTCGGGCAGGCAGGTGGTGCATACCCGAAACGGCCACCGCCAGCACGACCGGCAGCAACCAGCGCACCAACGTGCCCGCGAGACCGGAGTACACAGCCCGAATCTAACACCGCGCCGCCGGGCGGGCCCCCACCGCTCGCTCTGGCCGCACCGCGCCACTCGACGGAGTCGCCGATGCGTCCCGCGAACCCTCGCCCGGACGGCGGAACCCGGCGGGCGCTAGCCCATGATCGCGTTCATGATCGTCCCCGCGCTGGTCGCCACCGCACCGCCGGCCATGGCACCGGCGATCTGCTTGGGCGCCGTCAGCGGGCCACCGTTCCACTTCTCCCAGGCGAGCCTGCTGCCGCCGAAGACTATCGAGGTGACCCCGGACAACAGGACGAACCAGGTGAGGTACCTGGTCATCTGGACGACCTTGTCCGACAGCGGGGGCGCTTCCGGGCTGGGATCGCCCAGTTGGGCAAGTACGGCGTAGTGGTCGTGCAGTACCGGAAGGCCGTCGTGCAGTGCGGTGAGGATCGTGCTCATCTGGTCGTGCCCCTCTCGGATGCCGGTAGATGCGGTGGCGGCGAATGCCGATTCCGTAAAGCCGAACCCGAACGGTTATTGAAGCGCAAATCGGAGCACAATGGGGTGAGACTCACCGATTTTTTCTGGTCGGGCCGGTAGGCGGCGGCGTGTCGTATGCGCGACACGCGCCTACTGGAGTTTCCGGCAATCGATCGGCATCCGATTCCGCGGATCGACCCGGCGGCTCCGCGCGGGTCACTGGACTGTCACAACACGGCCTCGACACGCCCGCCGTCCGGCGTGCTCTCGCCGACGCAGGAATGCTCCGCAGGGCCGGCGACCGAGCATGACGTACAGCAGGACCGCCACCAGCGGCAGCGCGACCGTTTCGGCCCGCCCGAATCGTCCTGCGCCGACCGGACGGACCGGATCGGGGTCAGGACGGGGCGGCCGTCCGCACGCCGAGCAATCCCATGAGATCGCCGAAGGTGCGGGCGGCGGCGACCTGCCGCTCGGGCAGCTCGAGCCCGTACTCCTTCTCGACCAGCACGATGATCGACAGGACCGTCAGCGAATCCACGTCGAGATCGTCCAGCGTGGCCGTGGGCGGGATCTCGTCGAAGTCCAGATCGCAATGGGTGTGCAGGAATTCCGCGACATAGTCCCGGATCGGCACGGTATCGGGCATCGCGATCGACCTTTCCACTGTCCGCCACCGGCACGCCCGGCGAACGGCGCCGTCCGCCCGGCCTCCGCAGCATGGACCCCGGATACGACATCGGGATGTTCGGTGTCCGAACGGGTTTCGTCGTGGAGATGTCCGGACACCGAACACGGACCGTCGACTACCAGGTGAGCACCGGTTTGATCACCGCCCCCGCATGCTGCGCGGCGAGGGCCCTGTCGATCTCGGTGTAGGGGAAGCGGGTCACCAGCCGGTCCACCGGGAGCAACCCGCGGGTGTGCAGATCGAGCAGATGCGGGATGAAGGTGGCCGGCTCGGCGTCGCCTTCGAGGCAACCGCGAACCGTTTTGCCGCGCAACACCAGGTCGCGCACATCGATCTGTGGGACCCCCGCGCCCAGCCCGACCGCGACAACGGTGGCGCCGGTGCCCAGCGCCGCGAACGCGTCGGCCAGCACCTTCGGCGACCCGGTGGTGTCCAGGGCGTGCGTCGCACCGCCGCCGGTGAGTTCCCCGATCGCGGCGACCGTATCGGCCGCGGCCGGATCCAGTACCTCGTCGGCACCCAGTTCCCGGGCCAGCTCCCGGCGGGCCGCCGCCGTCTCCACCACCACCGTCCGGACCCCGGGCACCGTGCGGGCGGCCAGCAGCGCGGCCGATCCCACCGCACCGGCACCGTAGATCGCCAGCCAGGCCCCCGACTCCGGCCGCAACGCGTTCAGCACCGCGCCCGCGCCGGTCTGGAAGCCGCAACCGAACGAGGCGGCGACGGCCGGATCGACCGCCGGGTCGACGACAATCGTATTGTCCGCCGTGGCCAGCGCGTACCCGGCGAAACTGGATTGACCGAAGAAACCGTCCCGTACCGGCAGACCCGCGACCGTGATCCGCGGGCTGCGGTCCGGCCGGCGGCCGAAATGGTTGAGCGCGGTGGAATCCCGGCAGTAGGCCGGCCGCCCCGCCGCGCAGTTCGGGCAGGTGCCGCAGTGCCGGAAGGTGAGAACCACACGGTCGCCCGGCGCGACCGAGGTCACCGACGACCCGACCGATTCGACGATCCCGGCGCCTTCGTGGCCGAGCAGGACCGGCCGGTCCGGTTTGCCCAGCGCCCGATTGACCAGGTCGGTGTGGCAGATACCGGCGGCGACGATACGCACCAGGATCTCGTCGTCACGGGGCTCGTCGACATCCACCGTTTCCACCGAGAACGGTGCCGCCGGATCGCGGGACAGGACCGCCGTCGTCCGCATCGCTACGCCCGTTCCAGCAGGAAGTAGAAGAACTGGCCGTCGGCGAGCACCAGCTCCGGGCGGCCGTTCATGATGCCCATCAGCGTGGTGTCGTCGAGCCATTTGAAGTGGTCGAATACGGCGCGGCCGTCGTAGACCATGGTGGCGGTCACCTCACCGCGGAATTCGATGTTCCACAGCGTCGCCTCGCCCTGGCCGAGTTCGACGTTCGAGAAGAGAGTGCCGTCCTCGGCACGGCAGATGAGCGGTTTGGCGTCGCCGAGCGAATGGAAGGTTTTGCCGTACCAGCGGCTCTTGGGCAGTGCCCGGCACAGCGGATGACCGGTCTGGAAGGCGTCACCGCGCCACTGGCCGAGGATCTCCTCGGCGCGGGCGGGCCGCAACCGCCCCCACAGATCGTCGAGCTCCGCCACCGAAACGCCCTCGGTCAGCTCCCGCAGTTGCTGCCACCGTGGTTTCTCCGCGCTCATATCTGTCCCATCGACTGGATTCGGCGAACCATCCGGTTCGGCAACGACGATAGTTCCGAACCATCTGGTTCGGCAAGATAGGATTCGGGGTGTGCGCGCGGCAGGCCAGGCAACCCGGGACCGGATTCTCGCTGCCGCCAAAGCGGAATTCGCCGAATACGGCACGGCCGGCGCCCGGATCAATCGCATCGCCGCGGCCGCGCACGCCAGCAAGGACCGCCTCTACGCCTACTTCCCCGGCAAATCGGAGCTCTACGCCGCGGTCACCGAACAATGGACCCGGCAGACCACGGCCGAGACCGCGCTGCGCGCCGACGATCTCCCCGGCTATGTAGGACGCCTCTTCGACCACTTCCTGGCCCACCCGGAAAATGCCCGGCTCCAGGCCTGGGCCGAGCTGGAACCGGCCGACGAGCGGATCGACCAGGTGCTGCGCCGCACCGTCGATCCCAAACTCGCCGAGATCCGCCGCGGCCAGCAGGAGGGCCTGGTCACCACCGATATCGCGGCGCCCATGCTCCTGCGCATGCTCACCGAACTGGCCCGCAGCACCGCCGTGCACGCGAACGCCGGACCGCCCGCGCGGATCGGCGCCCAGCGCTCGGCCGTGGTACTCGCGGCACGGCGCCTGGTCGAGCGGGTGCCGGCCGAACTATCGGACCACCGCGATCAGACCGTCGCGGCAGGACCACCACCGGCGGGAGCGTCCCCGTAGACCACCAGCCAGATGGACCGGCCCAGCGCGGCCGCCAGCTCCGTGTCACTGATCCCGGTCCGCATCGCGAACGCGGTGGTGATGGAGCGCTCCACCATGGCGGCCAGCACCAGCGCGGTCGCCGCGGGTTCCAGTTCGGGCGCGACCCGGCCGGCCGCACGATCGGCTTCCAGCCGAACGCGGACCAGGTCGACGAAGGTGGCCACCCGGGCCCGCCAGTAGGCGCCCACATCCCGGTCGTAGGCCGCGACCTCACTCAGCGCCAACAGCAGGTAGCGGTGGCGACGGAATCCGGCGATCATCGCGCTCATCGCCCGCCGCACCCCCGCTTCCCGGTCGGTGTGCTCGGCGCCCCACCACCGCTCGGCGGCCTCGAACAGATCGGCCGTGGCCAGATCGGCGGTCCGGATCAACAGCCGGCTCTTGTCGGGGAAATACCGGTAGAAGGTGGAGCGCGCCATCTGCGCGGTGGCGGCGATCTTCTGTACCGCGATCTCGGTGAACGGGGTGCCGTCGGCCAGCAGGTCCTCGACCGCCCGCAACACCCGCTGCTCGAACTCGGCCCGGCGGTCCTCGTCCGGTTTCCGAGCGGACCGCGGGGTGCGGGTCAGCGAGGGCATCCGGCGCCCGCCGGCTCGATCGCGCGGTGCAGTGGATATCGGCTCGCAAGGTCCATGGGGATATTGTGCCCGCCGTCGAAGCCGCGAGCCGGTTCCCGCCGTCGCACCCTCGGGACACGACACGGTTCCCGAGACGGCCGAGGCGCTTCGTCGCGGTAAACGGAAAACTGTGCGGGACAGTGCGGCTCGGACGGTTGACAATCGCCACGGCGCACCGCACCATCAATCGGACATAGTGTCCGAGACTCGATGACCGAGGACGGTTCCCATGGCCGACTCCCCCAGTGCGGTCGAGCAAGCCGATACCGTGGTCGTCGGCGCCCGATGTGCGGGTTCCGCCACCGCGGCGACCCTCGCCCGGGCCGGCCGCCGGGTCGTCGTACTGGACCGCGCACGCTTTCCCTCCGACACGCTGTCCACCCATCTGCTGTGGCCGGCCGGAGTCGCCGAACTGTCCCGGCTGGGCGCACTCGAGGCCGTCGAGGAACTGGGCGCGCCGCGACTCACCCGGGCCTACGCCGCCGCGGCGGGATATGCGGTCGCCAGCGAGTTCCCGCAGGTCGACGGGATCGACTACACCCTGTGTGTACGTCGCACCGGCCTCGATCACGCGCTGGTGCGTACCGCCCGCGCGGCCGGGGCCGAGATCCGCGAGAAATGCCGGGTGACCGACCTCGTCTGGGACGGCGGGCGGTGTACCGGGGTGCGCTACACCGATCCCGGCGGCCGGCTCGTCGAGATCCGCGCCGCACTGGTGGTGGGCGCCGACGGCCGCCGCAGCACCGTGGCGAAACTGGCCGGGGCCCTGACCCCCTACGAATCCACACCCAGCGGGCGCGACTGCTACTTCGCCTACTGGCGCGACCCTTCCGGCGACCGGCGCGATATCGCCGCGCAGTGGCGGGCGGGCGCCGACCTCGGCACCGCCTTCCCCTGCGACGACGGCCTGCTGCTGAGCCTGGTCCAGCCGCCGGCCGAAGCAGGCCCCCGGCGCCCCGGCGACGCCGAACAACGCTATGCCGCCGCGCTCGACCGCATCCCGGCACTACGGGAGCGGCTGCGCGACTGCGAGAAGGTGGGGCGGGTCCGGTCGGCCACCGATATCGCCTCCTACTTCCGCCGCTCCAGCGGTCCGGGCTGGGCGCTCCCCGGTGACTCCGGTCATTTCAAGGATCCGGTCACGGCGCAGGGCATCCGCGATGCCCTGCACTACGGACGCCTGCTGGCCGAAGCCGTCGCACCGGTCCTCGGCGACCCCGTCCGGCTGGACCGCGCCGTCGCCGCGTGGGAGCGGCGGCGGGTACGCGAATGCCGCGAGATCTACCACTGGACCAACCGGCTCGCCCGCGGCACCGCGATGAGCCCCCTCGAAATCGAGCTGTACCGCACCGCGACCGGCGACCGGGCCCTGGCAGCCATCACCACCGGCATCTTCTCCCGCACCCGGCGTCCCGCCGAGCTCTACACGCCGGCCCGCACGGCGCGACTCACCGCCGGGGCGCTGTGGCACCACCGCGGCGACCCGAGGCCGGTGCTGACCGATATCGCACACGAGCTCCGCAGGGCCGCAGAGGAATTCCGCACCTCGTGCACCACCCTGCGCGGCGCACCGCCCGCCGCGCCCTCGTCCTCCCCCGGTACCGCCACCGCTTGACCAGGAGTTCACCATGTCGGATCAGCTGCCGAAGAAGTCAGCCTCGATCGACCGCCGCACCGCCCTGCGCGGTGCCCTCGCCGGCGCCGCGATCCTCGCGGCGGGATCGGCGGCGAGTGGTACCGCGCACGCCGCCGCCCCCCGCCGCCGGACCCCGGGCCTACGCACCGGCGGAAAAGAGGTCGCCGTCTTCGGCGGCGGGATGGCCGGTCTCTCCGCCGCGCACGAACTCGCCGAGCGCGGGTTCCGGGTAACCGTCTACGAACCCGCCTTCCTCGGCGGCAAGGCACGCAGTATGCCGGTCCCCGGCACCGGAGCCGGCGGGCGGGCGGACCTGCCCGGCGAACACGGCTTCCGCTTCTTTCCCGGCTGCTACCAGAACATTCCCGACACCATGCGACGCATCCCGTTCCCCGGAAATCCGAACGGTGTGCTCGACAATCTGATCCGCGTCGAGGGGACGGTGGCGGGATTCCGCGACAAACCGCCGATCTTCGCCCCGGTGGAAGTCGGTGCGCTCGACCAGCTCACCCCGGAACGCCTGCAGAACAGCATTATCGGCGCGTTGAGCTTCATCCCGGAACTGCCGCCACACGAATTGGCCTTCTTCGCCAAACAGATGCTCATGTGGTTCACCTCCAGCACCGAACGGCGGTTCGGGCAGTGGGAGTATCTGACCTGGGAACAGATCATGCGCGCCGACGGCAAATCCCCGGCCTACCGTTCCTATCTGGTCAACGCGCTCACCCGGATCACCGTCGCGGCCAAACCGCATCTCAGTTCGGCGCGCACCATCGGCACCATCGGCGAAGCCTTGGTGCTGGCGGGAACCGGCCTGATCCCCGAATTCTCCGGTGGTGTGGACCGGATCCTGAACCGCCCGACCAATGCGGCCTGGATCGATCCGTGGGTGACCTATCTGCGGAGCCGTGGCGTGCGGTTCGTCATGGGGCAGCGTGCGAGCCGGTTGAACTACGGGAACGGCCGGATCGAGTCGGTCACCGTCACCGACGGCGGTGGCATCGCGAATTCCGTGGTCGCCGATCACTACGTCTGTGCCATGCCGGTCGAGAAGACGGTGCCGCTGCTCGACGATCCGATTCTGTCCGCCGATCCCCGGCTGGCCGGTATGCGCGAACTGCTCACCGATTGGATGGTCGGTATCCAGTTCTATCTGCGCCGCCCCACCGAAATACCCGAGGGCCATATCGCGGCACTGGGATCGCCATGGGCCCTGACCGCGTTGCGGCAGGCGCCGATGTGGGTCGGGAATTTCGCCGACCGATACGGCGACGGTTCGGTCGTCGAATGCTTCTCGGTGGATATCTCCGATTGGGATACCCCGGGAATTCTCCATCAGCGGCCCGCGAAACAGTGCAGCGCGCCGGAAATCGCGAACGAGGTCTGGGCACAGCTGAAGTTGTGGCTGAACAACAGCACCGGTTGGCTGCGCGACGAGGATATCCACTCCTGGCATCTCGATCCGGGGATCAGCTGGTCCGACGGCACCACCCATAACGAAACCCCGCTGCTGGTCAATACCGTCGGTTCCTACGATCATCGGCCGACCGCGCACTGCGCCATTCCGAATCTGTTCTTCGGCGGAGATCATGTGCGCAGCAATATCGATCTGGCGACCATGGAAAGCGCCAACGAATCCGGCCGGTCGGCGGCCAATGCGATCATCGACGCCGCGGACGATCCCGCGCCGCACGCGCCGGTGTTCCCGCTGGTCGCCCTGCCCGCGTTCGCGGCGGCGAAAAAGCTCGACGCGGACCGGTTCCGGGCCGGCCTCCCGCACATCCTGGACGTGTAGTGGGGAGACGCGCGGGTGGCACGGCGGCGGCGCGCCACCCGCGCGTGCCGTCCGGAAAACGAAGCCGTCTCCGCCGCCGGACTCGCACGGCGCGCTGCGGTAACGGCCGGATAATGCGCGGCGCGGCCGAATTCACCGCGCCGCCGATTCGCGGAAAGCATTGTCGGCCCGATCTTGTTCCATGAGAATGGGTTCCGAGCCGAGATCCGGCTTCTTGGGGACCGTCGGCGCTGGGGCGCCGGCAGAACAAGTGGGGAACACCATGAGAATCAAGCAACTCGCCGCCACCGCGCTGATCTCGATCGGCGCCCTCGGCGTCGCCGCGGGTACGGCGCAGGCGCAGCCCGTGGCCACCGAGGTCGCCGTACGCGGCGCCGAGCAGGGTATCGGCTATGTCGTGGCGCCGAACGAGGCGGGCACCGCGATCGTCACGACTCTCGACGCCGGCAGCTTCGCCCTCACCGCCGACGGCGCGGCCGTCACCCTGTCGGATCCGGCGGGCCGCGTGCTCACCACGTTGCCGCTGGGCGTCGCGGCCGCCGGGCAGACCGCACCGCTGGCGTCGGCCATCTCGGCAGACGGCCGGACCCTCACGCTGACACCGGACGCGTCCACACCGGCGGGGCAGCATGTCGCCCAGCTCGTGGCCGACCCGGACACCGAGTCGCGCAAACTGCACAATGCCGGGATCGGTGCCCTGATCGGCGGCGGAATCGGTGCCGTACTCGGCTTCTTCCTGGGCGGAGTGGGCGCCCTGATCACCATTCCGATCGGCGCGGGGGTCGGCGCACTGATCGGCTACTCCACACCCTGATCGACGAACTCGGCTGCGGCCCACCGGAACCGGTGGGCCGTGCCCGGCTCGCCGCCCGGCTCCGGCGCGCCGAAAGCGTTGCGCCGGAACGAATAATCTCCGTACGGCCCCGGCTCGCACAGGTGCCGCGAGGCCGTTTTCTGTCGGACCCCCCACGTAGAATCATGCAGGTAGGACACAGTCGGAGGGGTGATATGCGGCCGGCGGACCGGCCGCACCGCAAACCCCTCCGGCGCTTCGGAACCGGGGGTTCTGTGATGAGTGAAATCGGACAGGAACGATTGCTGCCGCCGCGTCAGCACGGGACGTCGTGGCGCGAATCGGAATACCGGGCCATCGCCGCGGAACTGCGGGCGGGTAAGGGGTTGCCCGAGATCGCCGCGGAACTCGGCCGGACGCCGTCGGCCGTCCAGGCGGCACTGCGCAACTTCGTTCCGCCGGAGGAGAAAGTACGCGCGAACGACCGGGCCGGCTGGATCCAGGACCGGATGGCGGCCGATCCGCAATGGGACTGGTGGGCCGTCGTACTGGACCATCATCGGCACGGCCCGTCCGCGCTCTGGCTCACCGAGCACGAGCACATCGCGCGCGCTGCCTGGCGTGACCGCACACCCATGCCGGTCCTGGCCCAGCGGCTCGATACCGCCGAAATCGAGGTGGCCGCCTTCCTGCGCGCGCTCGGGCTCGCGGAGAACCTGGCCGAGGTCGCCGATCGGCTCGGCGCGACCCCGGGTCAGGCGCTGGCCAAACGCGTCAACGCGGCACGCGATCAGGAACAGTCCGCCACCTGGATCCTGGTGGTCGACGGTGCCGCGGGCACCGTGAAACCGCGCAGCGCGCCCGTGCGGCGGCACGTCTCGGTGCACGAGAGCCGAGCCGCCGCCGAAGCGGGCCGGGATCGGGTCCTGCGCTGGCATCGCCGGACTGCGGGCGCCAGCACCACCCCCGTCTGGTGGACGATCGCCCAGCGCGGACTCGGCGACTCCGCCGGCCGCACCTACTGCGGCGTTTTCACTCCGCGCCTGATCGACAGCGGGGTCCGCGCCGACGCGCTCGCGGTCGGGGACCGGATACTGATCGCCGGATCGGACGGCAATCCCCAGGAGGCCCTGGTCGAATCGATCGCTCAGCGTGGCGAAGTCGTCGTCGCCGATCTCGGGCGGGTCGGCGATTCCCGGGTCCACCAGGTGATCGAATTCGACGCCGGGGAGCGGGTGGAGGTGCTCACCGCCCGGGAGTGACGGTTCGCTGCTGCTCGGCCGCCTCCGCGCGGCCGGGCATCAGCGCGGAGGCGACCACAATGGCCACGGCCATCACGGCCACCGCCACGAACACCAGATGCACCCCCTCGGCCAGCGCCGCCGGCGAGGGGGTGCCGGTATCGCCCACCCGCGAATTCACCAGTGCGCCGAACACGGCCACACCCACGGCGCTGCCGATCGACCGGGCGAACATATTGGCCGAGGTCACCACACCACGTTCGCCCCAGGTGGCGCTGGTCTGGGCGGCGATCAAGGTCGGACTCGCCACCAGGCCCATGCCGAGGCCGATGACGAAACAGGTCGCCGCGACCTGCGCGATGGACGTCGCGGGCCCGATGAACAGAGTGCCGACGGCGCCGACCGTGGCCGTGGCGCCGCCGATGAGTGCGGTGCGCCGGAAGCCGATCCGCAGATACACCCGGCCGGACTGGGATGCCGAGACCGGCCAGCCCAGGGTCAGCGCGCCGACCGTCAGCCCGCCCACCACCGCCCCGACGCCCAGGACGCCCTGGGTGAAGGTCGGCACATAGGACGTGAGACCGAGCAGTAGCGCACCCACCAGCGCGGAGATCGCCGAACTGGCGACCACGACGCGCCGGGTGAAAAGCCACAGCGGCAGCACCGGATCGGTGGCCCGGCGTTCCACGAGGACGAACAACACCAGCACCGCGGCCCCGCCGGCGAAGATCGCGATACTGATCGGCGCGTCCCAGGCCCAGGCGCGGCCGCCCTCGAGCAACCCGAGGATGAGCGCACCCGCACCGGAGGTCAGCAGCATCGCACCGGCGTAGTCCACCCGCCGGCGTTGCCGGGCCGGGGTCTCGGTGAAGTGGCGCAGCAGCATCCACCCGGCCCACGCCGACAGCGGCAGGTTGACCAGGAAGATCCACCGCCAGCCGACGTATTCGGCGAAGACGCCACCCAGCAGCGGACCCGAGACCGACGAGAAGGCCCAGACGCCCGCGAGATAGCCCTGCACCTTCGCGCGCTCGGCCAGGGTGTACAGGTCCCCGGCGATGGTCATGGTCATGGGCTGGATGGCCCCCGCGCCGATACCCTGCACGGCCCGGAACACGATCAGCCACAGCATGCTGCCCGCGAGTCCGCACAGCAGCGAGCCGACAGCGAAGACGGCGATGCCGAACAGGAGCACCGGTTTTCGGCCCACCGTATCGGCGATCTTGCCGTACACCGGCACCGTGACGGCCTGGGCGAGCAGATAAACGGAGAACAACCACGGGAACTGGGCGAAACCGCCCAGGCTCTCGGTGATGGTGAGCACCGCGGTCGCGATGATGGTGGAATCGAGCGCGATCAGTCCGGTGGCCAGCATGAGCGAGCCGAGGATCGGGCCACGTTCGGAGCGGAGCCCCACTTCGGTTCGCACCGTCTCCGCCACCACTGCCGCACCTCTTCCTCCGGACCGGACACGTCAACACGATCGCCGGGCCACCGTATTCCCCACCCCACCGCGAGCGCCGCCGCATTTCCACATGATGAGACGGGTGTGTCCCTTTGTGCCGCGCAGCAACACGGGCTCCCGAGCCGCTGTGAGCCCGCACAGAGCGGCTGTGGCGCAGCGGGATCGGTCGATAGCATCCGCGTCATGAGTGCACCGCTACGCTCGCTCCACCCCGGCTTTTCCGGCCGAATCCGGCTCGGTGGGCCGGCCGCCGCCGTCGCGATCCTCATCGCCGGCTGTGGCGGCGCGGCAGAACCCGCGGACCCCGCGGCGATGTGGGATCCGTGTGGTCTCCCGGCCGGTCTGCTCACCGAAGCGGGGTTCGCGCCCGGCTCGATCCGGCGCGATGTGGCCACCGAACCGGGCTGGGCGGGCTGCGGATGGAGCAGCGAGCGGGCCGCGCTGCGGGTGCTGTTCTCCGCCGACGGTTCGCCGGACGAAGTCGCCGGTGACGGGGATACCCGCACCGAGGTCACTGTCGCGAACCGCATCGGCCGGCTCCTGCACACCGGGACCTCCGATACCGCGACGACGTGCACCGTCGCCCTGCCCACCGCGGGCGGCGGCGTGGTGCGGGTGCG
This sequence comes from Nocardia fusca NBRC 14340, assembly GCF_001618425.1. GTDB lineage: Bacteria > Actinomycetota > Actinomycetes > Mycobacteriales > Mycobacteriaceae > Nocardia > Nocardia fusca. Next base: position 227,039 of record NZ_BDCU01000030.1, read on the forward strand.
GGTCGACAGCGCCCCGGGCGCGGCCGAGAACGCCTGCACCCGAGCCGAGCGCGCGGCAAGCACCCTTGCACCCGCGTTTCCGGTCTGATCAGCGGCTTCGACCATAACTCGCACCACTGTGACCGGTCACAAGCCGGAAGGTTGGTGCCTGCACGGTCGTCCAGTCGAGTTCGCAAAGCCGCCCGGAATACGACACATGATCATTACTGTGGAGCCGCAGTCTCGCCACCCAGGGGTAGAAGGAGTCAGCAGCATGACCGTCGACACGACCAGAACCAAGCTGACGCTATCCGGCCAGCCCATGTCCGCGCCGCTACAGGATGTGCGCACACTGTCCCGCCACATGGTGGGTCATTTCGTGGAGAACGTGGTCCCCTGCGGCACGCTGCCGGGTGACGCGATCCACGGTGATGTCACCACCATCACCCGGACCTGCCTCGAACTCGCCGTCAGCATGCTCGACGGTAAGGACATTCCGGAGAAGACCCGGCGGTTGGAGAACGCCGCCGCCGGCTGGGCGCGTGAAGGCGTCCCGATCGACACCATCCACCACGCCGTGCACGAGGGTTTCCGGCTCGGCCTGGACCTGGTGGTGTCCAATGCGACCGTCACCGACTATTCGGCGCTGGTCGACGGGGCCAAGCTGGTCGTCGAGATGCTGGACACGATGACCGTCTGTATCTCCATGGCCTACGTCCGCGAACTGCGGTCGGTGGTGAGCGAACACCATACCGCCGTGCACACCCTGACCTCCGCGCTGCTGGGCGGGCACAGCACCTCCACCATGGCCCGCGAATGCGGGATCGAGATCGCCCCCGCCTACACCGTGCTGGCGATGGCCATTCCGGCCCATCCGGACGAAGCGATCCCGGCGCTGGACGGCAAGGTGGTCGCGCGGCGCAAACTGCGCCGGGTCCAGGCCGAACTGGCGACCCGCTGCGAGGATTCGGCGCTGTCGCTGCTGAGCGTCGACGGAGGCACCGTGCTGCTGCCCGCCGACATCTTGACCGGCGAGCAACTCGACGAACTGGTCGTGCAGCTGTCGCGGGCGGCCCAGGTGCCGGTCAGCGCTGCGGTGGTGGAGGCACCCACCGCGGAGGTGCCCTCGGCGGCGGATCAGGCGCACGAACTTCTGGATATGGTCCAGCGGCTCGACTGCGTGCCCGGCCTGTACCGGTTCGACGATATGGCGCTGGAATACCAGCTGACCCGGCCCGGCCCCGGCCGCGAATACCTGGGGTCGCTCCTGGATCCGCTCGACGATCATCCGGAACTGCTGGAGACCCTGCAGCGCCATATCAGCAACAACCTGAACCGGCAGCGCACCGCGCGTCTCATGCACATCCACACCAACACGATCGACTATCGACTCAAACGGGTCGCCCAGCTCACCGGCTTCGATCCCACGCAGCCGTCCGGTCTGTGGTATCTGCGGTCCGCGCTGGTCGCACGCAGCTACCGGGCGAACTGACCCTCATCCCCGCTCCTGACCATTGCGCACCTGCGCCACATAGGCGCGCGACACGGCCGCGGTCAGCGTATCGAGCACATCGACCACGAAACATCCGTCCACGCCCCCGGCCGCGGCGTCCGGAGTCCGGCGCGCCGCCGAACTACGCAGGCCCAGACCACTTTTCACGCCTTCGTGCAGGGCATGCTGAATGATCTCGAGCGGCACCTCCTCGCGCGCCCAGCGCGCGGCGGCCACCTCGAGCCGGGCCAGTACCCGACGTCCGGACGGATCCGAATCGTCGAGCAGTGCCAGCGCCATGCCCAGCCCCACCCGGAAGGCCGTCTCGAAATCCGACCCCGGCCGTTCGCGCGCCGCCGGGCGGGCGCTGTCGGCCGACCACATTCGCATCAGCTCCGCGGGATCCGGCACCTCGAACACATGCCCGGACTCCTCCGGCTCACGGTCGTACTGCTCACCCGTGCACATACGTGCTCCCTCCACCAGCGACCGGCAACCGATATGGACAAACGTATAGTTACCCACCCTTTTCCGGCCGACACATCGCCCGGACTTCGGTCCACCTCGGAACTCGGGTCGGCAAAGATAGTGAGACGTCCCATCAACAGATACTTCGGTTTCGTGCCGTCGCCCACCGGCACCGCCCGGTCGCCGGGTCCGACCCACGACGCGCGCCCCGCCGCGCTCCCCGGTTAAGGTGCGGCGGTGGATACCGGTGATCTGATAGACCGCAGCAGTTCCATCGCGGAACGGCTCACGACGACCCAGGCGGCGCCCCCGTCGTGGCTGGTACTCGCCACAGCCGTGGCGGCGCTGGTGCTGGTGGCCTACGGCCCGCTGTGGCGGATCACCCGCAATGTGGTCACCATCGCGCACGAGGGCGGACACGCGCTGGTGGCGCTGCTGAGCGGACGCCGGCTCAATGCCATCACCCTGCATTCGGACACATCGGGACTCACCGTGTCCAGCGGAAAGCCCTACGGGCTCGGCATGATCCTGACCGCGCTGGCCGGCTACCCGGCCCCTCCCCTGGTGGGACTCGGATTCGCCGCGCTGCTGGGCGCCGGGCGCATCACCCTCATGCTGTGGACCGCGATCGCCGCGCTGGCCGTGATGCTCGTGATGATCCGGAACGTGTACGGCGTCGTCTCCGTGGTGAGCACCGGCGCACTGGTTTTCGCGGTGTCGTGGTTCGGTTCCGATGCGCTGCAGGCCGGATTCGCCTACCTCGCGACCTGGCTGCTGTTGCTGGCCGGCAGCCGCCCGGTACTGGAGCTGCAGCGCACCCGCTCCCGGATGCGCGACGGCACCACCGACGCCGACCAGCTGGCCCGGCTCACCCGGCTGCCGGGCCTGCTCTGGGTGGTCGTCTTCCTGGCCGTCGCCCTCGGCGCACTCGTGGCCGGGGCGGGCCTGCTGCTGTCGGCGACCGCGGGGATCTGCCTGCCGGTCCCCAACGGCGCGGACTGCCCGGCGAACTGATCGGCGCCGGGCCGCGCTCAGCCGGCGCTCTCGGCCTCGGCGAGTTCCTTCTTCCAGACCCGGAAGCTCTCCTCGGTCCGGCCTCGGCGCCAGTACCCGGAAATAGAGGCGAACTCCGCGGAGACACCGCGTTCCTTACGGATATAGGGGCGCAGGTTGTGCATCACGGCCTGCGCCTCCCCGTGAATGAAGACCTGTGCCCGGCCCGGCAGCCACGGCGCCGCACGGACCGCGCCGATCAGGGGTGCGTTGTCGCCGGCGCGATCGTCGCCGACCTCGTGCGCGGCGCCGCCGCGGTGGACCCAGGTGACGTCCACCAGCGCCTTGGTGGTCAGGGTGATCTCGTCGGCCGGGTCGGCGATCTCGATGAACACCTTCGCGGGCGCCCCCTCGGGCAGTGCCTCGACGGCGGCGGAGATGGCGGGCAGCGCCGCTTCGTCACCGGCGAGCAGATGCCAGTCGGCGTCCGCGCGCGGGGCGTAGGCCCCGCCGGGCCCGAAGAACGTGACCCGCTCGCCGGGCTGTACCGCGGCGGCCCACGGGCCCGCGATCCCCTCGTCGCCGTGCACCACGAAGTCGATGGCGATCTCGCGGGCCGCGGTGTCCACCGAACGGACCGTGTACGTGCGCATCACCTCGCCGTCGGGACGGTCGAACAGCAGTTTCACATACGCGTCGGTGTACTCGCTCGCGTCGAAATCGTCGAATCCGGGATCACCCAGATACACCCGCACGATATGGGGGCCGAGCCACTCCGTCCGAGCGACGGTCATGGTCGTGCGCTTTCTGGCCATCCGGCCTCCTTCATTAATTAGGCTTACCTAAGCGAACGTACCAGCCGGGTCGGGCGGGTTGTGTAGCGTCCGTCTCCTACCGACCGAAATATCCGGCAAGGAACCGATTTTGGGTTAACCTCACACAAACTTCCGGACGAAGGCACCAATCATGACCGCGGCAACCGTCATCCGCCCGCTGGCGCCCAGCGAACAGATCTTCGCATTCAGCGAGGTCTTCGTCGGATACTGCGCCCGAATGTCCGGGAGGATCGACCTCAGCGCGCTGGCCACCGCCTTCGAAGTCCTGGTCACGGCCCATCCCATCCTCGGAGCACAGCTCGCGCCCACCGAGCCGGTCGGACACACCCTGGTCACCTCCGGCCCGCCCGAAATCGTGCTGACCGTCGCCGACGGCGACCCGGAGCAGCTGCTCACCGGCGCCGAACCGGATCAGCGACGAGCCCTGGGCACACTGCACGTGGTGCGATCGGCAGATACCGCGAGCGTCACGCTGCTGGTGCATCACAGCATTGCCGACGCCACCCATGCCCTGCACCTGCTCGAGCAGCTGTGGCACTGCTATGTGGCCGCCGCGGCCGGACGGGTTCCCACGCTCCCGCCCCCCAGGCAGCCGATGCCGGTGGAGGACCTGCTCGCCGGCCGGGGAGTCGTGCGCCGGCCCGTCCCGGGCGGTACCGAGCCGCCGCGGGCCGCACCGCCACTGCCCCCGGCGGATGCGCTGAACGCGAACGAACACCCGTACCCGCCCCTGCGCACCACCCGCTGCCGGCTGAGCCGGGAGCAGACCGGCGCGCTCGTCGCGTACGGGCACCGGGCGGGGGTGACGATGCACAGCCTGGTGGCGGCCGCCCTGCTACTCACCGAATCCGAAGCCCGGCAGCTGCCGGTCGGCGAACTGCTGTGTTCGTATTCGGTGGATCTGCGCCGCCGGGTCCGGCCTCCCATCGGCCCGACCGAGGGAACGAATGTGCTGGGCTTCGCCGGTTACCGGCCCGGCCCCGGTACCGAGGCCACCCTCCCGGCCCTGGCACGCGGAGTTTTCCACGCTCTGCGCAGCGACCTCACCTCCGGCTACATCCAGCAGACCCCGCTCCAGCTCCCCGACACCCTGGCCGCGCCCCCCGCCAACCCGTTCGACACGGTGATGACCACGAACTGGGGCCGATTACCCCGGCTGTCGGTGCCCACGCTCCGGATCCACGACTTCCGCACCACCATGATCGCCAAACCCGATCCGACCGGACGCCGCCCCCCGCAGGCCGGAGGCGGTACCAGCATCATCACCACCTACGACGACCGTCTCAGCGTCGAGATCCACCATCCACCCGAGTTCACTCCGGTGCAGACACCCCGGATCGAACGGCTGGAGAATCTGCTCACCCGCCTCTGACCCCGCCGCAGCGGCGGTTCAGACTCCCTGGAGCGAGGCCAGCTCGAGCACCGTGATATCCGACGGCGCCGCCACCCGCACCGGCGGACCCCAGGCACCGGCGCCGCGGGTCACATACAGCGCGGTCGCCCCGTACAGCTCCAGCCCCGCCACGGTCGGGTTGGGCAGGCGCGCGATCAGATTGCCCGGCCACAGCTGTCCCCCGTGGGTGTGCCCCGACAATTGCAGGTCGACCCCGTAGGCCACCGATTCGTGGACCACGATCGGCTGATGGGCCAGCAGCACACAGGCCCGATCGGTGTCCCGGCCGTCGAGAGCCGCCGCGAAATCGGGTCCGCGGCCGATGGCGGTCCCCCTCGGATCGTCGACCCCGGCGAGATCGAAGTCCGGCAGCGACACCCGATCGTTGAGCAGCACCTTCATCCCCAGTTCACCGGCCCGGGCAAGCCACGCGTCGGCGTCGGCGAAGTATTCGTGGTTGCCCGGTACGTAATAAACACCCAGGGGCGCGGTGAGACCGGCCAGCGGGTCGGTTTCGGCTCGCAGATCGTCCACTGTGCCATCGGCGAGATCGCCGACGACCGCGATGAGGTCGGGACGGGTGTCGTTCACCGTGCGCACCACCCCTTCGCAGAACGCGCGGCCCAGCGCCGGGCCCAGATGCAGATCGCTGACCAGGGCGATCCGCAGTCCGTGCGCCTGTGCGGGCAGTTTCGCCAGCGGTACGGTGACCCGCCGCACCACCGGCCCGTTCAGGACCCCGTAGGTACCGGTCCCCACGATCGCGCCGGCCGCGATCACGGTGGCCCCGGCAGCCAGCCGGGAAACCAGCAGTCGTCGCGACAGGAGGCGCGATACCGGTGGCGGCGGCGCCACGCCGGATACCGCGGCGCCGGGGTCCGTCCCGGTAGGAGCCGCCGGGCCGGGGCGGCCGGGCCGGGGGGTGCTCGTACCGGGCGATTCTCCCACCGCGGCGCCGACAGGTTGCGGCGTCACGCTCGATTCGACGGCTCCGGGCGCCGTGTCCGCCGCGGTGGAGGTTTCGCCCCCACCTGCCGGTGCGGCGGTGCCGGCGTCGCGCCGGACCAGGCCCCGCAGCAGCAGCGGCCGGACGACCTCCCCGGCCAGTACGCCGAGCAACAGGTAGAGGAACAGCGCCGCCCACAGGAATCCGGGCCAGGTCAGCCAGCGCCAGTCGGCCCGGTCCACCTCCACGAACATCACGACGAAGGCGCCACACATCGTGATCGCGCCGGCCCCGAGGACGATACCGCCGGGTATCCGCCAGCGAGATCCGTCCCGCGTGGTGTCGCGAACGAGCCGCCGCCACAGGTACCAGTGCAGGCCAGCGATCAACCACGCCACGGCCAGTCCTGTGAGCACGGAAACTACTACCACGGAGGATGCCTCTCCCGACCGATTGATTGTGCGGCTGATGAATCTACCCCGCGCCGTCCGGCCCACCGTGGCCCCCGCACCCGTTACCCCGCCCGGCGGCGGCACGCACACCCGCGTGACCCATCCGGCAACCATGGATAACTCCATGTCGCCGTGATCATCGGGTAATTCAGCATCCCACCGGCATTCGCGCCGCGACGCGGACACCGCCCGCGGCCGCCGTCATACCGACCCGGTGACCCCCAGCCCGCCGAGACCGGACGGTGGGAGTTCCCCGTCCTGTCGTCCGGCGAGCAGCCATTTCAAGATTTTTCCCGTTTCCCCGCGCGGCAGCGCCGACAGGAAGGTCACGTCCCGGGGCACCGAGAACCGGCTCAGCCGATGCCGGATATAGGTGCGCACCATATCCGAATCGAGTCCGGCCCCTTCGTGTTTCACCACGAACGCGGCGAGCCGCTGGCCGAATTCGGGGTCCGGGACGCCCACCACGGCGACTTCGCTGACCTGGGGCAGATGCGCCAGTGCCTCCTCCACCGGCCGCGGGAAGACGTTCTCACCCCCGGAGATGATCATCTCGTCATCCCGGCCGGCGATGAACAACCGGCCGTTGACATCGAAGTATCCGAGGTCACCGGTGTCGAGCATGCCGTGCGCCTCGTCGGGCGGCGCGGAATTGACGTAGCCGTCGAACAGCATGTGGTTGCCGACGAAGATATGCCCGGTGGCGCCGATCGGCACCGGTTTGTGGTCGGGTCCGAGCACCGATACGCGGGTACCCAGCGGCGGCCGCCCGGCGGTGGTGGGCGCGAAGCGCAGATCGGTGGGAGTCGCGATGGTCGCCCAGGAGACCTCGGTGGATCCGTAGACGTTGTAGAGGATATCGCCGTAGGTGTCCATGAACCGCAGCACCGTGGCCCCGGCCAGCGGCGCCCCGCAACTGATCACCTGGCGCAGGCTGGAGGTGTCGTAGCGCGCCCGTACCGCCGGGGGCAGATCGAGGATCCGATTCACCATGGTGGGCACCACGATCACGGTGGTCACCCGGTGTTCGGCGACCGCGCGCAGGCAGTCCTCGGCATCGAAACGTTCCGGCAGCACCACCGTGCACCGCAGCGCGGTACTGAGCTGTAACCCGGCCAGCCCCCAGGTGTGGAACAGCGGTGCCGGGATGAGCATCGTCGATTCCATCTCCAGCGGGATCCGCGACAGCAGCGCGGCGATGGTGCCGAATCCCTTGGGATGCGGCCGACGCGCGCACTTCGGTATTCCGCTGGTACCCGAGGTGAGCACGATCAACCGGCCGGGATGGGCGGGCCGACGGAACTCCGTCTCCCCCCTCTCGATCAGATCCTCGAGGGTGTACCGGCCGGGGAACGGCGGCCGCAGGTCGGTATTGAACCGGGGCAGGTCGTCGTGCAGATACTGGACCAGTTGTTCGAGGTCGCCGTCGACGAACAGGGCCGAGAGCCGGTGCCGCTGCACGATCTGTTCGATGGTGCGCGCGGACAGGCCGGCATTGAGCAGGGCGACGTCCACCCCGAGTTTGCCGGCGGCCACCATGGTTTCGACCATGCCTGCGTGATTGCGGGACAACAGTCCGATCGCGTCACCCGCGCCGAGTCCCACGGCCGCCATCGCACCGGCCAGTGCGGTGCTGCGCCGGTCCATCTCGGCGAAGGTGCGGGACCCTCGATCGTCGACCACGGCGAGCCGGGCCGGAGCGTAGGCAGCACCGGCCGCATAACCCCCCGCCAGGTTGAAACCCCATTTGTTCAGTGACAGCAGCTGTTTCATCACCGCATTGGGCCGGGTGCGCACCACACCGCTGACGGTGACCTGACGCAGCACCTCGAGCTGGCGGCGGACCAGCGAGCCTTCCCCGTTGACCACCGTGGACGTCCGCGCGCCGCGCAGGATATCGGCGATCCGGCGCAGGCCTTCGGCGGTCCAGTCCTGGATCGCCGAATTCGACAGCTCGGTGAGGTGCCGGTGCACCCGCCCCGGCGCGAAGAAGGTGATGGATACGGTGCTGCGGTCGCCTTCTCCGTACATCCGCAACGCCGCGAAACTACCGATCTCCGGCGCGTGCAGTTCCAGGCTCTCGTACCAGCGGGAGGTGACCACGCGCACGCGCAGCACCCGGATACCGGCCTCCGGCGTGCCGAGCCGGAATTCGAACACCGGCTCGGCGCCGGGCAGGTCCAGCCTGGAGCAGGCGCCGATACCGGTGAACACCCGCGGATAGGTCTGCGGGTCGAGGAGCAGCTCCCAGAAAGCGGCACGCGCTGCGGGGATCTCCGCGACCATATCGATGACGTCGGTAACCAACTCCCGCAACTTCTCGTCGGCCCGCAACGAACAACTGGGTCGGCGGGGTAACCCATCTGTAATGTCCCTCACAATAGCTCGGCGCCGAAGTTGTTACCAGCGAGTAGCAACGGTCTGTGACAGGTCACGAAGCCGTTTGCCCGGCGTTCACCACAGGTGCCGAAACCGCCGTTGGAGCTTGTCCAAGCCCGCCGACCGGCCCGGTGTGAGAACTCCCAGCGCGAGCTCACTTCGCCCGTACAGCTGTTGAGCGCGAACTACATTCGGCCGCATACCACTCGTTCTGCGATCCGGAGGACCACGATGCACCAGACCCGACGCCGGGTGGCCATCACCCAAATCGACGAGATCCTCGACTATTTCGGCAAATGCGCGTCCTGCGGATATCCGGCCCGCGCCGAATCCACCCGGCGCGTATTCGACAACGGCGAGATCGAAACCCTCGTCATCGCCAGTTGCTCGCTACCCTGCGGCTGGTCCGATCGGGTGTCGCCCACGCGGATGACCGGCCCGGCCGCCTGATCCGGCGGTAAGCCGCCCGCGGCCGCCGCCGGACCGGTGCGGCACGATGAGGTCTATGGAACTGCGAATCTTCACCGAACCACAGCAGGGCGCCGACTACCCGACCCTGCTGAGCGTGGCCCGCACCGCCGAGGACCTCGGCTTCGGGGCATTCTTCCGTTCCGACCACTATCTGCACATGGGCTCGGTCGACGGCCTGCCCGGCCCCACCGATGCCTGGATCACGCTGGCCGGCCTGGCCCGGGAAACCAGCCGGATCCGCCTCGGCACCCTGGTCACGGCCGCCACCTTCCGGCTGCCGGGTCCGCTGGCCATCCAGGTGGCCCAGGTCGATCAGATGTCGGGCGGCCGGGTGGAACTCGGACTCGGCACCGGTTGGTTCGCCGACGAGCACACCGCGTACGGGATACCGTTCCCGGACGACAAATTCGGCCGCTTCGAAGAACAGCTGGCCGTGATCACCGGGCTCTGGGAGACCCGGCTCGGTGACACCTTCGATTTCACCGGCAAGTACTACGAGCTCGTGAAGTCCCCCGCTCTGCCGAAGCCGGTGCAGCAGCCGGTTCCGGTGATCGTCGGCGGGCAGGGGCCGAAACGTACCCCGCGACTCGCCGCGCGGTACGCGACCGAGTTCAATGCCCCGTTCGTCTCGGCGGACGACAGCGCCGCCCAGTTCGACCGGGTGCGCGCCGCGGTCGCCGCGGGGGGCCGGGCGGCCGACAGCATGGTGTACTCCAATGCGCTGGTGGCCTGCGTGGGATCCGGCGAGGCGGAGATCGCGCGCCGCGCCGACGCGATCGGCCGCGAGGTCGACGAACTCCGGGCCAACGGACTGGCCGGATCCCCCGCGGAAGTGGTCGACAAGATCGGGCGTTACCGCGAGATCGGCACCCAGCGGATCTACCTGCAGATCCTGGACCTCACCGACCTCGACCATCTCGCGCTCATCGCCGACGAGGTCGCGACACAGCTGTGACCGGCGAGGGGCGGACGGGGCCGCGGGTTCCGTCCGCCCGGCCGCCGGATCACCGGTACGCGGCGGCCACCCCGTCGATCAGATGCTCGAGGGTCTCGTAGGCGGGGACATCGACGATATCGACCAGATCCGGGGACACCGGGACGTCGTGTTCCGCGACCACCTCGTCGAAGCGGGCGACATCCCCGGTCCGGAAACCGTGTTCGGCGGCCAGCGACTGCAACTCGGCGTCGGTGTGCAGCAGCGCACCGATCTCCTCGCCCTCCGGGGTGAGCGGGACGACGGTGTGCCGGGACAGCACAGTGGGCGACGGGTACAGCAGCACCGAATCGGGCCGCAAACGTCCCTCGACCGCGGCCGCCACGTACTGCGCCTCGTAGATCCAGGTCATCGGGGTCTGCCCCATCCCCGCAGTGAGGTACTCCTCGAACGGCCCGGCGCTGGAGCCCTCGGTGTAGCCCTGCGCGAGGAACAGTCGCTGCAGGGTGGGCAGCACATGCTGTTCGGCGGTGGCGCCGCGCACCACCGCGTGATCGTTGACGACATAGCTGGCCACCGCCAGGTACATGGCCGCGGAATTCGAGGTCCGGGCGTCGGTGGTGCTGACCAGGATGTTCTTCCCCACCCGGTAGGCGGTGTTGCCGGCCAGTTCGTCCCACTGCACACCGCGCTGCACGAGATCGATATAGGCGGAGAAATCCAGGCTGGGCGCCGGGCCGTCGAACTTCACCACCCCGGCCGCGTCCAGCAACTGCACGATGGGGGTGAACGTGGCGATCGCCATCGGCGAATAGAACGGTACGAACTGGGTGCTCACCCCCCTCTCACGTTTGAGCCGCTCGGCCGCCGGCAGACTGGACGGGAACGCGAACGCCCGCCCGTCCAGATCCACCGAGGTGGAGATCTCCCGCGACCCGGCCGCCTCGACCCGCACGTCGTAGCCGTGCGCGGCGAATACTCCGGCGACCCGCTCGTCGGCGAAGAAGGCCGCCTTCTCCGAACCGACCACCCCGGTGACCTTCGTCAGCGGCGCTCCCGCGACCGGCGCCGCCGGGGCGGGAGCCGAATCGGGTCGTGACACCGCCCAGGCCGTGGCGCCTATCGCCGCCACGCCCGCGGCGCCCGCCAGCGCGAACAGCCCGCGGCGGTCGGTCCGCAGCGGACGTTCGGGATCGGCCGGTTCGGTCGCGGCGGCCGGTGTGCCCTTGTGCACCGACACCGGTGCGGCACCGGGAGTGGTGATCGCCGCGGCGGCGCCGGTCTCCTCGGCGGATTCGAATTCCCGGCGCACCACCCGCTCCACCAGAATGGGAACGAAGTCACGCACCGTACTTCCGGCGAACCGTTCGTGCGCCGTCCGAATCGCGGTGTCCACCTCGTCGGGCGAGTGATCCTCGGAATAGGCGGCGGACAACCGGCCCGCGAGTTCACGTATCGCTTTCTGCTCACGAGCCGCTTTGTCCTCGGAGGCCCTGCTCTTCGGGACGGTATCGAGTGCCACGTATATCTCCTCGGCGCCGGACATGGAATCGAAACGACCCGCGGGGCCGATCCACAGCCGACAACGCTACCGCCACAAAGTATTCGAATACTCCCACCAGTGAGCGTGACCGCCGATTCTCCGACCAGAATTCACCCGGCATTTCCCGGACGCTGGGCGGCGGTTTCCTCGAGGACGGCCATGGCCGCATTGTGCCCGCCGATTCCGCTCACCCCGCCCCCACGCACCGCGCCCGCGCCACAGCGCAGCACATTCGCGTGACCGGTCGCCACGCCCCAGCGTTGCGCGGGCGTGTCCCCGGGCCCGGCCCGGTAGGGGAACGACAGATCCCCGTGGAAGATGTGCCCGCCGGGCAGTCGCAGCGCGCGTTCCAGATCCACCGGTGTGGCGGCCTCCAGACACGGCGCACCGTGGACGTCGCGGGCCAGGCACTCCCGGACGGATTCGGCCAGTACGCTGTCGAGCGCGTCGAGGCTCGCGGTGACCGCGGCCTGCTTCGCGACATCGGGGTCGGATTCGAAAAGCCTTGCCGGAGTGTGCAACCCGAAGAGCGTGAGGGTGTGCCGCGCCGATCCGGCCGCGATACCGGGATCGGTCAGGGTGTGGCAGTAGATCTCCGCGGGCGGGAGCGCGGGCAGCCGTCCGGCCGCAGCCTCCCGGTATGCCTGCGCCAGCTGTCCATAGGTTTCGGCGATATGGAACGTCCCGGCGAACGCGTCCTGCGCGGTCACCGCGGGATCGCGGAGTCGCGGCAGCCGGTCCAGCACCATATTGATCTTCAGCTGGGCGCCTTCGGGTTTCCTGTCGGCGGGTTCGCCCAGCAGCCGGGCCGCCTCGGCAGGTGAGGCGTTGACGAGCACATACCGGGCCGCCACGGTCCCGGCCACCGCCCCGGCGAAATCCACCGCCGCGGTTTGCCCGTCGGTCGCCACCCCGGTCACCTCCGTCCGGGTCACCAATTCCGCCCCCGCGGTCCGGGCCGCGTCGGCCAGCGCGTCGGTCAGCGCGCCCATACCACCCACCGGTACATCCCAGTCGCCGGTACCGCCACCGATCACGTGATAGAGGAAACAGCGGTTCTGGGCCAGCGACGGATCGTGCGCATGGGTGAACGTGCCGATGAGAGCATCGGTGAACACCACCCCGCGCACCACGTCGTCGGCGAAATACTCTTCGATCGTCTCGCCGAGAGGTCGCTCGAACAGGTCTTCCCACACTCGGCCGCCCACTCGCCGCCGCAGCCGGTCGGCGGTCGGCAGTGGTTCGGTGAGTGTCGGGAAAACCGCCCGGGCCACCTCCCCCGTCATCGCGTAGAACCGCTGCCACGCCGTGAATTCCCGCTCCGATCCGGTGACCCGTACGAAACTGTCCCGGGTGACCGCCGGTGACCGGTTGTCGACCAGCAGACCCGACGATCCGGCCGGCGTATAGGAGGAGATCCGCCGCTTGCGCGTCCGGAACCGCAGGCCCAGATCGCCGACGATCCGCTCGGGCAGCAAACTGACCAGGTACGAGTACCGGGACAACCGGACATCGACTCCGTCGAACACCCGCGCCGAGACGGCCGCGCCGCCGGTCGTCGCCGCCTGTTCCAGCACCAGCACCGACTGTCCGGCGCGGGCCAGATACGCCGCCGCGACGAGGCCGTTGTGCCCGCCGCCCACGATCACTACGTCGTACCGGGACCGCATCACCATAGGACGTCGATACCACACCGGCGCCGCGGCGGCAGTGAGGCTAACCGAGCAGCCCGCCCAGCAGGCCGCCGCTCTGTCCGGCCTCCTGCCCACCGCCGGTCCCGCCGAGCATGCCGCCGGGCGGCAGCTCCGAGGGCTGCACGATCACGAATCCCCGGCCGGCGAACGACAGGGTGATGCCTTCTCCGGTGCTACGGCCCATGAGCCGGCCCAACCCGAAGGAGTCGTTGCGTTTCACACTCGTCTGCAGGCTCGACGACCAGGCGATGGCCGCCTGCGGATCGGCATAGGTGGGCTGATCGACATTGAGTACGACCGGGCCACCGTGGCTGGTGATGGCGATCCGGCCACGGCCGGTGAACACACAGTTGAACAGACCGGCGTTACTGGCGAACCCGGCCGCGCCCTGCACCATCCGGATGTCGTAACCCAGGGTGGGATCGAAGGCGAGCACATTGGACCCGTTGATGGTGAGCCCGTCGGTGCCGTCCAGATCGATGATGTGCACATCGGCCGCCCCGTTGGCGACGAACAGATCGCCGCGCCCGGACACCTTCATCAGCGGTACGCCCTCGCCGGTGAGCCGCTGCTGGATCGCCCGGCCGATCCCTCCGGAACCGAGCGCCTGGAAATGCAGATCACCCTGGTAGGCGACCATGGATCCGGAGCGGACCAGCGTTTCGCCGTTCACGCCGACCTTGATCATCTTGCTGCCCTGCTTCTGGATACCCATCCCGGACACTTCGGCATGACGCGGGTCGAACAGCTCGCTGTGCATCGGCTGAGCTCCTTGCTGGGAAGAATATGCGGGGGGCTGGTGCGCGGGGACTGGCGGCGCCGGATGGGCCGGCCCGGATGGATACGGCTGCTGAGGCGGATAACCGGGCGCCTGCGGATATCCGGCCGGCGGCGCGGCGGGGTACCCGGACGGCGGCACCGGCGGTGAGCCGGGGTGCTGCGGGTACTGCGGCGCCTGATACGAGGGCGCCTGATGCTGCGGAGACTGATGTTGCGGAGCCGGATACGGTTGCGCCGCAGCCGGATTGGCGACCATGGTGGGATCGGTACGGGATACGGGCGGGGCGGGCGGCGCCGGCGCCGGCGGAACCGGCTCGTCGTCGATGTTCACCCCGAAATCGGTGGCGATACCCGCCAGGCCGTTGTCGTATCCCTGTCCGACCGCGCGTACCTTCCATGCGCCCGCACGGCGATAGATCTCCACGCAGACCACCGCCGTCTCGGTGCTGAGTTTCGACACCGCGAAGGTGAGCGTGCCCTGCTGCCCGGTCACCGTCGCGGTGAGCGACCCCACCGAACCGAACGTGGGCGGCCCACTGCCGTCCAGGCTCGCGGTGACGACCACCCGCTCGACATCGCCGGGCAGGCCCGGCGTCTGCACGTCGACGACATCGCCGGCACCCTGCCCGTGCCGGTAGGTCACCCCCGGCCCGGCCGGCTGGTTGAAGAAGACGAAATCGCCGTCGGACCTCACCTTTCCATTTGCGGCGAGCAGCAGCGCCGAAACGTCCACCGGCGCGGAACAGGTCACCGTCACCGTCAGCCGGTCACCCGGCGCCGGCCGGTTCTCCCCCGCAGCGAGCGCGGTCACCTCATATCACCTCGACACGATAGGTACCGGACCGGGTACCCGCCGGCCTCGTGAGTGGCCCGGCCCCCGGCCGCCCACCCGTATGACTTCTGATCCACACCGACGAGTCTGACCGATAGCGCCCGCGCCGCGCCACCGCAGTATTCGACACGCCGCCCACGGGCACGCCACCTGCGACGAAACGCCACCGCGCCCGACGACGATGTCTCCGGTGAACCGCCGGCGAACCTGAGAATTTTCACAGCCACAGCACAGCCAACGGCCAGGCCACGGCGGCATCCTGGAATCGGACGAGCGGAACTCGGCATCAGGGAGGAACCCATGGTGGACTTCGAGATCACCGGCACCACCGTCACTGTTCACGTCCGCGGCGCACACCGAGTGCTGTCGCTGTGCGACCACATCACCTTCGACCTCACCAATATCGCGGCCGTCGAACCGGCCGAAATCGACCGCCGGCCGCCCTGGGTGCGCGCCCCGGGTGTGTTCTTCCCCGGCGCGATCGCCGCGGGAACCTTCCGCGGTAAGGGCCGGAAAGAATACTGGGATACCCTCTTCGGTGGCAACGCCGTCCGCATCGACCTGCGGGGACACGATTACACCCGCCTGGTCGTCGACGTCGACGATGTCGGCACGGCGATAGGTTCCCTCCGCCACGCCGCCGCAGCCTGAGGGCGGCCCACCGATCCGCCGATCGACCTCCTCGCCGCGAGGCCGATCGGCGGATCGGTGTTTATTTGCGGCGCCTCCGGCGCCGCGCGGGAGCGCGGGGGTGCGCGATCGTCAATATGTCGTCGGTGCACGGTACCGTCGCCACCGACGCACCCGGGTCGGCCTACACCTCCTCCAAACACGCGGTACTCGGCATGACCAAGGCCGCCGCCGTCGGATACGGCGTGACCGGCCTGCGGATCAATGCGGTCCAGCCCGGCGTCATCGCCACCCCGCTCACCGAAATGCCCGACGACGCACGGCAATTCCTGGAGAACAAACATCCGCTCGGGCGGTTCGGCCGAGCCGACGAGGTCGCCGCGGTGGTCGCGTTCCTGCTCTCCGAGGACGCCTCGTTCGTCACCGGGGCCGGATACCTGGTCGACGGCGGCTACACCGCCCTCTGATCCGATCCCCGGCCTACTCGTCGGCGGTATCGGGTTCCGGTTTCGGCTGCCGGGTGACGATCCGCAGCACCGGCTCCACCACGCGCGCCGCGATCGGGCCGACCGAGGCCATCAACAACACGTAAGTCGTGGCGAGAGCGGCGAATTCGTCGGGTACCGCACCCGCGGCCACCGCCAGGCCGGCGATGACGATGGAGAATTCGCCGCGCGCCACCAGTGCCGCACCGGCGCGGGCGCGCCCCAGCCGCGAGGAGCCGGCGTGCGCGGCGGCCCACCAGCCGGTGGCGATCTTGGTGACCGTGGTGATCACCGCGAGCAGCACCGCCCACCCCAGCACCGGCGGAATACTGCGCGGATCGGTGGTCAGGCCGAAGAGTACGAAGAACATGGCGGCGAACAGATCCCGCAGCGGTTCCAGGATCTTGGTCGCGTTGTGCGCGGTGGTATCGGAGATCGCGATCCCCAGCAGGAACGCCCCGACCGCCGCCGACACCTGCAGCGCGGAGGCGACCCCGGCCACCAGCAGCGCCGCACCGAGCAGTTTGAGGAGGAAGATCTCGCGATCGTCGCTGGCCACCACCGCGGAGACGTATTTGCCGTAGCGGAACGCGACCACGAGCACGACGGTCACCGCGAGCAGTGCGATACCCAGTGATTGCAGACCCGCCACGAATCCGAGGCCCGCCAGGACCGCGGTCAGCACCGGCAGGTAGGCGGCCATCGCGAGGTCCTCGAAGACCAGGATCGACAGGATCACCGGGGTTTCCCGGTTACCGAGCCGGCCCAGATCGTTCAGTACCTTCGCGATGATCCCGGACGACGAGATATAGGTGACACCGGCCATCGCCAGCGCCCCGGTGGGGCCCAGCCCCAGGAGCAATGCGACCACCACACCGGGCGTGGTGTTCAGGACCAGGTCCAGCAGGCCGGCCATCCAGGATCGTCGCATCCCGGTGAACAATTCGGCCGCACTGTATTCCAGCCCGAGCAGCAACAGCAGCAGGACCACGCCGATCTCGCTGGCGAGATGGATGAACTCGTCGGCCTCGTGTAGTCCGAAGAAACCCCCTTCCCCGAACACCAATCCACCCACCAGATACAACGGAATGGGGGACATGCCGATCCGGGCTGCGATGCGTCCGAGCACTCCGAGCCCGAAGAACACCGCGCCCAGCTGGATCAACGCCAGCGTGGTCGCATTCATCGCTACAGGTTCAGCCGTCTTTCAAAATATCCGCGGCGCTGTCCAGCCCCTCCGAGGTGCCCACCACGATCAACACATCACCACCGGTGAACACGAAGTCCGGCCCCGGGGCCGGTATCGCCTGCCCGGCCCGCATCACCGCCACGATGGAGGCCTTGGTCCGGGTCCGCATCCGGGTCTCGCCCAGGGTCCGCCCGTCGTAGGGCGAGTTCTCACCGACCGGCAACTGCCGGGTGTTCACACCGTCCATATCCCGATGCTCGTTGCGCAGCTGACCCACCAGCTGCGGGGCGCCCAAGAGGTTGGCCAGCGTGCCCGCCTCGGCCTCGGTCAGCGGAATCTGCGTGGTGGCGTCGGGATCGCCGATCCTGGTGAAGATCAGATCGATCGCCCCGTCCTTGTGATCGACGACCCCGATCCGCCGGCGTACAGCGGTAAGCGGAAAATCCTTGCGGACGCCTATTCCCGGCAAGGGTGTCACTTCGACGTTCACCATGTCACCTTAACTCGACTGCGAGTGCGGACCGATAGCCGCACACACAGTAGCGCTACCCCGTAGGGCCCGGCCCCGAACCTCCAGGACAGCCCGGACAGCGTCGGCAGCGCCTTCGGCAGCAGGTCTCGGCGCGGATCACCGCGCCCGTTCGGCAGCGAGCACGACATGGCGCATGAGCAGCGCGGTCGTCACCGGGCCCACCCCGCCCGGCACCGGGCTCAGCCCGACCGCGATACCCCGGACCGACTCCGCGTCGACATCGCCCACGATCTTCCCGTCGGCTGCCTCGTTGGTGCCGACATCGATCACCACGGCTCCCTCCCGCACATTCGCGCCGGTCACCAGCCCGATCCGGCCCGCGGCGGCGACGACCACGTCGGCGGCCGCGGTCACCCGGGGCAGGTTCGTGGTGCGGGAATGGCAGATCGTGACCGTCGCGTTCTCCGCCAGCAGCAGCTGTGCCAGCGGTTTGCCGACGACGTTCGACCGTCCCACGACGGCCACGTGCCGACCGGCCAGTTCGATGCCGTGATGTTTCAGCAACTCCACCACCGCTTCGGCGGTGGCGGGCGCGAACCCGGCCGATCCGGCGGTGAGCAGTCCGAGCGACAGCGGGCTCACCCCGTCGACATCCTTGGTGGCCACGATTGCCGGGGACACCTCGTCGAGCGTCACGCCGGCCGGCAGCGGCGTCTGCAGCATGATGGCGTCGGTCTCGGGGTCGGCGCTGCGCACGGCGAGTTCGGTGCGCAGGGTGTCGACGGAGGCGTCCGCACCGAGATCCACGGTCTCGCAATCGATTCCGCGATTGGCGGCCGATTTCTTGAGCGAGTTCACATACCAGGCACTGGCCGGATCGGCGTTGGCGACGACCAGCGCCAGCCGCGGGGCGCGGCCCGCCTGCTCGGTCAGCGCCTGCGCCCGCGCGGTGGTATCGGCGTTGATGGCGGCAGCGAGGTCTTTCCCGGTCAGCGATGCGGTATCCACGGATGTTCACCCTATCGGTTGGGGGCCGAGGGGACCCCACCCGCAGCCTCGCATACCGCCGGATATTACTGTGTCGATGGCACCGATACGCCCCGCAGAGCTGTAGCCAGGGGTTTCACGGGACATGTCCCGGATCGGACAGCCGCAAATACCGGGTTCCGGCCGACACCGGACCTATGGTGGGTTGCCACAGACCGCACCCGAATTTCATCGAACGAATCATCTGCGAGAACCCCGCTCCACCCGTGGAAAGGTGTCGCCGTAGTGCACAGTCGAAGAGGTTTGCAGTATCTGGTGGCGGCCGCGGCCGCCGCTACGAGTATCGCGCTGGCCGGGCTCGCCGGCGCGCCGGCCCAGGCCAGCCCTGAAACAGACGCCCTGTACAACTCTGCTCAGCGCCATTTCACCGACGGCGATTCCGTCGCCGGCCGGGCCGCGCTCCACGATTTGATCGGGCGGGATCCCACCGATGCCGAGGCGCTGTCCCTTCAGGCGATCTGGTCCCATTACGCGGGCGATATACCGGCCCTCAACGATGCCATGGGCCGCCTGCGCGCCATCGACAGCGCGATGGCCGCCGGCACCGACGGCGTCCTGCACGCGGTCGGCGCGGGTATCGCCACCCTCCCGAACCCACTTCCGGCCCTGGTCGGGCCGCAGACCGGCATCGTGGTCTTCGGTTTCGGGCTGCTCCCCGACGGTACGCCCCGCCCCGAACTCGTCGAACGCCTGCAGGCCGCCTGGCTGCAGGCCATCGCCTCACCGTTCTCGCCGATCGTCGTCAGTGGCAACAATCCGAGCAACGGCATCACCGAGGCCCAGGCCATGGCCGGCTGGCTGATCCACCGGGGTATCCCGGCCGAACGGATCCATCTGGAGAACCGAGCCGGTTCGACGGTCCAGAACGCGCTGTTCAGTGCCGATATTCTGCACAACCTGGGCGCCCGGACCGCGGTGGCGGTGACCTCACCGAACCATATCCGGCGCGCGGTCGCCGATCTGTACGTCGCAGGAATTCCGGTGGTGGGCGCTACCACCTCGTTGAACCAGCTGGTCTCCCAGCTGCCCCCGCCCGGCAAACGGGCTCAGTACAGCATCTACCTCGACGCGACGCGCACGTTCCAGCTCAACACCAGCCGCTGACCCATCGCATGAGCACCGCCCCTCGGTCGGCTAGCCGAGGGGCGGTCTCCTGATACCCGCCCGGTCCGGCCGGGACCTGAGCGATCAGACCGACGCCACGGCCGCCCGGATGCGGGCGGCCGCCGCATCGGGTGGGATATCGGCGATGAACGCGCCCATCGCCGATTCGGAACCGGCCAGGTATTTGATCTTGTCCGCACCGCGCCGGATCGAGGTCAGCTGGAGATGCAGGCGGACGGAATCGCGGCCGGTGTGGACGGGCGCCTGATGCCACGCGGCGATATAGGGGGTCGGATCGTCGTAGAGGGCGTCGATCCCGCGCAGCAGGCGCAGGTACAGGGTGGCCAGTTCGTCGCGTTCCGCCTCGTCGGTGGCCGCGAAGTCCGGGATCTGCCGGTGCGGGAGCAGATGTACCTCGATCGGCCACCGGGCCGCGAACGGAACGAAGGCCGTCCACAACTCCCCGGCCAGGACGATGCGTCCGCCCGCGCGTTCACCGTCCAGGATGCGCTGGAACAGGTCCGGCCCCAGTCGTCGCACGGAATCGAGTACCCGGGCGGTCCGCGGTGTGACATAGGGGTAGGCGTAGATCTGGCCGTGGGGATGCGGCAGGGTGACGCCGATGGCTTCGCCGCGGTTCTCGAACGGGAACACCTGCTCGACCCCGGGCAACGCGGACAGTTCGGCGGTGCGATCGGCCCATGCCTCGATCACCGTGCGGGCCCGGCCGGGGGTGAGATCGCCGAAGGACCCCTCGGGCGCCGGGCTGAAGCACACGACTTCGCAGCGTCCGACCGCCACGCGTTCGCGGTCGAACCCGAGGGCCGCCATATCGTCGGGTCCGGCCGGGACCGGCGGGATACCGGCCGGCTCGTTCGCCAGCGCGGGGCCGAAGGACGGGGATCGGTTC
Source organism: Nocardia fusca NBRC 14340 (assembly GCF_001618425.1). Lineage (GTDB taxonomy): Bacteria > Actinomycetota > Actinomycetes > Mycobacteriales > Mycobacteriaceae > Nocardia > Nocardia fusca. Next base: position 248,068 of record NZ_BDCU01000030.1, read on the forward strand.
TCGAATACCGCGACGTCGTACTGATCGGGTATCTCCGACGGGTTGCCCGGCGTCTGCGGAGCGAGCGGGTCACGATCGGCCGGCGGTAGCACCACCCGGCTCTGCCGGGCCGCGGCGATGGAGATCCATTCGCCGGTGAGGACGTCCTGGCGCATCACCGCGGTCGGCGGTCGGGGTTCGAGCCGACGGGTGTCGATACGGCGTTCGGGTCCGAGGCGCGTATCGGCGTCGTCGTAATAGATGAGATCCCGGCCGTCGGCCAGTTTCGCGGTGCGCTTCACGATGCGGCTGGGCACCCGTTCACGATAACGAGCCGCGCGCACCGACCGGCCGCCCGTGGTGTCGGCGGGTCGGACGCGGTGGCGCGGCGCAATGGACCGAGTTCGCCGGCGGGTCTGCTCGGGGGGCGGCCGGTCTCCGAGACGAGTGACGCCGCGGCCGCGCCCCTCTCGGAAAAGCCTGGACCGGTGGACACCTCCGACGTTATAGTCGAATCGACTAAAACATGGAGGAGATTTCGAGATGGGTTACGGCAACTGGGACCACAGCGCCTACCGGGCGGCCAAGGCCTACCGCACGCGCCGAGGTATGGACGATTTCGGTTACACCGCGCAACTACGCGAGCAGCCCTACGACACCTGGAAGGTCCATCCGGACCTGGATCCGTTCGGCGTGCGGGCCCGCGAGTGCCGGGATTCGGCCGACCACGGGAATTCGCTGCCGATCGCCGTACTGTTCGACGTCACCGGGTCCATGGGGCAGGTACCGATGATCGTGCAGGGCAAACTCGGAAAACTGCACGGCCTGCTGCGGGACAAGGGCTATGCCGACGATCCGCAGATCCTGTTCGGCGGGATCGGCGACGCCGATACCGACCGCGCACCGCTGCAGGTGGGCCAGTTCGAATCCGACAACCGGATGGACGATCAGCTGCGGGCCGTCCTGCTCGAAGGCGGAGGCGGCGGCCAGAAGTCCGAGAGTTACGAACTGGCGGCGTACTTCATGGCCGAACACGTGGTGACCGATGCCTGGGAGAAGCGCGGCAAGAAGGGATACCTGTTCCTCATCGGCGACGAACTGAACAAACCCCGGCTGGCCGCCCGCCACATCCGGGCCGTGATCGGCGATCACATCCGCACCGACATCAGGGTCGAGTCGATCTACCGCGAACTCGCGCAGCGCTGGCAGGTGCACTACATCCTGCCGAACCAGTCGTCGTACTACCACGATCCCGAAATCGCGGAGCACTGGCGAGCCCTGCTGGGCCAGAACTTCCTGCGCCTCGACGACCCGGCGGCGGTCTGCGAATTGATCGCACTGACGGTCGGGTTGTCGGAGAACCGGGTGGACGTGCACACGGGGCTGGCCGATCTGCGTGATATCGGCTCCGCGGCCGAGGCCGAGGTGGTCGGCCGGGCGCTGCACGCGCAACAGAAGGCATTGCCCGGCGGCACCCACTGAACGAGACGTACCGGACAGGAAGAGAACGGAAATGGCGGACCGGGCGCGGGCCGGCGGGCATCTGATCGTGGTGGATCTCGGATTCGGCGACGCCGGGAAAGGGGCGACCGTCGACTGGCTGTGCAACCCCGAGGCGGCGCTGGGCGTTTCGGCGGTGGTGCGATTCAACGGTGGCGCGCAGGCCGCGCACAATGTGGTCGCGGGCGGTCGGCACCACACCTTCGCCCAATTCGGCTCGGGAACCTTCTCGGGAGTGCCGACGCTGCTCTCCGAACACATGCTGGTGGAACCACTGGCGCTGGCCGCGGAAGCGGAGCGACTCATCCGGCTCGGCGTGGCGGATCCACTGTCGCTGCTGTCCGTCGACGGGCGCGCCCTGCTCACCACCCCCGTCCATATCGCCGCCAACCGGGCCCGTGAGGAGGCGCGCGGCGCCGACCGGCACGGATCGTGTGGGATGGGAATCGGGGAAACCGCGGCCTACGCGCTGCGTCACGACGCGCCACGGGTCGCGGACTGCCTGCGGCCCGCAGTGCTCGGGCAGAAACTGCGGGCACTGGCCGATCACTACCGGCCGCTGCTCGCCCCGAGCGCACACCACCATGAACCGATCGAGCTCCTGCTGGACGCGTACCGGGCTTTCGGTGCCGCGGTTCGGATCACCGGCCCCGGGGAACTGGCGCGGTTCGCGCGATACGGCCGGCTGGTGTTCGAGGGCGCGCAGGGGGTGCTACTGGACGAATGGCGTGGTTTCCATCCGTACACCACCTGGTCGACGGTCGAACCACGCAACGCACGCAGCCTGCTGGCCGGTATCGGCGCCACCGCGGCCGTCCTCGGCGTGACCCGCGCGTATACGACCCGGCACGGGGCCGGCCCCTTTCCCACCGAGGATCCGGGGCTGCGGCACCGGGAACCGCACAACGGCGCCGGCCGCTATCAGGGCGCCTTCCGGCAGGGTCCCCTCGATACGGTTCTGCTGCGATACGCCGTCGCCGTATGCGGCGGTGTCGACGGGCTCGTGGTCACCCATCTGGACAGAGCCGCCGGCGGAAAGGCGGCCACCGCCTACGCCACCCCGGACGGTATCCGGAACGCACTCGAGCCGGGCGCCTGGCAGGACCTGGGCCATCAGCAGGCGTTGACCGAGGTCCTCGCGGCCGCCACCCCGGTGTACACCGATCTCCCCGCAGACGTCCCCGGTTGGTTGCGCCACCACTTCGGCGTCCCGGTGGTGCTCACCGCGGACGGTCCGGACCGTCGCGCCCGGCGGGCCACCGAATCCTTCGAGGCACTGCTGCGCCGGAGCGAGCCGGGGGCCCGGCCCCCCACCCCTGTGCCGACGCCGGCGCGGACAGCGTGATCTCACGCCGCCGCGGGCGTTCAGCGCAGTATCGTGCCGCCGTCGATATTGATGACCTGCCCGTTGATCCAGGCACCGTCGTCGGAGAGCAGGAAGGCCACCGCCGCGGCGATATCCGCCGGTTCCCCCACCCGTGGACTGTGCATTCGGCCGAGAGCAGCCCTTTCCAGATCGGGCCACTGGGGGGCGGATCGGATCGCCTCGGTCGCCGTGAATCGCGGCGCCACGGCATTGCAACGGATCCCTTCCCTACCCCATCGGGTCGCCACATGGCGGGTCAACGCGCCGATACCCGCCTTACTGGCCACGTAGGCGGGCCTGGTCGGCTCGCCCTGGAAGGCCGCCGCCGAGGACATATTGACGATCGCCCCTCCGCCCCGGCCGACCATCAGCGGGAGCGATGGCGACGCCCCCGGCCGCGGCGATCTTCTCGGAGGTGCCCGCGGCCTCGGTTTCGCGCAGGTCGCCGACGACGACACGCCAACCCTGAGCGCCGAGCCGGACGGCCGTCGCGGCGCCGAGCCCGGTGGCACCGCCGGCCACCACAGCTACTTTTCCATCCAGCCCGGGTGCGCCCATATCCGTGTACTCACTTCCCGAATCTCAAGAGAATATAATTCTCTACTACAAGAATGACAATACCCCACGGACGGGGCCGCGAGACGGATACGGCAGTATGGGTGCTGTGGACCAATCGGCGGTATCGGTGGATGTCGTGGCGTTGCGGTTCTGGGCCGACGACGCCGCGGCCACCTTCGGAATTGCGGCACGCCCGCACGAGCCCTTCACCGGGCACGTCGCGTTACCCGGTGTCCTGCTGGGGCGCGGCGAACGCCTCGCCGAGGCAGCGCGGCGGGCCGTGCACACCAAACTCGGTGTACCCGACGGCGCCATCGGCCCGGTCGGCCAGCTGGTCACCTTCGACGAGCCCAATCGCGATCCCCGCGGACCCACGCTGTCGATCGTCATGTGGGCGGTGACCGCACCGCACCACGGCCCCGCGCAGTGGGCGTCGTTCGACGACGCCCCGGCACTGGCCTTCGATCACGACACCATCGTGGCCGCGGCACGCGGACTGCTGTCGGGGCTGCTCTGGAAGGATCTGTCGCTGACCCGGGCCCTGCTCGGCGACGAGTTCCCGGCAACCCGTGCGGTCGACCTCACGACCTCCTTGCTGGGCGCCCGCCCCGATGCGGCGAACCTGAACCGTACGCTCGCCGGCATTCCTGGGCTGCACAAGACCGACGAGCGCCGCCGTACCAAGGCCACCGGCCGGCCGGCCGCCGTCTGGTCCTTCGCCGACCGGTAGCCGGCCACCGCACCGGTATTTCCGGTGCGCACGGCGTACGGAGCCGACAGACTGTGCCCATGACCGCTTTCGACACCTCCGAGATCACCCGGCGGCTCCGTACCGCCGGCTGCGTGTTCGCGGAGGAGGAAGCGCGGTTACTGAGCGAAGCCGCGACCTCGGATGAGGAACTGGCGGCCCTGCTGGACCGCCGGATCGCGGGCACTCCGCTGGAGCATCTGCTCGGGTGGGTGCAGTTCCGCGGCCTCCGGATCGGCGTCCGGGACGGAGTGTTCGTCCCGCGGCAACGCTCGGCTCTGCTCGTGGACGAGGCACTGACACTGGCCGCGGACCACCCGGTACGCACGGTGGTCGACCTGTGCTGCGGCTCGGGAGCCCTGGGCCTGGCCCTGCGCACCGGACTCGGCTCCCGGCCGGTGGAATTGGTGGCCGCCGATATCGACCCCGTGGCGGTGGCCTGCGCCCGCGACAATCTCGCGGCGGTCGGCGGCCGGGTCCATCAAGGCGATCTCTTCGACGCGTTACCGGAAGAACTGCGTGGCCGGATCGATATCCTGCTCGCCAACACCCCGTATGTCCCGTCCGGCCTGATCGCGCGGCTGCCGCCGGAGGCCCGCGACCACGAACCCCAGGTGGCCCTCGACGGCGGACCCGACGGTCTGACGCTGGCCCGGCGCACCGCGGCGGCGGCGGCCGGATGGCTGGCACCGGGCGGGTCTGTGCTGATCGAGATCGGTATCGATCAGGCGCCGACCGCCACGGACCTGCTCACCGCCGGTGGGCTCACCGCTCGGATCGTACGCTCGCCGGACCTCGACGCCACCGTGGCCGTGGGCCGGCGTCCGGCGGCTACTTCCGGCCGGTGAACTCGTCCATCGAGTGGTAGACGCCGACGGTGTTCAGGAACAGATCCCGTAGTTTGAGCGGCAGCACACCGGAGAGCGCCTTGTTCAGGCGCGAGGTCCACGGCAGGATCACCAGCGGCGTGCCCTTCTTCATCGCGGTCCAGGACGTATCGACGACCTTGTGCTGGTTCAGGATCGGGGTGAACCAGAACCCTTTGGCGCCCTCGAACATTCCGGTATCGATATAGGTCGGGCATACGGTGGTGACCCTGACATGGTCGTGACCGGACTGTTCCAGTTCGATGCGCACCGAATCCGACCAGCCCAGCGCCGCCCATTTCGATGCCGCGTACACACTCATCCGGGGGTTGTGCACCAGCCCGGCCGAGGAAGCGATGGTGAGCACCCGGGCCTCGGTGGTCCCCGCGACCATCGCCGGCAGGAATTCCAGGGTCACATACATCGGCGCCAGCGAATTGATCGCCATGGTCTTGTCGATATCGCTGCGGTCCTTCGTTTCCCAGAAGTAGGTGTTCCCGCGGACGATCCCGGCATTGTTCACCAGGACATCGATGTCACCGGCATCGACCCGCACCGCGGCGGCGGCCGTGGCGACCGCGCCGCTGTCGGAGACGTCGACCGTGTAGGTGTGCACGGTGCCACCGGCCGCGGTCAGTTCGGCGGCGGTCTCGCGCAGCGCGGTGTCGTTGATATCCCAGAGCACCACGGCGGCGGCGCCCTCGCGCACCGCCCGGGCGGCGAAGAGTTTGCCCAGGCCCATGGCGGCCCCGGTGATCAGCACCTTCTTACCGGCCACCGTATCCAGTTTCATCGGTTTCGGATCCTTGTCGTCGCAGTGAGCTGAGGAAGTGGCCTACTTCTGGCGCAGCGTCTTCATGACCCGGAAGTAGAGTGTCATGGTCTTGGCCCACATCGCCTCCGACATCCCCGGCAACGGCGCGATCGGCAGCATCCGCTGCACCGCGATGGTCTGGGTGTCGACGTACTTCAGCAGCCCCTCCGGGCCGTGCCGGCGGCCGGTTCCGGAGATGCCCATCCCGCCCGACGGCGCGTCGGCGCTGCCCCACGCGGCGATGAAACCTTCGTTCACGTTCACCGAGCCAGCGTTGATCCGCGCGGCGAACTCCCGGCCGCGGGCGACGCTGCGGGTCCAGACACTGGCATTGAGCCCGTAGGGGGTGTCGTTGGCCTGGGTCACGGCCTCGTCGTCGGTGGCCACCTTGTAGATCGAGACGACCGGGCCGAAGGTCTCCTCGCGATAGACCGTCATCTCGGCGGTGACATCGGTGAGCACGGTGGGTTCGTAGAAGTACGGGCCGAGGTCGGGGCGGTGGACGCCGCCGGCGAGTACCGTCGCGCCTTTGGCGACGGCGTCGTCGACGTGGGCACGGACCGTATCGAGTTGCCGCGGGAAGGTCAGCGACCCCATATCGGTGGAGTAGTCCAGCGGCGAGCCCAGCTTCAACGCCTTCACCGCCGCGACGAATTCGTCCACGAAGCGATCGTGGACGGCCTCGTGGACATAGATGCGTTCCATGGATTCGCAGAGCTGACCGGCGGAGGCGAAACTGGCCCGGACCGCGGTGCGGGCGGCCGCGACGGGGTCGGCGTCCGACAGCACCAGCAGCGGGTTCTTGCCACCGAGTTCGAGCGAGCAGCCGATGAGACGTTCGCCGGCCTGGCGGCCGATGGTGCGGCCGGTGGCGCTGGAACCGGTGTAGTCGACATAGTCGGCCCGGTCGATCACCTCGCCGCCGATCACCGAGCCGCGGCCCAGCACGATCTGCCAGAGGTCTTCCGGGAGCCCGGCGCGGACCGCCGCGTCCACCGCCCACAGCGCGGTCAGCGCGGTCTGGTTGTCCGGGCGGCCGACCACCGCGTTCCCCGCGACCAGGGCGGGCAGCGCGTCGGAGACGGCGAGCGCGAGGGGGTAGTTCCACGGCGAGATGACCGCGACCACTCCCTTGGCCCGCTGATGCACCTGCACATCGGTGAGTACCGGCAGCACGCCGCGCGGATTGCGGCGCGCGAGCAGTCTGGGCGCGGTGGCGGCGTAGTACCGGGAGTTGACCGCGACATCACCGACCTCGTCGAAGGCGTGCGCCCGGGACTTACCCGTCTCGGTCTGGACGATATCGAGGATGGTGTCCTGTTCGGCCAGCACCAGGTCGTGGAAACGCCGCAGCACCGCGGCCCGCTGACGGACCGGGACCTGTGCCCACCGCCGCTGCGCGGTACGCGCGCGGTCGAACGCGGCCTCGATATCGGCGACCGAGGACTGCGGCAGTTCGGCGATCCGCTCCCCGGTGGCCGGTGCGTGCACCGTGACGGCCGGGGCGCCGCCGGCCGCGGCCCGCGCGAGCAGCGGTTTCACCAAATCCGGGGTCAGTGCGCCGGTGGCGGTGGGACGCTGGGCGGTCGTCATGGTCGGCGTTCTCCTGGGCGTTCGCGCGCCGCGGCCGCAGAACCACAGCGGAAATGATTAATTGAACAGTGGTGTTAGGGTAATCATCGTGCCGTATGCCGTGTCAAGGGCTCCGTTCCGTGCAACAGTCCGGAACCACCGGAGGCTGTGGGATTTCACAGACCCGCCGGAGGCCGCGTCGTGAGCGCCTCGGACACCGAACGGACACCGCGGCGCGGCCGGCCACCGCAGACGCCGGAACAGGCCGACCAGGTGCGCGCCCGGATCGTGCGGGCCACCGCCGAGGTGTTCACCCGCAACGGCTCCCGCGGGTCGAGCGTCGCGCAGATCATCGCGCAGGCGGGACTGTCGCGCCCGACCTTCTACCGCTACTTCGCCAACGCCACCGAACCGCTCAACGCGGTCCTCGATGTCTCCAACGCCGAACTCGTCGGCGGGATAGGGGCCGCCCTCGAGGCGACCGGCGAAGGCGTCGATCTCGGGATCCGGCTCATCGACGCCTACCTCGACTGGGCGCGCGGGCACGGCCCCATGCTGCGGCCGCTGTTCGCCGAGCTCCACGACCCGGGGTCACCGGTGTCGGAGTACCGCAACAACGCGCTGGACGGCATCCGCGCGATCGTCCGCACCAAGTTCACCGAACTGGGCCGCCCGGTTCCCACGCCCCTCGATCTCGACGCGGCGCTCCATGTATGCGAATACGTGGTCTACCGGATATCGGCCGCCGCCGAACCGGGCAGCGAACCCGACCCGGACACCGTGGCCGCGGCCCGGCTGACCATGATCCGCGTGGTACTCGCCACCCTCGGCAACACCGACGATATGCACTACGCGATGAGCCTGCCCGGAATCTTCCCGGCGGCGCCGGCGGACTCCCCCTAGAGCCCCGGGCCGGGCACCGCGCTCACGTCATCCGGGCCGAGGCCGCTGGCGCGCAGGACGTGCCGGTCGATCGCCGCGCGAATGGCCTCCTCGGTACCCAGAATGCGTACGTGCCGGCGGGCGCGGGTGATCGCGGTATAGAGGAGTTCCCGGGTGAGCAGACTCGAACCCGGTTCCGGCAGGACGATGGTCACCGCATCGTATTGGCTGCCCTGGCTGCGATGGATGGTCATGGCGAAGACCGTGACGACGGCGGGGAACTGGGTGGGATGGACCAGGAACGGCTGGTCCCCGCGCTGCAACGCCACCCGCAGCGACCCGTCCGGGCGGCACACCACCACTCCGGTGTCCCCGTTGTAGATCCGGGCCTCGTGGTCGTTGGCGGTCACCAGCAGGGGCTGGCCCGGATACCAGGTGCCGTACCGGTTCTCGGGGCCCGAACCCGCCGCCGCGGCCCATTCGGCGGCGGTGCGGTCCCACTGTTCGACTCCGTACGGACCGCGGCGGTGGGCGCACAGCAGCCGATGCGATTCGAAGGCGGCGAGCGCGGCCGCCGCGTCACCGGCGCGGGCGGCGGTGCTGACCTGCTGCGCGGTGGTGACGACATCCGCTCGGATGGCGGCGATCTCGTCCGGACCGGCCAGCTCGAGCATATCGCCGCCGGCCCGCAGCAATTCCAGCGCGGACTCGGTATCGCCGGCCCGGACGGCGACGGCGAGATCGGCGATCCGGCCGCCGAACCGGCGGCCCCGGGTCAACCGGACGATACCGCCGCGCAACCGGTCCCGTTCCGTTTCGGTGAGCGCCTCGGCATCGGGCGGGTCGGCGTCCGTGGTCCCGGCCGTCCGGGCCGCCGCGAGTTCGCCGCCGAGTATCTCCTCGAACGACGGGTCGAGGGTCCCGGGAAACGGAGCGGCCACCATATCGGCGAGCACCGCGCCCGCGTCCACCGAGGCGAGCTGATCCGGATCGCCGGCCAGCACGAGCCGGGTATCGGGCCGCAGCGCCGCCAGCAGCCTGCTCATCATGGTCAGCGAGACCATGGACGTCTCGTCCACGACCACCACGTCGTAGGGCAGCCGATTGTGTTCGTGATAGCGGAACCGGGTGGTACGGCCACGTTGCCAGCCGAGCAGCCGGTGCAGGGTGGCGGCGGACAACTCGGGCAGACCCAGGGCGGGCGCCTGGTCCCGGACGGCCTCCTGCAGCCGGGCGGCCGCCTTCCCGGTGGGCGCGGCCAGCGCGATCCGCGGCGGCGCGGCGCCCGCGGGACCGGCGGCGTGCTGGGCGACGAGCAACGCGAGGATTCGGGCGATGGTGTGCGTTTTGCCCGTACCGGGTCCACCGGCGACGACCGTGGTCCAGTGGGTGGCGGCGAGCGCGGCGGCGATGCGCTGCCGGTCCACGACGCCGGCCGGCGGGCCGAACAACCGGTCCAGTTCGCGGCGCACCACCGCGGGATCGGTGCCCGGATGGTCGGCGGCGCGGGCGGTGAGCACCCGGCGGATGATCTGCTCCTGCTGGTAGTACCGATCCAGGTAGAGCAACGGGCCCATACCCGCACCGGACGGCTCGGTGAGCCGCAGCGGACGCAGCGGACCGGCCGGACCGCCCAGCACCAGCGGGCTCTCCCGCAATGCCTCGACGACTCGTGCCTCCTCGGGCCACGGCAGATCCGCGGGCGCGACCAGTAGCTCCGCCCGTTCCTCGTCGGCGTCCACACCGATATCCCGCATCCGGGTGAGGTCCAGGCACACCGACCCCGACCGCACGGCGCGCACCGCCAGCGCGGCGGCGAACAGGACCAGTTCCCGGTCCTCCCCGCCGAACCTGCCCAGCCGTTCGGCCACATGCACATCGGCCGCCGAGAGCACCCCGGCCTCGTTGAACTCGCGCAGGATCCCGGTCCCCCGCTGCGCCACCCGGATGGGGATCACACCGCACCTCCGGCGAGTAGGTCCGACAGGGCGACGATCAGGCCGGGCGGCGGCGTCCAGTCGAAAACCCCGGCGCCCTCGGGGGTCTCGGGCCCGATCATGCCGCGCACGAAAAGATAGCGGATACCGCCGAGGTGAACCGCGGGATCGTAACCGGACAGCCGCCAGCGCAGGTACCGGTGCAGCGCGACCGAGTACAGCAGTGCCTGCAGCGGATAGTGGGAGCGGACCATCTCCGCGGCCATCCGGTCACGGGTGTAATGAGCGACGGTGAGGTCGCCGGTGCCCAGCCGGTTCGTCTTGTAGTCGACGATGACGTAACGCTGGTCCGGGGTGCGCAGTACCGCGTCGATACTGCCGGTGAGATATCCGCGTAACGGTACGTCCTCGAGGGTGTCGAGTTCGTCGGCGTAGGCGTGGAAATCGTCGCCGGGGTCCAGGTGCGCGCGCACGGTGGCGGCGATGCGGACCAGTGTGGCGGCCCCACCGGACGGGACGTCACCGCCGGCGAGCGGCAGTTCGAATTCGAGCTCGCACAACCGGTCCCGGCCCGGGATATCGGCGAGGGCGCCGAAACCGATCGGGGTACGCAGGACCTCCACCAGGGCCGCGGTCAGCAGTTCCGGATCGGCGGTGGAGAGCATCTCACCGATCGCTTCGGCGCACCGCGCGCGTACCTCGGCGGCCAGATCCGGGGCTTCGGTGTCGACATGCTCGAGCACCCCGTGCACCAGGGTGCCGAATTCGGCGCCGTAGGGCAGGTCGTTCATGAGCGACGGTGGGCCGGGTTCGGGTGCGGCCGACGGGGCCGGAGCCTCGGGCTCGTCGCCGACACCAGGGGCGTCCACCGGTCCGGACTCCGGGGCCGGCGGATGGGCGGCCGCGGTGAGTGCCGAATACGAGGTGCGCCGCCAGTGCTCGTCGATCTCCCGATCGAAGACGGCGACGGCCACCGCACCGGACAGGGCATCGTCCGGCGGCCGATAGACCGGTGGGTCGGCGGCGGGGTCGGCGGCGGTCACCGAGATCGACTCACCCGCCCCGGCCGCCCAGGCCCGGAGCCGGTCGACCACCGCGGCGTCCTCGGCGACCGCGGCCCGCGCACTCGGTGGCGCCGCCCCGGGAGCCCGGCCGAACAGCAACCGGTGCAGCGGTGCGGCCGCGGTGCCGAACGAGGGCGCCCACCAGGCGACCACCTGGCAGCACGCCCTGGTCAGGGCCACATAGCACAGGCGCAGTTCCTCACCCGCGGATTCGCTGTCGGCGCGCTCCTTGCGCGCCGCGTACCCGGGGGCATCCGGCCCACCGATATCCAGCACCCGCACGCCGTCCTCGTGCATCAGCAGGGTGGCGGGCTTGGGATCGGCGGAACTGTCCCAGGCGAAAGGGAGATAGACGACCGGGAATTCGAGCCCCTTGCTGGCATGCACGGTCGCGATCTGCACGGCCGCGATATCCCGGTCGAGCCGGCGGCTGCGGCCCGGCACCGATCCCGACGCGGGATCGCGGACCCGGTCGGCCAGCCACCGGGTGAGTGCGGTGAGACCGAGGCCCTCGGTCGCCGAGATCTCGTCGAGCAGCTGGGCGAGATGCCGGATATCGGTGAGCCGGCGTTCGCCGTGTTCGACAGCGAGCAAGCGCGGCGCCAGCCGGGTCCCGGTGGCCAGTTCGTCGAACACCGCGGCGAAACCGGCCCGGGCGAACAGCCGGGCCGCATCCCGCAGCTCGGCACTGACCCGGCCCACCAGATCCGCTCCCCCGCTATCGATCTCGGCGGCGGCGTACCCGAACAGCGGGGTGAGCGCGGCCAGCCGGACCCGGTCCGCGCGATGCGGCTGTTCCAGCGCGCGCAACACCCACAGCCAGTCGGTGGCACTGCGGGTCGCGAAAATACTGCTACCACCGGCCAGGACCACCGGAACACCGGCACGTTCCAGCGCGGCCCGCACGACCTCGAGCTGGGTATGGGTGCGCACCAGCACCGCGATATCACCGGGGCCCACCGCCCGTTCCCCAGTGCCGCCGGCCGCGGCGTCCGGGGCCGCCCGCACGACCCGGGCACCCGGCGAATCCGTCACGACCGTCCCGGATTCGAGAAGGGCGACGATATCGGCCGCCACATCGGCCGCCACCCGGGCCCGCTGCCGGTGGATGTTCGGGAACCCGGAAGCGCCGCGCGGGCCCGCGCCGGTCCGCGGCAGGCACCGCAGTCGCAGCGGGGTGGTCAGCTCGGTGGGGCCGCGCAACCGGCTCCACGGCTGGGTGGGCATGACGGCAGGCACCACGATCTCGTCGTGGCCCAGTGCCGCTCCGCCCAGCAGATGTTCGAGCGCGGCGAGCAGCCCCGCGTCGCTGCGCCGGTTGGTGGTGAGTTCGCGGCGCGCGGTGGCATGGCCGACCGCGTCCAGATAGCTCAGCACCTCGGCGCCCCGGAACGCGTAGATCGCCTGTTTCGGGTCGCCCACCAGGACGAGCGGGGTGTGGCCGTGGAAGGCCCGGCGCAGGATCTCCCACTGCAGCGGATCGGTGTCCTGGAACTCGTCGACGAGCACCACCTGGTAGCGGTCCCGGATACGCCGGCACGCGGCCGGACCGCGCGCCGGGTCGGCGAGAATATCGCGCAGCAACACCAGCAGATCGTCGAAGTCCCGTAACCCCGCCAGTCGTTTCCGGCGTTCGGTTTCGGCACGGACCGCGGCCGCGAAGGCTACCCGCTGCGCCGACGCCTCGTCGGTATCGGGCGCGAGCCGGGCCTGCCGGTCGCGCACCGCCGCGAGCGCGAACCGCTGAGCCTGTTTCACCGAGAACGGCGCCGCGGCCCGGGCGAAGCGGTTCAGGTACAGATCGTCGACGACGGTGCGGATGAGGTCGTCGGCCTCCTCCACCAGGCGCGCGCCCGGCTCGAGGTCACCGGCCAGGCCGAGTTCGGCCAGCATGCGCTGGCAGAAGCTGTGGGTGGTGGCGATGACGCCGGCATCGAAATCCGAGAGCGCGGCGCGCAGCCGGGTCCGGCGCGCGCGGACCTCCTCCGGTTCCGCGTCGGCCAGGTGGCGGATCAAGTCATCGGAGGCGGTCCGGGCGGCTTCGGGATCGGCGAGCGCGGCAGCCACGGCGACGAACCGGTCGCGGGTGCGCATCCGCAGTTCCTGGGTCGCCGCGCGGCTGAAGGTGACCAGGAGCAGCCGCGAGATGTCCACACCGGCTTCGGCGACATAGCGGACGGCGAGGCCGACGATGGCGTAGGTCTTGCCGGTACCGGCGCTCGCCTCGAGGACGGTGGTGCCGTGCGGCAGCGTGCCGCAGAGCTCGAACGCATTGCCGGGCTCGGCCGGTGGGGCGGGCGCGGTCGTGGTCACAGCTGCTCCGTTTCACGGCTCCGGGCGGCTCCGGCGATCACGGCGCCCCCTGCTGTTCGGCGCGCAGCAGCGGCACCCACAGGCGGCGGGCGATCGACCCGAAACGGGTGTTCTCGATCGGTTCCCCGGCTGGTGCGGGGGCGGTGGTGAGGTCGCGCAGGTCCGGTGCCGGACCCCAGACGTACCGCAGATTCCGGTCGGTGTGCTCGGCGAAATCCCTGGTCTTGTCCCCGCCGCCGAACTCGCGGTCGGCGGCGGCGATCGCCTCCTCCGGAGGCAGCCGCCGGTACCGCGCCTCCGCGTAGGCCGCGGTGGTGGCCGTGGAGATGGGCAACGGTTCGGTGAGACCGGCATCGCGCAACGCGACCAGGGTGCGCAGTATCGTCGTCGCCTCGGCCGCGCCGGGCGCGGTGAGTTCGGCCCGCCAGGCCGGGGTCGGGAAGCGCCCCCGGCCGGTGACCGCCGCCCGCCACGACCGTTCGTCGGTGACCGCCAGCGCCAGCAGCGACACCCACGCCGTGAGCCGGTGTTTGGGCGCGACCCGCGAATACGTGGTGCGCACCAGCAGCTCCCCGCGCACCTCGGCGACCGTGCCGGTGAGGCGGCGCCCGTCGCCGAGATCGAACGAGATATCGATATCGCGCGGCGGTTGTGTGTAGTCGGGACCGGCGGCCCGGACCAGGGTTTCGACGGTCCGCTCCACCTCGTTCAGCACGGCGCGGCCGAGTTCGGCGGGCGGCAGGATCCCGCGCCGCCATTCCGCGGCCCGCAGTTCGGCCGGGTCGGCGCCGGCCAGGCGCGCGGCGAGCATCCGCTCACCCAGCGCCCAGGTCTCGAGTCCACCGAACTCGATGGGCAGCCGGTCGGCGATCTCGTCGTCCTGGTCGGGGACCCGCACACCGAGGCGCTGCCACAGGAAACCGCGCACGGGGTGTTCCAGGAAAGAGATCAGCTCCGCCAGCCCGATCTCGGTGGTCTCGGCACCGGGCAGGGTGCGGGTGAGCAGTTCCGGTGGCGCGGTGGGTGCCGCGCCCGCCGCCCGGGCACCCGCGAAGGCGACACTGTCGAAACTGAACGGCCGCTCGGCGGCGAAATTGCGCGGATCGTGCGCCTGCAGTGGATGACGGGTGAGCACCTCGGCCATTCCGGCGGCACCGACGTGGGCACGCAGCACATCGAGGAGTTCGGCGACCGGCACGGCGGGCGGCCGGTAGGCACCGGTGACGGGATCGGCGCCGGTGTGCACGACCACCAGGGTGTCGCGTGCGGCGGTGATCGCGTCCAGCAGCAGCTGCCGGTCTTCGGAGCGCGGATCACGTTCGCCCAGTAGCGGGTCGCGCGCCGGCACCTCGTCACCGTCGATGCCCGCACCGCGCGGGAAGATCTCGTCGTCCACGCCCAGCAGCACCACCACCCGGTGCGGCACCGAGCGCATCGGGGACAGGCCGCACACGGTGAGCTCGCCGGTGCGGAAGTTCGACCGGGCCGGGGCGGAGGCGAGGCGCTCCTGCAGCAGACCGGTGAGATCGGCCAGCCGCAGCTCGACATCACCGGCGTGGGCGGTGGCGGCCGTCAACTCCCGGCGCGCCTCGGTACGGACCCACGCCTGCGACTCCGGTACATCGGTCAGCAGATCCAGGGCCCGGTCCAGCACCGCGGTCCACTGCGCCGCCGGTCCGGGCCCCTGCAGATCCCGCAACACCGAGGCCAGCCGGTCGACGTATTCGGCGAACCGGCCGGCCAGGTCGATATCGTTGCTGTCCACATCGTCGAGCGGCAGCACCCGGTCCAGCCAGCTCCCGGAGGTCTCGTCCGCGGTGACCCCGAGCAGGATGCGGTCCACCGCCGCGTTCACCGTGTTCTGCTCGAAATCACCGAGACCGAAGGCCTGCCGCTGCCGTCGGCCGATGCCCCACCGTGCGCCGGCCTCGACCGCCCATTCCCGCAACCGCTCGAGATCATCGTCGTCGAAACCGCAGGCGCGGCGCACCGGTTCACCGGCGGCCAGGTCCAGCACCTCGGTGACGGTGACCCTGCTGCGGGCCAGTTCCAGCAGTGTCGCCACCACGCCGAGCAGCGGGTTGGTGACCGCCCGGCCGCGGTCGGCGAGGCGCACCCGCAACCGATGGCCCGGATGTCCGGAATCGGCACGGGTTTCCGTGCCCGCCGGACCGGGATGCCCGAACGCGGCGCGCAGCAGCGGAGCGAATGTCTCGACCTCCGGGCACATGATCAGCACATCGCGGGGTTCGAGTGTCGGGTCGGCGGCGAAGAGGCCGAGCAGGCACTCCCGGAGTACTTCCACCTGCCGGACCGGGCCGTGGCACGCGTGCACCTGCACGCTGCCGTCCGCCCCGGAGTCCCCGGGGACGGGCGGCCACCGGTCGTCACGCAGGTGCCGCTGAACGTGTTCGAGCAGGGTCGCGGGCGGCTCGTCCCGGCCCGCAGCGCCGTCCGCGTGCGCTGCCGGGGCACCGGCTCGGATCTGCGCGCCCGCCGGGTCCGGATACCGCACATCGGTGGCGGCCGTGGGCAGGCGCAACTGGAGTTCCCGGATATCCCGGCTCAGGCTCGCCAGCAGGGGGTGCCGGACCCGGGTGACCGAATCGTCGCGTGCCCGTTGCGATTGCGGATCCGTGCCGGCCAGCGCGTCCCACATGGCCGGGCTGGGATGCGCCAGCCACAGATGTAGCTCGCGGTGCTCGGCGACGGCGGTGAGTACCGCCAGGTGCGCGGCGGGCAGCCGGGTGGCGCCGAAGACCGACAAGCGCGGCGGTAGCTCCACCGCCCCCGGATCGGCCCGCAGTCGCGTGCAGGTGGTGTGCAGCCGTTCGGCCGGATCGGGCGCGCCGACCGCCTCGCGCAGCCGCCGCCACAGCGCCGGCTGCCAGCTCAGATCGTCGGGCAGGGGCCGGCCGGTGCCGTCGGTATCGTCGCCGCGCGACCATTCGGTGATCAGGGTCGGTCGCGCAACGGTGTAGCTCTCGAACAGCGCGGCCAGCCGGGCAGCGGTCGCGTACCGGCGGCCGCGCCGGTGCTCGGGGCCGGCGGCGGGCACGGCCTCGGCGAGCACCGGATCACCGGCGTCCAGTCCGAGATGGCGGGCGAGTACGGCGCACCACGGTTCGCGCACCGATTCGTCGATCACCCGCAGCAGCGTCCATACCACCCGGTCGGGCGACCACGGGTCCTCGTGCGGACCGAAACCGCTGATCGCGGACGATATCTCCTCGACCAGTGCGGCCGGGGCGGGGAACCGGATATTGGCCGCGACACCGTCACCGGAGGCCGCCGAGGCCCCCAGCACGCCCGAGAGTTGCTGTGTCAGCCAGCGTTCCACGCCCTTGGCGGGCACCGCGACCACCTCGGCGGCGAACGGATCGGGCAGCGGCTCGGCAAGCAGCCCGGCCAGCGCGGCGACCAGCGTATCCGCGCGTTCGGCACGGTGGATGTGCAGCGCCATCTCCGCCCTTCCGCTCGGTGCGATCACCATCCTTCGTCACGTCCGCATTGCTCGGGCGGGCGTATCGTCCACCCGTTTATACGCCCGCCGTCCGACACCGCTCGCCAAGACCCCACGAGGGAGCGGACAACCCCGGGACAGGGGATCATCCCCGAATGTCCCTGGCGCCAACAGCTTCTACCGGATAACGGTAGCCGGCGCACAGTGATTTAGCGCACATGAGTCACCGACACGCGGTCGTATGGCCGCGATCTCGCGGACGCGCTGTGTCACAGTGCAACCCCGGGAGGAACGGTTACCGCACGAAAGGCTGGTTCGCGACGATGAAAGCGCTGGTTGTGCCCCTGATACCGAAGGACGGATTCACCGTCCGCCGGTCCGGTGACCGGTGGGAGCTCGTCAACTCCCGGCACTACGGACGCACCGTCGTCCTGCACTCGTGGCCGCGCGAGGAACACACCGAAGCATTCGAGCACTGCTATCGCCTCAACGGCCGCGCCGCCGCCGCACTGAAGGCCACCGCGCCGGTCCGCTAGCGGACCAGGGGAAGCGGGTCCGCCGGCGGTCCGGGGAAAACGTGCGCGCAGAGCGCCGATATGACAAGGTGTTTCCTCGTGCGTTACCCCCTGCTCACCGGTGCGGCTCCCCGCGTGGCCGCACCCGCCACTGTCCTGGCCGCCGCGGCGATCCTGTTCGCCGGTGTGCCCGCCGGCCTGCCCTCGGCCGATGCCGTACCGCACGCCCATACCCAGGGTTGCGCGAACGGCTTCGACTGCGATCTGGCCGCCCGAATCGAATCCGTCAATGCGTATCTGGACTCCCGCCCCGGCGTCACCGGCTACGTCGTCCGTGACCGCCAGACCGGCGCGGTCTACGCCAGCCCGCATGCCGAGGACATGGTGTTCACCGCGTCCACCATCAAACTGGCCATCGCCTCGGATCTACTCAACCGCGCCCGGGTCGGGGCCATCGCCCTTCCGCCGGAGGATCGTCAGCTCCTGGAGCAGATGATGTCCACCTCCAACGACCAGGCCACCGACCTGCTGTGGAACAAGTACTCCGGTCTCGACGGCCAGGCGTTCAACAATGCGTTCCGCGCGAACGGGATGACCAGCCTCCGGCCCGAGCCGTCGCCCAACGGGCGCCCGAACTGGGGTTTTCAGAAGACCACCGCGGCCGATCTGGACCGGCTCATGTCCAATGTGCTGGACCGGATGCACCCCGACGATCGCGGCTACCTGCTCGACCTGATGCGCCGGGTCGATTCCAACCAGCACTGGGGTGTGTGGGGCGCCGGCTCGGCCATGCGGCCGGGCCTGAAGAACGGCTGGTCGGAGGAACAGGGCGGCTGGGTGGTGAACTCGGTCGGTTTCGCCGGGCCGGGTGAGCGCTACACGCTCGCGATCATGACCGCGATGAACGGTGAGGGCGGCTACCAGGAAGGCGCCGAAACCGATACGACGATCGCCGAAAAACTGCTGGCCGGACGCTGATCACCGCGACCGGCACATTCCGGGCCCCCGTTGCGCAACGGGGGCCCGGAGTCGTTTCGCACGCGATGTCTCAGTTGAGCCGGCGCAACCGCATCGGGGCATCGTCGCGCGGGAACGGGATGGTGGTGAAGCCCCATGGCATCCGATAGGTGTCCGGGAAGCTCCACTCGTAATCGCGGACGAGCGCCGAGATGATCGTCTTGACCTCGAAGGTGCCGAAATGCATCCCGATGCACTTGTGCGAACCGGCACCGAACGGCATCCAGGCCAGCCGGTGCGATTTGTCCTCGCGCCGCTCCTCGGAGAACCGTAACGGATCGAAGACCTCGGGGTCGGTCCACAACTCCTCGAGCAGATGGTTCACCTGGTAACCGAGGTCCACCGGAGTACCGGCGGGGATGTAGTGGCCGAGGATCTCGGTATCGCGGACCGCGCGGCGCACCATCCCCGGTACCGGCGGCATGAGGCGCAGACTCTCCTTCACCACGAGATCCAGCGTGCGCAAGGTGTCCAGATCGGCGATCGTCGGAGACTGGTTGTCCAGATCCAGCGCCCGCACCTCCGCGCGCACCTGCTGCTGCCATTCCGGGTGTTTGCCCAGGTAGTAGGCCACGGCCGTAGCGGTGGTCGTGGTCGTATCGTGCGCGGCCATGATCAGGAAGATCATATGGTTGACCACATCGGCGTCACTGAACACCGAGCCGTCCTCGGCCCGCGCATGACACAGGCCCGAGAAGAAATCCGGGGCGTCGCTGCGCCGTTTCTCCGGCACCATCGCGGTGAAGTACTCCTCGAGTACGGCCCGGCCGCGCAACCCCGCGCGCCATTTCCCACCGGGCACGTTGTGGCGCATCAAGGCCAGCCCGGCGTGGGTGCAGGCGACGAAGGCGTCGGTGAGATCCTTGCGCTGGTCACCGACCTCGACCGCCATGAAGGTCTCCCCCGCGATATCGAGGGCCAGCTCCTTGATCGCCGGGAACAGTTGCACGGTCCGGCTCGCATCCTTACCTTCCGGCACCCAGCGGCCGATACTGGCGCGCACCACCGGGGTCAGCTCGGCGAGATGGGCCTCCAGCCGTTCCCGGGTGAACGCCTGCTGCATGATCCGGCGATGGAACATGTGCTCGTCGAATTCGAGCAGCAGCAGCCCGCGACGGAAGAAGGGCCCGATGAAGTAGTCCCAGCCCTGCCCGAAATCGCGACGGCGCCGGCCGACCACCTCGTCGATGGCGTCGGGCCCGGCGGCGAACACCCGGTCCATCCCCATGGAACTGTTGATGTTCACCGGCCCGAAGCGGCGGTACTTGTCCAGCAGTTCGGCCGGACCCCAGCGCATGTAGTGGAACGTGCGCCCCACATACGGCAGGCCCGCATCGCCGCGTACGGCCACCGTGTCACTACCGCGGGGCGGGGTGGCCAGCGTCCGCTGCCGATCCGGCACTGTCAACAGCAGCCGGTCGACCATACTTCGGTGCGGGATCTCGATGAGCGCCGAATTCTCGGTATCGGTGCGCGCACGCGCGCGATGCGCGGCGACACGGTCGACGGTGACCATGGCGAAACCTCCTGAGAGACAGCACCCATCGTATTGTCTTTGTTGCAACGGCTCAGCCCAATCCACCGAATCGGTATCATCCGGCCTCCCGCCGAGACCCCGTCGCAATGGCTATCGTGGTGAGCTGCCGCACCACCGCGAGTGAACAACGGGCGTCTGACTGTGTCGTATCCGGGTACTGCTACTACCGTGTGCGTTGTCAGGAAATGATCACCAGGGCAGCACCGGGCCCACCGCCGGCGAGGAGCGACCATGAGCACGCAACCTGTTGGGAACGGCCGGCACCGCGTCGTCGTCATCGGATCGGGTTTCGGCGGCCTGTTCGGCACCAAACATCTCAAACGCGCCGACGTCGACGTCACCCTCATCTCCAAAACCACCACCCACCTCTTCCAGCCGCTGCTCTACCAGGTCGCGACCGGCATCCTGTCGGTCGGCGAGATCGCGCCGGCGACCCGGCTCGTGCTGCGCAAACAGAAGAACGCCCGGGTGCTGCTGGGCGAGGTCACCGAGATCGACCTGGAGAAACGCACCGTCACCTCGGTGCTGCTCGGCGAATCGACGGTGACCCCCTACGACAGCCTCATCGTGGCCACCGGGGCACAGCAGTCGTATTTCGGCAACGACCAGTTCGCCACCTTCGCGCCGGGTATGAAGACCATCGACGACGCCCTGGAACTGCGCGGCCGCATCCTCGGCTCGTTCGAACAGGCCGAGGTGGCACAGACCCAGGAGGAGCGCGACCGGCTGCTCACCTTCGTGGTGGTGGGCGCCGGGCCGACCGGGGTCGAACTGGCCGGGCAGATCGCCGAACTCGCCGATCGCACCTTGGAGGGCACCTTCCACAACATCGATCCCCGCGACGCCCGGGTGATCCTGGTCGAGGGCGCGGGCGCGGTACTGGGCCCGATGGGACCGAAGCTCGGCGGCAAGGCGCAGCGGCGTCTGGAATCCATGGGCGTGGAGATCCAATTGAACGCCCTGGTCACCGACGTGGACGCGCACGGGGTCACGGTGAAGGACGCCGACGGCACCAGCCGCCGCATCGAATCGGCGTGCAAGGTCTGGTCGGCCGGGGTGCAGGCCAGCCCGCTGGGCAAGATGGTCGCCGACCAGTCCGACGGTACCGAGGTCGACCGGGCCGGGCGGGTCGTGGTGGAACCCGACCTCACCGTCAAGGGGCATCCGAACGTCTTCGTCGTCGGCGACCTGATGTCGGTACCGGGCGTCCCGGGCCAGGCCCAGGGAGCCATCCAGGGCGCCACCTACGCCGCGAAACAGATCAAGGCGGAGTTGGCGGGTAAGCAGACGGCACAGGAGCGCAGGCCGTTCTCCTACTTCAACAAGGGCAGTATGGCGACGATCTCGCGCTTCAGCGCCGTCTGCCAGGTGGGCAAACTGGAGTTCGGGGGGTTCATCGCCTGGCTGGCCTGGCTCGGCCTGCACCTGTACTACCTGGTCGGCTACCGCAGCCGGATCACCACGATCTTCCAGTGGTTCGTCACCTTCCTCGGCCGCACTCGCGGCCAGATGGCGGCGACCGAGCAGTGGATCTTCGCGCGCCTGGCTTTGGAGGCGGTGTACGGCGACAGCGAAGAGGGCGAGGAGATCGTGCGCGGCGCGGCGGGTCGCCGGCCCCCGGCGCCCTCCCCCGGGACTCCGGCCGTCACCGCCGAAGCCGTCGACACCGGCACACCCGAGAAGCACGGTGGCGATCGCAAAGTCGGCTGACCGGGCTCACCTCCCCGATTCGGCGCCCTTCCGGAGCTAACATCTGGCAATCAGATCATCTCCGCAGAGAGGCGACCATGGGCAAGCACAGGACAACCGTCCGGTCCCGGCGCGCCGCCGGATCGGTCGTCGCGGCGGGAGCCGTCCCGCTCATCGCGACCCTGATCGGCGCCGGGACGGCCCACGCCGATGTTCACCCCGCTCCGCTCGCCCCATCCGCCGTTCCCGCCGCATTCCCGGCGATACCCCCGCTGCCGCCACTGCCCGCGCTGCCCGCCGGTCTGCTCCCGCCCGCACCGGATCCGGCCGTGAATCCGCTCGGCGCGGCCGTCGGCGCGGTGCACGAGGCCACCCGGTCGGTGACCGATGCCGTCACCGCGGCTACCACCCAGTTCATCCGTCCGGCGCCCGGGGCACTGCTGCCCGCGGCGCCGAGACCGGCGGTGATTCCCGGGGTCCGGCCCGTGGACGGCCATGCGGCACCCGGAGCCGCACCACCCGCAGTCGGCCCGGCCACACCGATCGAGACTCCGCCGGGCACTCTGCGGGTCGGCGATCTGGAGATGAGCCTGCCGTTCGATACGCGAGAGCTCGATGCCGGTGCCGACCGGGCCCAGGAACAGCTGACGGCCTTCCTGGACTCGTCCGGTATCGAGCGCAGCCGGGCGGACCGGGTCGCCGCCCAGGCCATGAGTTCCGGCCTGATCGGTGCCGGGATCGGCGCCGCGGTCGCGGCACCGGTGGCCATTCCGTTCGCGATGCTCGGCGCCGCCGCGGGTTTCGTGGTCGGGCTGCCCTTCCTCCCCACCGGACTCGTCATCGGACCCGTCCTCGGCGCCACCCTCGCCTACGGGGTGGTCACGGTACCGGCCGTGATCGCCGGTGCAGCGCTCGGCGCCGCATTCGGAGCGACCGACGGTTTCACCACGCAGCCGTTCGGCCCGCTGCCACCGCTGTAACCGAGCACCCACGGCGACCTCGGACCGCGCCGAACCTGCCTTCCGCCACGGCGGCGGTATGCCCATCCCGGTGTCCTCCCGGGCGGCACAGGGTCCGGATATCCCGGCCCGCACCGGTCGGCCGCCGTGATCCCCGCGTACCGGCGTCGGATCGCGGGCGAATCACCGGACAACCATTACCCCGCCACCTGAAAACCCGCGCCACCTGTTGCTGTAAGGCGGCTGAACGGGCCGGACCCATCCGCGCCGGGCTCTGGAACGAATCTCTGGCAAACCGACAAATTCCCGGAGAAAGGCGACCATGGGTAAGCACAGGGCAACCGGCCCGTCCCGGCGTGCTGCCGGCTCGGTCGTCGCGGCGGGCGCGATCCCGCTCATCGCGACACTGATCGGCGCCGGCACCGCCAATGCCGAGGTACTCCCCGCTCCACCCGCGTCATCCCCGATTCCCGCCGCGCTACCGGCGCTGCCCCCGGCCCCGATCGCGACGGTGGACCCGTTCGGCGTGGCCACCGACACCGTGCGGGAGGCGGCCCGGGTCGTGGTCCGATCGGCCACCGATACGATCACCGCGGCCACGGCACCGTTCACCCACGCCGCGCCCGCGGCTCCCGCGGTCCTGCGGCCGGCCGTGATCGCGGACCCGGTGGCGCCCGCCCCCGCCACCCGGCCGGTGCCGAATCACACCTATCTCGCACCGCAGGGGGAATTGCACGCGCCCGCGCCGGTCGCGCCGGTCGCGCCGATCGAGGCGCCGCCGGGCAAACTGCGGATCGGGAACGTCGAAATGGACGCGCCGTTCGATGTGCGCGACATCAACACCGGCGCCGCGCAGACCGAGGCGCAGCTGGCCACCTTCCTGGACTCGGTCGGCGTCGAGCGCAGCCGCTCGGACAAGATCGCCGCACAGACCCTGGGCTCGGCCGCCATCGGCGCCTCGGTGGCCAATACGCTGGCCTCCCCCCTCGCCGGCACCTCGGCCATGGTCGGCGCGGTCGCCGGCTTCATCTCGGGGATCCCGTTCCTGCCGATCGGGCTGCTCATCGGGCCGATCCTGGGCGCGGCCATCGGCTACGCGGTGATCGCCGGGCCGGCGGCCGCCGCCGGCGCGGCCATCGGAGGAGCGGTCGGCGCGGCGGACGGTTTCGCCGCCGCCCCGTACGGCACCCAGCCGGCGCAGTGATCGAAGGTGGCCGGCGGTCCACCGGCCGCCGGCCACCCTCACCGGTCGTCGGCCGGCGAACCGGCCGGGCGATCACCCCGGCCCACTACGAAGGCGACCACCCCCATCAGCAACAGCACGCCGGCGCCGGCCGCGATGGACGCGTGCGCGCCGGTGACGAACGATTCCCGCGCCGCGGCCAGCAATCCGGAATCGGCCGCGTACCGCTGGATCGTCTCCCCGAGGGTCGGCGCGAACTCACCGCCGGCGCGGAAGACCAGCGCCGCGAGCGAGCCCAGCAGGGCCAGACCCAAGGCGTTACCGAGTTCGAAACTGGTTTCGGAGATGCCGACCGCCGAACCGGCCCGTTCCGGCGGGACCGACGCCACCGCCACCTCCGAGACCAGCGTGAACACAATGCCGTAGCCGATACCGGCGATCGCCGATCCGGCCACGTACCAGCCCGCGCCGCCGTCGGCGCCGATACCGAGCACCAGCAGGTTGCCGACCGCGGCCGTCACCAGTGCCGTGACGAACGCCCACCGCACACCGAGCAGCCGGGCCACCGCCGACCCGCTCACCGAGAAGATGAACACGGTGATCGCCATGGGGATACCGAGCACGGCCGCCTGCAAGGGGTCCCGTCCGGTCACCGACTGCAACCAAATACTGCTCAGATAGCTGAGCCCGGCCAGCGACATCATCGCGGCGGTACTCGACCCGATGGCGACCGAGAACCGGGCGCGGGTGAACAGCGACAGATCGACCAGTGGGTGGGCCAGTCGCCGCTGCCGGCGCATGAACAGGGTCAGCACCGCCGCGCCGAGGAACGCGCTGACGAAGGCCTCCACATCGGGCCCGTGTTCGGCGATGTGCTTCACCGCGTACACCGCGGGCAGGATCCCGCCGATGGACAGTGCCACGCTGGGCAGATCGAGCGGTCCCAGCGCGGCGGCCCGGTGCTCGGGCAGCAGCAGCGGCGCGAACGCGAGCAGCACCAGCAGGACCGGCACATTGATCAAAAACACCGACCCCCACGCGAAGTGGTGCAACAGGACGCCGCCGATGATCGGCCCGACGGCCGAGCCCCCGGCGAAGAACGCCGTCCAGATCCCGATCGCCCGCGAACGTTGCCGCTGGTCCGGAAAGAGATCGGAGATGAGCGCGAGACTCGACGGGAGCAAGGTGGCCCCGCCGATCCCCATCAGCGCGCGGGCCGCGATGAGCACCGCCGCGCTGGGCGCGAAGGCCGCGATCGCCGAGGCGGTGCCGAACACGGTCGCGCCCGCGAGCAGGACGGTGCGGCGGCCGATCCGGTCACCCAGATTGCCCATGGTGATCAGCAGACCGGCGATGAGGAACCCATAGATGTCGAGGATCCACAACTGCTGGGCGGCGCTCGGATCGAGATCGGCGGTGAGGGTGGGCAACGCCAGGAACAACACCGACATATCCATGGACACCAGCAGCACCGGCAGCAGGAGCACGGCCAGACCGAACCAGGCACGCCGCCCGCCGCTCGTATCCGGTGCGGTCCGTGCCGCCTCCACGTTCGTCATCCATGTTCCTTCCGGGTCGTCGGTTCACCCAGTCGTAACACGCGTGACCGCGGCGACTGTTCCTGGCCACGGCGGCGCGCGGCGATGATCACCACCACCCCGGTGGGCGCGGCGCCCGGCGGCCGTGTTTCGATCCGACGGTGAGCGCCGATATCGCCATCTGCGGGCTCGGGCCGGCCGGGCGCGCGCTCGCCCACCGCTGTCTGGCCCGCGGGATGACCGTGCTCGTCGTGGACCCGAATCCCCGGCGGGTCTGGCGGGCCACCTACGCCGCCTGGTCCGACGAACTCCCCGCCTGGCTCGACGGCTCCGTCGTCGCGGCCACCGTCGCGCGACCGCGGGCGCACGGCCTGCGCGATCACAGCATCCCGCGCGCGTATTCCGTACTGGACACCGCCCGGCTCCAGCAGTCCCTCGATCTCACCGGCGCCACGGTGGTGCCGGGGCGGGCGGTGGCACTCGACCGGCGCACGGTGACTCTCGACAGCGGCCGGGTCCTGCGCGCCGGCCGGGTCGTCGACGCGCGCGGGTTACGGCGCCGGCCGGGCCGGGCCGAGCAAACCGCCTACGGCCTGAAGCTGACCCGCGACACCACGTCGGAGTCCGCACTGTTCATGGACTGGCGACCGGACAACGGTGCCGCCCCGGGCGCGACCCCCTCGTTCCTCTACGCGGTACCGCTGGGTGCCGACGCCGTGCTGTACGAGGAAACCTGCCTGGTGGGCGCACCCGCCCTCACCCAGGAGGAACTCGCGCGCCGCCTGCACCACCGGCTGCGGGCACGGCATATCGCGACGGCGGGTGACGAACCGGTCGAGCGGGTGCGCTTCCCGGTCGCCGGCGGCAGGCCCGGTGCCGGCCGCTTCGGTGCGGCGGGCGGGTATCTGCATCCCGCCACCGGCTACAGCGTCGCGGCCGCATTGGCGGCTGCCGAGTCCGTCGCCGCCGGCGGCTCGGGGTGGACCAACGCGGCGCGTGCGGTCCACCGGCTCCGGCAGGCCGGGCTGCGGGCGTTGCTGGCCCTGCCGCCGACCGAGATCCCGCGTTTCTTCGACGCGTTCTTCGACCTCGATATCGAACTGCAACGCGCCTATCTCTCGCGGCGCGACGATCCGATCGGCATGCTCACCGCCATGTCCGGGCTCTTTTTCGGGCTTCCGGCCCCCGTGCGGACCCGGCTCGCGGCGGCGACACTCGGACTGCGACCGATCTCGCTCCGGGGGTCCGGTTCGGTCATCATGGAGTGATGCGGTCAATCTGGAAAGGCTCGATCGCGTTCGGGCTGGTGAATGTCCCCGTGAAGGTCTACACCGCCACAGAGGACCACGACATCAAATTCCATCAGGTCCACGCCAAGGACGGCGGACGGATCAAATACGACCGCGTCTGCACGATATGCGGGAAATCGGTCGCATTCGCCGATATCGATAAACAATACGAATCACCTGAGGGGGAGAAAGTCGTCCTCACCGACGACGATTTCGCCAAACTGCCGGTGGCCGAGAAACACGAGATCCCGGTTCTGCAATTCGTCCCGTCGGATCAGATCGATCCGATCCTGTACGACAAGACCTACTATCTGGAACCGGATTCGAATACCCCCAAGGCCTACGTGCTGCTCGCCGCGACCCTCGAACGTATCGACCGCACCGCGCTCGTGCACTTCACGCTGCGCCAGAAGACCAGGCTCGCGGCCATGCGGGTACGGGACGGCATGCTGGTGCTGCAGACCCTGCTGTGGCCCGACGAGGTGCGCGCGGTCTCCTTCGAATCACTGGAGGAAGCCGGCACACCCCGGCCCCAGGAGATCAAGATGGCCGAGACGCTGGTCGAGTCGATGTCCGACGATTTCGACCCCGACCAGTACACCGACGAATACCAGGTCGAGTTGCAGCGCCTGCTGGACGAGGCCGTCGCCAGCGGTGACGGGAAGGCACCCGAACGCCCCGAGGCGGCCGCCGCGGAGTCCGATGCCGAGGTGGTCGATCTGGTGGCCGCGTTGCAGCGCAGCCTGGAGGCCAGCGGCGCGGGCGGGGGTACGGAATCCGCGCCCCCGAAGAAGGCGCGGAAGTCGCAGCCCAGGAAAGCGCAACCGCGCAAGACCGCGGAGCCGAAGGCCCGGAAAACCGCACAGAAGAGAACCCGCAAGGGTGCGTGAACCGGATCAGACCGCCTGGATGAGCCAGTCGAGGCGGCCTTCCGGACCCACGCTGGTGTGGTGGTAGTGGAATCCGAGCCGGTGGGCCAGCGCCGTCGCCGCGTTGTTGTCCGGGTCTATCCGCAGGACCGCCTCGTCGGCCAGATCGTGCCGGGCCAGATATCGGCACGCCAGCACGACGCTGCGGCCGGCGATGCCCCGGCCCCGCCACGGCGCGTAGATGCCGTAGGCGATATCGGCCTGTCGTTTCGCGAGGAATTCCTGTTCCATCGCCACGTCCAAGGTGCCGGCCAGCGCATGGGTCAGCGCGTCCACCACGCCGAAGGTCTTGCACGGGCCGTCCTGCGCCCACTGGTCGGCGCAGCGTTCGAAATCGGCCACGACATTCGGGGTTCCGGGGCCCGGGGCGCGACGCATCGATTCCCGGTCCTGAGCCGCCAGATGCGCGGCGGCATCGGCCACCTCGATCGGCCGTAGCCCGATCACCCCATCCGATATCAGCACGCGATCATGATCTGCACATCCCGCCGCGTTCGACAAGCCCCCGCTACGGCGCGCCGCGAATGAAAACCCAGGTAGCGCATATTGTGACGGCGAGCACAGGGTGCGCACAATCCATTTCGCCGGACACGCCCGGCGGATATCGCCGCGGTTGTCCGCCGGAGGGATACTCGGCCTATGACCGCACACGAAGACGATCCGCACCGGCTTGTATCCGCTGCCGTCGTAGTGGGTGTGGACGGTACTCCCGCCGCGCATTCGGCCATCCGCTGGGGAGCCACGGTCGCGGCCCGGCGCGGCCGGCGCCTGATCCTCGCCTACGGAATGAATTCGACCCCGGCCAAGACCTGGCTGGTCGCCTACCAGCCCATGGTCGACGAAGCCGTGCAGACGCTGAAAATCCATGGTGAGCAGGTACTGGCAACCGGCACACAGGTGGCCCGGGAGGCCGCCCCGGGGGTGGAGGCCGACACCCTGCTCTCGGAGCAGAGCCCCGCGAAGATGTTGATCGGACTGTCCGAATCCGCGCATATGGTGGTCCTCGGCTCGCGGCGCAGTGGTGCGGTCTCGCATCTGGGCTCGACGATCCTGGCGGTCGCCGCGCACGGCCGCGGCACGATTGTCGCGATCCGCGAGAACGGGGAGGAGATCACCAGCGGCCCGGTGGTCGTCGGTGTCGACGGCAGCCCGGTCAGTGACACCGCGGTCGCCGCCGCCTTCGCCGAAGCCGCCGAACGCGAAACCGATCTGGTCGCCGTCCACACCTGGAGCGATCTGACCTTCACCGAATTCGCGAGCACCGGTTTGATCGAGATCCCGGTGGAGGATCTGCAGACCGCCGAACAGGCGGTGCTGGCCGAACGGCTGGCGGGCTGGCAGCAGCGCTATCCGGAGGTCACCGTGCAGCGCGAGGTGTATCCGTCCACACCGGCACAGCATCTGCGTGAATGGTCCGAGCGGGCGCAACTCGTCGTGGTCGGCAGCCGGGGGCGTGGCGGATTCCGCGGACTGCTGCTCGGTTCGACCAGTCAGTCGCTCATCCAGCACTCCGCGTGCCCGGTCATGATCACCCGGCCGGCCTGACGCACCTCCGCCGGCCGGGGCGCGCGGTCAGCCCGTCAGCCCCGACAGCAGTGCGCGGGTGCGGCGCGCCTCTGCCCCGCCGGCGAAGACCGAGGCGACGAATTCGGTGGCTCCCGCGTCGAAGATCTCGCGGATACGGGCCGCGACCTGCTCCTCGGATCCTATGATCGCCAGATCCGCGGGCCCGGCCGCGCCCTCGCGGTCCATCATCGCTCGATACGACGGCAGGGTGCCGTAGGTCGCGAAGGTGGTGGCCGCTCGTTCGCGGGCGCCGTCGACGTCGTCGGTCACCAGCACGGGCAGCGAGCAGACGATCCGCGCCGGTGGCCGGCCCGCTTCGGCGGCGGCGCCGCCGATCGTCGGCGCGATATGGTCGCGAATGGTGGCCGGGCCCGTCATCCACAACACGGTGCCGTCGGCGCGACGGCCCGCCAGCCGCAGCATCTGGGTACCGAGAGCGGCGAGCAGTACGGGAATCCGGCCCTCGTCCGGAATCCCGAGTTCCAGATTGCCGCTCAGCGTTTCGCCCTTGTACGAAACCGGCTGCCGTTCCAGCAGCGGGCCCAGCACGGCGAGGTACTCGCGCATATGACGAGCCGGCCGCTCGAACCCGTACCCGTACATGTTCTCGATGACCACCTGGTGCGACAGGCCGATACCGAGGGTGAGCCGGTCCGGGCCCACCGCGAGCGCCGTGGTCCGCGCCTGCTGGGCCAGCGCCCCGGGATGGCGCGGGTAGGTGGGCACCACCGCGGTACCGAGTTCGATATCGGGCACCTGATTACCCGCGACGGCCAGCGCGGTGAGCGCATCCACGCCGAAGATATGCGAGAGCCAGGCCGAGGCGAACCCCTCCTCGGCGACCCGGCGGAGATCGTCGGCGAGCAGGCGCAGCGCGTCGGCTCCGGACCGTTCACTGAGCAGAATGCCGATACGCACGGTGTGCCTCCTCGTCGAGTGGTCGGGTCGGATCTCCGGCCGAGCCGGCGGCTCCTCCGGGCGTCGAGCCTACCTCCGTACCCCGCGGATTCCGCACGGGGCGACGTCGCGCCGACGCGCCCGCGACATACTCGACCGGCGCCCCGCGGCGGGGCATGCTGAGACCATGGACGAGTTTGCGAGCTGGCGGTCGAGCGGAGCGCGTTTCACCCATCGCGGACACCAGATCTTCTGGCGCGCGGGCGGTACCGGATCGTCCGGGACCCTACTGTGCCTACACGGTTTTCCCACCGCGTCCTGGGACTGGCACGCCCTGTGGCCGGAGCTGTGCGAGCAGTTCGAGCGGGTCCTCGCCCCGGACCTGATCGGTTTCGGCTGGTCTGCCAAACCACAGCACTACGACTACACGATCGCCGATCAGGCCGATCTGGCCGAACAGCTGCTCCGGGAACAAGGTGTGCACGGGTTCCACATCCTGGCCCACGACTACGGCGATACGGTGGCCCAGGAAATGCTGGCCCGAGATGCCGAACGCCGGGCGGCCGGCGACCGGTCCCTGGTGATCGAATCGGTGTGCCTGCTCAACGGCGGCCTCTTCCCCGAGGCCCATCGGCCCCGGCCCATCCAGAACCTGCTCGCGAGCCCGCTGGGACCGCTGGTCGGCCGGTTCGGCACCGAGAAGACCTTCGCCCACAGCCTGGGCGCGGTGTTCGCCGCCGAGTCGCGGCCGGACGAGAAGCAGATGCACCAGTTCTGGATGCTGTGGTGCAGTAAGCACGGCAAGCGCAACGGCCACAAACTCATGGGTTATATGGCCGAGCGGCGCGCCCATCGGCAGCGCTGGGTCGGGGCGCTGATCCGCCCGCAGGTGCCGGTCCGGCTGATCGACGGCCTGCGCGACCCGGTGTCCGGCGTGCGTATGGTGCGCCGGTACCGCCAGGTGGTCGCCGAGCCCGATGTGGTGGAGCTGCCCGACGTGGGGCATTACCCGCAGCTCGAGGCGCCGGCCGAGACGCTGCGCGCCTTCCGCGAGTTCCTCGCGTCCCGGGTCGGGTAGCGCCGGGCTACGTCCCCGTCACCGAACCCGAACTGGTGGTCGAGGAGATCCGGCGCTTCACCGGAGCCCGATCGGCTCCCGCCCGGCCCTGACGCTCAACCGGCGACGATCCGCGCCAGCGCGGCGTCGGAGGCGGCCAGCGCGGCGCGGTCGTAGGTGGAGGTGGTCGCCAGCAGTTCCTCGGCGCCCGTCCGGTCGGTGAGCTGCTCGATCCGGCGACGCACCGTCTGCGGTGTGCCCGCGATCGCGCGCCGCACCGCCGCCTCGACGCGACGTCGTGTCTGGTCGGTCCACGACGCGCCCTCGCCAACCGGCTCCAGGGGCGGGAATACGCCGGTGGACCGGGACCGCGCCATCGCCCAGGCCTCGGGCAGGACCAGGGCGCGGGCCTGCTCGTCGGTTTCGGCGACGGTGACCTCCAGCGCGAGCGTCACCCGCGGCCGCTGCGCCCGCGGGCTCGGCCGGAATTCCCGGCGGTAACCGGCCAGAGCCGCATCCAGTTCCGGGCTGTCCAGCAGCGGACCGCCGAGCACCGCCGGTAGCCCCAGCCGCGCGGCCACCGTCAGTCCCTGTCCGGTGGCCAGCACGAACATCGGGATCGTCCGGTCGCCCACCGGATGCGCGGTGACCGGACCGGTGCCGTCGAGATAGTCGCGTAGTTCGGCCAGGTCGGCCGTGAACCGGTCGGGTGCGCTCTCGTCCTGCCGCATGGCCCGGCGCACCGGGGCGGTGAACGCCGGCGAGCGACCCAGGCCGAGATCGATACGTCCCGGGAACAGCGCCTCCAGCATGAGGAACTGTTCGGCCACCACCAGTGGCTGATGATGCGGCAGCATCACGCCGCCGGACCCGATCCGGATCGTCGATGTCCGGGAACCCAGCGCCGCCAGCAGGACCGGCGGCGACCCGGAGGCGATTCCGGGCACGGCGTGATGTTCGGCCACCCAGAAGCGCAGATATCCCGACTTCTCGGCCGCCACAGCCCGTTCGACGGTATGGGACAACGCGGCCGACTCGGGTTCCCCCACCCGGGTCCGCGACCGATCCAGCAACGACAATTCCACACCTGTGGAACACCGGACTCGTCCCTGGTCTTCCGGTTCGCCGGAACGGACTCCGCTGCCGGGTTCCGGTCGGGCAGGCCCCTATGGCTACCATTGTCCGGATAGTTTGCCCACTGTTCGGAGGACTGCATGGCGCGCAAGGTGATCGTCGAGCTGGTCGACGACTACGACGGAACTTCCATCGCCGAGGAAACTGTCACGCTCGCTCTGGACGGTGTCACCTACGAGATCGACCTGTCGGCGGACAATGCCGAAAAGCTGCGCGACACAATCGGTTTCTGGACAGCATATGCGCGCCGGGTCGGCGGCCGGGCGAAGGGTAAACAGCGGCCGCAGGCCACGGGCAACAATGCCCGGACCCAGACGATCCGCGAGTGGGCCCGCAAGAACGGGCTGGAAGTGTCGAGCCGGGGTCGGATCTCGGCGGAGATCGCCGAGGCATATCAGAAGGCCCACTCCTGACCCGTCACCGTCTCGGGCGAATTCCGGCCGCTGCGGAATCATTACGGCTCCGCCGGGATCGGCGCGTACCTTCGCTGAACACGGGAGGCGGCGATCGGTCCGGCACAGCCCCGTGCGATCGACCGGCCGGCGGCAGAACGAGCCGAGCGAGCTCGCGGCGCGGGATCCCGCGGGCGCCGTGATCTGTGGTCACGCGGCCCCGTTTTGTTCCTGCCCGCGTCCGCCATGGCCGTCTCGCCGCCGGCCGGGCCCTGACGCTGCCGTTTCCGGCGCAGGAATCGCCGGTGGCGTTCGAAGCAGCTGCTCGCCGCTTTCGCCCTGCGGGGTTCCGCGGGCGCGGTGATTCGTGCTCGCGCAAATCCAGGGCCGGGGCACGGCAGCCGGGTCGTGGTAACCGCCCGGCTCACCTTCGCCCGGACCCGGTACGCCCCACCGCGTGAACGAACCGATCGAAGAACATCCGGACCTGCGCGAATACCGGAGCGACCCGGACCGCGCCGGCCGCTCACGCTGGGGCCGCCGCCGGTTATACCGCGACCCACCCCGGGGCGAATCAGATCACAGATAGGTAACGAACCCGCCTCCGTCGACGACGGACCGATCGGTATGCCGAGACCGTGGCGGGGGCCGCGCGCTGTTCGGCACCGGTCGGGATCCGCGTGACCGGCACCGGCCGGTCACCTCGACCCTGTGCTCACCCGGACGAAAGGCCCTGCTCCGCGATGCGAACCCGATTGTCTCCGGCGCCGATGACCGCCCTGAACCGCCGCGCCCTCTGGCTGATCACCGCCGCGTTCGCGGTCGTCGCCCAAACGCTCTTCCTGATCGGTGGCAGCACCGCTCCCGCCCGGGCCGCCTTCGATCCCGCCGGAGCGGATTTCTGGGTCGACTCGAGCATGGGCCCGATCAAATCGCGCGTGTT
This sequence comes from Nocardia fusca NBRC 14340, assembly GCF_001618425.1. Lineage (GTDB taxonomy): Bacteria > Actinomycetota > Actinomycetes > Mycobacteriales > Mycobacteriaceae > Nocardia > Nocardia fusca. The sequence goes on from NZ_BDCU01000030.1 coordinate 281,775, forward strand.
CCGCGCCGCCGACGGCAATACCTCGCGGGTGGTCTACGCGCTGGACGGGATGCGCGCCCGCGAAGATCTCAGCGGCTGGGAGATCGACACCGATATCGCCCGGGAATTCACCAAGTGGAATATCAACGTGGTGATGCCGGTGGGCGGTCAGTCCAGTTTCTATACCGACTGGAATGCGCCGAGTTCTTTCCTCGGTGTAGCGCCCGGCTCGGGTTCGACCGCCGGATCGGCCTCCGGGTCTTCGTCGGGCTCCGGCGGGTTGCAGGCCTTGTCGGGCGGCCCCGGCAAGTCCTACACCTATAAATGGGAAACCTTCCTGACCCGTGAACTGCCCGCCGCCCTGCGGGACCGGCTGGGTTTCGCCACCCAGCGCAACGGCGTGTTCGGCCTGTCGATGGGTGGCAGCGCTGCCCTGACGCTGGCCGGCGACCATCCCGGCCAGTTCAGTTTCGCCGGGTCCTACTCCGGCTACCTGAATATCTCCGCACCCGGGATGCGGGAAGCGATCCGGGTGGCCATGATCGATGCCGGCGGCTACAACGTGGACTCGATGGCCGCGCCCTGGGATCCGAAATGGCTGCGGATCGACCCGTTCGTGGCCGCGCCCCGGCTCATCGCGAACAACACCCGGCTCTGGGTGTCGGCGGCGAGCGGTCTGCCGACCGCGACCGACAGCCCGAGCATCACCACGGTGAACGGGATGGGCCTCGAGGCGCTGGCGCTGGTGAACACACGCGCCTTCCAGGTCAGGATGGCGACCCTGGGCGCCCAGAACGTGCACTACGACTTCCCCGCCTACGGTATCCACGCGTGGAACAACTGGGCCGACCAAGCCCTGCGGATGCTTCCCGATCTCTCCGCGAATATCGGCTGACGGCGATGCCGGTATTCGAAATCGCCAGGCCGAGCACACAATCGGCACCGCCCAGGGTCCGGCCGTACCGGCTCACGAACCCTGCGGACAACGGGAAAATCGGTAGAGTGAGCCGTCGTGAGTGCTGACGATACGGCCGTTTCCGAAAGTCGGGAATCCCCTTCCGCACCGGGACCGGGTGTGCCGGTGGGATATCGGTACCGCGCCCGTGACCACTACGTGGTCGGCCGGGAGAAGATCCGTGAATTCGCCCGCGCGGTACAGGATCATCACCCGGTCCACTGGTCCGAGGACGCCGGCGCGGAATACGGATACGGTGGTCTCATCGCACCGCTGACGTTCTTCTCGGTGCCGGGGTTCCTCGCCCAATCGGAGATGTTCGCCTCCGTCATGACCGGCTACGACCTGAGCCAGATCATGCAGACCGATCAGGTGGTCCGCTACTTCCGGCCGATCCGCCACACCGACGCACTGTACTTCGAGGTGCGCCTGGAATCGTTCCGCCGGGCATTCGGCGGCGATCTGATGGGGTTCCGGACGCTGGTCACCGACCGCCACGACGAACCGGTGCTCGTCTCGCACACCGGCATCGTGGGCCGCACCGGCGTCGAGTCGAATCTCGCCGATATCGGCGCGGGGGTTCTCATGCACGGTTTCCGGCGGGGCGGCACCGACAGCGCCCGGCCCGCACCGCCGCCGGTAACCGGTGAACTGTGGGAGGAGCTGGCCGTCGACGCGATACCGTCCGCACCGGTGAGCCGCTACACCCGTGCGTTCGAAACCGTAGCCGTCGGTACCGAACTCCCGCCCCGGACCGTACGGCTCACCGCGGGTGATCTGGTGAACTACGCCGGCGTGTCCGGCGATCCGAATCCGATCCATTGGAGCGGCGAGGTCGCCGGGCTGGCGGAGCTGGACTCCCCCGTCGCACACGGCATGCTGACCATCGGTATCGGCGCCGGATTCGTCACCTCCTGGCTCGGCGATCCGGGCGCGGTCCGGGAATACGCGGTACGCCTCACCAGCCCGGTGCACGTCACCGAGGAGGGGGCCGAGGTCGAATACTCCGGCCGGGTGAAGGCGGTGGACCCGGTAGAGCGGACCGCGACCGTCGCACTCACCGCCCGGCACGGCGGCCGCCGGATCTTCGGGCGCGCGACCGCCGTGGTCCGGCTCCGCTGAAACGGGTCCGGCGGCCGTCGCCGCGGATGCCCCGCCCGGCGCGCGGCCACCCGGCGGGACGAGTTGACCTCGAGTCGACTCGAGGTTCGAGGATGGTGCCATGAGCACGAACGAAGCACCCACCGTCGCGGATTCCGAGACCGACCACACCGCCGATATCGCGGCGATCGAGCAGTTGATCAAGGATGTCGAAACCGGTTACAACACCAACGACGCCGAACTGATGGTCAGCGGTTTTCTCGCCAACGCCTCCGCCGGGAATGCCGTGGGCACGGTGATCACCGGCCGCGAGGCACTGCTGGAGGCCGCGCGTCTCGGACTGTCCGGGTTCCTGAAGGACGAGTACGTCGTCTACGAGCTCACCGATATCGTCTTCCTCCGCCCCGATATCGCGATCGCCCACAAGGCCGCCCGCGCACGCACCGCCGACGGCGTCCTCCTCGACCGGGACCCGGCCATGGTCGCGCTCTATGTCCTGGTCGCGGAGCATGGACGCTGGTGGGTGGCCGCCCGGCACAACACACCGGTGCCCGCGGCAGCCTGACGAACCGGGCGGCGCGCAACCTTGGCGTGATATCGGCGGGCACCCACCGGGATCCGGGCGGCTTTCACCGGACGCGCCGCTCAGCCGGCGACCGGTGAGCCCGCGGCCGGGTCCGGGTGGCCCGCCTCCGGCGCGGTGGCGAGCGCTTCCGGTGCGGGACCGAGCGCCCGGGGCGGCGCGCTCAGCGCCGCGGCCGCCCCGATCCCCGCCCCGATGCCCGCGCCGATCCCGGCGAGCGGCGCGGCCATGAGGGCGAACCCGTAGGCGGCGCCCAGCGGTGCCGCGGCGAGTCCGATCGGCGCGAACGGCGCTCCGATGGCCAGCCCCATCGCTCCGCCCACACCCGCGCCGATGAGAGCGAACGGGCTCGCGAACGCCGCCCCGGCGGCCGCGCCGATCGCCGCGGCACCGAGGGTTTGCCCGGCGACCCGGTCGGATCGGGTGCGTTCCATACCGACCGAATCGAGGAAGGTCGCCAGATTCGCTTCGGCCGACGCCGAGCCGTCGTTGATCTGGATGGCCTGTTCCCGGGGCAGCCATTCCGGGGAGTCGACCTGGACATCGCCGAAACGCAAAGCGCCGGGCGGGGGCGCGATCGGGGGCACGGGCGCGACGGGCGCCGGCGCGTGCAGGGCTTCCACCGGCGCCAGATAGTCGCTCGCGGGTGCCGGCCGCGCCCACTGCAGCGAGGACAGGACGTCGTCGGGAATCCGGACGCCCCGGTACGGGCGCACATTCGGCGCTTCGGCGCCGGGCCACTGCCCGGAGCCGTCCGGCTGCCCCGCCGCTCCGGTGCCGACAGGGGGATCGGCGGGGATCGCCTCGTCCACGACCGGAGCGAGGTGCCCGCTCGAATCGGCCGGACGGTAGTGGTCCGGTTCGGCGCCGGCGCTGCCGGATCCCACCAGGGTGAGCACGACGGGAACGGCGCCCGCCACCACCAGAGACCCCATCCGGGTTCGACGCGAACTGACTGCTCTGTGCTTGCCGGTGCCCATCTATCACCTTCCGCCTGAAGAGATGCTGTCGTTTCACATTCGGATCCGTGCATCGATTCGGATGGGTTCGAGTTCGTCGCCGGGCGGGCCGACCGGCCGGCCGGGGTCGTGGGCCCCTGTTCCGGGATGCCCTGAAGGGGTCCGGCGCTGCGCCGGACGCGGTATCTAGGCGGAGGGAACGCCGAAATCGCCGAACGCGCCGCCGCGTCCGGCCCCGGCGGTGAATCGCTCGACACCCGACGCCGCTTCGGCCAGGGAGATGACTCCGTGCTCCCATTCGTTGGCGATCGCCTCCTGCTCACCCAACCCCTCCTGCTGCAGTAGCGAGAGCCGGTCGTGTCGCTGACAGGTCTGCGGGAAACGCGCGATCTCGGCGGCGAGCGCTTCGGCGGCCTGCCGTTCCTCCCCGACCGGAACGACACGGTCGGCCAGGCCCATCGCGCGCGCCTCGGCCGCGTCCACGGGCCGCCCGGTGAGCACCATGTCCATGGCCCGCCCGGTACCGATCAGCCGCGGCAGCCGCACCGTACCGCCGTCGATGAGCGGCACTCCCCACCGCCGGCAGAAGACGCCGAACACCGCGTCCTCGGCGGCCACCCGCAGATCACACCAGATCGCCAGTTCCAGCCCACCGGCCACCGCGTGACCGGCGACCGCGGCGATCACCGGTTTGCTCAGCTGCATGCGGGTCGGGCCCATGGGCCCGCGGCCCTTCGCCGACAGCGGATTGGCCCGGTCGGTCCCGACGGCCTTGAGATCGGCGCCGGCGCAGAAGTTTCCGCCCTCGCCCCACAGCACCGCCACCGCCGCCGAATCGTCGTTCTCGAAGGCGGTGAACGCATCGTAGAGGGCGGTACCGGTGGGTCCGTCGACCGCGTTACGGGCCTGCGGCCGGGACAGGACGATGGTGAACACCGGCCCGTCCCTTTCGATTCGCACGGGAGCGCCGGTCATAGGTGTTCCTTCGTTCGCGGTCACCGCCCGAGCCTATGGCCTCCGGCGCGCTCCCCGGCCGATCCACACCGATCGGACCGGCCCCATTTCCCCATACCGCCCGGAAGCGCTCGATCCGCCGATGGACCACGTCCGGCGCGGCACCGCGGGTATGGAGGGAGTTCAGTGTTGTTCGGACACGCAGCGGCCGGCCGAGGGTGCGCTCGGTCATCGGATAGCGGCACCGGATCCCGGGGAGGAGACCCGGCCGCCGGTGGACTCGGCGCCGAGCAGCCCGAAGGCTTCCAGTGCCAGATACAGTTCGGCCGATTGGCGGGGATCGGTGGTGTCGCGGCCGGTGAGGTCGCGGATCTTGCGCAGCCGATAGCGCACCGTATTGCGATGGCAGTGCATGGTTTCGGCAACGGCCGCGGCCGATCCGCCGCATCGGTACCAGGATTCGAGCGCACCGATCAGATCGTCGCGCTCGGCGACCGGAAGATCGAGCAGCGGACCGAGGATCTGCGCGGCGGCCCGCCGCCCGGCCTCGGGCACGGCGACGAGAAGATGCGCGACCGGTTCGTCGCCGAAGCGGACCGTGGCGGCCGTCCCCGGCCGCACCGACCGGGATGCCAGACGTGCCTCGGCCAGCGCCGCGGTGATGGTGTGCGGTGTCGTGAAGGCGGCACTGAGACCCACCCGGTCGGTGACGCACACCGAGATCGTGGCCGTGGCGCGTTCGAACGCTTCCGGGGAGGCCGCGGACAGCAACCCGATATAGGCATCGATCTGGGCATCCCAGACCGACCGGATGCCGATATCGCGCAGCGCCGCGGTGAGTCTCCCCGGCAGCGGCGCGGTGGGTTCGGTATCGATGGCGACCACCGCGAACGCACCGCGTTCCGGGAGTCCGAGGGTGCGCAGGACGTCGAGGACGCGGGCGGGGTTGCCGGAATGGTCGTCGAACAGGGTCCGGACCAGCCGGCTCTGGATCTGGGCGTCGGTATGCGCGAGCAGCACTTCGGTTTCCCGGTAGGCCTCGACGGCCGCGTCGGAGTACAGGTCGACGAGCTCCCACAGCCGCGTCGCCAGCTCGTGCAGCCGGGCGTCCCCCGGACCGGCCGACCAGTTGGTCAGTTCCTCCCAGATGAGCCGGCCGCCCAGCCGGTAGGCGTGCAACAGGCTCGCGACCGGAATCCCCTGTTCGGCCTTGAGGCGTCCGGCGTCGCGGGCCGGCTGTAGCCGTAACGGCCCGGTTCCGGCGAGCGCCCCGATCACCGCGGTCAGATTTTCCAGGCAGGTGCGGTACAGCTGATCCGCGGTCAACAGCCCGGATTCCCCATACGACGGGTCGGCCGCCGCGATCCGGCCGACCAGGACATCGGTCAGCGCTTCGACGGAATCGGCGAGCGCGGCGGCCAGTGGCGCCGCCGGCGGCGCGGGCGTGCTCATACCGGAACAGTCTAGTCACCCGACCGTGACCCGCACCACACCCGTTTTGTGCCCGTGCACAAAACGGGGCGGCGGATGACGCAACGCCGACACATTTCCTTCGGGCACCGGCACAGCCACACTGTTCAGTACTCGGATCACCGGATCTCAGCTACGGAGTGTGCCCACGTGCAGCCAGAACAGGCCGTCGCGACCGACACGGTCATCGATACCGCCCTCGCCGAACTCGCCGCGGGCGAACAGAAATGGTCCCGCCTGCCGCTGGCCGGACGGCGGGCTCTGCTCGACCGGATGCGCACGCTCACCGGCCGGCACGCCCGTGAATGGGTCGAGACCGCGGTCCGGATCAAAGGTCTGGATCCCGCATCCCCGCTGGTGGGCGAGGAATGGCTGTCGGGACCCTATGCCTTCGCGACGAGCCTCACCGCGGTGTCGCGGACCCTCGAATCGTTGGAGCGCGGTGTGAGCCCGCTGGCGAACGCGACATTCGGCACCGCCGGCGGCCGTGTGACCGTACGCGCGCTCCCCGCGGGGCTCTACGACGAACTCCTGCTCAGCGGCTTCCGGGCCGAGGTGTGGTTGCAGCGGGGCGTCGACGCGGCCACCGCCCGGGCCGGCGCGGGTCTCGCCCAGCTCGACCCCGCCCGCACCCACGGGATCGGCGCGGTGCTGGGCGCGGGGAACATCACCTCGATCGCACCGCTGGACACGATCTACGAACTCATCGCGCACAACCGCGTGGTGGCGTTGAAACTGAACCCGGTCACCGATCCGCTGCTGCCGGTGTTCGAGAAGATCTTCGCGCCGCTGATCGAGCTCGGAGTGGTCCGGGTGCTCACCGGCGGCCCCGAGGTCGGCGGGCAACTGGTGAGACACGAGCGGGTCGCCCACGTCCACATGACCGGCAGCGCCGTGACGCACGACGCCATCGTGTGGGGCACGGGGCCGGAGGCGGCGGAACGGAAGAAGGCCGGCACCCCGCTGCTGGACAAACCCATCACCAGCGAGCTCGGCGGAGTGTCCCCGACGATCGTGCTGCCCGGCGAATGGAGTACCGCCGACCTGGAATTCCAGGCCGAGCACATCGCTACCCAGCGCCTGCACAACGGCGGCTACAACTGTGTGGCCACACAGGCGGTGATCGTGTCCGCGGACTGGCCGCAGAAGGACGCCTTCCTGGCCGCCCTCACCGCGGCGGTCGATCGGGCGCCGAACCGCCACGCCTACTACCCGGGTAGCGACCACCGGGTCGCCGGGGCACGAACCAGCTATCCCGACGCTCGCCGGCTCGGCCGCGGAGGCGAGCGGCTACTGGTGGCCGGGCTGGATCCGGACACGGACGAAGCGCTGTTCACCTCGGAGTACTTCGCGCCTGTCCTCGGCATCGTGGAACTGCCCGGCAGCGAGGCCGCCTTCGCCCGCGCCGCGGTGGATACGGCCAACGAGAAGTTCACCGGCACCCTCGGCGTGAACATCGTGGCGCACCCGGACACCGTCGCCGCGCTCGGCACGGAATTCGACACGATGATCGAGCGGCTGCGGTACGGCACCGTCGCCGTGAACGCGTGGACCGCGGTCGGTTATCTGACGCCCACCGCGAGCTGGGGCGCCTACCCGGGCCATACGCTCGACGATGTGCAGAGCGGGATCGGTGTGGTGCACAACGCGTGGTTGATCGATGGGATCGAGCGCACTGTCGTGCGGGGTCCCTTCCGGCCCGCGCCGCGGTCGGTGCTGCACGGCGAGTGGTCGCTCACCCCCAAACCACCGTGGTTCGTCTCCAACCGGACCGCCGCGCGGACCGGGCGACTGCTCACCGACTTCGCCGCCGATCCCCGCTGGTCGCGTCTCCCCGCGATTTTCGCCTCCGCGCTGCGCGGTTGATCGAACCCGAGCGACCCGTGTCGAGGATCCACCCGACACGGGTCGCCGCACGGGGCCCGGCGCTGTAGCCGGGTTCGTCCGGAACACCGGGCTCGGGCGGCCGAACCCGACGCGGTCGGCCCTCGGCATCACCGCGAGGGTACCCACGGATCGGAGCAGGCCGTCAGGTCAGTCGGCCCAGCCACCCGGCGGCGTCGAGCCGGAACGCCACCGGCGGCGCCAGGGCACGGAGATCGTCTTCCATGGCACGGATCCGGTCCTCTCCGCGCTCACGCGCCCAGTTTCCGCGCAGTTGCTGGAAGATCTCGGCCGAGCGGGCCAGCGCGTCGAAGCCCCGCGTGGTGAGCCGGACGATGCGCCGCCGGGTATCGGCCGGATCATCGGCCCGTTCGACGTACCCGAGAGCGACCAGGCGGTCCACTGTTTTGCCGGCGGCCTGTTTGGAAATCCCCAGGCGACGGCCGATATCGCTGGCCGAGGTCTCGCCGGCCCCGATCGCCTGCATGGCGAAACCGTGGGCAGGCCGCATTTCCGGATGCCCCTGTCGTGCCAGTTCGGCGTGCAATTCGTCGATCAGCGTCCGGAATCCGGCGAACAGCAGGAATGCGAGCTCGTACCCCGCGCGCGGCGGGCCGTCCGCGCCCGAGCTCTCCGTCGCGTCCTTGGCATAACCGTCAACCCGGTTTACCATCTCCTCATTATCGTCAACCATGTTGTCCATCCTAGGAGAGAGATGTTCCGCGCCCACACCCTGGAGACCGCTCCGCACGCCGCCCGACAGGCGATGCAGGCCGTACAGAGCAGCACCGGCACGATCCCCGACGCGGTCCGCCGGCTGGCCGGATCCCCGGAGCTGCTCAACGGATTCCTCGCCATGAGCGCCAGTTTCGAACGCTGCACCCTGGACCCACTGGCACGGGAGGTCGTCATCATGACCGTCGCCGTACGCAACGACTGTCATGTGTGCATCGCCATGCACACCGGAAAACTCCGCAAACTCGGCGCGGCACCGGAGATCATCGCCGCGCTGCGTGCGGCCGCTCCCCTTCCCGACGCACACCTCGAGGCGATCCGGATATTCACCCTCCACGTCCTCGCGACCGCGGGCGGCGTGGACGAGGAATCCCTCGCCGCCCTCCTGGCGCAGGGATATACCGAACGCAACGCACTGGAAGTCGTCTTCGGGATCGGCACGTACACGATGTCGACACTGGCCAACCGCCTCGTACGCGCCGAATGACCATCGGTCTCCCGGCGATGCCGAGCACCGCCGGGAGACACCCGCTGCGCCCGTCGACGGGTCGTCATCCGTCCCCACGCGGGGAAATCGGCGCGAGCGCTCGCCGAACCAGGGCGAGCCACCGGAGCCGACCCGGCGCCGGGTTCGCTTCGGCGGGGCGCGTCTCTGGTCGGTCCCGAAGAACTGACCGGGGTGCGGTTCGCTGTGAGCGAAACCACCGACAGCTGAAACGGCGTAATCTTGTAATCAAGTAATTGCCATAGCTGAGAAGGTGCACCATGAGACAGGGACATCGGGGGCGCGGATTCGGCCGGCCCGGCGGCTGGCAGCAGGCCGACCTGCCGGACGCGGCGGACGCGGCGGACTGGTTCGCGGGGCGGCTGCCCGGTGACTGGTTCACCGGCAGTCCCGCCATCGAGATAGACCGGGACGAGATCGTGGTGGTCGGCGAACTCCCCCTGCCCGACACCGCCGCGGACGAGAAGCCCGCCGCCGATACGACGGCCGGCGGGGACGAGGCCGCCCGCACAGTGCCGGAGGCGACGAAACAGGGGGCGGTGGCACGCTTCCGGGAGACCACCCGGCCCGCGCGGATGCAGATCGCCGACGAGGCCCAGCAGCGCTACGGCCGCAGTGTGGCCTGGGGCGTCTCGGTCGACGGTGAGCGGATTCTGTTCACCCATCTGGCAGTACCGGTGATGACGCGCCTGCGCCAGCCGGAACGCAAGGTCCTCGATACGCTCGTCGACGCGGGCGTCGCGCGATCCCGGGCCGATGCGCTGGCCTGGACGGTGAAACTGGCGGGCGAGCACACACAGAGCTGGCTGGAGGAATTGCGCACCGCCATGCGCAAGGTCGAAGACCTCCGTTCCGAGGGCCCGCAGGGGCTCTGAGCCGCAGCCCGCCGTCCGGCCGCGTTCCGCCCACGGCCACGACCGGCCGAATCCGGTGGCGCCGCGCCCGGCGCCACCGGATCGCGCACCGGCGGACGGCGCGGGCCGATCAGCCCAGATGCGCCGAGAGCAACCAGGCCGGAACCGATTTGCGGCCGTTCGGTTCGTCGCGCAGGTCCTCGAACCGCAGCGGGGGTTCGCCGGCCGGAGAATCGAGGTGCTCCGGCAGGTTCGCGTGGATCCGCGCCGGGGCGATCTCATCGATCACCCAGTATTCCGATACCGCGTCGCGGAGTTCGTCGGCGGTGACCGGCGCGGGTACCGCATCGGGAAGGTGGGGAAAGCCGGCCCGGTCGAAAACCAGCGCGAAATAGGCCGCACCGGGAGCGGCGGCCCGCGCGATCGACCGCAGATAGCCCTCCCGCGACGCCACCGGAATCGAATGGAAGAGCGTGCTGTCCACCACGGTGCCGAAGCGGCCGTCGTAGCCGGTGAACGAGGTGATGTCGGCGACTTCGAAGGTGGCGGTACCCAGCCCGCGCCGTCCGGCTTCGGCCCGGGCCGATTCGATCGCGGTCGGCGCGAGGTCCAGGCCCACGGTAGTGAAGCCGCGCTCGGCCAGATACAGCGAGATGGCACCCTCACCGCAGCCGGCGTCGAGTACGTCGCCGTGGAATCTGCCCTGATCGATGAGCGCCGCGAGTTCGGGCTGCGGTTCCCCGATACTCCACGGCGGCGCCACGTCCGGCCCGAACGGGCCGGTACCGCGATAGACGGATTCGAACTCGAAATCACCGGGTGTCGTCATACTCCAGGACTAGCAGCCGATTCGGCACATGTACATGTGACCGCCGCCGCGAGACCCCCTGTCGGGCCGATCGCCGAATAGCGCGGCGGAGCGGTGGGAACCTTCGTGCCCGGCCTTCCGTCTGAGTCAGTGACCTGCGGTTATCGGAAATTCTCACTGAGATGCAAGGAAGACAACCCCGGCCCGACCAGCCCGCCCGGACGTACTCGAACCCACGCGCACGATCCGGATCTAGACATATCCGCAGGAAGTCAGGCCTAAGTCAGGCTACCGTTTCGCCAATGGCCGTAGACGGCCGCGGTCCACGCAAATCGCCGAATCAGCGAGCAAGGCACTTGTACAGCCGATAAGTTACTGAGTATTCTTCCCATATCAACCCGGTGACGCATCTGCGCCACCGCGATGCTCGAACTCGACGAGGAGTGGCGACATGGACCGACTCAACAGGCGGGATGCGTTGAAAGCGGGTGGGGTGCTGGGCGCGTTCGGCGCACTCGCCATCGCGACCCCGGCCAGAGCGCAACCGTGGACATGGTCGCCACAGGGGTCGGTGGCGGGCACCGGCGCGGGTGTCGACCCGCTCACCGTCTGGGACCCCGAAGCCGATGAACTGGTCGCCTCCCTGCTCGACCGCGGCGCGGTACCCGCCGTCAACGATCTGCTGCGCACCTGGACTCGCAACGGTCAGCCGTTACCCGGCGGGCTACCCCCGGATCTGCGGGACTTCATGGAATACGCGCGGCAGCTCCCCCAGTGGACCGATCCCGGCAAACTGGCCACCGCCGTCGATTTCAACAAGAAACGCGGTCTCTACCTCGGCGTGTTGTACGGCCTCGCCAGCGGCATGATGAGCACGGTCATCCCCAAGGAAGCGCGAGCGGTCTACTACTCCAAGGGCGGCCACGACCTCAAGGACCGCATCTCCAAGACCGCCAAACTCGGCTACGACATCGGCAGCGGCAACGCCTACGGCCCGGACGGGCAGATGGTCGTCACCTGCGTCAAAACGCGTCTGGTGCATGCCGCGGTCCGGCATCTGCTGCCCCGGTCACCGCACTGGGTGCACTCGGCCGACGAGGACATCCCGATCAGCCAGAACGACATCATGGTCACCTGGCACAGCCTGCCCACCACTGTGATGCGTCATCTCACGGCATGGAAGGTGCCCATCCCCGTCCACGAATCGGACGCGTTCCTGCATTCCTGGCAGGTCGCCGCGCATCTACTCGGCGTCCGCGACGAGTACATCCCGAACTCGTGGGACCAGGCCAACTCCCAGGCGGCGCAGGTCCTGGATCCGATCATCGCGCCGACCCCGGAGGGGGTGAAACTGGCCGACCGGCTGCTGCGCCTGGGCACGAACCTCGACCTCGCCATCCTGAGCAAGGGGGTCCTCGGCTCCTTCACGCGGTTCCTGCTCGGCGACAAGATCGCCGACGAGCTGGCCATCGCCCGCGAACCGGTCTGGGATCCGCTGCTGCGGTTCAGCTGGGGCCCGTTCATCGCGGTCCGGGAAGGCATACTCACCGTCGCCCCACCGACGCAGGAGGCGTACTGGCTGTTCGACGAATTCCTGCGTCAGTTCGCCCTGTGGTATCTGGCCGAACTCCGGATGCCGATCAGTATCGAGCTCCCGATGATGAACCGGGATATGAGCCAACCACCGCGCTGACCCGGATGTCCGGTCGAGCCCGCACGGACCCTCTCCGTGCGGGCGAGCGGGCGGGGGCGCCACCCCGCCATCCACCCCGGACCCGGGCCGGCCTCATCTCACGGGAGTTCCGCCGACGCGGCCTCCCGCCCGACCCGATCAGCTACACCCTCGGTGTGACGAGATGGAGCAGTCGTGCCCACACGATGGAAATCCGGCGTCGCCGCCTGCGTAATCGCGCTCGTAGCCGCAGTTCTCCAGGTCGGCGGAGCCCCGGTGGCGGCAGGCACACCGACCCCGTGCCCCGATCTGTACGTCGTAGCGATCCCCGGAACCTGGGAGACTTCCGATACCGAGCCCGGCACGGGCATGCTCGCGGCGACCGTCGACCGGCTGCCGGAAAACGTGGCGGTCGACTATGTCGCCTACGCGGCGACGGCCTTTCCCTGGGAGGGGGAGGTTTACGGCCGCTCCAAGCAGGAGGCCACCGATCGAGCGCGCGATATGGTCGCGGCCGCGGCCCGGGCCTGCCCGGCGACACGTATCGCGCTCCTCGGCTACAGCCAGGGCGCGCACGCGGCCGGTGATCTCGCGGCCGAGATCGGCGCCGGGTCCGCCACCGCGCCGGCGGAACGGATCGCGCTGGTGGGACTGATCGCCGACCCCCGGCGTTCGCCCGCGGACACCCTCATCGGCCCGGCGGTGCCCGGCGCCGGAGCCGTCGGGGCGCGGCCGGGCGGTTTCGCCGCACTCGGCCCGCGCACGTACACGTTCTGTGTCGACGGCGATCTGTACTGCGCGATGCCCGACGGCGATATCGCCGGGCGCCTGGCCGGGCTGGTGGTCCAGATGTCGAATCCCGATCCGGCCGATATCGGCAATTATCAGCGGCAGGCAGCCGCACTGTTCGGCGATGCGCTGGCCGCGGGGGGTCTCGGCCTGGCCGGCGAGTTCGATGCCTCCGCCTACGAACAGCGCCGGAAACAGATCGACGATTTCCTGAAATCCGGCGCGCACCAAGCCTATCCCTCCTATGTCGTCGACCCCGCGGGCGCGACCGCCCTGACCTGGCTGCGGCAGCGCCTGATCGAGGCGACGAACTACTGAGCACCGGCGGCATGGTCCGCCGCGCCGGGAAGCCAGCTGTTGCCGGGCACGGTCCACCGCCGATCCTTGATCATTCTGCGGGCCGCGCGCCGATTCCGGCCGACCAGCCGCTCCAGGTACAGGGTCCCCGCGAGATGGTCGGTCTCGTGTTGCAGACAGCGGGCCAGATATCCGGTGCCTGTCACTGTGACGGGGGCTCCCGTCATATCCACGCCCGTCACCTCGGCCCGGTCCGCCCGGCCCGTGGGAAACCATTCCTCCGGAACGGAAAGACACCCTTCGAGATCGTCCTCGGGGTGCGGCATGGTCTCCGGCAGCCCGGAGGTCCGCAGCACCGGATTCACCACGTGGCCGCGGTACCGGGTCCCGGAATCGGTGAGGTCGTAGACGAACACCGCGCGTGGGTCGCCGATCTGGTTGGCCGCCAATCCGGCACCGGCTGCGGCGGTGTTGGTCTCGAACAGGTCGGCGACGAACGCGGCGAGTTCGTCGTCGAACACGGTCACCGGAACCGCGGTAGTGGTGAGCCGCGGGTCGCCGGCGATGAGGATGGGTCGCACAGTCATGCGGGGAGACTACTCAAATACGAGTACTCGTGACAGACTGGTTTCGTGAACGAGACCCGCTTGTTCGTCCTGGCCGCCCTGGCTCGGCGCGGACCGATGCACGGCCACCAATTGCGCCGGGACGCCCGCCTGGACCGGGCCGACCTGTGGTCGCGCGTCAAACCGGGCTCGCTGTACGGCGCACTGCACCGGATGGAGAGCGAGGGCCTGGTCCGCCCGTTGCGTACCGAACAGCAGGGCGCGCTTCCCGCTCGCACGATCTATGAGATCACCGACGAGGGCCGGCGGGAGCTGCGGGCGTTACGCGACGAAGCCTTCACCGAGGTCGATATCCGGCCCGACCCGGTCGATCTCGCGCTGGCCGTCGGCGACGATCTCGATCCGGAGTTGTTGCGCGGCTACCTCGAGGACCGGATCGCCGCGCTCCGTGCGATCGGCTCGCGGATGGAGCATCAGCTCGACCGCCGCTGGCCCGACCAGAGCACCGCCGACGATCTCATCGCCGAACACGCCCGCCTGCGGATTCGGACCGAGATCGAATGGCACGAAAAGGTGCTGGCCGGTATCGGCAAGCCCGGGTGAGCGATGCGGATACCGGCGAACGGCTCTCGACCCTCGATGCCCTCGTCGGTGCGAACCCACCCGCGGATAGCGGTCGCTGACCAGCCGCTGCCCGGGTTCCCGGTCGGGGACGGGGTCGAAGTACGGGATATCGGCGACGCGGCCGTCCATCGCGTGGGTTGCCCGAATACCAGAAGTGGGAGCGCGGCGGCGTAGCGTGCGGCGAGTGAGTTCTCCCGAGTACGCCCCGTCCGACGCCCGCCCCACGGCCGCGATCTCCGACGCCGACACGGTCACGACCGGCGAGATCGAAACCCTGTTCCGGACACTGGAATCCGCGTTGGAGGCCAAAGACGCAGCAGCCTTCGACCAGCCGTTCACCGAAGACATCGTCTTCATCACGCCGGCGGGCGCGGTCTTCCGGGGATGGGACGAACTGCACGGCTACCATCGCAAACGCCTCGGCGACAGCCCGGACGCGCGAGCCCACTTCGAGATACTCGCCCTCCGTCTCCTGACACCCGAACACGCAGTCGTCAACGTCGAGCAAAAACTGCGCACCCCGGAGTTCTCCGTCGCCAACCGAGGCACCTGGGTCCTGATCAAACGCCACGGGGCATGGTGGGCCTGTTCGGTGCACAACACCAACATCGCCGGATCGGTCGAGGTCTGACCGGCCGGCCACCTCCCCACCACCGGCGTCGACTCCTACCGGTCGGTGATCCATGTGTCGGTCCCGGCCTCCAGGTCATGTCCTGATCCGAGTCGCCTGGAAAGTGGTCTGCGCTATCGAAGTTCATCGCCGCCGAACAACGGCCCCGCGGCGGCCGCGGCCGGAGTGCGGCCGAGGGCTCGGAACAGCGACCAGAGGGTGACCTGGGTTGCGGTCAGCACCGGCACCCCGGCGGCCTCCGTGAGAGCGGCGGTGAGATGGTCGGTGTGCAACGCGGTTTCGGGTAGCAACACCACCTCGGCCCCCGGATGCGCTGCTCGGGTTACCAAGTCGATGATGCGGTCGTCTCCCCAGCGGGCCAGGTCGTGGTCGGTGCGGGCATTCGCGTCGACGCGGTGCACGACTGTCGCGTCCGTCTCACCGAGGTGGCCGATGAACTTGTCGGTGAAATGCGATGGATAGACCGACGCCACGCTGATCCGGGTGGCTCCGAGATGGCGGACCGCGTCCTGGAAGCCGCGCAGTGTGGTCGCGCCGCGGCATCGAGCGACTCGGGCGAGTGTGGTGAGTTGGCGGGCGTGGTCGTGGGCGCTGCGCAAGAAGCTCGCAGAGGTGACCGCGAGCGCGACCGCCTCGAACCGGCCCGCGGAACCATCGAGCGCGCTCGCGAGCAACACCGGATCGCCCAGCCCGGCCGCCGCGGCCGCCAAACGGTCATCGGACATCTCCGCCAGGCCCGCGGCCACGCCGGGCGGCCACCGCAAATCCACTACATTCAGTCGCGCCGGCGGTGACACCCGCCCCAGCAGCCGCTGAAAGTCGTCGATATCGGCATTCGCCGTGGGGAAGAGCGCCCCGAAACGCAACGTCGCCATCACCGCAAGGTCGCACACCCGGATCGGCGGACGAAATCGTCCGCAACTCGACAGCGGCTGCGACACCACCGGAGCCCCGGTCGCCGGCGAACACAGTTTCTACCGCGGCGCCGCCCCGCACCACTATGACCGGCAGACCCGCCACTGCCTGGCGGTACTCGCCGACGATATCGACATCGGCGCGGCCGCCGCGGTCTGGGACAGGGCCCTGACCTCGGAATGGGACCGCCGCCCGGTCTGGTTCCACGGCGACCTCGCCATCGGCAACTGCTCGTCGAGCGCGGAAGGCTCAGCGCAGTCATCGACTTCGGCACATGCGGAATCGGCGACCCTGCCTGCGATCTGGTGCCCGCGTGGACGATGTTGTCCGGCGCCGGGCGCTCTGCGTTCCGTGACACCACCGGCCAGGACAGCGGCACCTGGGACCGGGCCCGCGGCTGGGCGCTCTGGAAAACGCTTCTCACCCTCGCCCACGACCCCGTCGATCAGCGAGCCCGGGCATTGATCGACGACATCCTCACCGAGGAGACCTGAGCGTCCGGAAAGGATCCGAATCGGCGGTTCGAACTCGATGGCCTGCGGTCCCGCGGCGCCGGCAAAAACCTGTTGGCCGACCACGACGACCCCTGGTACCTTCCGGAGGCCGTGCAAGAGAACGAGGAGGTGGTACCCGTGAACGCAGTATCGACATGGGTGCTCCCCTCCGGGGTCACGGTCGGGCGATAGGTCGTCCGGGAGCGCCGCACGAGAGCACTCCCGAAAGGCACGACAATGCAATTCACTTCCGAAAAGCGCCTCGACGACGGCGTCCTCGAACGCGAATTCACCCTCGGCGAGATCCCCGGCATCCTGTGGACGCCCGAATCCGCGCCCGAACCGGCGCCGCTGATCCTGGCCGGTCACCCCGGCGGACTGCGCATGATGTACCCCCGGCTGGCGGCCCGGGCCCGGCACGCCGCGGCGGAAGGCTTCGCCGCGGCCACCATCGAACTCCCCGGAAGCGGTGACCGGCCCCGTTCCGCCGACGCCGAGCAGGCCCGCGCCGACCTGCGCCGGGCGCTGGAGGCTGGCGAGCCGGTCGACGACGAGATCGTCGACCGGCTCGTCCTCCCCCTGGTCGAAAAGGCGGTCCCGGAATGGCGGGCCGCCCTGGACGACCTCCTATCGCTGCCCGAGATCGGCGGCCCGGTCGGATATTCGGGAGGGGTGATCTCCATCGGCACCCGGCTGGCGGTGGTCGAGCCGCGCATCTCCGCTGCCGTTCTGTTCGCCGGGAGTTTCGTGCCCCGCAGCATGTTCGAAGAGGCCCGGCAGGTCACCATTCCGCTGCATGTCCTGCTGCAGTGGGACGACGAACACAACGACCGGCAACAGGCCTTGGACCTGTTCGACGCGTTCGGCTCCGAGGTGAAGACACTGCACGCCAATATGGGGGGACACACCGGCGTCCCGCATTTCGCGGGGGACGAGGCGAACCGGTTCTTCGCCCGGCACCTGAAGTGAGGCCGGCTCCCCGGCTCGGCGGCAGACGATAGAAACTGTCGGCCGGATGCCGTTGCCGAGAACAGGTCCCGGCCGTCCTCGACCACGGTGTCCGGCAGATTCACCACCATCCCGACCGCGGCGGTACCGGCTATGGCCGGCTCCGCCGCGGTCGGGGCGGCGCTTGGACCACCCGCGCTCCGGTCGGCCGAACCTCCGCGACCGAACCCCACCGACGACGGCAGCTTCCCAGCACTGCTGTTCGGGGTCGGCGATATCCGGCATGGGATCATATCGGTGGCGCCGAGGGATACGGTCCGGGCCCGATACGGGTATGCGACAAGCGGAGTGAACAGAGATGGTCGAGACGACGGTCGTGGTCGAGCGGGGAGACAGGCTCGGCGAGGAATACCGGCGCCGCATCACCGAGGTGTATGTGCGCGCCTTTGCCGAAGATTTCGTCGCGTTCTCGAGGAACACCGATAAGTTGGCCGACGCGTTCGAGCACATGCTGCTGCTCGAACGGTTCTACATCGCGCTCGTCGACGGAGAGCCCGCCGGCCTCGCCTCACTCACCGAGGGTGACCAGACGCTGTTCGCGCCGCGATGGCAGGAGATCCGGCGTCACCTCGGGCCGGCCCGAGGGCTGCTCGGCTACGTGGTCATCCGGAAATGGTTCATGGCCGCATCCGCTGGTGCCCGGCCCGGCCTCGCCGAGATCGGGTTCGTCGCCACCGAGCCGGCCTATCAGGGGCGCGGCGTCGCGACCGCGCTGCTGCGCCATCTGCTGGCCCTGCCCGGATATCGCGAGTATGTGCTCGAGGACATCAAGGACACCAACGCGGCTGCGCTCAATGTCTACACCAGGCTCGGCTTCACCGTGTACAAGCGCAAAAAGGTGCGCTTCGCTCGACGCGCCGGATTCACCGAGCTCGTGTCGATGAAACTCGTACAGGACGCCGTCGGAGAAACTCTGGTGACGCGACGAGGGTGATGGAGGCACCGACGGCCACCTGGTGCGACACCCGAGCCGGTGCCGCGAACCAGATGGCCGCGGGATCGATCGCCGCCAACCCGACAGGCGATCGATCACCAGCACGCACGACCGGCGATCGGTGGCCGGGCCACCGATCGCCGGTCATAGCTACGGATTTCCTCACCGCGACAGCGAGTCACGCAGCGCAGTCACACCCGCGCGGCGCTCGTAGGCGATCCAGGCGAAGATCGCGGCGAGCACCAGCGGGAAGATCGCCATCGCCGGCTGGTCGGCGAGGAACGCCTGGGTCCCCGCGGCGAGCACCGTGAGAACCGACAGCCCCACGGCAGCAAGGGCAGACAACCGCGGCACCAGCAGACCGATACCACCGGCGACCTCGACCACCCCGATGAAGATCAGCAGCCCGAAGGGGATGGTCAGGTTCTCGGGTGCGTTATCGGCCAGAGCATTCGGTATCACGAGCTTCGGCCCGCCGGAGGCGATGACGAAGAACAGGCCGAGCAGGATCTGCAGGGTCCACAGGACCCGGTTACCGATCGTGCCGGGACGGCCGGCGACATCGGCGGAAAAGGCGGGGGTGGGGCTGGTGGTGGTCATTTCCGGTCCTTCGGGTCGGTCGCGCCGGGTTGGTAGCGCGTTCAACCGATACGACGGCGCACCACCGGAGAAGTCATCGGCGGCGCGAGAAAATTTCGCAACCGCCGCGGTGCTGCCGGGTTCCATAGAACTGCACCGCCTGTGACTCCGCATGCGGCCAGGCCGCTCCACAGCCGGCGGCTCCGGGAATTATCTGCGCAACTCAGGTGGATGAGGCCGGAGTGCCTCCGTAGTCCCCCCGTCGGGTCCTTACCGTGACTCTTGCGGCCGGGCGTCGTCGACATCGACCGATAGGTAAGGCCAGCAGGCCACCATCTGCAGGAGGTCCTCGGCGTTCAGTTCGTCGCCCGGCGATAGGTCCGGGTCCGGGAGGAAGTGGACTGTTGTCCCGGTCGGGCCGATGGCTGTGACGGGCAGGAGGTCGCTCACCGGAATGCCGTGCTCGTAGCGCTGGGTCCAGGCGCCGTCGCGACGGCGATTGGTATGAATCAGCCACCGGCTCAGGGCCGCGACGACGGAGATACCGCGACGCGGGTGCAGGTCCGGGAGGCATTGCGCTTCGGGTCGGTCGAAAAATCGTAGGTCCTTCGATGACATGATCGGTTTCCGGATATGGCGACCTCGATCGTCGACTCGGGTATCGGTGCCCCTGCCTTCGTCCGATACCGACACCGAGCCGTCCGCATACAGGACGATGAGACATCGCCCGTTGCCGGTGACCTCGGCTTCGTCGGCCGCGTAGGCGACGACTTCGAGGATCAGGTGCCGGAGACCGCCGGGGGCCAGCGACGCCGGGGCTCGGCGGATGTGTTGCAGGTGCGCGATATCCACCTCGGTGACCCAGTCGTGCGTCGTGTTCGGCCATTCGGCTCGCGGCTCATCCATCACGGTCAACACTGCTACGGGGCATCTAGGCGTCGAAGAGCAGATAGAGTCCGGTGAAGGTGAACCCGACCATGAGCAGCATGAGCGCGAGCTGCCCGGTGAGCCGATGTGCCCGCGGCAGCAGTTGCAGGCAGCGATCGTGCGCGGCGGCGACACCGAGAATATGCCCCGTCACCACCGCGAACACCTTGAGTGTTCCCAGTACCGTCGGTTGCGCGGACAGCACATAGGCGACCTCGCGATCGGCCAATCCGAAAAGGTTCCAGCCGGCTCCGAAGGGATCCGCGAACAGAATCATCGTCGCCTGGCCCTTCTCGACCAGGAAGCTCAGGTAGTGGGCGATCACGTACCCGGCGATGATCGGTGTCAGCGTATAGGCGAGTTTCCGCGGCAGCATCCGGCGGTCGGCGCGGGAGAGGCCTCCGGTGGCCGCCGCGGCGAACCGGAAACTCACCCCGACCACCCCGATGAACACCAGCAATCCCAGGGTGGACACCAGCGTGGGTGCGAACCCGCCGTCGGATACCAGGGCTCGCCACCACGGGAACAACGAGAAACTGTCGAATGCCGTGGAACCCAGGAGGGTCGCCGCCACCGCCACCGATCCCGCGCCCACCGGCGTCCCCGCGAGATTCGACAGCGGCGTACGCAGGACGAGGGCGCCCGCCGCACCCCGGCCGATCGGGCTCGCCCGCCCGAGCAGACTGCTGTACACCTCGAGCGGGTCCGCCCGCTCGGCCCATGGGGTGCCGAACACGACCAGCCCGGCCACGGTAACGACCAGGTACCCGGTGAGCCACAGGGTCACCGCGGTGACCGAGCCCGGATTCGGTGCGGCGAGTTCCAGCCAGACGAAGGTGAACAACCCCAGCGCCGCCGGCCATCTCCCCCACGCTTCGGGGTACCGCAGCAGGCCGTTCTCGGGCCGGCGGCGGGTGAGTGCGCAGTACCCGCGATACACCGCCCGCGCCGGGGACAGCACCTTCCACACCGGCCCGGCCACGAGCGAGGCGACGGCCACCCCGACCCACAGGAAGATGTAGAGGACACCCGGGACCGGATTACGGGCCGGATCGGCGGGGCCGAACACGCCGATCGCCAGTACCATGCCGAAAGCCACCACGCTCATCGCCGCGATCCCCGCGCGCACCACCGGCGCGTCCACGACCGATCGCACGACCTCCGGCACACCGATACCGGGCGAATCCGGGTCCAGCCGCGGTTCCCGCCAGGCGACGGCGAGCACCGCAAACGAGAAGGTGAGGGCCCAGGCCGCGCCGATCAGCGCATAGGTCAACGGAATCGGCAGATCCGCGGCACCACCCAAGCCGTGGGCGAACAGTGTCATTCGCGAACGAGCAGGGTGGCCACCGTCCGACCGGCGTGATGCAGTTCGATCTCCACCCGCCCCGGGATCTCGACGGTGAACCGGAAACGCTCGCCCGTTCCGGGTGTGACGGCGAAGGTGTGATCGGGCTCGGCGTGCACGTGGAGTTCGTCGGCGGCGTCACTGTCGACGACGATCTCGATCGGCTGGCCCACCCGGGCCTCGAGCCTGGCGTCGGCCGGGGTCACCGTGCCGCCGGCGATACGCACCGGGACGACCACGGCCGCGGCGCCCGGTGCCGCACTCGCACTGCTCGCGGCGGGTTGTTCCGGTTCGCTGCTCGCGCAGCCGGCGGCGAGCAGCCCGGCGGCCAGCACCGCGACGCACAGGCGGGAGACGGACGGCATCAGTCCTCCTTCTCGGTATCGGGGCCGGCGGACGGGTCGTCATCGTCGTCGCCGCGCCTGCGGTCGCGCACGGCGACAGCGACGACGACCGCAGCGATGAGGAACGCCGGGAGAAAGGCGGGAACCGCGAGCAGGATCGAATGGTCGGCGAGCAGATCCACGCCGTCGTATCGATCGGTCATTGCGCGGGCGCCCGTTCCTGCTGCCCCGTGGGGGACTCGCGCAGGTACCGGTCGTTGATCCGGGCCGCGCCCCAGGACAGCGCGGCGACCAGGGCCAGGCTGCACACCAGCACGACCAGCGAGGCCACCGCGAACAACCACGCCGGATGGTCGAACGACCGCTCCCGCTGCAGCACCGTGATCTCGGAGACGAAGGGCCGGGTGAACGAGTCGAGTGCCGGGATCTCCGCGGCGCCGATACCGGGGTCGGCGGCCATGAAGATCGGTAGCGCGGTCAGCGTCCGGCCGTCCTGGACCCGCAGCAGCGTTTTCCACGTACCGTGCACCGGTACGGGTTTCGTCGAGACGTAGTGTCCTGGACTCTCGCGCCGGAGCTGGTCGACCACTAGGCCGCGGCCGGGGCTGTCGCTGCCCACACCGCCCTGCCAGGACAGGATCTCGACCCACTCGGGATCGGTGCCGACCAGATCCGCCGGCATGATCCGGACATCGGCGTACACCATCCGTCCGCCCTGTTCGGGGGCATCCCGCAGTTCCACCGCCGCCCGGGCCCCCTCCGGCACCTCGATCAGCAGGCCGTTGGTAGTGGCCGCGGCCACCACCGCCACCGCCGCCACCACGAGAGTCCGGCGCACCGCGGGCCGCGGCAGCGGCTCTCCCAGCAGCACGACGGCCAGCATGGCCCCGACGACACCGCCCGCGATCCCGGTGGGCACCGCCATGACCAGCAGTTCGGGCCACATCGCCGCCGGCCACGGATTCACGAACATCGCCCCGACCCATAGTGATTCGAGCCAGAGTCCGAGGGTCGCCGCCACCAGACCGCAGACCGCGCCCCAGACGATCCGGCGCCGGACCAACGGCAGCAGGGCCAGCAGTTCCACCACGACCGCCACGCCGAGATACAGCGGGAACACGTTACGCGGCGCGTCGATGATCGGGCCGCCCACCAGGACGGCGACAACGGCCCGCACGACCGCGGCGAAACCGACCACGACCAGCGTGCCGCCCGGGCCGAGGACCGGCCGCGCGGCGACCAGGGCGATCGTCGCCGCCGCGATGATCAGCATCGGCTGCAGCACCAGCCGGAACTGTTCCACCCCGAAGTCGTACTCGACCTGGAACACCGACAGTCCGATGAGCAGGCCCCCGAACGCGAAGGCACGCAGCAGCCACATCCGGCGCGTCTCCCGCTCACGCGGTTCCGGCCGGTTGTGCCGGCCCTCGTACTCGAGCAGCAGCACACCGATCAGCGAGAACCCGGCGCCACCGATGAGCATCAGATGCGTCGGCCCCCACAAGGTGACGTCCTGGCCGAAGATGCGGTGCCACATATCGTCGAGCGGGAACCCGATCAGGGCGTAGAGGCCGGCCCCTGCCAGCAGGATTCCCCCGACGGGCGCGTACCAGGTCCGGGTGATCCGCACCGCCGCCGGGCCGGGCTTCTCGTCCAGGGGCAGTACGATGGCCGCCATCCCGGCCGTGAAGAGGAAGAACAGCCCCGCGAGGATGAAATAGTGCGCCGGATTGGCCAGCGGTCCCTCGTCGCGGCCGTTGCCGATGTGCAGGCTCACATCCCAGATGAAACCCAGCAGCGCGGTCAGGATGGTCGCGAGGAACATCGCCAGCGGCAGCGCCACCCAGCCGGGCCGGTTGAACACCCGGCCCAGGCGATCGGCGAGCCGTTGTAGCCAGGTGATGCGGCGGTTCCGGTGGAGGTATCCGACCCACAGCAGCCCCAGTGCGATTACCCCGGCCGCCCCGGTCATGATCGCGACCTGGTCCAGCGCCGCGCCACCGCCTTCGCCGGCGGGCGCCGCCGACCACCCGAACAACTCGTCTGTACCGTCCGGCACCGAACCTCCACACCCTGACTGGAATATGTGTGACGAAAAGTAGCATGAATTTTTGCCGGAGAGGGAGGGTTACCGGGCGTGTCACGATCTCACTGCGACACGCCGATTCCGTACGTGACCGACCACAGCGGGCCCACACCCCACGGGGACGCGGGCCCGGGCGGCGGTCGACGGAAACCCGATGGTCGAGAGCAGTCCCGGCTGCTGTGAGCGTACGCCGGGAGCGCCGGTGACCACCGTGTCCGGAAGTACCGATCGGATCGCGGCGGACCCGTGGTCAGCAGAACCTGACGACAGAAGCGATACCGGCGATCAGCGAGTACACCGCGAAGGACGGCCCTTCGCAGCGCCACCGCCACCGTCGCCGCGGGTAGGCTGCGGTGCATGGCCAGTCACGAATCGGAGAGTGCGCCCACCACACCGGCTCGTACGACCGCCCGCTATCTCCTGTCGGCGGCGCTGATGTTCGCGGGTCTGAGCCATCTGTTCTGGGCCCGCCGGGAGTTCCAGGCCCAAGTGCCCGATTGGGTACCGCTGGACAAGGACGGTGTCGTGATGGCCTCCGGCGGTGTGGAGATCATGCTCGGCGCGGGATTGGCGGCGATGACCCGGGATCGGGTCCGGATGGGGCGGATCACCGCGCTGTTCTTCGTCGCGGTCTTCCCCGGCAATATCGCCCAGTGGCGGGGCCACCGATCGGCCTTCCGGCTCGACACCGACGGGAAACGCTTCGTACGACTGCTCTTCCAGCCGGTCCTGGTCCTGTGGGCGCTGTGGTCCACCGGTGTCCCCCGCGACGCCAGGAGCTGAGCGCCCGTGCCCGAAACCGATTCCGCGGGAGCGGTGCTGTTCGATATCGACGGAACCCTGGTCGATTCGAACTATCTGCACGTCTACGCCTGGACCCGGGCGTTCCGGGAAGTCGGCGCCGAGGTGGACGCCTGGCGGGTGCACCGGAGTATCGGAATGGACGGCTCCCTGCTCGTGAGCACCCTGCTGCCCGACGCCGACGACGACACCCGCGACCGGGCGAAGGACCTGCATCTGCGCTACTACCTGGATTCCGGGGCGCTCATGCGCCCGGTCGGCGGGGCGCGCGAACTGCTCGAGCGGGTCGCGGCGGCCGGACTCACCGTGGTGCTGGCGACCTCCGCGCCGGAGGACGAACTCTCGCTACTGCGCGAGGTCCTCGGCGCGGCGGAGGTGGTGTCGGCGCAGACCTCCAGCGAGGACGTCGGCACCGCGAAACCGCGCCCCGATATCGTGCGCACCGCGCTCGACCGGGCCGGCACCGGGGCCGGGTCGGCGATCTTCGTCGGTGACACGGTCTGGGACGCCGAAGCGGCCCGGCGGGCGGGAGTGGGCTTCATCGGGTTCCGGTCCGGCGGAATCAGTGGCGCGGAACTGCACGAGGCGGGCGCGGTCGCGGTCTACGACGACCCCGCCGAACTGCTCGCCGATTTCGCGCGCAGTCCGCTCGCCGAACTGGGCGGATCGGTGGGAGACCGGCCCCGCGGCGGGAGGTGAGCGGGGCCCGCCACGGTAGGGCGGGCCGTCTAGGCTCGTGCCATGCGTGACCGAGCCCCCACCGTCGACCGGCTGCGGCCCTTTGCCGCCACGATCTTCGCCGAGATGACCGAACTCGCGGTCCGGCACGAGGCGATCAACCTGGGGCAGGGCTTCCCGGACAGCGACGGGCCCGCCGGCATGCTCGAGGCCGCCCGCGACGCGATCGCCGACGGCCTGAACCAGTATCCGCCCGGCCGCGGTATGCCGGTGCTACGCCGCGCGATCGCCGCGGACCGCGCCCGCCGCTACGGGACGCACTACGATCCCGACACCGAGGTATTGGTGACGGTCGGCGCCACCGAGGCGATCAGCGCCGCGGTCCTCGGCCTGGTCGAGCCCGGCTCCGAAGTGGTCTTGATCGAGCCCTACTACGACTCCTATCCCGCGGCGGTGGCCCTGGCCGGGGGGCATCGGCGCACCGCCCGGCTGGTCCCCGACGGGGACCGTTTCGTCCTCGACCACGACAGTCTGCGCGCCGCGATCACCCCGGCCACGCGCATGCTGATCCTGAATTCACCGCACAACCCCACCGGCACGGTCCTCGACCGCGCCGATCTGGCCGCCCTCGCCGAGATCGCCTGCGCACACGACCTGCTGGTGCTGACCGACGAGGTGTACGAGCACCTGGTGTACGACGACGCCGAACATCTCAGCATCGCCGGCTTCCCCGGGATGGCCGACCGGACACTGGTGGTGTCGAGTGCGGCGAAAACGTTCAGCGTCACCGGCTGGAAGATCGGCTGGATCTGCGGGGCGGCTCCCCTGATCGACGCGGTCCTCGCCGCCAAACAATTCCTCACCTTCGTGGGCGGTGGACCGTTCCAGCCCGCCGTCGCGCACGCGCTCACCCATGAACTCGACTGGGTGGCCCGGCTGCGCACCAGGCTCTCCGAGCAGCGGCTGCGCCTGTCCGCGGCGCTGGCCGAGACGGGTTTCCGGGTGCATCCGAGCGCAGGGAGTTACTTCGTCTGCGCCGATATCCGCCCCACAGGCGAGGACGACGGAATCCGGTTCTGCCGGGAACTGCCCGCACGGCTCGGGGTGGCCGCGGTGCCGGTCAGTGTTTTCACCGACGACCCGGCCGCGTGGCGACATCTCGTCCGCTTCACCTTCTGTAAGCGTTCCGAGACCTTGGACGAGGGCGTCCGGCGGCTACGAAAGGCGAGCGCCCGCTGATCACCGGATGGCCGGATGCGGCCCCGTGATCAGCGCGGTGCCCGCAGCATCCGGCCCGCCGCCTCGACGGCGGGACCGGAACTACCCGCGTCGGCAACGAACACCGCGAAGGCCAGATCGTCCTGGATACCGATGAACCAGCCGTGCGCGCTGCTGTTGTCACCGTATTCCGCGGTGCCGGTCTTACCGAGCAGACCCGGGATATCGGCCAGCCGGGTGGCGGTGCCCGCCGTGACGGTCTCCCGCATCATGGTTTTCAGATCGCCGGTGACCGCGGCGGGCAGCGGCGGCGGGGTCCGGTCGGGTACGCCCGGCGAACCGGTCACCAGTACCGGAGCGGGGGTGGTGCCGTGGGCGACGGACGCGGCGACCAGCGCCATTCCGAACGGTGAGGCCGTAACCTGGCCCTGCCCGATACTGGCCTCCACCCGCTCCGCCGGACTCTGCGCGACCGGAACGCCGCCGGTCACCGTGGTCAGCCCGGGCGTCACGTAGTCCACCCCGAGTCCGAGCCGCTCGGCGGCGGTCCGCAGCGCGTCCGGAGGCAGCGTGACGGCGAGCCCGGCCATGGTGGTGTTGCAGGAGTGGGCGAACGCGGTGTGCAGCGGGACCTGGCCCAGGTCGAAACTGTCGTCGTTGGGTATGCGGCGACCCTCGATGTCGGCGACGCCCGGACACGGCAGCACAGTGCCGGGGGTGGCGCGTCCCGCGTCCAGCACCGCGGCGGCGGTGACCGTCTTGAAGGTCGAGCCCGGCGGATACAGACCGGTGAGCGCTATCGCCCCCGCGCCGTCGGCGGCGGCGTTCTGCCCGACCGCCAGGATCTCGCCGGTCGAGGGGCGTACCGCGACGATCGCCGCGGGGGTGCCGATCGGGTCCAGCGCGGTTTCCGCGGCCCGTTGCAGCCCGATATCGATGGTGGAGCCGATATCGGTGGTGGGTCGCGGGTCCGCGCCGGCGATACGCACCGTGCCGTCCGCGGTCTGCGCGCGCACCGCCCAGCCGGCGGCGTCGTCGGCCTGCTGCTGCCAGAGTTCGCTCAGTCCCGACAGAGTCGGGGCGGATATC
Source organism: Nocardia fusca NBRC 14340 (assembly GCF_001618425.1). GTDB lineage: Bacteria > Actinomycetota > Actinomycetes > Mycobacteriales > Mycobacteriaceae > Nocardia > Nocardia fusca. The sequence continues at coordinate 309,562 of NZ_BDCU01000030.1, forward strand.
GCCTTGTCGGTGGTCAGCAACCGCGTCTGGGGGGCGAGAGTGACCCCGCGGACAGCGGTCAACGCGTCCCGGACCGGTGCGATATCGGCTTCGCGGAGACTGATCGCCGTCACCGGTTTGCCCTGCGCGGCAGCCAGTTCGGCATCCAGGGAGGCCGGCGTGATCCCGGGGGCGAGCGGGGCGAGCAGGGCCGCCGCGGCGGCGGTATCGGCGCCCGGCGCCAACTGGACGAGCGTCACCACCTGCTCGGCCATGAGCTCACCGCCCGCGGCGTCCAGCACCCGGGCGGGCGGCGGGTACACCGGTGCGTAGCTCAGCGGCCCGGTATCGAGCCCCGGTGCGACGGTGGCCGGGTTCCAGTGCACTTTCCAGCCGTCGTCGGTCTCGCCGGCGGTGCCGGTGGTCGTGTACTTCCATTCCTTGCCGCCTTCGGGCCCCAGTTTCCAGGTCGCTTCGAGGGTGAAGGTGTCCTCATGCACCCCGGCGACCGCGAAGGTCGCCTCCTTGCCCAATCCGTCGTAGAGGGAGCCGATCGTTTCACCGGCCCGCGCCGGATCATCGGTGAGTGCCGCGGCCGCACCGACATCGTCGCTGTTGAGCGCCTCGGTGAAGCGCTCGGCGACGGTATCCGGCTCGGGCGGCGCGGAGGAGCAACCGGCCAGCGCCAGACCCAGGGCGGCCACGAGGACGACGAGTTTCCGATCGGTGCGCACCGCTTCGACTGTATCGACCGCACCCCCGGCGGACGCGGATGACCCACTTTCCGGTGTTGCGGATCACGGCGCCGAGTCGGCGGGGTAGGACTGCACGACCGAGTGGGACCCGCGGCCCGGATCAGGCACGCAGTGCCTTCGCCGCGTCGAGCAGCAGCTCGACCGCGTGATCGACCACCTGGTCCAGGATTTCGGCGGGTTCGCCTTCGAACAGCCGGAACGTCGCGGTGACCTGGCCCTCGACCGCGACGGCGAACCACACCGAACCCGGCTCCTGCCCGTCCTGCGGGTCGGGACCGCCGGCCCCGGTCACTCCCACGGACAGTGTGGCCTCGAACAGCGTCCGCACCCCTTCGGCCATCGCCCGGGCCGCCGGCTCGGAGACCACCGGCCCCTCCGGTACGCCGAGCACCCGGTGCTTCACCGCCCGGCTGTAGGCCACCACCGCGCCGCGGAACCACTCCCCCGAATTGCTCGCCGCGCCCAGCGCCGCCGCGAGCTGGCCGGAGGTCAGCGATTCCGCCACCGCCACCTGCAGACCCGTACGCTCGGCGATCGCGGCCAACTCCTCGGCGCGGTCATGGGCTCGCCCCAGTACAGCCGGCACAAGTACTCCTTCGGATTCGGATCGCGTCGACATCAGTACCCCACTTCCGCATGCCGTACCCCACCGGTGGCACCGCGAACGGTCCGCGCGCCGCCCACCGCGATGCGCTGCCGTGCGTGCCAGGTCCAGGACCCGATCATTCCGTCGTACAACACGCAGGTCAGTCTAGACACGCGGGGGCGCGGGCAGAGCCGACGGCGAGTTCGCGCGGCAGCCCACCACCGTCGCGCGCGACTTCGCCGATCCACCCGGGACCGCGACCGGTCGACGGGCCCGGAAGGCACCCGACTCCGAAGCGCCTACACCGGGTTACGACAGCGACCGCGGAAGCTCTTCCGCCACCGACCGAACCGGAGGCCGCAGCGCCCTGGTGACGTCACTGATGCGCTGCAGCTTGGTGAGAAACCGAGGGAAGTGCGGATCGAACCGTGCCGGATCCGCGCCGGCCACCTCATCGAGCCGCCACCACCGGCCGCAGTGGAACTCACCCGGGTCGAGGACGAACTCGGTGCTTCGATCGGCGACGAGGACGTACCAGAGACTGACGTCCTCGTGGCCGCCGTCGATTCCGACGGTGGTGGTGATCGTCAGAAACACTGGTTCATGGTGGAGACCGAGGTCGGCCGTGACGCCGAGTTCTTCCTCGGCTTCCCGGCGCGCGGTCACGGCCGGGTGTTCACCGGGTTCGACATGCCCGCCCGGTGGGAGCCAGCGGCCGGCCTTGATGTGGTCCACCAGGAATACGGCGTCACCGGCGGGATCGACCACCACGACATAGGACACCAGATGACGCGCGGGCGTGGCCGGTTTCGCGCGGCGGAAGATATCGCCGGTGCGCGCCACCCAGTTCGCGGCCTCGGTGAGCTGGGTACGTTCCAGCTCGTCGAGCGGGGTGATCGCGGTGATGGTCTCGTGCACCGCGCGGACAGCAGGTGTCATTCGCTCAGCCTGACACCTGGGACCGACAGGAACCGGCACGCACCCCTGTCAGGGCCGGTGATCCGGGTACACCGGCACATCGTCGTCCCACGGCTGACGCACGACCATATCGGCGACCCGCACCGAACCGCTCTCGAATTCCCCGGTCGCCGCGTCCACGAGCCGGTAGCGCTGGGTCTGCCGGTGAATCGGCTGCGCGTCCAGCAGCACCACCCGGACCTCTCCCGGCTCGAACCCGCAACGCTGCTGCAAGGCGGCGATCAATTGCTCGCTGTGCAGATGACCGTCACCGAAGTTCCAGCCGAGCGCGGTGGAGCAGATGCGCTCGCCGTCGGTCAGGACGTAGTCGGCCTCGTCGTGACCGGCCATCGCCCGATGCGCGAGCGTGAACAGCGCTTTGCCGTGAGTGTTGAAGGCCCGGAAGGCGTAGCCGAGGTACAGCGGGATCTGCGCGGCCTCCGGGCTGCCGTAGAACCGCTGCAACTGCGCGGCGGGCATGGTCGCGACGGCGACGATCCCCGCCCGGATCTTCGCGTCGGCCGAGGGCCGGATACACCAGAGCGTGGTATCCCAGTTGCCCGCGTAGTAGCGCATCCCGGGCAGGAACGACACCTTGCGTGGGAACAGGTTCCCCACAGCGACGACCCCGGCGAGAACAATCAGCAGCAGTACCAACGGCACCGGGTTGCCGACCGCGGAGAGGCCCACATCGGCGTGTGCGACGAACAGTGTCAGCACACCGAAGATCATGAAGACGTTCCACTCCAGGGGTACGCCCATCGGTATCGCGGTGAGGATCACCAGATGGAAGCCGATCAGCGCGGTGGCGGCGACGGCCGTGGGCCAGCCGCCGTGTGCGAAGAACAGCACCAGCGGCGCACCCATCTCGACCGCGGTGCCGCCGTGGGCGAACCACCGTGACAACCGGCCCGGCCGCAGATCGTCGGGGAAACGTTCGAAAAACAGCCTTTTGAGGGCCCTGGGCCGCACCACCGGACTGTTCGACATCATCGTCGACACCACGAACGGGAAATGCTTGTTCAGCTTCGATACGGCCGCACCGATCCAGATGACGACGAAAACGATCTTGGCGCCGACGATCAGGTCCGCACCGCCGAAGAGGAACGTCACCGCGAGTGCCGCGTACACCTCACCGCGCGCCGCCAGGAAGATGGTCTTGTCGCGTAGTCCCAGCACTGCGAGCAACCCGAGTACCGCCGCGATCTGCCAGACCGGCAGAACACCCACGGTCGTATCGAGCGCCGCGTCCGGTCCGGTTCCGTTCGATACCAGCGCCACCAGCAGCATGATCAGCAGCGCCGCGTACAACACCACTTCGAACAGCGTGCGGCGGGTGCCCCGGGTACCCGGCACCCGATCCGGCCAGGGTGGCAGGCGGATGGTGCCCGGCCGCAACCAGTACAGGATCGAACCCATGGGCGGGAAGAACCGGTTGTTCAGCGGCCCGAACCCGCAGCCCAGCCCGACCACCTCGAACAGCATCGTGAACAGTACGACCTTCTGGAAGACGATCGGCTCCGACCACCAGGTACCAACCGCGGTGAATCCGTCGATACCTTCGGTCGTCAGCGCGAACAACCACCCGCCGAGCAGGTAGAGGCCGATTTTGACGACATAGCACAGGTGCAACAGCACCGGCGTACCGAAACCGACCTCGGCCCAGTGCCGTGCCATCGGCCGGAGCTTCTCCGCCCGGGTCCCCCGGCTCCATTCGTCGAAATCGACCACCGGCAGGCTCGGCCGGAGAATGCCGAACAACCGATCTGTTCCGCCCACTACGCTCTCGTTCCCTACGCCGTTCGATCAGTGGTGCGGACACCTTCGATAGCGGATACGCGTTTCCTCGGGTGCCCTCTCGCCGTCCGGAGACCACCGTCCCCGGACGCCGTGACGGACGGCGGTCACCCTCGTGACGAACCGGCCGACGACCGAGATCATCGCACCCCCGCTGCGGTCACCGAGTGAAAATCGGCGGGCTCACCACGAGCAATTCGCGGGCGGGATCGACCGGTTGCCGACGATCGGATCGTGCGCCGGCCACCCAGTACGATGTGAATCGATTTCGCATCATTAGGCGACTAGCGTGAGCATCACGGGCGGAATTCCGGGATCGGCCCCGAGACGGCGACGGCAGCCGCGGTCCCGGAACCGGCCGGCACCCGAGAGGAGGCACAGCCGGCTGTCCGGCGCGGGAAAGGTGTGTGCAGCGGTGCGCGAAACCGATCCGACAGACGATGCGGCGATCGGGTTCACCGTCGGCACGGTGGCCCAGGTTCTGGACATTCCGGTGGCGACCTTGCGCAGCTGGAACCGGCGCTACGGCCTGGGACCTCCCCACCGCAACCCGGGTGAGCACCGGTACTACACGCCGAGCGACGTGGCGGTGCTGGGCCCTGCACCGCCGGCGAGAACCATGTCCTGCCGCTGGAAGTACTGCGGGCCGCGCTGACCGAAGCCGGCATACCGGCGCTGCCGCTCGGCGCCGCGCTCCCCGCGGAGGGACTGGCCGCCGCCATCGTCCGGCAGCCGCGCGAGCCGGTGGTGGTGCTGTGGTCACAGACGGAGCGAACGGCAGTACCGGCCCCGATTCCGCCGGGATGCCCCCACCGGCCCGCCTGCTGCTCGCCGGGCCCGGCGGGCCGGTGACCGCCGCATTCCCCGCCGCCCGCCGGGTCGACTCGCGAGAGGACGCGCTCGGCGAGATCGTCCGGTCTGTACCTGCCCGCTGACCTCGCATCGCTTTTGCATCGAAAAAGGTTTAGAATGGGTTGTGACCCACACCACGCGATGGAGTCGAGGAGCTGTGATGGACACACAGATCGTGGGATCCCGGCGCGCAGAGCACAGGCGCGCAGAGCGCACCAGGACCCGCGGAGCGGCCGGGCTACCCGGGCAGCCGACAGCCGAGTGGCAGCAGACGGTCCGTGCCCGGGTACTGGCCGAGCTGGCCGAGTTCGTCCAGCGGAGATCCGTCGAGTCTGCCGTGCGGCCGGCGGTGCAGCATGTGCTGTGGCAATACGTCGGCGGCGGCAAGTGCGTGCGGTCGGCCTTCATGTACGCGGGGTGGTTGTGCGGCGCCACCGAAGACGACACGGCGTTGCGAGCCAGCGCGGCACTGGAACTGTTGCACGCGTTCGCGCTGCTCCAGGACGACGTGATGGACGAGTCCGCCCGGCGCCGAGGTGAACCCACCGCGCACCGCCGGCTCGCCGACCGGCACCGGCGCAACGGACTGCCCGGTTGCCCGCGCCGCTTCGGCGAATCCGCGGCCACACTGCTCGGTGACATATGCCTGATCTGGGCCGAGCAGATGTTGCGCGAGAGCGGAATGGACGAGCCCGCGCTGGCGCGGGTCCGGCCCCACTACGACCGCATGCGAATCGAGCTGGCCCTGGGGCAGTTCGCCGACCTGAGCAACGATATCCGCAGCGCGCCCACCCTGGACGCCGTGCTGGCGATCGCCCGCGCCAAATCCGGCGACTACACCGTGAAATGGCCCCTCGTCCTGGGGGCGGCGATGGCGGACTGTGATCGGCACGTGACGGCCGCGCTGGCCGAGTACGGACGGGCCATCGGCGAAGCCTTCCAGCTACGCGACGACATCCTCGGCGTCTACGGCCTCCCGGAGGTCACCGGAAAGCCCGATAACGATATCGCCCAGCACAAGGCGTCCACCGTGATCGTGGCGGCAACGGAAATGGCCGGCTCGCGCCTGCATCGCGAACTGTGCACCCTGCTGCAGGCGCCGACGCTCGGCATACCCGAGGTCGCGCGGGTCCGCGCCCTGATCACCGCCACCGGCGCCCCGACGCGCATCGAGGCGATGATCGACAACCGGGTCACCGAGGCCCGCCACGCACTGGCCGCCGCACCGCTGCCCGAAGACCGGCGCGAGCTACTGGACGGCATGGCCGCCCGGTGTACCGTCCGCGAATTCTGAGAGGAGAAGACGATGCGGGGCGTCGCAGGTCGCTGTGATCACGTTGTGGTGATCGGCGCGGGGCTGGCCGGACTATCGGCCGCGATCCACCTGGCCGGCCGCGGGGTCGCGGTCACCGTACTCGAGCGTGACCCGGTCCCCGGGGGGCGCGCCGCCCGCGCCGATATCGGTGACTACCGCCTCGATCTGGGACCGACCGTGCTCACCATGCCCGACCTGATCGACGAGGTGTTCGCCGCCGTGGGCGCGAACACCCAGGATCATCTGCGCCTCCAGCCCATCGACCCGGCCTACCGGGCCCATTTCGCCGATGGCCGCTCCCTCGACCTGCACACCGGTCCCGAACCGATGACCCAGGCGATCGCCGAATTCGCCGGCACCCGCGAGGCGGACGGTTACCTGAAATTGCGGCACTGGCTGACCCACCTCTACCGCACCGAATTCGATCACTTCATCGCCGCCAACGTCGATTCACCGCTGTCGCTGGTGACCCCGGCGGCCGGGCAACTGATCCTGGCCGGCGGGCTGCGCCGCTGGGACCGGGCGGTCGCCGGCCATCTGCGCGACCCCGACGTGCGCCGGCTCTTCACCTTCCAGTCCCTCTACGCCGGAGTCCCGCCGCAGCGTGCGCTGGCCGCCTACGCCGTCATCGCCTACATGGACACCATCGGCGGAGTCTTCTTCCCGCTGGGCGGAATGCGCGCGCTACCCGACGCCCTGGCCGCCGCCGCGACCGCCGCCGGGGTGCGCTTCCACTTCGGCGTCACCGCGGAATCCACCCGGCGTTCGGGGTCCCGGGTCCAGGCCGTCACCACTGCCGACGGACGAGATATCGATTGCGACGCGGTCGTCGTCACCACCGAACTGCATCACGCCTACCGGCTGATCGGCCACCGATCACGGCGCCCGCAGCGGCCCATCGCGGCACCTTCGGCCGTAGTGGTTCACCTCGGCAGCGATCCCGCCCCACATCTCGCACACCATTCGCTGCTGTTCGGGCGCGCGTGGCGGCAGACCTTCGACGACATCCTCACCCGTGGGCAGCCCATGCGGGACCCGTCACTGCTCGTCACGCGCCCCACCGCCACCGATACTCTGCTGGCACCGCCCGGGCGCGAGCTGCTGTCGATCCTCGCGCCCGCACCCAACCTGGAACGGGCACCGATCGACTGGGACCGTCTCGGGCCCGCCTACGCGGACGAACTCGTCGCCACGGTGAACCAGCGCCTGCCCACTCCATTGACCGGCGTGGACATCCTGCACGTGATCACACCGGCGGACTGGGCGCGCCAGGGCATGCTCGCGGGCAGCCCCTTCGCACTGGCGCACACGCTGTCACAGACCGGCCCCTTACGGCCGGCCAATATGATCCGCGGCCTGGACAACGTCGTCCTCGCGGGCAGTTCGACCGTCCCCGGGGTCGGTGTACCGCCGGTGCTGATCTCGGGGCGGTTGGCCGCCGACCGCATCACCGGCTCGCCGGCCACCGACCGCGCGGCAGCACCCATGAGCACAGGGGGTATCCGTTCGTGATCAGCACCGAACTCGACGCCGCCGCGATCACCGACCCGCGCCTGCGCCGGGCCTACCGGCACTGCCGTGACCTCAATGCCCGCCACGGCCGCACCTTCTTCCTCGCCACCCGCCTGCTCGCCCCCGCACAACGCCCCGCGATCCACGCCCTCTACGGCTTCGCCCGCTGGGCCGACGATATCGTCGACCTACCGGATCCCGGCGCCGGAACGCCCCGGGCACGCCTGGACGATCTGACCCGGCAACTGTTGAGCGGTCTCGATACCCCCGGGCGGGGAGAGCCGGTTGTCGCCGCGGTGGGTCACACCGTGGCGCGATACCACCTCGACAACGGTCTCTTCCGAGCTTTTCTGGACTCCATGCGGATGGATCTGACCGTCACCGGCTACCCCGACCGCCCGGCCCTGGACCGCTATGTGTACGGATCGGCCGAAGTGATCGGTTTGCAGGTGCTGCCGGTCCTCGGCGCCGTCTGCCCACAGTCCGAGGCCGCCCCGTACGCTGCGGCGCTCGGTAAAGCGTTCCAGCTCACCAACTTTCTGCGCGATGTGGCCGAAGACCTCGACCGCGGGCGGGTGTACCTACCGGCCGATGAACTTGCCGCCTTCCGCGTCGACCGCGACCTGCTGCACTGGTGCCGCGATCACCGGCGCACCGATACCCGCGTCCGTGCGGCGCTGGCCGCCCAGCACGCCGTCGCCCGCCGGTGGTATGCCCGTGCCCTGCCGGGCATCGACCTGCTGCACCCGATTTCACGACCCTGCGTGGCAACCGCAGCCGTGCTCTACGGCGAGATCCTCGACCGGATCGAGGATCTCGACTTCACGGTATTCAGCGAGCGGGCCACTGTCGGGCGCGCCCGCCGCGCGCATGTCGCCGGTTCGGCGCTCGCACGAGCGCTGTGGGCCCGCCGCAACGGCCGGTCCGGCACTCTCACTCCGGCCACGATACCGGCGTGACCTCCGCGGGAGCCGAACCCGCACGACGCGTTCCGGTGCCGCCTCCCGGCTCGGTTCCGCAGCGGAATCAGTTGGTGGGAAGGATTTTCGAGGTCAGCCAGATTCCCGCGGCCAGTGCCGCGGTCACGGCGACACCGATCAGTGCAGAGCCGGCGAGGACGGTGATTCCGATGGAGAACACCACGCAGGTGAACGCGGCCAGGACCGCCGTTCCCCGTTCGACACCGACGACCCGGGCGGGCTGGTTCCGAATCGCAGTCATATCTACAGCCTTCCCAGCCCTCCGATTTATGAAACCGTTACCGGCGGTCCGGGAAAACACTTCGTTTTTCGACCGACCCCGCCGAGATCGGCTCGAGATCTCCTCGGGATAGGTCCCACGCGCACCACATGATCACCGGCGAACACTCCCGCCGGCACCTCCGCCCCAGTATCGGCCGTACCGATCGAACGCCGAGACGATCGTGGTGTGCCTCACCCGGCGTGGCGGCAAAATCGCAGGCAACGGCACAATGGAGCCAATGAGACCATGGCAGCCGAGCCCGTCCGCCGACACCGGCGCCTCCGGTGCGGGCCCGATCACCGTCGACGACGTGCGCGCGCTCCGCGAACAGTTCCTCGACTTCATGCTCGGCTACAAATTCGCGATCGACGAGATCACCACCAAGATCAATATTCTGCGCGAGGATTTCAACAGTACCCACGAGTACAACCCCATCGAACACGTCGGATCGCGACTCAAATCCCCCGAAAGCGTCATGGAAAAGGTCCAGCGCAAGAAGTACCCGATGACCCTGGCCGCCATCCGCGACAACATCCTCGATATCGCCGGGGTCCGCGTCGTGTGCAGCTTCATCTCCGATATCACCGTGATCAGAGATATGCTCGCCGGCCAGGAGGACATCACCGTCCTGGAGGAACGCGACTACATCACCCACCGCAAACCGAACGGCTACCAGAGCCTGCACCTGATCGTTTCGATCCCGGTCTTCCGCTCGCACGGCACCGAACACATCCCGGTCGAAATCCAGATCCGCACCATCGCGATGGATTTCTGGGCCAGCCTCGAGCACAAGATCTACTACAAATACCGCGGCGAGGTCCCCCCGAACCTCCGCAGCGACCTCGCCCAGGCCGCCGAGGTCGCCACCCAGCTGGACGAGAAAATGGAAGCCCTGCACCGCCAGGTCGACCGCACCGAACCCACCCGGACCGGCCCGGGCGACACTCTGGACCTCCGCCGCCTGTACAACAGCCTCGTGACGGACCCGTCCGCCGTACCGCCCTCCCCGACCCTCCGCTCACCTGAGCTGTAGATCGGCCGATCGAAGCCGACCGTCGACAGGCCCGATCACCGGCAGAACTATGTGACCGGTTCCCGACGAGTGCGCTCGCGGGCATCCAGAAGTCCTTCGATGCCGAGCAGGAACGTCTCGCAAATCGGGTCCGGGTCGGTCAGACACCCGGCCGCCATCGCGCCGTCGCGCAGCATCACGAAGTGCCGGGCAGCGGGTGCCGGATCGGTATCGCCGACATCGGCGAGGATCTCGGTGACGGTGTCCAGGAACCACTGCCGGTGCGCGAGAACGGCTCTGTGGACCGGATGGTCGGGGTCGGGGTATTCGGCCGCCGCATTGAGAAACGCACATCCGCGAAACCCGGGGCCCCGGATGCTGTCGGCGATGGCCCGCCCGACGGCTCGAACGACGTCGACCGGCGACGGGTTCTCGCGGCGTACGGCCTCGACCTGCGCGCGGATCGATTCGTCGGCCTGTGTCAGATAGGCGACGACGAGGTCGTCCTTGCCGGGAAAATGCCGGTACATGGTCGCCCGCGTCACCTGGGCGGCGGCAATGATGCGCTCGACGCCGACCGAATGAAGCCCTTCGGAGTAGAACAGTCCGCTCGCCGTGTCGAGTAGTCGCGCGCGCGCTTCCGACATCCGACTTCCTCCCCTCTCGCCAACCCTCGCTCCAAGACTAGCAGAAAGAACGATCGGTATTGACAAGACGGACCGACGCCCGCCAGACTTCAGGTATACCGATCGTTCTTTCTTCATGGCAGTCGCACCTCGACCGCCTCGACCATCCAAAGAGAGTCTGATGTCCAGTTCAATCGAGACCGGTGTGACCGGTGCCGACGCCGTCGGCAGCACCGAGGGGCTGCGGAACCTGTACTACGCCCGCTTCGGATTCGCCGTCGTCTGGGCAGTCCTGATGCTGGGGGCCGCCGCGACAACACTCACCCCGCTCGGCATCGCCCTGCTGGTGCTCTACCCGCTGTTCGACGTGGCCGCGGCCGTGATCGACTTCCGCACCTCGGGCGCCGCGCGTCCGAAGGCGCCGCTGTACCTCAACATGGCCCTGAGCCTGCTCACCGCCGTCGGACTGGCCGCGGCCGTCACCTCGGGCATTCCCGATGTCTTGCGGGTGTGGGGCGCCTGGGCGATCACCGCGGGCATCGTGCAGTCGATCGTCGCGATCGCGCGGTACCGGCTCGGTGGCCAGTGGGCGATGATCCTGAGCGGGGGAATCTCCGCCCTCGCCGGCGCGAGCTTTGTCGCGGGCGCCGGCGCACCGAACGCGTCCCTCACCCCCCTCGCCGGATACGCGACGCTGGGCGGCATCTTCTTCCTGATCTCGGCGATCCGCCTGCACCGCCGCGGGGCACGGGCGCGATGAGCCGACCGCCGTCAGCCTCCTCGCCTAGACCCCGCCGGGCCGCTCCCGGCACCTGACCACACCTACCGGCCATCGGCCGGATCCGGCCGATGGCCGCCGAATCCGCGCCGGCCCACACGCAGTAGCACCCTCACCACCGAAGGAGAACAATCATGTCCGAATCCGTCTACACCGCAATCGCCACCTCGACCGGAGACGGGCGCGCCGGAGGCCGCGCGGCCAGCAACGACGGGCTCATCGATCTCACCCTCGCCATCCCGCGGGAAATGGGCGGGCCGGGGGGCGCGACGAACCCGGAGCAACTCTTCGCCGCCGGCTGGGCCTCCTGCTTCCACTCCGCATTGAAGGCCGTCGCCGCCGGACAGAAGATAGGTTTCACCGATTCGGCGGTCGTTGCCGAGATCGGCGTGCACCGCACCGAGCAGGGCGGTTTCAGCCTCTCCGCCGCACTTCACGTGGAAATGGGCGGCATCGAGCAGGCCGCCGCCGACTCGCTGGTCGCGGCCGCGCACGCGGTGTGCCCCTACTCCAACGCCACCCGTGGCAACATCCCGGTCACCGTCGACGTCACCGTCAGCTGAGCTGTACCGGTGAATCCACGGAAACGCCGGCCCCGGCCCGGATCTGCTCGCCCAGGATGTCACCGTGGCCGGCATGCCGGGCGAACTCGGCGGTCATGGCCAGGTAGATCCAGCGCAGGCTGACAACTCCCACGCGCGGGTGCTCGCGGGTCTCGTCCAGGGGAATCCCCGCTGCGACAGACCGGGCTCGGGCACTCGCGCGTTCGAACTCCGCGATCACCTCGGCCACGGTCTCCGCCTCGTCCACATGGAAACCGCCATGTGCCCACAGCGGACCGTCGCAGTCGGCGTCGGCGAGCCGTCCGAGCGTGCGCTGGAACCACATTCGTTCGGCGTACGCGGCGTGTTTGATCAGGGTTATCGGGGTGGTCAGCGACGGTACGAGCCGGCGTCTGGCGTCGGTTTCGGACAGTCCGCGCACCGTGTCGACGAGGTCGGCGCGCGCCTGGTCGAGCATGGTCTCGAGCAGTTCGCGTTCGGTGCCGGTGGTTCGGGTCGGAGCGGTCATCGGGGATCCCT